>NZ_NQYC01000001.1:1630000-2230000 GCF_003600835.1 Bacillus sp. PK3_68 | reverse complement strand
AAAATTTCATTGATGGACATGTTATATTCTTTTTCGATCTCTTCATCAATGTCGACAAAGGGGCGACCCAGCTTTTTAGCGACAAGGGAGCCAATGGTTGTTTTCCCCACACCCATGAAGCCGATAAATACAATGCTTTTTTCTGTGGACGACGTTTGTATACTATTCAAAATACACACTCTTTCTGCTCATTATTTTGTTCTAGTATAGTACAGGGAAGGGGCAACGTAAATATTTTTGAAATGTTAAAAAATAAGCCGCCTCTTTCTAAAGGAGAGGGCGGCTTTAATTATTTATTGATCAACCGTCGAGCTTGCATAATTTTTAATGCCGTCGGCAAGCAAGGACATTAAGTTCGTTAAGTAGGCGCTGTCGGATAACTTTCGGTCTTCTTCCGGATTCGTCATGAATCCGATCTCTGGAAGAATGACAGGTACGCGGGACCAGTTAAAGCCTGACATATCGCTTCTGAAGAAAATACCGCCCTGGTGAAGAGGAGCCTCTGCGGAAACGCTTTTCAATACAGATTGGCCAGCTTGATAGCTTTTCTCAAAAATGGATTTAGTGTACGGACTTTCTTTTGCTGGCACTAAAACAGAAAATCCGTTCACAGCCGCGCTTTCTGCTCCATCTGCATGGATGCGGACAAATAAATTGGCGCCGTTTTTATTGGCAATTTCCGCTCGCTCCTGATTGCTAATGTTTACCTCATGCATGGTGCGGGTCATGATGACTTTTATTCCTCTTTGTTCTAACTGTGATTTGAGCAGGTTAGAGGCTTCAAGAGTAAGAACATATTCTGGTTTTCCTGTAGCCGCCCCCGTTGTACCGCCCGTTACTTTATACTTCGTTTCTTTGGCGCCTGGCCCAATGGGTTCTTGCTCAAGGTTTGCTTTTGCCTGATGGCCAGGGTCGATAACAACAAGGAACGGCTTATCAATCGCTTTAGGTGCGGGTGGATCGTCAATCTTTGTGGCGGCATTCGGTTTTTGTTCCTCTGCCACAGTTTCCGTGTGTTTGTTTTCCTTCGGATGCTCATTAGCTGAGAGAGTTTCTTCTATTGATTGATTTTTCTCGCTCGTTTCGTTGTTCACATTTTTTTCGATTGCCGGGCTGCTGTCTTTCGATTCTTCAGTGAACAGGCTGTTCAAAAGTCCTTGTTCCGAGCGTGAATCTATTTTTAAAAGAAGGAATGATAGAAAACAGGCGATCAAAACGGCAGCGATAGAGAGTTTTTTCATATGCAAAGCTCCTATTCAAATGACTTGATGAAGTCTACATTGTGCTTCTCTACAGAACTTAAGCTGCCGCCATATCCTGGGTTTGGACTGTACCAGGATTGACTGCTAAAGTAATTTTGCAAATCCTTTGAGTTAAAGATATAACCGTGTCGAGCATATATCTCATTTCTTGCGAGTCGAAGTTCGCTTTTGGATAAGCCGGATAAATCATCATAAGTTAAGTAGGCATAATCGCTATGAGGGATAAGATAGTATGAATAGCTGGCCTGTGATGACTTGGGAGCAACTTCCCTAATTACTTCTTTTACTACTGTTTTTTCCTTCACTTCTTCCTTTTCTGTTTCTTCTTCAGAATTGCCTGTGTTTAAGGTGATTTCTTTTTCTATTTTCGTCCCTGCCAGTTCAAGGACAACTTCATCTTCTGTTGAGCCAGCTGCGGATTTTTTCATTCCTTTTACTTTATAAGAACCTGCTAAAAAAGGACCGAACTCTTGTGCTTCCTTTGCCTTATCCAACACGCCGATCTCATTATCATTTAAATAAACAGTGGTTCCTTCACTAGTGCTATCTGTATGAATAAAGTACCCGGGTGTATCTACGACGTAGCGTTTGAACAAGCCATAATGCTTGCCATCTTCCCGCAAATAAAACAGGTTACTGCCCAGACCTTCGTTATGTAGAGATTCTTCAATATCCTGAACGAGTGAAGGCTCCTTATCAATCAGCATGAATAAAGCGTCTAAGCTTTCACTGCTTACCTTTATCCGAGAGTCAGCTGGAACGATCAGCTGTTTTAAAGCATTTTTGTCTTTTTTGATAAAGCGGTCTTGAACTGTTCAATGACTGCTTCTTCACTATACTTTTTATTGAGCATTTGGTAGCCGGTAAATAGAATGATTAATAAAATGGCAACTGAGGCCAGCAAAAGGGGGATTTTCTTTTTCGACGAGTTTCCTCTTTTGCTATTTGCTTCCTCGCGGCCGGTAGTGCGTGAAGATTGGGTATCTAGAGAAGTTCCACATTTGGAACAGAATACTCCGTCTGCTTCATTTGTATGCCCGCAAGCACCACACTTTCTCATTTTCTTCCCCTCCGATTGTCATGATAGATTTATACTACTAAATTATAGAAAAACTTACAATTGCCTCTTGTAAACTGAATGATTTTCCTGTGGCATGTTAGGGAAATAAAGGGGGGAATGGTTGCTGTAAAGGACAAAAAGCGACGTAAAAGAGCAACGGGCGATTCTCTGCCTCCTTATCTTAAAATATGATAGAGAAAGGATGTTTAAAACGTGAAAGTTATCATATGAAATAGATAGTATGGAAGAGAAAAAGATGATAGAATACAAAGGCGGCAATTAAATTTGGGCTCAAATTTTGCGAAAGATTATTTCGTTTTTGTGATATAATGGAAAAGGTGCTTTTTGTACATAGGCCGGGCCGTTAAGGCTTTATTGTCTGGTTTGAATGGAAACAACATAAGAAATTAGCAACGATTGACAGATTATTTTAATCGTTTATATAAAAGGAAATTGAAAGGGAAGAGGAACAGATCAACATGCTGAATCAGAAGACATTTTTGCTGCTGCTTATATTTTTAGTGTTGCAGCCGGTTATTGACGTAATGACTACGGCATCTCTCATGATTTTAAATGTGAATCTTACGGTTGGTGTCATCGTTCGCGTACTTTATATGGCGGTAATTTTGTTAATATTACTGAAATTGGCTTTTTCAAGCCGGCTTGCAAAAAAGTACATTTTTTATTTAATTGGACTAGCCGTTGTCATCGGGATCAATATTGCAGTTAACATGAACTTAAAGGATCCATACTTTTTATTTAAAGAATTAAAATTCTACAATAAGGTCATTTACTTTCCAATCTTATTTTTAGGCTTTAATATGTTGTATTTACAGCTGAAAAAGCAACGTGTGCCATTGATAGAGAAAACAACAGCATACTTCTTATATTCTTCCATTATTATCAGTGCCGTGTTCATTGTATCCTTTCTGACTGGTACGAGCTTATCCAACTACTCCCATACAAAAATCGGTTTTACTGGATGGTTTTTTGCCGGAAATGAAATTGGTGCCATCATGGCCATTATTTTACCAGTGACCGCAGTTTATGCGATCGAGAAAACGAAATCTTTTAAAACGAGTTATTACTGGATTCCCTTTATCTTACTGTCCATTTCTATGCTGTTTCTCGGTACGAAAGTAGGCTATGGGGGAATCGTCATTGTCCTAATCGCTGCGTGTATCTCTCTTTTGATTATTTACTTAACGAAGGAACGGACGAAAAAAACGAGGGCAAATATGCTAGTTTCTCTTCTTCTTCTTGCTGCACTAGCGGTTTCTACTCCGTTTACACCTGTTTTTAATAATATGTATGCTCACCTTGGCATTCTGAACATTGATATAAACAAAGAGGAACCGAAGAAGGAAGTGACAGAAGAGCCTGAAGAGGAGCCAGAAGATACACAGCAAGAGCCAACGATTACTGAGGAACAGCTCCAAAACCTTGTATTCAGCAGTCGGGAGAAATACTTAGCCGATTTTAAGCAGGATTTTGCAGAAGCGCCCGTCCTGCAGAAAATGTTTGGTATGGGCTTTGCCGGAAACTATGAAATGCCGGAACCAGGGAAAGAGCCTAAGATGATAGAGATGGATTTTTACGATCTCTTCTTCTCACTCGGCATTATCGGCTTTTTATATCTTATTGCCCCACTATTATATTATGCTGTTCGCTTTATCATTTACTTCGTTTCCCAAATACGAGAAACGTTCACCATCCCTTATGTTATGTATGGCGTCGGCTTTATTTTAGCGCTAGGCATTGCCACAACAGCGGGACATGTGCTGACAGCACCAGCGGTCTCTATTTATGTTGCTGCACTGATGTCCATGCTGATGGTGCACAGCGGAACGATTGATGACCAGCCAAGATAATATATGAACGGAACTAATAAAAGAGCAGAGAGAATTTCTCTGCTCTTTTTATATTCTTTCATACTTAGTGGTGGAGCTTACGGTAAACATCGGAGCTAAAAGAACAAAATACTTAAATGTATGTGGGAGCTATACGTGGACTCTTCTTGTATGCTTCTAAGTAAATTCAATCACATAGCCGTTAGTTCAGTTAATTTCCGGGATATACTAATTTAAATAAGAGATTTGACTAGAGAAGAGTTGTTGTTAAGAAAGTGCAAGCGGGGGAGATGAATCCATGCGTTTTATAAGGTTCGTAAAGCGGATAGGCATTCGCTTTTTTACTGAACAGTTTTTTGACCATGCAGCTCAGACAGCTTATTATTTATTGCTGTCCATCGTACCTTTTCTAATTTTCATGCTTTCATTAGTGAGCTTTCTTCCTATCAAGGAAAACGACATACTCAGTGTTATACGTCCTTATGCGCCGGCTAACACATATGCTCTCATTCATGAAAATGTGGAAGCGATTTTGCAAAAAGGAAAAGGTCAATTAATCTCTTTGAGCTTCTTTTCTACATTTTGGCTGTCTTCCATGGCTATTCAATCGCTAGTTCGCTCATTAAATGAAGCGTATCGAATCAAACGTCCTCTTCGTTTTTTAAAAGGGGTGATACGAGATCTAGGAGTTACGCTTATTTTTATGTTTCTTGTTCCGCTCTCCCTGCTTATTCCCTTGGCTGAGCATTTGCTTCATTTGTTGATATCAGCAGAGGTGATCGGTACGATTGAAACCGCGAGCCCTTTTCTTAAAACCTGGACAGCGATCAAATGGGGGCTCGGAACATTATTTTTATTTGGCTTTTTTATTTTGTTTTACAAAATTTTGCCAAGCGGCAAGCAAAAGTTGAAATCCGTGATTCCGGGCGCTGTCTTTGCCGGGATCAGCTGGCAGGCTATGTCTGTTATCTTCGGTGAATATGCCGGTGCAGTCAACTACACGCGTATTTATGGGCAGCTTGCTGGAGTGATCATCCTTACACTGTGGTTTTATCTTACTGCCATTGTCCTTCTAATAGGCGGGCTTATCAATGCCGAACGAGAACGGGGAGTGACTCCTATCCCTCCGGACTGACAGGCTGTAAAAAAGAAAAAGCAGGATCCTTAATGGATCCTGCTTTTTGATTACTGATAGTATTTCCAAGAATGCTCATAGCCGAGAGAGATATCTTTCAAGCTGACTTTGTTTTTTATCTCGCTTGTTGAGAAATAGAAGGTAACGGCTTTTTTCTGGTTAGCGCCGATAGTTACATTCTTGAACTCTCTAGCTGTGCTTGTTTTGGCAACGAGCGTTCTGCCTGCATAAAGTTCATATTTTCCTTTAATGTTAAATGCTGACTGACGAGTATTGTTATACATGATCAGATTCATTTTCAAACGGCCGTCTGATAAATATTGTACGCTTTGAACGTCTACTTGAACGCCGGTACGGAAACGCGGTTCAAGAGCACGAGCGACAAAGACGGAAAACTCTGTGCGGTTAAGCGTCTTATTTGGCATGAAGTAGCCATTGCTGCCGCCAGCAATTCCAGCACTGCCAAGAGTAGCAATATATTTGTAGAATGGATCACTGCTTTTCACATCTTTAAAGGAAACTAGGTAAGAATAGTCAAACCCAAAGCCTTCTGTGATGATTTTAGCCATATGGGAGCGTTTTAACTTGCCGCTCGGGTTAAAATATTTCGCCTTGCTGAAAACACCGTATTTTGTTAAAACAGCAATTTCATCATAGGCAGGATGAGTAACAGGAATATCTCTAAATCCCGGATTTGGAGCAGATTCTTTATCCACGCCAAGTGCTTTTGCTAAAATGATTGCCGCATGTTCGCGTTTAATCGGATCATTCACACCAAATTTCCCATTTTTATAGCCGGAAATAATCCCATTTTGAACAAGGTAGTCAATAGAATCCTTAGCCCAGAAATTTTTCGGCACATCGCTAAATGATGCTGCTTTCGTTGCGTTTGCCGCTGTCGCATGGCTATCCATCGAAGTCTTGCCTTCTGAACTTCCTTCCAGGCTTGCGGACGATGCCGCACTTACAGACGGCACTAAAAGAGTTAGTGACAATAAGGAAGCCACTAAAAGTTTTGTTACTTTTCTCACTTGATACACCCCATTTACGTATAATCTGTCTAGTCACATACATATTTTAGCAAAACAGTAAATATTTTAATATCTTATTTTGCAAAATGAGCAGATAACACTAGGTTAATAGGTTGCAGACAAATATATGAATAAGATAACAAGGAAAAAAGATGTTTTTTTTTGATTTATGATCCTTCAAACGCAAACGTAGGGTCTAAATACCTGGTTAAATTATCATAGTTTATAGTAGAGTAATCATCTAATTAAAGTTTTATCCTTAATAGGTTGCTTTTTTTCAGAAAACTACTAATCTTTTAATATAGGTTTCTTTCCATAAAAGGAGGAGTAGAATTTGGGAAAAAGACATGCATCATCTCAAAAGTTCCTAGCTTTAACAGCAACAGCTGCTATCGTGGTGCCGGCAGTAAGCCCTATTGGGGTTTCAGCCGAAAATAGTTCCTTTAAGGATGTGCCTGCTAGATATGCGGAAGCAGTATCCTATTTAACAGACAAGGGAATTACAGAGGGATTAACTGCTAGTCAGTTTGGCACCGATGTTTCAATTTCTCGTGTGGATGCAGCGATTCAGCTGGCTCTAGCTTTAGGTATCGATCCAAAGGGTACATATAAAAATGCTGGATTTACAGATGTGCCAAAACGAGGTCAGTGGGCAGTCAATGCACTCGCTGAGAAGGGGATTGTAGCTGGGAAAAAAGCTGGTACATTTGGTGCAGCTGCTCCTATTACCCGTAATGAGACAGCCCGTCTGCTCGCTTTAGCTTACAACCTTAACATTGATGAGAGCGTCACAAAAACCTCATTCACTGATGTAAACAGCAAATGGGCTAAGTATGTGGATGTCCTTATTAAGAGCGGAGTAACAAAAGGAAAAACGAGCAGCCGCTTCGGGGCAGATGATCATTTAAAGCGCGGAGAGTGGGCACTATTCCTCCATCGCTTGTCTGAAAAGCCTGCTAAAGAATTTGATTTAACAGTTATGCATGGCAATGATACACATGCACACATCGAAAATATAGCTAGAAAAGTAACCGCTATTAAGGAAGTGCGGAATGCTAAGCCGAATGCTTTGTTGTTAGACGCTGGCGATGTGTTCTCCGGCACCCTTTATTTTAACGAGTATTTAGGTCAGGCTGACTTAGAATTTATGAATTTAGTCGACTACGATGCCATGACATTCGGCAACCATGAGTTTGATTTAGGCACAAAGCCGCTCGCTAACTTTATTGCTAAGGCGAAGTTTCCCTTTGTAAGTGCAAACGTCAACTTTACGAGCGATGAAAATGTTAAAGGATTTGTTAAAGGCGGGATATCCGCTCTTCCGGATAATGGAAAAGTGTACGATGGTATTATCAAAGAGGTGGATGGGGAAAAGATCGGTATTTTTGGCTTAACAACAGCAGAAACGGTCGATATTTCTAGCCCTGGTGCAGGGGTTGCATTTGAAGATTATTTAGAAAGATCGAAAGAGACCGTTGCCGCATTTGAAAAGCAAGGAGTCAATAAAATTATCGCTTTAACGCATATTGGCTTTAAAGATGGGGGCGGCGATAATGATGTGACGCTGGCGAAAGAAGTGGAAGGCATTGACGTTATTGTTGGCGGCCATTCTCATGATCTGCTTGAAGAGCCTGTATTGGAATCAACAGGAAAAGAGCCGACGGTTATTGTCCAAGCAAATGAATACAATAAATATTTAGGCACATTGGATGTCAAGTTTGATGAAAACGGGAAAGTCATTGGGCATGCTGGCAAATTGATTGAAATTGACGCAAAGCAGGAAGATGGCACCTACGTACTCAAAGATGATGCGGAAGCAGCAGGAATTCTAGCCAAATATAAACCGGCAATTGATGAAAAGAAAAAGACAGTCGTTGGTAAAACAACGGTTGCTTTAAACGGTGAACGTGCCGATGCTCGGACGAAAGAAACCAATCTGGGCAATCTAGTTACAGATAGCATGCTCGAAAAAGCAAGAACGATTAATAAAGATACCGTTATTGCTGTGCAAAACGGCGGTGGCATCCGTGCTTCTATTGATGAAGGCGACATCACGCTTGATGAAGTACTGACAGTTATGCCGTTTGGCAATTCGCTTGCCATCATGAATTTGACGGGAGCAGAAATTCGTGCCGCTCTTGAACACAGCGTTAAAGAAGCGCCAGCACAGTTCGGCGGCTTTTTGCAAATGTCTGGATTAAAATTTACTTATGACAGCAGCAAACCGGTCGGTGAACGGGTGCAAACAGCAGAAGTGAAAACAGCTGAAGGCTATGTGCCGCTTGCTGACAATGAATCATACGTCGTGGCGACAAACACGTTTACAGCTAAAGGCGGAGACGGCTACGAAATGTTTGGCAAAGCATATGAAGAAGGCCGTGTCAGCGAACCGGGCTTTGTCGATTGGGAAATGTTCAGAGATTATCTCCAAGCACATCCAAATATCACACCGGGATTAGAAAATCGAATAACAGATAGTAACCAATAAAACAAAAGCGCCGGGGACATTCCTCGGCGCTTTCAAGTAACAAAATATTCTTGGCAAAAATTGTGTGATAGCAGACGGATGGCGTTCGGTTTAATCAGATCAAGCCGTGGGGAATATTTTGTTTTCCAGCACTATATAGGCACATTTATTTTGCCATTGACTTAATTTGATTCATCAGTTTACTTCGGGATTTTTCATTTCTGAGAAGGTAGGCCGCGCCAAGAGCGAGAGCAGTCATGGCTGCTTTATTGCCTCTAGATTTATTTTTTTTCATATTAGTGTGCATTCTCCTTTTATGACAGTTTTGCAGCAATACTAGCGTACATGTAATAGATATTCCCTAAATTAAATGAAATAAACAAGCGGGACATGGGAGAGGACTGTTAATTGCTTGAGCAAATATCAGATTATTTCTTCTTTTTTAATGCAGACAGTGGTATAATCTTTCAAATAAAACTTTTTCCATCATGAAAATCTAACAGCGATTAAGGAGTGAAGTGGGAATGAAGGTATGTAAATTTGGGGGGACTTCCGTAGCGAGTGCAGCACAGATCAAGAAGGTTGCTGCCATTATTAAAGAAGACGCTGCGCGAAAAATTGTAGTTGTTTCCGCCCCAGGTAAACGTTTTGATGACGATATTAAAGTAACCGACCTGCTGATCAGCCTGGCAGAAGCTTCCCTTTCTGAAAAGGATGCGGAGCAAGAATTACAGGCGGTCGTAGAACGGTATGCAGATATAGCAGCCGAGCTCGGTCTGGATAACGAAATTGTTGAAGTAATTGAGCAAGACTTGCGTGACCGTGTAAAACAAAGCAAAGAAAACCGGGATTTATTCGTTGATCAATTGAAGGCGAGCGGAGAAGATAATAATGCCAAGTTAATTGCTGCTTATTTCTCAAGCATCGGCCTGGAAGCTGAATATGTTAACCCGAAGGAAGCGGGCTTAATTGTCAGCGATGAACCTGGACGAGCCCGTGCTTTGCCTGAGGCATATGAGAATTTGCGTAATTTGCGCGATCGCAAAGGGATTGTTGTTTTTCCAGGATTTTTTGGCTACTCGAAGAATGGAATCATGATGACGTTTGCCCGCGGAGGCTCTGATATTACCGGTTCCATTTTAGCAGCAGCTATCCGTGCGGAGCTTTATGAAAACTTTACAGATGTAGATTCAGTTTTTGCTGCTAATCCAAAGATTGTTGACCATCCGGTCGAGATTAAACGGATGACTTACCGGGAAATGCGAGAGCTATCTTATGCTGGATTCTCTGTTTTTCATGATGAAGCGTTAATGCCAGCATTCCAGCATTCTGTTCCAGTCTGTATAAAAAATACAAACAATCCTTCTGCGGAAGGAACGATGATTGTAGCTGAGCGTGAATATTCAAACAGTCCAGTTATTGGAATCGCTGCAGATGGTGGATTTTCTACCATTTATGTCAGCAAGTATTTAATGAACCGCGAACTTGGTTTTGGCCGACGCCTGCTTCAAATCTTGGAGGAAGAAGAAATCTCCTATGAGCATACTCCCTCAGGAATTGACGATCTGTCAGTTATTGTTCGCAGCCACCAACTCACTCCAGCAAAAGAAGAACGAATCATCAAAAAGTGCCGCGAAGAATTAAACGTGGATGATGTTCATATTGAACATAATTTTGCTATGGTTGTTCTTGTTGGTGAAGGGATGAACAATACGAAAGGCTTAACAGCAAGAGCGACAACTGCTATTTCGCAAGCTGGAGCAAATATTGAAATGATTAACCAAGGTTCATCTGAAGTCAGCCTTGTTTTTGGCATTAAGGAAGAAGAGACGAATAACGTCTTAAAAGCCTTGTACAAAGAGTTTTTTAGCACAACAGCTGTTCTCGGCGTCTAACAAAAAAACCCGTCCTTTTGGGCGGTTTTTTGTTTGAAAATATTTCATTTTAACCCATAGGCTATTCTTCTGGGATGGTACAGCGTTTATTGGCAGAGACAACAGCCGCCGCCTGGGCAACAGCCGCTACTATATTGGCATGATCTTGTGTGTTAATCATATAATTAGCTTTTACTAACGGTTGTCGTTTGTCGTCGACGATATACCTTGAAGGCACCTTATTTAGAGAAAGCGCTAAGATATCTTCCTGGCACTTTTGGCATTTACAGGAAAGATGCAAATGATCGAGTTGATCCGAGAGGATTCCTCTTATAATATCCTCCATTACGTTATGCAGGGCCATACGTACTCCTCCAATCTTTCCTAATTATACCACTTTGTCTCAAAAAGATTAACTGCAATCTACTGACAAACCATTTTACTAAGTGAAAGGGAAAGCAAACATTGGAAAAGAAATAAAAAACTCGAAAAGTACTTTTGTACTTTCCGAGTTTGCCGTTCAACTACCTAATTTTTAGTTTTAGCCGGAGATTTTCCCCAGAATGCTGTTATGATTCATACGCACACGATGCGCATTTTGATAGGATTTACGTAGCTGTTGCGTTTCCAATCTTTCTTTGATCTTTGGCAGCATGATCGCTACTACTAATCCATAAGTCAATAATTTTTTTGCGTTCATCTTTCTTCATCTCCGTTCTTAAAAGTTCGTCTAATCCTATTTACCCAACGACCATCAAATAGAAACGTTCATCTTCTTTTGCTGTATGTAACAAAGGGGCAAAATGCTTTAAAAAAGCGGGTAGAAGCCAGTGAAACTACATTCCTTTCTATTATAACATAAACAGGAAGAAATTAAACGAAAACGAAAACAGCAGCACAGCTCTGAAAAGTTAGCGGCGTTATGTTTGATCAGTTGCCTGTTTATCAGGCTTTTCACTAGCTTGTGTCCGCCTGTGCCTTCGCTTCACCGTTTATTGTCATAAAAATTAGATAGACGCCAGGGGATAAAAAAACTATAATATTCCCGTTAGCAAAGGAATACATTAGCACTTTATGAATGAAATGGGAGGAAGCAGGATGGGGATCAGATCAAGGTTGCGACAGGCAGCCGTAGTTAGCACGGCTGCTTTGGTGACAGCGTGTACTATATTTACAACAGGAACAGATCAGGTAAAAGCTGCTGAGCCATCGCAGCCAGTGGAGGAGAAATTTCAGGGGGATTATGCAAAAGGAGAACTGATCATTCAGTTTAATCGTGCGCTGGAGAAAGCGGAACGGCAAGCGATTTATACAAGATATGGTTTATCCGAAGAAGATAGCCTGCAGCATGGTCTTTTTGTCCATGCATCGATTAAGAAAAAACAAGAGCTGTCAACAGTAGCAGCTGAGTTAATGAAGGAAGAGGCAGTTAAACAAGTAGAGCCCAATTATCAGCTTACTAATACATTTAAGCCAAGCGATTCTTATTATAATCGCCAATGGTTTCATTCAAAGATTAACGCACCGAAAGCATGGGACCGAACACGCGGCAGCTCCCAAGTTACGGTCGCAGTTATTGACGGAGGAATGGATACGCGTCATGTTGAGTTTAAAAGTCGTCTTGTGAATCCGTATAACGCAGTAACTGGCCGTACCGCTTTGCCGTTTGATAACCATGGCACACACGTTGCAGGGATTATTGGGGCGGCTATGAATGGCTCGGGTGTAACGGGTGTCGCTCCAGGGGTAAAGATTATGCCAATTAATGTATTTCAAGGAGAGTATGCAGATAGTTATACGATTGCTGAAGCGATGATATATGCAGTGGATAAAGGAGCTGACATTCTTAATTTAAGTCTGGGAAGCTATTCGTATAGCAATGTTATAGAATATGCGGCAAACTATGCTATCAATAAAGGTGCAATGGTTGTTGCAGCTGCCGGAAATGAGGATACCAGTTTGCCATTTTACCCAGCTGCTTTGTCTAACGTTATTAGCGTCAGTGCGACCAGCTCGTTGGATAAAATCGCTGACTTTTCTAATTTTGGTCGCTATATTAATCTATCAGCGCCAGGGGAAGGCATTTTATCAACGACGGTCAATAACTCCTATAGCTATATGGATGGCACTTCTATGGCAGCTCCGGTTGTTTCAGGAACGTCCGCACTCGTTTTGTCAAAAAATCCTTTTTTATCTCCGCAGCAGGTCACACGGATTTTATACAAGTCATCTGTAGATCTAGGAACGAAATCATGGGATTCTTTTTATGGGAATGGTCGCGTTGATGCATATAAGGCGCTTGCAGCAACACCTGAACCGATGGGAAGCATTTCACTTAATACAACGGAATTTAAAGTCACCGGCAGCAATAATCTTAGAGCTGGACTTTCTGTGAGCGGTAGCATGAGAGGAACGGTGTATGTAGAAGGTGCAAATGGAAAAAATGTCCGCACGCTTATAAGCGGAGCAGCACCGCAAAAAGGCGGCTTTGTTGCCTATTGGAATGGAAAGCTGGCAGACGGTACCATAGCACCGGCGGGAAAATATTCCATTGTGTTCCGGACATTCGATAATCATCAATCTTTAACGAAGAAAGCAGCAGTTAAATTGATCCATAACTTGCCGCCTTCTATTAAGGCAGAAGCCGTTAATGAAGCTTCCTCAGCTTCTCAAACAAATGTAAATATCAAATTTACCATTAATAAAAGCTTGTTTGTCACGGCGGCTGTCTACAATAATAAAGGACAACTAGTCAAAACGTTGTTGAATAAAAAGGCGTTGCCGGCCCGAAGTCACCGTCTTTCCTGGAATGGGACAAATGAAAATGTAAAGAGAATGCCTGAGGGCACTTATAAACTGGTTATCACTGGCAGGGACTTGCAGAACAATCAGGTAACAGAAGAAACTCCTATTAATTTGTAAAAAACTCCAGGCGTCTGCCTGGAGTTTTTATCTTTGAGTAGGCATAACCCGGGCGGCTTTGCGTTTATCCAGCATTTTCTTAACGATAGGATAGAGAATCGGTCCATATTTAATAGCTAGCCTGATTAAAGAAGATAAGCCTCTTTTTTTACTCATTGTGTTTACCACCTTTTTTAGAGCGTTAATTATAATTTAACTTCCCCTTTTTTAAATTTATTAAACGATACGGACGAGCTACTTTTTACATGTTATAATTAAAGGGATATTTTACTAGAAAAGGGGAAAAATGATGAAAAAAATAGCGTGTCTCTTAATGGCAGTTGCAATGATTTGTTCATCCGCTATCACGTTGCCTTTCTCAAAAGCGGATGCCGCCGTTATTTGGGATGGGACAGAATTAAAACAAGGGACGATCGGCAAAGTAACTATCTTAAAAGATACCCCTTTATTTACACGATCAAAGGGGAAAATTGTAAAAGTAAAAACGTTGAAAAAAGGCCAGACAGCAAGCGTATTTGCAGTCACAAAAGGGTATTATCATCTTTATAAAAAAACATTTATTAAGAAAAATTCCTATGCTAAATTTACACCTGTTCCAAAAGATGTGCAGTATGAATTAAACAAAGAATATCGAACAGTGTATTACGGGTTAAAGCTTAATAAAAAACATCGATATACGTATTATGATGTAGAGAATGGGAAGGAAAATTGGGCATACAAAGGAACAGCATACGGCTGGGATGTTTGGACAGTGAACGGGGACAATGGGTATGCTTATAGAGAGAATAAAGAGTGGATGCGCTTAGGTGTGGCCAATTCTGATTTCATCTTTTTGAATATTAAGCTGCCGCTAAAAAAAGGAAGCTACTGGAAGGATGATCTTTACGGCGTTCATCATCGTGTCCTATCAGTCAATAAAACAGTTAAGACACCAGCAGGCACTTTCCAACATGTCATTGAGATCAAGGATTCGGAAAACTTCTACTACTATTTTGCTCCGAACGTCGGTCTCATTCTCACAGTAGATAACAACGGAAAATCACCAAAGCGAGTATTTGAACTGCAAAAAATAAATTAATTTGTAAAAAACTTCATTCTCTGGAATGAAGTTTTTTTACAGAAACGATGCGCCTGCCCAAAAGCCTGTTATAATTAAAGCCGAAACGGGAAAATTGTTAATAAATATAAGTGAAAGAAGGATTTACCCTATATGTATAATTTACAAGCTGGCACGATTGTCACATTGGATGTGAAAAATGAAGCGCCATTTGGCTGGTTTCTGACAGACGGAGAAGAAACAGTTTTGCTGCATCATTCGGAGATACAAGAAGGATTTGACCCCGATGAACCGGTGAAAGTTTTTCTTTTCCAAGATCATCAGGGACGACTTGCGGCAACGATGAAGATGCCGATGATTACACAAGATACGTATGAATGGGTAGAAGTTGTTGGTGTAGAGGAAAAGCTCGGTGTGTTCGTTTCGATCGGCATTACAAAAGATATACTCGTGTCGGAAGATGACTTGCCGTTCCTATATTCCGTGCGGCCAATTGTTGGAGACCGACTTTATTGCACGTTGAGGCTTGATAAGAGAGGCCGTCTATTTGCCAAGCCGGCTACAGAAGAGGTAATGGCTAAACAGTTTACCAAAGCTTCTAAGAAAGATTTTAATAAGGATATAACGGGCATTGTTTATCGTGCAACGAAGGTGGGCACATTTATTATTACAGCAGAAGGCTATCGCGGATTCATTCATGAGTCTCAGCGGCAAGAAGAGCCGCGGCTCGGACAGAAGGTAGATGGGCGTATTATCGATGTAAAAGAGGATGGCTCTGTTAATGTGTCTCTTATTGGACGAAAGCAGGAAGTTCAACAAGACGACGCTGAAAAAGTATACGCATACTTACTGCAAAGAGGCGGTTCTATGCCTTATAGCGATAAGAGCTTCCCGGAAGAAATTGAAAAGCGTTTTTCGATGAGTAAAGGTGCTTTTAAGCGGGCTCTTGGCAAGCTGATGAAAGAAAAGAAAGTGTACCAGGAAGAAGGATGGACATATCAAGTAAAGGAATAACAGTTGGGGCTGCCGGGAACTTTCCGGCAGCTTATTTTTATTGACAAATCATTTGGAGATATTTGTTATATCATTATATGATATATCGGTAATGGATATAATGAAGTCTATGCGATTGAACAATCACGGGACTCATTACTTTGCTGGAATTCACACATAGTAGGCGAAAAATCTATAAAGCTACCGAAAAGGGCAAAAATAAGCTCTGCAATGAAGTAAGCAGGCGAAGTCATACGGTTCAACAAGGCGAGCTGTCATTCCAACTGTTAGAGGAGGGGAAGGAAAATGAAAAAACAGAAGGACAAGCGTTATATTTCATCAGGCGGCTTGGCATTCTCTGAAGGAAAAAATATGAAAAAATTAAGCAAGCTGCCAAAAAAGGGTGGATCCTTCAATCTTTTGCACCGTTAGGTTATACGCTTCGAAAAAGCAATCCTCGCCACCTCATCTATAGTCTTGACTATCAAGACGTTCCTATAGAGGAGATGGAGGGTTACTATGCTATTTTAGAGCAGGCGGATGGAATCCTGTTTGTTCAGCAAGAGGCATGCACATTTTTTCTGCTGTTCCGGGAACGAGGCCCATTTATACAGGCCGGTCAACGATTGTTGAAAAATACAAGCGAGCTAAAGGGATAATTAGCAAAGTGACTGTATTTCTTCTAGCCTTAACCATCCTTGTATTCTTTCTCAGTTCTATGCTCTTCTCAGACAGCACAGGAGCAATTAATGATATTGTCTATTGGATTCGTGTGCTTCCGCTCATTTTTTTATTCCCAGCGGCAGCTACCTGGCTGGCCTATCAGATTAGAATTAGCCAGCAAAAGGGATAAATGTTTGGCAAGCTGAGTCGTTTACACGCCATACCGACCAATAAAAATAGTTTACTGACTGCCCACATTTAATTCTGAAGCAAACGACCAAAAAGCAGCCCGAGGGCTGCTTTTTATTGTTCATAGTCATTTGATATTTTTAGCTTGTCAATGATGGCAAAGAACAGGCTGACAAAGATGGCGATGATAGTTGCAAGAGCCATTCCTTTCAACTCAAAGTTGCCGAATTTCAAAGTAGCGCCGCTAAGGCCAATAACGAGTACAACAGTCGTTAAAATCATGTTGGTCGCTTTGGAATAGTCTACTTTCGATTCAACGAGCATGCGCAAGCCAGATACGGCAATGCTTCCGAACAGCAGAAGCGAAAGGCCACCCATAACCGCTGTAGGAATCGTAGAAATCAAAGCGGCCAGCTTGCCGAGGAAAGACAGGATGATCGCCATCACTGCGGCCCCACCGATTACCCAGGTCGAATATACTCTCGTTAAAGCGAGGACACCGATATTCTCTCCATAGGTAGTATTCGGAGTAGAGCCAACAAAGCCAGAAATGACTGTTGAAATCCCGTTTCCAAGTAAAGAAGTGCCTAAGCCTGGTTTTTTCATTAAGTCACGGCCGACGATGTTTTGTGTAACAACAAGATGACTAATGTGCTCAGCGATAACTACAAGAGCAGCTGGCAGAATAATTGCCATGCTTGACCAATCGAATTCTGGACGGTAAAACGTTGGTAAAGCAAACCAATGAGCCTCTTTTACCGGCTGGAAATCAACGAGCCCGTAAAAGACAGCAATAATGTAGCCTGCGACGATCCCAATTAAAATGGGGATAATCCTTAGAAATCCGCGGAACATGACGTTACCAACGATCGTAATGCCAAGTGTTAGCAAGGAAACGGTAATCACATCTGCATCGGGTGTCCATTTTGCAGGATCCGCATCTCCCGAAGGAACTAACCCAGCCATGCCAGCAGCCACTGGAACAAGCTCAAGCCCAATAACAGTCACAATCGCACCCATCGCTGCTGGCGGGAAGATAACATCTACCCATTTAGTTCCAGCCACACGAATAATGAGAGCTACCAAAATAAAGACAATACCAGTGGCGATAAAGCCGCCAAGCGCCGCTCCGTAGCTCTTTGTTGAGAGCACCAAGAGCACCGGAGAAATAAACGCAAAGCTTGAACCAAGGTAAGCAGGAACCTGTCCTTTACATAGAATAAGATAAATTAATGTACCAATCCCATTCATTAACAAAATAGTTGCCGGGTTGACGCCGAACAAAATAGGCACGAGGACTGTTGACCCGAACATCGCAAATAAGTGCTGCAAACTAAGCGGGATCATCGCCGCAACCGGCGGCCGCTCATCAACTTGATAGGTACGCATAAATACCCTCCCTTTATCAAACACAAATTGTAGCTATTATACAGTAATTAACCGTTAAATTTCTATAAAAAATTAAATTATTTTTGAAAAAGTAGGAGGCTCCTTCTTGTTTTATTGTATTGCAAACAAGCCGTTTCTATGAATCATTGCAATAATAGTAAGGAAAGCAACGAGGAAATCGATATATCAAGGAAGCGTTTTAATTCTGGCGCTGTTAGAGGATCTATTTTCTCTGAGCAGCTTCCATCATTTCTATTAAAGATTTTTGTTTTTTCTGAGGAAAGTTTGTTAGAAGAGCACCGTCTTGTTTAGATGTTCTAATCCGCAGCCAGAATAGAAACGGCCCTGTATGCATGTTCGCTCCGTGGCGGGGCCATACATAAAGGACATCAAGAAAATGTAAAAATAAATGCCCTTCATTTAATTAGGGTTAACGGAAGGATGGAAGAGAATGGCCAAAGGGATGAAACGTCTGTTTCATCTCTATCATATTAAGAATATTTTTCTTTTTAGTTGAGCGGTAGAGTCCAAGTAAATAGAGAAGCGATAAAGGAAAGAAGGTAAAGAAGCGAACGAATGAATAAAAAAGACAAAAAATGTTCGTAATTTTTTAGGCTCCTTTTAAAAAAGCAATGAAAGCGTTACCAATTGAAAAATAGAAAAAAAGTTGCCAGACCGCCCCTTGATAAGTAAAGAGTAATAATTTATAATTCATGAATATTATTAATGTATAAATTTTCTGATTCCAAATTTAAAACGAATGAGGGAGTTCACGTGAAGAGAGTATACAATTTTTCGGCAGGACCTTCTATGTTGCCGCTGCCAGTATTAGAAAAAGCACAAAAAGAATTAGTCAATTATGCAGACTCTGGTATGTCAGTCATGGAGTTAAGCCATCGTTCGGGGTTATTCACAGAGATTATTACCGGTGCGGAACAACTGCTGAGAGATTTAATGAACATTCCAGATAATTATAAAGTGCTGTTTATTCAAGGGGGCGCTTCCCAGCAATTCGCAATGGTTCCACTCAACTTGTTGGCAAACAGTAAAAAGGCAGACTATGTGAACACTGGTTCATGGTCTAAAAAAGCAATTAAGGAAGCAAAGAAATATGGAGATGTTCGTGTAATTGCTTCTTCAGAAGATGAGAACTTCAGTTACATTCCGGAAATCAACAGCAGCATGATTGATCCAGAAGCTGACTACGTACATATTACAACAAATAATACTATAGAAGGAACAGCTTTCAGAAACATTCCGGATACAGGCGGCGTGCCGCTCGTTGCTGATATGTCCTCCAACATTTTATCAGAAGAGATCGATGTATCGAAATTCGGTTTGATCTATGCTGGTGCTCAGAAAAACATCGGGCCAGCTGGATTGACAGTTGTCATTATTAGAGAAGACTTGATCGGTCATGCGCCGGAAAGCTGCCCGACGATGCTTGATTATAAGACGCATAGCGAGAGCGGTTCTCTATACAACACGCCGCCAACTTATGGCATTTATATGGCAAAGCTCGTATTTGAATGGTTGCAGGAGATTGGCGGTTTAAAAGAAATGGAGAAGATCAATCGCAAAAAAGCAGAGCTGTTATACAATTTTCTTGAACAGTCAACGATGTTCAACTCTCCAGTTAGAAAAGACAGCCGTTCCATTATGAATATTCCGTTTGTATCACCATCTGCGGAATTAGATGCGGCGTTTGTTAAAGAAGCAAAAGCAGCAGGTCTTGAAACATTGAAAGGCCACCGTTCCGTTGGCGGAATGCGCGCTAGTATCTATAATGCGATGCCGGTTGAAGGGGTAGAGGCCCTCATTCAGTTTATGAAACAATTCCAAGAAAAACATGCACAATAAAAGGGGAGACGGACAGTTGTTTACTATAAAAACACTAAATAATATTGCCGAATGCGGCTTAAATGTTTTTACTAACGAAAACTTTACGATCGATAATGACAGTGAAAACCCGGATGCCATTGTTCTGCGCAGCTTTAACATGCATGACATGGAAATTGGTGGGAATGTAAAAGCCGTTGCCCGTGCGGGAGCTGGCGTGAACAACATTCCAGTCAGCGATTATACAGAGCGCGGCATCGTCGTTTTCAACACGCCAGGAGCAAATGCGAACGCGGTAAAAGAGCTTGTACTCACTACTTTAATTTCATCTTCTCGTAACGTATTTGCGGGTATCGCTTGGACAAGAGGACTTGAGGGTCAGGGCGATCAAATTCCAAAGCTTGTTGAAGCAGGCAAAAAGCAATTTGTCGGTAAAGAAATCAAAGGAAAAACACTTGGTGTTATCGGGCTTGGTGCTGTTGGAGCGCTAGTTGCGAACGACGCGCTTGATCTTGATATGGATGTTATCGGTTTTGATCCGTTCATTTCTGTCGATACTGCCTGGAGCTTATCTCGTAATGTTCAACGTGCTATGACAATTGAACAATTGTTTGCGAAAAGTGATTACATTACTGTTCACGTTCCGCTCACAGACACAACAAAAGGTATGTTCAATACAAACACGTTTGATATTATGAAAGAAGGCGTTCATATTCTGAACTTCTCCCGTGGAGAGCTTGTGAACGAACAAGACATGGCAGCTGCACTTGAAAGCGGCAAGGTCGGTAAGTATGTAACCGACTTCCCGAATGAAAACGTCTTGAAAATGAAAAATGCTGTGCCGATCCCACATCTAGGTGCTTCTACGAAAGAGTCAGAAGAAAACTGTGCGATCATGGCAGCCCGTCAAGTAAAAGATTATTTAGAAACAGGGAATATCAAAAACTCTGTGAATATGCCAAATGCCTCTCTTCCTTATACAGGAAAGCGCCGGGTAACTGTTTACCATCGCAACATTCCGAACATGGTTGGACAGATTACTTCTGCTTTATCTGAATACAGCTTAAATATTGCAGACATGGTGAACAGAAGCCGGGGCGACTTTGCTTATACAATGATTGACATTGACAATAAAGTAAACGGTGACGTTATCCCGGGACTTGAAGAGAAAATCAGCCAAATTGAAGGCGTTGTTACAACGCGTATTATTTAATAAAAAAAGTCGCAGCTACTCCTAAAGTAGCTGCGGTTTTTTTATATATGGAAAAAATAACATTTATTTCAAAAACATGCAAAAAGTGAAACTATTTGTCTTTCTTTTACGTTATTATTAAACAGGTAAACAAAAAATTCAGGAGGAACGAATAAGATGAAGACGTGGAAAAAGGTATTGGCCCTCGGCCTCTCTGCTGTTATGGTTTTTCCAGCAGCAGCTGGGGCATCCGTACATAATCAAGAAGTAAAGGTGTTCCAGCAGGTTTCTGAACAGACACCTGTTACTGCGGCTGCTTCTGAAAAAAATAAAGAAGCGTATAAAGCATTAAAAGAAATGAATGAGCTAGTTGATACGAACACACTAGTCATTAAATATACTAAGCCGCTTAACAGAGCCATCCATAAGAAAGCGGGAACCGTGCTGGTCCGCTCGCTGCCGAAGCTTGGCTATGATATTGTCCATGTGCCGAAATCCAAAAAAGTAAGTGATGCGATGAAGGTATACCGACAGCAAAAAGGGATTTCTTCTATTACTCCCAGCGTGAAATATAAACAATTTGCGACTGCACAAAGTGATCCGAAAAAAAGTAAAATGTACCACTTGCCATTGCTAAATATTGATAAGGCATTAAAGCTTTCCGGCAAACACAAGGTAACTGTAGCAGTGGTCGATGGTGGAGTAGATTACAAGCATCCAGATTTGCAGGGACAGCTGCTGCCGCCGTATAATGCAGCAGACCCAGCGAACAACCCAGTTCGTGATTTGCACGGAACCCATGTGGCAGGGATTATTGCTTCTAAAGCAAACAATGGCATTGGCGGCCATGGTGTAAATCCGAATGCCAAAATTTTACCTATAGATGTATTTAACGGCAAGATGTCAGCGAATGACTTTACGATCGCCGAAGGAATTCTATACGCTGTAGCAAAAGGGGCAGACGTTATTAATCTGAGTCTTGGCGGCTTTGCTTCCTCACCGCTCGTGGAAGAAGCGATCCGTGAGGCGATTGACAGCGGAGCGGTAGTAGTGGCAGCTGCCGGGAATGAATCAACAGATATTTATTCTTATCCGGCTTCTTACCCTGGTGTAATCAGTGTCGGAAATATTGACCGCAATAAGAGATTATCTGATAGTTCGAATTTCGGTCCTTCTGTTGATGTAGTGGCTCCAGGAGAAGATATCTACAGTACGGCTTATGAAAAAGACGGCAAAGGATCGAGCTTTGCTATGCTAACCGGCACCTCTATGGCAGCTCCAATGGTTGCTGGTGTTGTCTCTTTATTGAAGTCCAAGCATCCCGAACTGTCTGCTTATGATATTGAAAATATTTTGGAAAGAACAGCGACAGACCTGGGGGCAAAAGGCTATGATACAACCTATGCTAATGGATTGGTTAACCCGCTGGCTGCACTGTCCTATGACATCAAAAAGCTGCCAAAGAAGCAGGTCCTGACCAGTGAAACTCTCAGTCGCTCTGCAAAGCCGTTAACAGCAGGCAAGAACATGATGAAGGGGCAGCTAAAAACACCTGGTGAAACACACTGGTTTAAAATGAACTTAAATGAAAATGAACATGTCCAAACCGTATTAGAGGCAAGCCGCGATTATGATTATGGAATGGATTTTTACTTTGTTCCTGAAGGAGCCGAGACAGACGAAGGCATGCTCACGGAATATAATAAAGGCCGTGCTGGAGAAAAGGAAGGCTACTTATTTAAGGCTGAAGAAAAAGGAACGCTCTTTATTGGCATAAAAGATGTGAATGGCAGTTACAGTACAGCTGGTTTATCGTCTTACACATTCACAGCTGAAAAGATCAGCGGATTGAAAGCAGATCCTGACACGTCTGATCAACCAATAGTTATCAAATCACTTCCTTACAAAAAAGGGGATTTCACCTTATTCCCGGAAGAGGAAGGAATGCCTGACCATGATCATTACACCATCGAGGTCGATGAAGCAAAAGTGCTTTCTGTTTCCTTATCTGCTTTGCCAGGGGTAAACTCTGCCATGAGTCTTTCTATGATAACCGAGGAAGAGGAAGAAGAAGGCAACACGACAACAGTAGAAGAGATTGCTGAGGCTGATGATCGCGGCATGAGCGAGGGAGAAGTACTTTCTTTTAAAGCGGTGCCTGGAGTTAAATACCAGCTCACCGTAACAAATGAATCATTTGGCGATGCCGGGGGCATAGGGTCTCTTCTTGATTTACTTATGATGAACCCGGGAGCCTTTCAATTTGATGAATATGCAGCGTCTGCTTATCCTTATGAATTAAAAGTGGAAGAAAAGCAACTGCCGGAAGATGAAGATGGTCTGCCATTTAAAGAAGATTTAGAAACAGCGCTTGAAAAGGGGGAAATAGCCCCTGCAAAATACGCGCAAACAAAAGCTGCTGAAGCGATAGATGGCACGCTTGATGAAGAGCCGACAGAAGAAATGGAAGGCGAAATGACAAAAGCCATTTTGTCTAATGCCATACCGTACAAACTCGGAAATACAAAATCCGGTTATTTTCAACTAGAAGGGGATGAAGATTACTATTCTTTCACCCCTGCAGAGAACGGCATCTATGAGTTTGATGTTCAAAAAGGATCAAGCCAGCTGCCAGTTGCTACTGTTTTGCAATATGATAAAGAAACGAACGAACTGATTCCGATTTCAGGCGGTGAAGAGGATCTTCTCAGCCTGATTATGAGTCTGCTTGGCGGCGCAAAAAATAATAAAATGACGATGGCTCTTAAAAAGGGAGAAACCTACATTCTGCGTTTGGCAAATGAAACGTACAATATTTCTGCAGACCCATACACGATACGTTCCAAGAAGCTGGCTCATACGCCACAGGGAACTGGACAGAATGAGAACACCCCTGAAAACGCAAAAATGCTTAAGCCAGGAACAGCATTTAAGAATTACTTTATTTATCCAGGGGATACTGGCTTTTATTACTTTAAAAATAGTGGTAAACAGGCAGTCTATCGTTTAAATATTGATCAAGGAAAATTAACAGCAGCTGAAAAAGCAGCGATTCCTTATGATCTTCGTCAACCGGCTATTTTCACTGGCGCACTCATCGAAGATACGAACGGTGACAAGGTATTAGACGAAGAAGAGCAGCTGAAGTCTATCCCATTTGGCCCTAACTTGCTTGAGTTGTCATTTGAAACAAAAGCAAACCTTTCCTTTATGGCAAAAGAAGACACGGGGTATTTCCTTGCAGTCAGTTCATTCCTTTCCATGAAGCCGAGTCTCCAGCCGTATGAAATAAAGTTGGCTGATATGAAAGATGCACTAAAAGATGGCGATGGCAAGGTGGTAAACCATGTACCTCAAAAGCCGATTTCTTTAAAGAAGATGAATGGACATCTTGGGATAAATGGGTATATGAACGCCGGTGTTCCGTTTGGTGATATCGATCACTTCGTCTTAAATGTAACAAAAGATAGAACGTTTTCTCTTGCGTTAGAAATGGAAGATGGGCTGGACGGAAAAATTGAAATTTATAACGCCAAGGGTGTGCTCGTTCAAAGCTTTGATCATTACGGAAGCGGCGATGAAGAATTGGCTGTCATCCAATTGAAAAAAGGAAAGTACTTTATCGAAATTAGCGAAACAGAAGGCCGCGCTTCTGCACAGCCGTACAAACTGACAGTAAAGTAAGAAAGACTTGAGTAGAGGAAAAACACAAAGCGGTTCGATTGATAAGCTGCTTTGTGTTTTTTTTTATAGGTCTTCATCCATTCACTTATTTAATTTTAACTTTTGGAGAGCCATTATAATGGTAATGTAATCGGGGTCGGCCAGGCCGGCTTCGCAGCAGGTTATTACTCAAGAAAATCAAAGGTAATTTTGGTACAAGAAGTCAAGATAGTATTTTCAGATGGGAGTGTGGCCTCTTTTGAAAATGTTATCTAGGCTATGGGGATTTACATCTTCTTATGAATGAATTCCAATAGCCCCGAGTAGGGAGTCGATTCATTAGCGGGGATAAGCCTAATAAGCGGCCTGTATTTTATTGGCAAGCAGACCCTTTTCTTCTAGAGGAGAAGGGTCTGCTTGGCATAGGGACGTGACCAATGCAGGGAGACGCCTTAATAATGAATACCGTTTTCCTGTTAATCTCCAGTCTTTTTTCTGCTATTGATAGTTTGACAGATTACCAGTAGAAATAAAAAAACAGAGCGAAATTTCGCTCTGTTAAATAAAGTTATGACAATACACCCATTAACATAAATTTCAATCGTTCGGTTTTTGTTAGTTGCTCTAGCTGTTTCTTCTGTATGGCTGTATAATCGGCCGGCGTAATAAAACGATCTTGCTTAGCGATGAGTTTCTCGGGATGGGCTACAACCTTTTCGCCAGCTTTTAAGCCGCTCTTAATTTCTTGAAGGCCGTCCACAAGAAGCCCTTTTTGCACGGCTCTTTTTTCAATTTGCCCTTTTGTATTTAAGACAAATACATAAGAGTGATTGCCGGTTTTCATCAAGGTAGAAGCAGGGACGGTTACAGCTTGTAAAGCTTCCTTTGTGACGACTGTAACATTTGCTTTCATACCCGGCAACAGCTGATCAGCCGCTTCTTTCATATTGCTTTTATCAAGCTGAGCGGTGAATGGATATAAGCTCTTTCTTTTCACAGACGGTTCCTGCTCTGGAAACTTTTCGATGCTTGAAATTTCACCTTGAAAGGTAACTGGAAGGGGATCGACAGAGGCATGGATCATTAATCCTTCCTTTACTTTATTCATTTGCTGTTCGTCAAAGACACCTTGAACAGCCGCTTCGGGAGAGCGGATAGTGATAATCGGATTATCGAGACGAGCATTTAGATTTTTAACAACGCCTTCTTTTTCACTTTTGACGACTAAGTTGTTCTTTTTAGATTCAGTCTGTGAAATTAAGGAATCATATTTACGAATTTCTTCTTCTAATTTCAGTTTTTCTGTTTCTTGATCAATAATGTCTTTTTCAACGGTTACTTTGGCAGCACTGTCTTTCTTATCGTCTTTCTCGTCATCTTTCTTATCATCTGCTGCCCTTTCTTCCCTTTCTATCTTATCTAAAATCGTATTCAATTTAGATATTTGTCCATCAATTAATTGAACTTGCTTCTCTGTTTGTTTCTTTTCTGCCTCTAATTCTTCTATTTCTTGCTCAAGTTTGGATGATGAATATTCAAATAGCGGTGTGCCTGCATCGACCTGTTGGCCTTTTTCTACGAGGAACCTTAAAAATGTTCCTTCATTTTTATCGAAATAAATCGGATATTCATCTGCTGGAATGATCACACCTGTTGTTTGGAAGGATTCAACCACGTCATCTTTTGCCGATTGATTCCATTCTGTCAGCCATTGTGACCGGTCAGCTTTGCTGTCTTCTTTAAAGGTTAAATACAAGTTGCCGGCAATGATCAGCACACTTGCTGTCAGCCAGACGGATTTCTTTATTCTTTTCATATGCCCCGCCGCCTCCTTCTCTCTTAAAATAAGCGGTCAACATGGATGGAAGTGAACAAAGTAGAAAAAAGCCAGATTGCAAAGGTAACTGCTAAAATCAGTAAAAGAACAAAACGCGGGCTTTTCTCTGAACTTTGTTTTAAAAACTTATATTGCAGGCTGATGGCCCAGATTTGAAACAGAGTAATAAAGCTAAAAAAGCTTGTTATTAACTCGTTTTTTGATGCATATTGAGCGAGTACGCCGAGTGAAAAAGGAGAAGAATCTCTCGGAATAGCAAGCGTGATATTTAATAGAATTAATAAGCAAAACTCAATTAAATAAATGACATAGACAAATGATTGCAAGACAAGTAACTTACGAAAATCTACTTCTAAAAAAGTCCAAAATAAAAGCGCAGGCAAGAACAAGATAATTAGTGGATAAAGAAAGCCCCAAATGGTACTTCCAATAGTGAACCACATTTTCTGTCCCTGGATTTCCGCGTTGTTCGTGTCCGCCAAATAGGCAGAGACTGATTCAGATTGAATGCCCAACAGGCCGCTTAAAAAGTACAAGGCTGTACTGATGATGATTAATAAAGAAATGCGGCTCCATAATCCTTTCATTTGTTCCGCATGGTCCAGCTGATAGAAACGATCACTCGGACGAAACAGCCCTTTAATTAGCTGCACACGATAAATCATCTAAAATCCTCCAATGAAGTAATGTAAATTGACATCTTTTTTTATTATATACAACTCCCTCTGTTCATACCAATATAATCTAACAGAATTTGATAAAAAGCGAGTTATTTTGAAGGGGCAATGATGGAGGGGAAATGTAGAATAATGTAACAAATAAAACAGTGGCTTTTAAAATAGTGATAGATTAAGCAGCTGCTTTTTTAGCTGAAATATGACAAAAAGCTTAATAGATAGAGGTTAATGGCGATTTTTGCGAAAAGGAAAATGTATCAGAAAATTATAACGTTTGAAATGTGCGTGTAAAGAAACAAACATGCTAGTGTAATAGTCTCGTTATAATTCCATGATAGAATGAGGCACATGTTACAGAAAAACAAGGGGGTCTTTCATTCGTGAGAAAAGCTATTATGTCTTTGGTTCTTGCTTGCGTACTATTCAGCACGTCTGCTGTAGAAGCAGCTTCAGTGAGTCACACAGTACAAAGAGGAGATACCTTATGGAGCATTGCACGAGAGTATAAGACGACTGTTAATCAATTAAAACAATGGAACAATTTAAAATCAGAAAACATCAAAGTTGGCCAAAAATTGGTCCTTCAAAATACAACTAAGAAAGCTGACGCTAAGCCGGCAGCAAGCAAACCACAGGCCGTCAAAGCCGCCAAGGTACTGACTGTGAGATCAACAGCTTATACGGCTTCATGCAAAGGCTGTTCAGGTGTTACAGCAACAGGCATTAACTTAAAGAAAAACCCAAATGCAAAAGTCATTGCCGTCGATCCAAAAGTTATCCCGCTTGGGACGAAAGTATACGTAGAGGGATACGGCCAAGCCGTTGCTGGTGATAAAGGCGGCGCCATTAAAGGAAACAAAATCGACGTTCATGTTCCGAATAAAACACAAGCAAAGCGTTGGGGAGTACGGACAGTAAAAGTACAGATTTTGAAATAAATAGATTGTAAGAAAAAAAGAAATCCACTTTATGGGTTTCTTTTTTTTATCTAAGGCCTGTTGAAGGTTGTTTGTTCAATAGCTGATTAGAGCGGAAAGGTCCGCCTGAAGCGAAAATCAACAACCAAATACCACAGTGATTTTATCCAACAAGAGAAAAAACATGTTCTAGGGCTTGCAGGAATTGTCTTATTTATTTCATCGAAGTTACAAGTATGCATAAAGTATCTTTTTGTAACAAGAACGTTATATAAAGCGGGAAAGCGTAATGGCTTCTTAAAATCATTACATGCTTTGGCGTGATACAATGAATTTCGTCAGCGGGTCATCGGGTGATTGACCGAACTGTTTATATAAATAAAAATTGTTTATTGCCATTAGTAGTGCCACTGGACACTTTACTTTTTAAAAAAGCTTCTTGCAGGCGGTTGTTTCTTATTTTCCCTTTTAATTGGAAACCTAAACTGGGAAGTTACCGCGTGCTAGAACAATCAGGAGGTTTTTCTATCATGAAAAAACAAATTATCGCACTTGCAGCTACTACAGTGATCGGCGGAGGTCTTTTCGGAACAGCTGCATCAGCACAAACATATACAGTAAAAAATGGAGATACATTATGGGGCATTTCTCAAAAAAATAATACAACTGTTCAACAATTAAAATCTTCTAATAACTTATCATCTGATTTAATTTTTCCTAATCAAAGATTGGAAGTAGGCGGCAGCGCTGCTCCAAAAGCTTCTGCAGCGTCCAATGGAAACGGTACATACACTGTTCAACCTGGAGACACACTAGCCAAAATCGCTTCTAGAAATGGACTATCTGTACAATCTTTAAAAGCGATCAATGGCTTGTCCTCTGATAGAATTTATGCAGGTGACAAACTTTCTCTTTCCGGACAGGTAAAAGGAGTATCGACTTCTAGACCAGCAGCAACTAAAGCAGCTGCAGAGCCGGCAGCGGCTCAACAAGCACCACAAAGCGGTAAAACTATTTCTGTTTCAGCCACAGCCTATACAGCAAAATGTGCTGGCTGCTCAGGCGTTACAGCAACAGGCATTAACTTAAATGCGAATCCAAATGCAAAAGTCATTGCGGTTGACCCTAACGTAATCCCGCTAGGATCAAAAGTACATGTTGAAGGATACGGTACAGCTGTCGCTGGTGATACTGGCGGAGCGATTAAAGGAAATCGCATCGATATCCATGTGCCAACAGAGTCTCAAGCTGTTAACTGGGGCCGCCGTACAGTAAATGTAACAATCCTAAATTAAAAAAAGATCCATCCAACCGAGCTTGAATAAATAATTTTCCTGAGCTAGAAAGCCGATCGGGTATAAAAGAAAAGGGCCGGCTGCTAAATACTTTTAGCAGCCGGCTTTTTTGTTTATTTTTTTAACGCATTTAAAACAGCACTGGCTAGTATATCGGCGCCAATTTGAATGGCACGCGGGTCAAAGGACATTTTGGGATGGTGCAGCCCGGGCTTTAAGTCAGCTCCAATTCCCATCATAGATGCTTTTATCTTTGGGCGCTTAATGGTGTAAAAATGAAAATCATCACTTCCCGATGTGATAAGTGGATCTGCCAGCATTTCCCGGCCTCCATAGTCAAGAATGCTTTGACGAAGCAATTCTTCCGCTTCTGTGTCTACTTCTGCTCCCGGGGTAAAGTCGAGCCACTCTGTCTCAATTTTCACCTCGAAAAGATGGCTTAACTGATGAATTTTCTTTTCAATTATTTTCTGCATGTCCAACAAGACTGAGTTTTTCTGAGCGCGCACATCAAGCCCAAATTTCGCAGTGCCAGGAATAATATTCAAGCTTTGGCCTCCGGCTTCCACATAGGTCATTTTGACAGAATACGGTTCAAAAGGGGAGAAATGAACTAACTTTAGCTGTTCATTTATAACAGAAATAATGTCAATTGCATTTGTTCCCTGATGAGGTCGAGCACCGTGTGCATCATCTCCTATTATTTTTCCGGTTAAAAAAGTGACGGCGCCATGATGAACAGAAGGGGTGACTTTGCCGAAGGGCAGTTCTTCAATAGGACGTAAATGGATGCCAAACAAATAATCCACATCATCAACAATGCCCTTTTCAACCATTTTTAAGGCGCCGCTGCCGGTTTCTTCGGCAGGCTGAAAAATAAAGCGGACTGTGCCGTTTGTTACTTGATTTTTTAATTGCAGAATGGCGCCGATAACGATAGACATATGAGCGTCATGGCCGCATGAATGATTCGCCTGGAAGATACCATCAACTTCCTGCCAGAGCGCATCTATATCTGCACGGACGGCAACGATGGGTTTTCCGTTTCCGATTTCAGCAATCAAGCCCGTACAATCGTCAAACAGGGAGACAAAGATTCCTTCTTTCTTTAGCAATTCGGTGATATACGCCGTTGTTTCTGTTTCTTTCCAGCTGATTTCCGGGTGTGTATGCAGATGCTGAAAAATATTCATCAACTGGCTGTCTGTCTTTTTCACAAATGCTCCTCCTTTCTTATTTTATTGTCGCTCGAGAGACGGTTAATTCTTCTAATGCAGATTCATTGATCACAAGTCCAAGGCCTGGTTTATTGTTCAGGTGAACAAAAGGCACTTCGTACGTGAGGTCGCCAATGTCCTTGCTAAATAGCAGCGGGCCAGTTAATTCTGTACTTGTAATATTTTTTCTTGAAATCGCAGCGTGGTAGCCGGCTGCTGATCCAATCGATGATTCGACCATGGAGCCGATTTGGCAGTCAATTCCAGCGTATTCAGCCGCTTTTGCTATGTGGACCGCTGGAAAGATGCCGCCGCATTTCATTAGTTTGATATTAATCTTATCAACGGCGTCTTTTTTAATCATCTCTATTAGTTGTTCGCCATTTTGAATAGATTCATCCGCCATGAGTGGAATGGTGCATTGCCGCTTGATATGTGCTAGCCCCTCAATGTCGCCGAGACGGATCGGCTGTTCAATCCAGGCAAGCTGCAAAGGCTCAAGCTGCTTCATCGCCTGAATAGCCACCGCATACGTATGCCAACCTTGATTGACATCTACCCGGATTGGAATGTTCCATCCGACTGCTTCTCGGACTGCCTGAATTCGCTTAACATCCATTTGTCTATCCATGCCGACTTTCAGCTTTAATGATTGAAAACCGGCTTCAATGGCTGCCCGCGCTTTGTCTGCCATTACTTCCGGCTCTTCGATACTTAATACTTTTGGATAAGTCAATTTTTTATGACTTTTTCCGCCGAGCAAATCGTACACAGGTAATCCAGCCGCCTTACCCATTAAATCGTAGCAAGCAATGTCAATTGCTGCTTTTGCAGCCGGGTTGGCCGTGATCGCTTGATTCATCTTATGATGGATATGCTCGATTTGGAAGGGATGTTCCCCAGCACCACTGGCAAAAGAACATGGCGCAGAATTTCAATGCAGCTGTAAAAGCTTTCGCCCGTTACATGTTCATCGGGCACTGCTTCACCCCAGCCGATGAGCCCATTATCAGTTTCTAATTTAACAATGATAGACGGCATATGGTGAAAGGTAGCGTAAGAAATAATGAAAGGTGTTTTTAGCGGCAAATGAATGCCGAAAATTTCTGCTTTTGTAATATTCATTCTTGCTCTCTCCTTTGTATGTATATATATCAGTATAAGTGAAAAAATTGATTGAGAAGAGACTTTCCAAGACAGCATGCTTTCATATCCGCAGTATTTAAATTTTTTCTTCATATAAAAAGAGTCGAGCAGAGAAGTGAGCCTGCTTATCTTGGTCGATATTTACAAAACCAGCTTTCGTTGTTATCTTACTGAGCATTCGGCTTTAAAGAAGTTTTCTCTCTTTTGCTGATTTTGTCAAAAAGCTAATTTGCTGTGAAACTTTTTTCCTGATCATTCGTAAGTAAATTATAAGCAATCGTAAAAAGGGGAGACATATATGACGAATGCAATGAAATGGGTAACGGGCGGCATGGAAGCCTTTCTGGGCATTCCTGTTATCGGTGGTTTTTTTATTATGGGACATGCCTGGGCGCCGCTCGGTTTCATGGCCATCCTGCATATCATCACTTTACTTATTGCCTTAAATGCCGGCAGAAGTTTAACAGGTAGCATTCTCGGTATTATTACTTCTGTTATTGGCTGGATTCCATTTGTAGGGATGATCATGCACTGGATTACCGCGCTTGTTCTTATCACAAATGCCTTCAGAGGAAAGTAACGAGTGTGGAATGGACAAGTAATAAAAAAAGAGACAAAGCGAGACAAAGTGGGACAACTGTCTCACTTTGTCTCTTTTTTTATTTGCGAAAGACTGTTTCTATGCGCTTTGAAGCTTGGCATAGCATTTGCAATAAGTAATAGGAGAAAGCAAATGATAGGAGGCTGTTAACCATGGAAGTGCTGCAGAACAAAGGAGTTACATTGACGCAAGATAAGGCCCGATGGATGTATCAGAAGATGCTAGAGATTCGCCAGTTCGAGGATAAAGTCCATGAATTGTTTGCGCAAGGAATTTTACCGGGTTTCGTTCATTTGTATGCCGGTGAGGAAGCAGTGGCGGTCGGTGTCTGCGCTCATCTAGATGATAAAGACACAATTACGAGCACTCATCGCGGGCATGGCCATTGTATTGCAAAGGGCTGCGACCTCGATGGCATGATGGCTGAAATATACGGAAAAGCAACAGGATTGTGCAAGGGAAAAGGCGGATCGATGCATATCGCTGATTTAAATAAAGGGATGCTCGGGGCAAACGGCATTGTTGGCGGAGGGTTCCCGCTTGCATGCGGTGCTGCTTTAACAGCGAAATATAAAAAGACAGACAGGGTCAGTGTCTGTTTCTTTGGGGACGGGGCGAATAACCATGGGACGTTCCACGAAGGAATCAATTTGGCGGCGATTTGGAAGCTTCCTGTTGTTTTTATTGCTGAAAATAACGGTTATGCGGAGGCAACGCCATTCGAATATGCATCGAGCTGCCAAACGATTGCAGACCGAGCAACTGCCTATGGCATTCCGGGAGTTCGTGTGGATGGAAAAGATGTCCTTGCCGTTTACCAGGCGGCTGAAGAAGCGATACAAAGAGCTCGCCGTGGAGAAGGGCCAACGCTAATTGAATGTATGACTTATCGTAATTATGGACATTTCGAGGGAGATGCCCAAACATACAAGGCAGAACAAGAGAAGAAAGAGCATAAGCAGGAGAAGGATGCCATTATTCAATTTAAAAAGCATTTATTAACCCGACAAATTTTAGGTGAAAACGAGTTAGCCTCCCTTGAAGAATCCGTTGAGAAAGCGATTGAACGAGCCGTGCAATTTAGTGAGGAAAGCCCATATCCGGAAGCATCCGAGTTACTGACAGATGTTTATGTATCCTATTAACTTTTTAAATAAGGAGAGATCAATATGGCGAGATCAATAAGCATGTCGGAAGCAATTAATGAAGCAATCACACTAGCAATGAGGAAAGATGAGAATGTCATTTTAATGGGGGAGGATGTTGCTGGAGGAGCAGAAGTGGATCATTTGCAGGATGAAGACGCATGGGGCGGTGTGCTCGGTGTTACAAAAGGGCTCGTCCAGGAGTTTGGAAGGGAACGGATTTTAGATACGCCGATCGCCGAAGCAGGCTATATGGGTGCGGCGATGGCAGCCGCTTCTACAGGGCTGCGGCCGATTGCTGAGCTGATGTTTAATGATTTTATCGGCAGCTGTCTCGACGAAGTATTAAATCAGGGGGCAAAATTCCGCTATATGTTTGGCGGAAAAGCGCAGGTTCCTGTGACAGTGCGTACGATGCATGGAGCAGGCTTTCGTGCAGCTGCTCAACACTCGCAAAGCCTGTATGCGCTATTCACGAGCGTTCCTGGGTTGAAAGTGGTTGTCCCTTCTACCCCTTATGATGCGAAGGGGTTGCTGCTTGCGGCCATTGAAGACAATGACCCCGTCATCTTCTTCGAGGACAAAACCCTTTATAACGTGACCGGAGAAGTGCCGGAAGAGTATTACACCCTTCCAATTGGAAAAGCAGATATCAAGCGGGCAGGTTCTGATTTGACCATTGTCGGTATTGGAAAGCAAGTGAATACCGCTTTGGAAGCTGCTGATCGTCTTGCCAGCCAGGGAATAGAAGTAGAAGTAGTAGACCCGCGCAGCTTATCGCCATTAGATGAAGAAACCATTCTTTCTTCTGTTGCAAAAACGAATCGCCTCGTTATTATTGATGAAGCGAACCCGCGCTGCAACGTAGCGACGGACATTGCAGCAATGGTTGCGGATAAAGGGTTTGATGCGCTGGATGCACCAATTAAACGCATAACTGCACCGCATACACCAGTCCCATTTTCTCCTCCTTTAGAAGATATATATCTTCCTACGCCTGAGAAAGTGATAAAGGTTGTTTCGGAACTTTTAGGAGAAGCTTCTCTCAGCGTATAAGCAAATAAAGAAGAAAGGAAGGGGTTACATGGCTGTAGAAGTGATCATGCCAAAATTAGGGATGGCGATGAAGGAAGGAACGGTTTCTATTTGGAACAAGCAAGTGGGAGATGTGGTAGAAAAGGGCGAACTGATTGCCAGCATTAACTCGGAGAAGATTGAAATGGAGCTCGAAGCGCCAGCAGCTGGAAGCATGTTGGAGATTACCGTGCAGGAGGGACAGGGAGTCCCTCCTGGAACGGTCATTGGCTACATTGGCCAGCCAAACGAGAAAGTGCCGGAAGCAAAGGTTTCTGCTGAAGAAGAGAAAGCCGAAAAAGAGATTGCCGCCACAGTTGCTGAGTCAGAGAAGACTGCTTCACTTTCTAAAGTAAATACAAAAAACCGGGTAAAAATTTCACCTGTTGCCCGCAAGATGGCAGAGAAAGCCGGTATTGACTACAAGCTGTTGGAAGGATCAGGACCGGGCGGGAGAATTATAAAAGAAGATATAGAAAAAGCAATCTCCTATGTGGGAGTTCCCCAAGCAATCGAGCAAAAAGAGAGTAAAGTCGCTAACGAAGCACATAAAACACCAGTGATGGGCATGCGCAAAGTGATTGCTAAACGCATGCACGACAGCTTAAAAGACAGTGCACAATTAACAATGACAACAAAAGTGGATGTAACTGATGCTGTAAAACTGCGTACACAACTGGCAGAGACCGTTCAATCCCATTTTGACACAAAGCTCTCAATGAATGACCTTGTGGCTCGGGCCGTTGTACTCGCGCTGCAAAAGCATCCGCAAATGAACAGTGCTTACATAGATGATCACATTCATGTATTTGAATCGATTCATCTCGGTATAGCTGTTGCATTGGAAAAAGGACTTGTAGTGCCAGTTGTTCAAGAGGCGCAAAACGATTCGCTAATCCAGTTGGCTAAAAAAATCAAACAAGCCGCTCAGCGTGCGCGTCAAGGGGGCTGAGTCAGGATGAAATGATAGGTTCTACTTTTACAATTAGCAACCTCGGGACTTATGGAGTCGAATACTTTACGCCGATTTTAAATCCGCCTGAAGCCGGTATTCTTGGTGTCGGGTCCGTGGAGGATGCGGCCGTTTTTAGAGGGGAAAAAGTGGAGCGCAGAAGCTTGCTGCCTCTTAGCCTGACATTTGATCACCGGGTATTGGACGGAGCACCTGCTGCTGCTTTTTTACAAACGATTAAACAGCTGCTGGAAGATCCGTTTATAATGCTGCTTTAGAAGGAAGGTAGATTATATGACAACCATTGCAATTATCGGTGGCGGGCCTGCAGGGTATGTGGCGGCAATTACTGCCGCCCGGCAAGGCCGGCAAGTCACCCTCATTGATGAGGGTCCTTTAGGCGGCGTATGTTTAAATGAAGGATGTATGCCAACAAAGGCACTATTAGAAAGTGCGGATATGTTTGAAAAAGTGAAGCAGGCAGAGGAGTTTGGCATTCGTTCGTTATCCGCTCATGCAGAAGTGGACTGGGCATATGTGCAGCTGCGAAAAGAAAAAATGATCCGGACGTTAGTGGCGGGCGTAAAGCATTTAGTAACGAAAAATAAAATTACGGTCATGAATGGGCAAGCTCGCTTTAGAGACGCATATAGCTTATTAGTGGCAACGACAGAAGGAGAAAAGACTGTTTCGGCGGACAAGTTTATTATTGCAGCTGGTTCAGAGCCTGTTTCTTTGCCTTTTGCGCCATTTGACGGTGAGTGGATCATTCACAGCAGACAAGCGATATCGCTTCCTGTTATTCCGTCCACGTTGGTGATTATTGGTGGAGGAGTGATCGGCTGTGAGTTTGCCAGTATTTATAGCCGAATGGGAGCCAAAGTAACAGTTGTTGAGATGACTGATCAACTGTTGCCGGGTGAAGATGCAGATATTGCTGCAATTTTGCAGGCAAAGCTGCAGGCAGATGGGGTGACTGTCTATACCTCCAGTGCTGTCAAAGAGGTAAATGCCAGTACAAGAGAAGTGATAATAGAGACGAATCAAGGGGTTGAAAAGCTGGCCGCGGAACGAGTATTGGTGGCCGTCGGAAGAAAACCGCGGGTAGAAAATTTAGGGTTAGACAAAGGCGGAATCTTCCATTCTAAACATGGTATTGAAGTGAACAGCCGGATGGAAACAAATATACCTCATATTTACGCCTGCGGAGATATTATTGGAGGAATTCAGCTTGCCCATGTAGCTTTTCACGAAGGGACAGTAGCGGCAGTGAATGCTTGCGGAGAGTCTATAGACGCGAACTATCGAGCTGTCCCCCGCTGTATTTATACCTCTCCCGAAATAGCGAGCGTCGGGTTAACCGAAAAGCAGGCGCGTGTGGAGTATGGCGATATAAAAATAGGCGAGTTTCCATTTATGGCGAACGGAAAGTCAGTGATTCTTAATCAAGCAGCCGGAAAAGTCAAAGTGCTTATCGAGCCTGAATACAATGAAATTGTTGGTCTGTCGATTGTTGGACCACATGCCACAGAGCTGATTGGACAAGGGGCCGTTATGCTTCATGGAGAGATGACAGCAGATAGCTTAGACTGGGTTATAGCTGCACATCCCAGCTTATCAGAAGCAATTTATGAAGCGATATCCTGTACGGTCGGTCAGGCCATACACATTTGAAGAGAGCGTTGTAACTTCATGCGAAAGTGTTTCGCATGAAGTTTTTTGTCTTTTTTTAGTAGAAAATGATAATTGCCTAAATTTTCTATCTATTTTATAATGGGGAAAGTAATTATTAGCTTCTTTTCTCCTGCCGTTGTTCATCAGTCTATTCATCTAATCTCACAAAAGAAACTGTCCTCAAGCATACATATGAATAAGCTTTTCAGGTGTACTAAATGAATGATTTAAGGGGATATTTGAATGCAATCCGTCTGTTATTTGAGTACATGGAAACGCTTTGTTAATGAAGGAGTACTGGATCCCTCCCGTATTAGTAAACGAATTATTGAATCCTGGCATCGCTGCAAAAGCCAGCAGGTGAATCCTTACTTAAAAAAGGCGAGCATTTTTTGACGAGTGATTTATTTAAACAGCAAAAAGAAAAAAACTCCTTGCTTCTCCAAGCTGTTTTGCCAACTTTGAAAAGAATTGATAAGATGATGATCGAATTAGAAGCAATCGTACTATTGATTGATCCTTCAGGGTATGTGTTATCAATCACTGGAAATAAGAAGGTTCTGCATGAAGCCAGGAGGATTAATTTTGTTGAAGGGGTACGTTGGACGGAAGAGGAAGTCGGAACAAATGCGATTGGCACGGCTCTACAAACAAGTGAAGCGATTATGGTCAGCGGTTCAGAGCATTATTCCATTGCTTCTCATAACTGGAGTTGTGCAGCGGCTCCAATTCATTCATGTGAAGGCGAATTGCTTGGTGTAATTGATGTATCCTGTCCAGTGGATCGAGCCCATCCATTTATGCTTGGCATGGTTGCTTCGCTTGCCCAGGAAGCGGAGAAGGAGTTAAATGTCCAAGCCCACAAAAAAGAAATCGAATTAATTAATCGATGTACGCATTTACTGGAGAGCAGCCAGTCAGTAGTCGTTTGTAATGAAAGAGAGAAGGTAGTTGCCGTCAGTGAGGATTTACGACAGCACATTCCTAACTATAAAGGAATGGATAGAAAAGAGCTGCTCAAGTACGGCATGAAAGTAGAAATGGAGTCTTCTATTCTAGCAAGCGATCAGACAACATGTATCGGTACTTGTCTGCATATAAAGAAAGTGGACGAGCTGTCTTCGAGCTGGACATTAACCTCTAAGCCTTTTTATTTTGAAGGCACTATTGGCACGAGTTCTTCTTTCCAACGAACACTGGATAATGTTAAGAGAGTGGCCCCAACAGAAGCCAGTGTCTATATTTCGGGAGAAACAGGTACAGGAAAAGAAATCATCGCTCGAGCAATTCATTTTAATAGCAAGAGAAAAAATGGGCCTTTTATTGCTTTAAATTGCGGCGCGCTTCCAGCTGAATTAATAGAAAGTGAATTGTTTGGTTATGTAGAAGGTGCTTTCACCGGAGCAAAGCGGCAAGGCCATAAAGGAAAATTTGAGCAGGCAAATAACGGTACAATTTTTTTGGACGAGATCGGCGAAATTTCACCGGCTATGCAGGTGAAGCTATTACGCGTTCTCCAAGAAAGAAGAATAACACCGGTGGGAGGGACGAAAGAAATTGAATTGGATGTTCGCATCATCACAGCTACCCATTGGAATCTCAGTCAACTTGTAGAAGAAGGGAAATTCCGAAAGGATTTATATTATCGTCTTCATGTGTACCCGATTTATGTTCCTCCATTACGGGAAAGAAAGGAAGACATTCCGTATTTAGTCCACTATTATTGTAAGCAAAATGACTGGAATGTTCAGATGCCAGAAGAATATATAGAAAGGCTAAAACAATACGACTGGCCGGGAAATATTCGGGAGCTGTTCAATGTATTGGAGCGTTTACGCATTTCATTCCCTTATCTTGGAGCGGAAAATTACCACGTATTAGATAAATTTTTTGTGACAGATGTTCATTGTTTTCCTATCCAGAAAGAGACACACAAGCTAAACGCACGGGAAAACATCCAAAAAGATTTAATGATTGAGGCACTGCAGAAAACGCAAGGGAATGTCTCTCAAGCAGCAAAACTGTTGAATATGCCGAGAAGTACATTTTACAGGCGCATGCAAAAATATCACCTTTAACAAGTTGGCAGGAAAACCTCCTGCTCTTTTTTGTGGACAAGTAGCAGCCGAGAGAAATGATAGTAGTGAAGAGAGGAAGGTAAATAGACTTATGGCCAGGATAAAGGAATTTCCCTATTCGTCCGCTAAAATAAATAAAGAAAAAGTGCTGAAAGAAGGTTGAATATGAATATTGTTATTGCACCGGATTCGTTTAAAGGGTCGCTTTCAGCCGCAGCTGTTGGGAAAGCGATGGCAGCTGGAGTGGAAAAGGCTATTCCACACGCGGAGATAAAGATTGTGCCAATGGCAGATGGCGGTGAAGGAACGATAGCGGTATTACCCGGCACGCTGCGAAAACTAATGGTTTGCGATCCGCTCATGCGATCCGCGGAAGCTTCTTATCTCACTATGAAATATGAGGGAGAACCCACTGCTTTAATTGAATGCGCGGAAAGCAGCGGTTTAACGCTTCTAGCAGAAACAGAGCGATCTCCGATGGCTGTCAATACGTATGGATTGGGTGAACAGATTAAGGCAGCGCTCGATGAGGGATACCGCCAGATTATTATCTCGCTCGGCGGCAGTGCCACAAATGATGGTGGTCTTGGAATGCTTCAGGCACTCGGCTGGAAGTTATACGATCACCGCAACAATGAAATAAGGAAAGCTGGCAATCCATTGCTGTCCATTCATTCGTTTTGCGATAAACAGATTCATCCAGCAATACGGGAAACGCGATTTTTGGCAGCAAGCGATGTGATGAATCCGTTTTATGGACGAGAGGGAGCCGCTTTTGTATTTGCCCGGCAAAAGGGAGCAAACGAGCAGGAGGTGGAGCGGTTGGATCAAGCCTTGCAAAGGGTCGCCTGTTTGTTTCAGCAAGCTTACGGGACCGATGTACAGAAGGTAAGAGGAAGCGGAGCAGCCGGTGGAATTGGTGGGGCTGTAGCTGCCGCACTTGGCGGTGAAATTATATCAGGCGTTGAAATGGTTATCCAGTTGGTTGGGCTGGAGTCAGACATTAAGAAGGCTGATTTAGTCGTTACAGGGGAAGGAAGTCTTGATGGACAGAGTTTGCTTGGGAAGGTCCCTGTTGGTGTAGCAAAGCTTGCAAAACTGCACAATAAACCTGTTATTGCTCTTGCTGGCAGGCTTGGAAAAGATGTAGCATCACTTCATCCATACTTTGACGGCATCTTTTCAATTCAGTCAGACTGCTTGACTGTTGAACAGGCTATGAATCCTGGAGTAGCTGCTTACCAAGCGAGTCAAACAGCCGAACAGCTTCTTCGTTTGTATTCTTCAAAGCGAGCAAGAAACGCCTCCTGTGACAGCTCTTCATAGGCAGTGCACCGCCTGGGCACTGCGTATTTCAAGTTTGCAAGAATAGCCGTTTGCCTCCGTCTGATTCCGGCGGCATTTCTATATTAAAAAGCATAATCTTCAGTTTTGGATATTTATTTTACAAATAGGCTCCTACTTTTAATTTGAAGTAATACAGAGTTCTTGCAAAACTGCAATAATGATTGCAGCTTTGCAAGAACAGAAAAGGGGTTTTAAATATAACTGTCGAATACTGTTACAGGTAGAGGGAAAAGCGAAGAGCTGAAACAGCAAGGAAAAGAGGTGCTCTTTTCTGAATTTTTCATTTATTTTTAGAATAACTTCTATTTGGCACGATAATTGCTTATATAAAAGCAGATGTAAACGTATTCAACTTTTTGAATCGTTTGTTTGCCAGGTAGAAAGTTCTTTTCCCGTTGATTCAATGGAAAGGGGTTCAGTGACTATGAGATGGAGATGGCAGGAGATTTTATTGCCTTTGCCACCTGGCCTATCAAGCGAAGCTACAGTACAGGGTGCCATCAGCTTGCTTGCGCGGGAAGAGAGCCACACGGCATTTGTCTATGAAAAAGAAGAACTAGTCGGCTATCTTACCCTCGGCGATTTAATGAAACAAGTAAAGGGGGCTGAATCATTAAACCAGCCGATTGAATACGAAAAGGATTTGCTTCTTGTCCGTGAGACAGGGTGGGTAGAGTTTTGTCACAACTGCCATATTGTCGCCGGGGTCGATGAGCAAAAACAGGCAGTCGGTTATATTACTATTGAGGAAGCTAAAAACCAGCTTGCCCAGCTGCAGCTAGAAATTTTAAATCATAGCCTGAACAGCGCAGAAATTGGAATTATTACAACGAATCAGCAGTTTGAAGTGAATTTTATGAATGAAACGGCCGGCCAGATTTTAGGATTGTCCCGCTCGATCCTTGCGGGAAGAAATTATAAAAAAATTATCGCTGCTGATGTGGAAATGGAAAATGTTTTGGCAGGTGAGAAGAAATTTGGTGTTGACAGTTCTTTTAACTTTAAGAAAATGACCGGCCACTTTTCCCCTGTATATCATGAAGGACAAATAGAGGGAGTTGTCCATGTGTTTTATTTGCAGGAACATTTGGAAAAAGCAGTGAGCGGGTTGGAGTTTGTTCGTGAGCTGACGGAAGAGCTTCAGACGATTTACGCGGCATCCAACGAACAAATCATGGCTATACGGCCGTCTGGGGAAATCTCCAACATAGCGGGTGCTTTCCTTGAGAATTTTTGGCGGCCTTATTCAAAAGATGATTTGATTGGAAAAAATATATACGAGTTAGAAGTAGAAGGGCTGTTTGAGCCTAATATTGTAGATCACTGCCTAAAAGAGAAGCAAAGAATTAGCATGACACAAACTAGCCGAAGGAATGTAAAGATTTTATCGACTGCTGCTCCAGTTTTGAAGAAGGGAAAGTTAGAAAAAATTATCGTTCTTTCCCGTGATGTGAGTACGGAGGAAATTTCAGAAAAACAGAACATGGAAAGTGAAAACCAGCTTACACCCGATTTAACGAAAAAGCTAGTGTACCGTTCTCAAGAAATGGCCGAGCTGGTGAAAAAGATAAAGGAAATAGCAGAAACGGAGTCAACGGTTTTGATTACCGGGGAATCGGGCGCTGGAAAAGAGGTGGTTGCTAGCCATATTCATTTTTATAGCCGGCGTGCAGAAGCACCTTTTGTCACTATTAATTGTGGCGCCATTCCTGAGAATCTGCTAGAAAGTGAATTGTTTGGTCATGAAAAAGGCGCATTTACAAGCGCTGTAGATAAAAAGAAAGGACTATTTGAAGCGGCTGACGGCGGGACTATTTTTCTTGATGAAGTTTCTGAGATTCCGCTTCATATGCAGGTAAAGCTTCTACGGGTCTTGCAAGAACGTGAAGTTGTTCGCGTTGGCGGCCTTACACCGATCAAAGTAGATGTTCGTGTACTGGCGGCAACGAATAGAAACTTAAGAAAAATGGTTGCCGCTCAAAAGTTTCGTGAGGATTTATTTTACCGTTTGCACGTTGTGCCATTACAAATTCCACCGCTTAGAAAACGAAAGGAAGATATTGCACCGCTTTCCCTTTCTTTTCTTGAAAGATTAAATGAAACATATAAAAAAGAGAAAAAATTATCAAGAGAAGGTTTGCAGCTGCTGGAAAGTTATCAATGGCCAGGAAATATTCGAGAATTGCAAAATGTGATGGAAAGGCTTGTAGTCATCGGAAGGCAAGAAGTCATCTCCGGTGACGACGTGTTTCGAGCTGTCTGGGACAGTGAATCGGAAGAGCAGGGGCATTTAACGGTTCGTGGAATTATGCCGCTGAAAGAAGCAGTTCAGGAAGTGGAAGACCAGTTAATACGACTTGCTCTTGGAAAATACAAAACAGCGGCCAGAGCGTCAGATGCATTGGGAGTCAGCGCATCGACAGTCAGCCGGAGAATGAAAAAAGCATCGAAATGAAGGAGACAACAACGTGTTAATTTTTCCGGAAACGAAATTTGATTTTTGCGGTGATGAATATATTTACGCAGAAATTTCAACAGAAATGAGAATTGAGAGCAATTTCAAAGCCATTTCCATCACAAATGAATTAAGACAACGCAATATTCCTGGCATGATTGAAGTGTATCCAAGTAATGCCTCTTATTTGATCCGCTATGATCCGAATGTCATTTCTCCTTATCATTTGCTTGATTATTTACAAGAAATTGATCAGCAGAAGAGTGATCGTTCGGAATTGCATTTTAGCAGCCGGATCATTGAAATCCCTGTTTGGTACAACGACAAAGTGACAAAGAAGACGATAGAGAAATATCAGCATTTGCAGCCAGAAGCAGAGGGAGATGACTTTGCATATGTCATGAGAACGAATGGATTTACGGATGTAGAGGCCTTTATCACTGCCCATTCATCTCCGCCGTATTTCATTACATCACTAGGGTTTAAGCCTGGAACCGCGTGGGGATTTCCGCTCGGTGTGCCGCAAAATCGCATTATTCAAGCACCGAAATATTCTAGTCCGCGTCCGTATACACCGAGCGAGGCCCTAGGCATAGGCGGTGCGTTCACCGTCGTTTACCCATCGGAATCTACTGGAAGCTACCAGCTAATCGGTGTATCAGCAGTCCCTGTGTATGATACAGGACAAAGCCTGCCCATCTTCCGAGATTCATTCTTTCTCGCCAAACCGGGAGACTTATGGAAATATCGACCGGTAACAGAAGCCGAGTATTATAACATTCGTGAAGAGGTGGAAAAGCGCACATATGAGTATAAGGTAAAGCCCATTCAATTTTCTGCCGAGCAATATGATGAAAACGGCATCCATTACATTTCTCAACTGATGGAGGGATTTTAACTGTGCTTCATATCCTGGAACCAGGCTTAAAGACAACGATTCAAGACACCGGCCGTTTTGGGCATTACCATATGGGAGTGCCTCCGTCAGGAGCGGCAGATAAACATTCTTTTTTATTGGGAAATGCCCTTCTTGGCAATCCTCCTGATTACGCTGGCTTGGAAATAATGCTGGAAGGTCCAGTCATTGAGTTTCGGAAAAAGACAGTCATCGTGCTCACCGGAGCACCGGCAGAAGCGAAGCTAAACGGAGAAAAGCTGCCACTCTGGCAGCCGGTAGCTGTATCTTCCGGAGATGTGCTAGCGGTAGGGAAAATTTATGAAGGGATTTTTACATATCTGACTGTTTCCGGCGGGCTTGCTACTCCTGAAATGCTTGGCAGCCGTTCTGCTTGTTTCGCCAGTGGATTTCCCGGTGTGCTCGGTCGAAAGCTTTTGAAAGGCGACCAGCTCCCGCTCAATGAGCCGCTCCCGGGAGTTCATCGTCAGGTCGGAAGAAGTATATCAAATGAAATGAAGCCAGTCTTTAGCCGGCAGCTTGATATTCATCTCGTATTAGGCATTGCCAGTGAAAGAATCAGTGATGAAGGGCTAACAGGTCTGCTCAATAATGAGTGGAAAATTCATCCGCAATCTAACCGGGTAGCCTACCGCCTGCACGGAGAGCGTGTTCGTTATATCCAAGAAGCAGCTCCGTTCGGATCGGGAAACAGTCCGGGAAACATTGTGGATATTCCTTATCCGATCGGCGGAGTCATTGTGCCAAATGAAGAGGAATTGATCATTCTGTTGAATGACGGCACAGGTGGAGGCGGCTTTGTGACAACAGGAACTGTGATTAGTTCGGATATTAGTGTACTTTCTCAAGCGAGGCCACAAGCGGTTGTCCGTTTTCATGCTGTGACAGTGGAACAGGCGTTTCAATTACGCCGTCAAAAAGAACAGCTCATTGAAAAAGTAAAAATAAATGTCCAGCAAGCGTGACGAGTCGCTTGCTGCCAAAAATAAATTCAGAATATTTCGTCTATTTCAGGCTGTTCAATTTAGGAGGTGGTGCCGAAAAGCACTAAAAGGGATCAGCGATCAATTAATAAATAAATTTATTTTTTTAATAAATACTGGAGGCGATCAAGTGAGTAAATATCATGTAGCTGTTGATGTTGGGGGAACATTTACGGACGTATTCGTATTCGATGAAAAAACAGGGAAAATCTATGTAACAAAAACGTCTTCCACTCCGTCTAATCCGGAAAAAGGAATGATGGACGGAATCGCTAAAGCGAAGCTGACAGGCGATCAAATTGCGATGTTCTCTCATGGAACAACGGTTGGAACAAACGCCTTAATCGAAAGAAAGCTGCCAAAAGCTGCGCTCGTTACGACGAAAGGCTTTCGTGATGTGACGGAAATTCGCCGCGGTACAAAGCTTGATCTGTGGGATGCTTATAACGATGTTGCTGAGCCTTATATTAAGCGCCGTGACCGATTTGAGGTAACAGAGCGGGTAGATTATTCCGGAAACATTATGACAGAAGTGAATGAAGATGAAGTGCGCGAGCTTGCACGAATATTGAAAAAGCGTCAGGTAGAATCCATTGCGATCTGTTTCATGAATGCTTATGTAAATGGCGACAATGAAAAGCGCGTGAAAGAAATTTTGCAAGCAGAAATGCCAGATGTGTACATTTGTACGTCGTCTGAAACACTTCCGGAAATCTTTGAGCATGAGCGGATGAGCACAACGATCGTAAACGCTGTTCTTGGTCCAACCATCAGCAAGTACATTAAAGTACTGGAAGAAGAAATGAAAGGGATTGGCTATAAAGGAGACATTCTCGTTCTTCATTCCGGAGGCGGTGTCATGACGTCAGAAACAGTTCCCCGCTATGCAGCCCGTCTGGCAAGCTCAGGGATTGCAGCTGGAGCGATTGCAAGTAAGCATATTGCTAATATGTGCGGCTTTAAAAATGCCATCGGTTTGGATATGGGCGGAACAAGTACGGATATTTCCTTAATGTACGAGAACGATTTGCGTGTAACGAAAGACTGGTACATTGAGTACGGCTATCCGATCGGCTTCCCGAGCATCGAGATTTTAACCATTGGGGCTGGTGGCGGCAGCTTGTCATGGATCGATGAAGGCGGTTCTTTACGGAATGGTCCGCAAAGTGCTGGTGCTGTACCAGGGCCTGCGTGCTATCAACGCGGTGGAACAGAGCCGACAAACTCAGATGCAAACGTTGTGCTCGGGCGATTAGGCACAAAGCTTCTTGACGGCCAGATGACACTGGATAAAGAGGCAGCTGTTAAAGCGATCGAAAAGACTGTAGCTTCTAAGCTGGATTACAACGTATACGAAGCAGCGGATGCGATTATTAAGGTGGCCAACGCAAATATGTGTGACGCCCTCCGTTTGATCTCTGTCCGCCGCGGCTATGACCCGCGTGACTTTGCACTTGTTGCCTTTGGTGGGGCCGGTGCCTTGCATGGTGCAGAACTGGCGAAAGAAATGGAGATCCCACATGTCATCGTACCGGCTCACCCGGGAGTGGCAGCAGCGATGGGATGTTTGCTTGTGGATGTGCGCCATGACGTGACGAAAACATATTTAGCGAACGTAGCGGAGATTCAGAAAGAGGATTTAGAAAAAGAATTTATTGAAATGGAAAAAGAAGCGATCAGCTTGCTAGAAGAAGAGGGCATTGCGCCGGAAAATATGAATTTAATTCGTTATGTAGATATGCGTTATGTCGGTCAATGGAGAACGCTGTCTGTCACTGTGGATCGTCCGCTGCAGTCGCTTGAAAATGCAGTTGAGCGTTTCCATCAAGAGCATGAACGTGAATTCGCCTTCAGAGATGAGGCAACAGGCATCGAAATTTACGGCTTGCGTGTAGAGGCGATCGGAACAGTCAATAAACCAGAATTCAATAAAGAAGAGCCGTCCGGAACATTAAAAGACGCACGGAAAGAAACCCGTGAAGTATATTTTGAAGAAGCTGGAGGGTTTACAGAAACAGTTGTTTACGACCGTGTGAAAATTCCTGTTCTATCTGAATTCTCTGGTCCAGCAATTATTGACCAGCTTGATTCCACGGTTGTTGTGCCTCCATATTGCACGGTAAAAGTAGATGAATATCGCAACATTATTATGTCGTTTGTAAAAAAAGAAGAAGGCCAAAAAGAAAAAGACGCGACAGTACCAACATTAGCCAACTAAAAGGGGTGGGAATATGAGCAAAGTATTTGAGAGCCAGTTAGATCCTGTTACATTTGAGGTTTTGAAAAATGGTTTTGTCAATTTAGTTGACCAAATGTCCGAGCAAGTCTTAAGGACTTGTTATTCCTTCGTTATTTACAACCGCGATTTTAGTGCGGCTTTGTGCGACGCGGAAGGGAATACTGTTATGCAGGGAACGCAGGACATTTCTGTTCACGTTGGCACGCTTCACCTAACAGCAAAAGCGGTCATTGAAGACTTCGGCGACGATATTCACCCGGGAGACGTTTTTATTGTTAATGATCCGTATCGTGGCGGCACCCATTTTAACGATACACGTGTGATTCGTCCAGTGTTTTATGAAGATAAGTTGATCGCTTTCATGCAGTTGAACGGCCATTGGGCAGACATGGGCGGTTCTGTGCCAGGATCTTTCGATATTACGTCAAAAGACCATTATGGAGAAGGGATGAGAATTCCACCGCTGCGTATTTGGAGAAAAGGCGAATACTTACACGACGTGGCAAACGTTCTTGTTTCCAACATGCGTCTTCCGGAAGAGCGTCTTGGTGATTTACGCTCCCAAGCAGAGGCTACAAAGACGGGTGAAACACAGTTGCTTGCTCTTGTGGAGAAATACGGATTAGACACAATTTTAACTGCTTTTGCGGAGGTGCAGGATTATGTAGAACGCCTTGCGCGGGCAAAAGTAGCTGCTCTTCCTGATGGTGAGTGGGAAACAACAGATTATATTGATATGGATCCAGAAGTAGGCGATGGTCTTATTCCAATTAAAGTGAAAATGACGATTAAAGGTGACGAAATTTTTTATGATTTAGCCGGTTCCCATGATTATATCGGCTGTTTCTTAAACTCCGCCTTCGGGTCTTCGATGTCTGCCGCTTATGCCGGCACAAAAACATTCTTCCCGGATATCCCGTTAAACTCCGGTTTTTACCGAGTAGTGCATGTGGACTTGCCGGAAAATTCAGTAGTGAATGCAGCTTGGCCAGTGGCGGTTACTGGCTTCTGTTCGGGCGCATACGAAAAAATTATGAATGCCTGCTTTGAGCTGTGGTCTCATGTGATGCCGGAACGCGCACTCGCCTGCTCCTTCAACCTGGAATATTTATTGATCGGCGGCTGGGATAAGCGTCAAGGCTATGACAACTACTTTATGTGGTATGACTGGATGGCAGGCGGACACGGCGGCCGTGATAAGCGTGACGGAGCGAACGCCCTGTCCCCGGTTTTTGGTGTGGGCCTCAGCATCCAGCCTTGTGAAGGACAAGAGCGCCTGTCTCCAGTCATTACAACGAAGCATGAAATCGTCACAGACTCCGCAGGTCCAGGTCAATTCCGCGGCGGCTGTGGGGTAGAAAAAGGCGGGATCTTAACAGATGCGAATGATACAGTCATGTCTTACTGTTGTGACCGCTCCCGCTCCGTTACATGGGGAATCTTTGGCGGACTTCCGTCTACCCCACACGGTGCTTGGTTAAATAAAGACAAAGAAGACGGCCAATTCTTAGGTGCCATTTTCTCGAACGTTAAGCTAAAAAAAGGTGACACATTTACAAGGCCATCTGCTGGCGGTGGCGGACTTGGTGATCCGCTTGAGCGTGACCCGAAAGCTGTGCTGGAAGATGTGATCGATGAATATGTTTCTATTGAACGCGCAAAGAAAGATTACGGTGTTGTTATTCATGAGATTGATAGGGAAATTGATCTGTTTGAAATTGATGAGGAAGCTACAAAGGCAGAAAGACAATTTATCCGTGAATCACGTGCAGGCTGGCTGAAAGAAGATGTAGACAGTGTCCTTTCCAAATATCGCAACGGAGAAATTGATCAATTAGATTTAATTCGCAGATATGGTGTCATTGTTGATTTGGCAACCGAAACGGTTCTTAAAAAGACAACGGAACAAAATCGGGAAATGCTCGAACAGCGTTCACTTGCGTACTGGGCATAACCAAGCAGCAGCGGGGGAAAATCCCCCGCTGCTTTTATTCGTTAAAACAATTGCTTTCTGAAAATTTAGCATTGCGTGTGAAATTAAAGGTGCGTTATAGTGAGGGCAGAGGTTTTTGTTTGTTATTGGGGGATCTATCTTATGAGACCGATTATGTTAGGTGTACTTTCTGCTTTCTTTTTTGCTTTTACATTTGTGCTAAATCGGCTGATGGATGCAGAAGGAGGCAGCTGGATGTGGAGCGCTTCTTTGCGGTATTTATTTATGGTGCCATTGCTTGCCGTAATCGTTGGCAGTCGCAAGGGGATTAGACCGCTATTTGCTGAAATGAGAAAGAACCCCTCTGCCTGGCTATTATGGAGCACAATTGGGTTCGGTTTATTTTATGCTCCGCTTTGTTTTGCGGCGGCTTATGGACCGGGATGGCTAATTGCGGGTACATGGCAAGTAACAATCATTTCCGGCTCCCTCTTGGTGCCGCTTTTTTACATAACAATCCAAACGCCAAGCGGACCAAAAGAGGTAAGAGGGAAGGTTCCATTCAGAGGCCTTGCGATGTCATTTATTATACTAGCCGGGGTTGCTCTTATGCAGGCTGAGCACGCACGGCAATTGTCTTTGGAGGCTGTTTTGCTATGCATGTTGCCAATTATTGTAGCATCATTTGCTTATCCGCTTGGGAATCGTAAAATGATGGATGTTTGCTCTAACCGCCTCGATGCTTACCAACGTGTACTTGGTATGACACTGGCGAGCTTGCCATTTTGGCTCATCCTCTCAGGAGTAGCTATGTACGTGGATGGATGGCCTAGTAAAAGTCAAGTTGGGCAATCAGGATTGGTCGCTCTTTTTTCAGGCGTTTTTGCTACCGTCTTATTTTTTGCCGCGACTGACCTTGTAAGAGGCAATATGAGCAAGCTGGGAGCCGTAGAGGCCACTCAATCGTTAGAAGTTTTATTTGCCGTTGTTGGAGAGATGGCTTTGCTATCGGCCCCTTTACCGGCCCCTATTTCTATTGCCGGCATGATATTAATTGTCATCGGCATGGTGCTGCACAGCTATGTTTCCCATGCCAAACAAATAACGCCTGGCACTTAAGTGTCAGGCGCTTTGTTTGTTATAATAAGGAGAAAGTACGATGAGAGAGAAATTCGGCAGAATGTTGAATTTAAATCGGAGGGTGCAAGAATGCGAAAATATCTATTTTTAACCGGCTTGCTAGTGTTGCTTTTCAGTTTAGCCGGCTGCAACAAATTGGCTTCACCGGAGGAGCGGCTGAATGAGTATACAAAGTTGTGGAATGATCAAAATTTTGCAGAAATGTACAAAAGCTATGTAGCTCCTTCTACGAAAGAAAAGGTTAAGAAGGAAGACTATGTTGACCGTTATCAAACTATCTATAAGAGCTTGGGAATAAAAAGTATAAAAGTAACGCCGCTTGCGAAAGAAGAAAAAGATTGGAAGGGGGAAAAAGCCGTTCTTCCGATCAACGTCCAAATGGATACAAGTGCCGGCCCTGTCTCTTTTAAAAAGAAAGCTACGTTGAAGAAGGAAGAAACGGATAAGGAAGAAGCCTGGTTTATCGATTGGAATCCTTCTTATATCTTCCCGCAAATGGAGGAGGGCGATAAGATTCGAATCGAGACAAGGAAAGGAAGCCGCGGACAGATTTTTGACCGCAACGGCAATTCATTGGCTGTTAACGGACAAGGCTATTCAGCAGGAGTGAAGGCAGGAGAAATAGATAATGATACAGCAGCTAAAAGCAAATTAGCCGAGTTGCTTGGCATTAAGACGGAGTTTATTGACAAACAGTTGAAGCAAAGCTGGGTGCAGCCTGGTCATTTTGTCCCTTTGAAAAATATATCTGCCTATGACAATAAGAAGCTTCAGCAGCTGCGGACAATACCAGGATTTGCTGTAGAAGAAATAACGATGCGCCAATATCCTTATAAAGAAGCCTTGGGGCACTTAACTGGTTATATTGGCGATATTAACAGTGAAGAATTAAAGAAGCTAAAATCAAAAGGGTATAGTGAACAAGACAAGGTAGGCAAACGTGGGCTGGAGCAGTTGCTGGAAGAGGAGCTCCATGCTCAAGATGGCAAAAGAATTTATATTGAAAAGGAAAAAGGTGAACCAGTAACAGTTGCAGAAAAGCCTCCGAAAAACGGAAAAGATATTAAAGTAGCGATCAATGCAGAGATGCAAAAGACGATTTATGAACAATTAAAAGGGAAGCCTGGAACAGCAGCGGCTATTGATCCAAAAAATGGTGAAGTATTAGCGCTCGTCAGCTCCCCAGCATTTGATCCGAATGAATTTGTTCTTGGGGTGTCAGGCAGCCGTTACGAGGAGCTTGAAAATGATCCGGCCAAACCGCTTTTAAATCGGTTCGCCGCTACGTATGCACCTGGTTCAACCATTAAGCCGATTACAGCAGCAATCGGGCTGAAGGCTGGTACGCTTGATCCAGCGGAAGAACGACCGATTAAAGGCCTTCATTGGCAAAAGGATGCATCGTGGGGCAGTTACTCCGTAACAAGGGTAAAAGACCCAGGAGAGCCAATCAATCTTCAGAGAGCGTTTATATACTCTGATAATATTTATTTTGCACAAACTGCTCTTGAAGCGGGGAAGGAAAAAATGGCTAACGGGCTTCGTTCCTTTGGCTTCGCTGAAAAACTCCCGTTTGCCTATCCGATAAGGGCGTCACAAATTTCCAACAGTGGATCATTAGATAAAGAGATCTTGCTTGGTGATACAGGATATGGGCAAGGAGAAGTGCTGACAAGTATGCTGCACCTTGCTTCTACCTATGGTGCGATCGTAAATGATGGTGTGATGATGAAGCCGCAGCTTTATGTCGGAGAAAAAGCAGACGTATGGAAGAAAGACCTTCTTTCTAAAGAGTCAGCTGCGTTGTTAAAGCAAGATCTACGGCTCGTTATCCAAAAAGGAACGGCGAAAGAAGCAGACATGCCAGGCTTTGCACTCGCTGGTAAGACGGGTACAGCTGAAATAAAATTGGAACAGGGAACAACCGGCAAAGAAAATGGCCTTTTTGTTGCATACGATCAGAAAAATCCAGCCTTTATTATGGCTTTGATGGTAGAAGGGGCTGAAGAGGAAGGGGGAAGTAAAGCAGCTATCGGCGTAAGCAAGCAAGTTTTCCTTAAGTGGAAAGAAATAAGCTCTTAAATAGTGAGTCGCCAGAAAAAGCGGATTTTCCCGTTTTTTCGGCGGCTTTTTTTACATTCTAGAAGGTAATCCTTTCCTCTTGTAGAAGTAATTTGTATAGATCTTGTTGTCGAAATTAAAAAATATGAAAGATAACCGATATTAAAAAAGAAAACGGATTTTTCCGGTGATAAGGGGTTTGAGATGAGAAAAAGTTTATTTACACTATCAACAGCTGCTTTTCTTTCCACCGGGGCGGGAGCGGCTACCGTCGTTCATGCGGCTGAACAGCATGTCGTCAAACCCGGTGAAACATTGTACAGCATTGCCAAGCAATATGAAATGGATGTCGATATGCTCAAGGAGTTAAACGGCTTAAAAACGAGTGACTTGCAGGAAAACCAGATCTTGCAGGTATCTAAGAGCGCTGTCACTATTTCTACAAGAACCCATATTGTCAAAGAGGGGGAGACGATCCATTCTATTGCTAAGCTCTATGGAATGAATGAAGCAGAGATACAGCAAATGAATGAGCTCCAAGACCAGAATATTGTGATCGGTCAAGAGTTGAAAGTGACCGGAGAGGCTGCCGCTAGTCAGCCGCCTGCTGTTCAGCGCCCGCTGCCTTCGGCGGAATCTCATACAAAAGCAGCAAAGCCTGCAGTTGAGGCCGGCGCCAAGCAGGTGGTCGCTACAGGAACCTACATAGTTCAAAATGGCGATACATTAGGAGCGATCGCAAAAGCCTATCAGATGGATTCTGCCCAGCTGCGAGAGTTGAATGATCTCAAAAACAACACAGTTTATGCCGGCCAAACACTAAAAGTAAGCGGCCAGCCGCTTTCAAAGAGTCAACCGTCCACGATGACTACTAAAATAGCTTCCTCAGGCACTTACACGATAAAAAGCGGTGATTCACTCAGTGCCATCGCCAAAGCGCATCATATGACAGTCGCCGAGCTGCAAAAGTTGAATGGGCTGACGTCTCATATGATTTATGCCGGTCAAAAACTGAAGGTAAGCGGCAAGCCAGCTGTTGTCACGCCAGCAGCACCCAAACCAACTGCGCCTGTAACGACGCCTGCTGCTAAGGGAACCTATACAGTAAAAAGCGGCGACTCCTTAAGCTTAATTGCTAAAAATCATAAAATGAGCATAGCGCAACTAAAGCAGTTGAATAACTTAACGTCCGATATAATATTCGTCGGTCAAAAGTTAAAAGTAAGTGGCCAATCAAAGCCGCCTGCTACTGTGCCACCAGCTTCAAAACCAACCACTCCTGTAACGAATCCGCCGTCAGCAGGCACTTATACAGTAAAAAGTGGGGACTCATTGAGCTTGATTGCTAAAAAATATAAGATGAGTGTAGCGCAATTAAAACAGCTGAATAACTTAACGTCTGACGTCATATTCGTTGGTCAGAAATTAAAAGTAAGCGGCAAGCCGGCGACTACTACACCGAAGCCATCAACACCAAAGCCGACTCCAACTTTACCTGTAACAAACCCTTCTACCACGGGCACTTATACAGTAAAAAGTGGGGACTCCTTAAGCTTAATTGCAAAAAAATATAAAATGAGTGTAGCTAAGTTGAAACAGCTGAATAAACTAACGTCTGACGTCATATTCGTTGGTCAAAAACTGAAGGTAGCAGGCGGGGCAACAGAAGAGGATAAGCCATCTTCTAACAAGCCCGATTCTTCCGGTACGTCTTTTTCCATCACGGCCTTAATTGCGGAATCTAAAAAGCATCTCGGTACCCCATATGTCTGGGGAGGCGCTCAGCCCTCGGGCTTTGACTGCAGCGGTTTTATTTATTATGTTTTTAACAAAGCCGGGAAGAATATCCCTAGAACAAGTACAGATGGCTATTACAGTCGTTCTTATTTGGTGAGCAAGCCGCAAGTAGGAGATCTTGTTTTCTTTGCGAATACGTATAAAAAAGGAATCTCGCATATGGGGATATATATAGGAGGCAATCAATTTATTCAGGCAAGCTCCTCCCAGGGATTACCATTACAAGTTTAGATAACTCATACTTTAAACAGCGGTTTGACAGCTTTAAGCGGTTCTATTAATAAAGGAGATGGGATGTGTATCCCATCTCCTTGCTTGTTATTTAAATAGGAAGGAAGCTTTATATAAAGCCAGTTAGATATAAAAGTTGGCCCTCTAAAGCAATTTCTTATCTTGCCAGTTGCTCGACTTTTCTTAGGTGATCGTCAATCGTTTGATTTGTTACATATACACCAAACGAGCTGTTTTTTACATCAGGTCCTTGCAAGATGCGGTTTGCAATTTGATCGCCAACATGTGGATAGAAGTGGTGGCCATCAAGATAATTATCAAGGTCAAGTGTTACCTTATTGGGATACATAAAATTGTACACGCCGCCAAACACATCCGTTACATCACGCAGCCAGCGTTCATAATCATCCAGTTGCCCTTCTTCAACCATGGTTTGAAAGAGCTTCGCTGAAATCGGCGTGGTAAAAATAATAAATTCAACATCCGGGTGGCGTTTTTTAAAGAGCATTAAATATTCTTTATATCTTGGGTTATATTGATAATTTCTTCCGTAAAACTCATCTCGAAACCGTTCAATCTTTTCTGATGTGTTCTTTAGTTTTTCTTTTGTATTGATATTTTTAGCAGAGGCCACATTATAGCGGTCATAGACACGCAGGTCATTGACCTCATTGCTTTTGGACATGTTAAAGTTTTGCAGAGAGTACTTGAAAATGTCTGAAGAAATCAAGTTTCTGGCACGGTAAAATCGCTGCTGCACTTTGGCTTCATAGTTTTTCAAAGAAATGGGCTGTTCACTTTCCTGGATGCTAGATTTGAAAAAATCAACGCCAATAATAACGCGTTTAACCTTTTGTGTGCTTTGCTCCTTTGCAAATTGCAAAAAAGTATCATATTCTCTAATGGACATGTTGTTTACAGCAAAATTATAAGCTTTCATGCCTTTAAAACGATTTTGATTAATATAGGTCGTCCGGCTGCTCCCGAGAATAATAGTATCGTAGGAAAAATCCTGAAAGTAAATTCGGTTTGTCTTTTGCTCCCGTTCATCCACAGATATTTGATGATCATTGTACGAGTGATTATGCCCATAGGTCCAATAGGGATCTATATAAAAGTTAAAAGCAGCCATTCCACTCAAAACAAAAATAACAGGGAGAAAAAAAATAACGATAAATTGCTTAGCTTGTTTCATGATGATCCACCTTAAAAGTTAAAATAGAGGAAAGCGGTCACTTGTTGTAATTGCATCACAGAATAAAGAAAAAGAACAGAAGCATACAAAGCGATGGTTTTTTTAGGCTCAAACTCATCTCTCCATTGAATGGAGTTTTTAGCAAATAAAACAATGAGAAAACCGCCAATAATGTAAAGCAGTACCTCTAGGAATGAACTGCCGAGTTCAAAATTAAATAAAACCGGACTGCCAAGCGGAATATGTAACGCTTCAATCACTTCTTTAGGTAAATAGACGCCATTAAGCCCAAACATGCTCTTTAATACATGGAGGGCCGTTTCAAAATCAGGAGATCGGAAGAATACCCATGATAGATTTACGAAGTTAAAGGTAATAAACCAGGCAAGCCATTTATTCATCGAATGCCCAGCGCGTTTCCATGCACGAGCAATAACGCTTGCTATCCCGTGCATCATTCCCCAAATGATAAAGGTCCAGCCGGCTCCGTGCCAAAAACCACTTATGAAGAAAATGATCAGTATATTGATATAAGTCCTAGCCGCTCCTTTGCGGCTGCCACCGAGCGGAATATAAATATACTGAGTTAAAAAGGTATTTAACGTAATGTGCCATCTCCTCCAAAAATCCTGAATATCGAGCGCTTTGTAAGGAGAAAAGAAGTTCTTAGGCAAATGAATATTAAATAACAGGCCAGCACCAATTGCCATATCAGAGTAGCCGCTAAAATCGAAATAAAGCTGGAACGTATAAGCGAGTGCTGTCATCCATCCATCCACAAATGTCAACTGATCAGCTAGTGCATATCCTTTGTTAGCCCAGACTGCGAAAGAATCAGCAATGATGACTTTTTTAAACAAACCGATGCTAAATATAAGCAATCCAAGCGCAAAATTCTGCGGATTTAATCGGCGGTTTTCCTTTTGCTGGAACTGTCCCATTACTTGACTGTGATGAACAATCGGACCGGCAATCAACTGCGGAAAGAATGTAACAAACAAACAGTAGTCTAAAAAATTGTATCCTTTTGTTTCGCCGCGAAAAGAATCCACTAAATAACCGATTTGCTGAAACGTATAAAAAGAAATGGCCAGCGGCAAAATCAGTTGTTTCAAAGGAATAGATTCATTAAATAGGAAATTGATATTTTCCATGAAAAAATCATAGTATTTAAAATAGCCGAGCAGGACAACGTTGAAGATAATGCCGCTCGTTAAAATTAATTTTTTTCTGGAAACAGAATATTGTTTGCCAAGCAATGTACCGACGATAAAATTTACAACGAGTGAACAAAGAATGAGCGGTAAGTATAGCGGGTTCCACCAAGCATAGAAAAATAAGGAACCGCCAAGAAGCCATGCTTTAGCAAGTGTAAAACTCCAATTATTAAATAGGAAGTAAACCAATAAAACAATAGGAAGAAACAGAAAAATAAATTCAAATGAATTAAAAATCAAGTGGATCTCCTCCAAAAAACATCGGAAAATAATAGCGAACTAATCATACTATAATCACCAAATGAATACAATGACACGTTATTTTCTCGCTTTAAGATATTATATCCAGTAAATGAAAATATTTCTTGTGAAAATGAAGAGATATGGTACAATAAAAGTATAGTTTTCTGTTTTGTAATTTGACAATAATGAAGTGGCAACGGTTGGATGGCCCGGAAGCATCTGCTCTTAATGAGCAGATGCTTTTTCTTTTTGGGAAAAAGTGGTCAAGATAGATTGGCAGTTTGGTATAATTGTACTAGTTTAGAAAAAGAGGGGGACATAGTTTTGCGAAAGAAAAAAACAGGACTGCTGCTTTTTTTGCTTGTCCTGCTGCTAGCTTTCCCGATGGAGAGTCTGGCTAAAACAACAGCATTGAGCAATAGCGTCAATTGGAGACATGTCTATACAAAAGTGAATGGGAAATATCAGTCGATTAATATTATGGCAGCAGACTTAACGAAAAGGGGACACAGCATCTCTTATCATCTGCCCATGCCGTATTATCGTCTTAATAAAGTATCTGCTTTATCTAACCGCCAAATGCCGACAGGGCAGAGACAGCTTGGAGCGATTAATGCTTCCTTTTTCCATTTTAGTACGAGAGAGCCGGCTTATTTACTTGTTAAAGAGAACAAACTGGACAATCTGGGAGCCGTATCGAATAAAAACACGGATTATATGTATGTGCCGGCTGCATTCGGTGTGAAGAAAGACGGGGCAGCGATGATTGACCGTTTCCGGTTGTCTATGACCGCAAATTCGAAAAAGGCTGCTTTTCCTATAACAGGCTATAATGAATCCCGTGAACAAGAAGAGTTGATTCTTTATACAAGAAGTATGAAGTTCAACAATACAAGAACGAACCCGTATGGCTATGAAGTGACGGTCGAGGGTCTTGATCATCCGCTGGATCCAGGTGCAAAATTCGGTGAGCCTGTTACAGGAAAGGTAACAGCTATTAGAAAATATGGCGAGCGTTCAAGCTCCGTGATCCCTAAAAATGGATTTGTGCTATCAGCGCATGGAGAGAAAACTCAGTTATTGAAATCATTGAAGACAGGAGATCCTGTTTCATTAACAATTAATCCGGAAGAAAAATGGAAGGACAGCCGTTTCATGCTAGCCAGTGGCCCGCTGCTTGTTCAAAAAGGGAAAGTAGCGATGACCATGTCAACAAAGAGTCCCAATGCACGTGCAAGGGCGCCGCGCTCGGCCGTAATGGTTGATCGTTCGGGGAAAAAGGTGTATTTTGTCACTGTGGACGGCCGTCAAAAAAGAAGTGCAGGCATGACACTAATGGAATTTGCCGGCTACTTAAAAAGCTTGGGTGGCTATCAAGCATTAAATTTGGACGGCGGAGGGTCAACCACAATGGCTGGCCGTGCCATCGGTTCTAGCAAGGCGAAAGTATTGAACATACCTTCAGACGGCCGAGAAAGAACAGTTTCTGCTATTTTAGAAATATTTCAAGCTAAATAAGAATAGAAAAGAGGCTTTCATAAAGCCTCTTTTTTTATTTTTAGCGCCAAATGATCGCTGCTTATTTCTTCGATTAAATATAAAAAGCTGTCAGTTGGATGCTGACAGCTTTAAAGATTAGAAGTGAACAAGTTAGTTGCTTTTCACGTGTACGCTCCATCTTGAAAGATCAGGAGTTTCATTTTTTAATAGCTCTTTTGGAAAAATAAAGGACCATGGCTTTGTTGTATTTGCTTTGATTTCCAGATTTCCTACGTTAAATTGCCCTTCGGCAATGATCTCCTTGTGGCTATCCAATACTTGCAACGGCAGCTGTTCAATATTGATCGAGCGGTCATACCCATTGCGAATGAGAACAGTAACATGGAATGTACCATCCTCCGCTCGTCTTGCCTGGAGCCCGGTAAAATTCAATTCATTTTTCCCCGGATCACCAAGCTGTTCAACAATCTGCTGGAGTTTTTCTTGTTCTGCTTCCGGTAAAGCTTCCTTCCAGGAATCAGCCAAATCCAACTTATGCTCCTTAGATGTTAAATCAAAAGCTAATGTCCAATTTTCTTTCTCTAGGCCTACTTGTTTTTCAATGGACGAGGCAGGAAAAATAAATGTCCACGGCCGGCTGCTTTTAGCAGGAATTTCGCCTATTTCTGCCAGATTAAACTCATGTCTGGCTTTAACCTCATTTTTCTCATTAATCAATAAGAGAGGCACCTTGCCGAGCTGAATGCCTTTCTCAACAGAGTTGCGCACGAAAGCGGAGACAGCTAGTCCTTCTGGCTGCTCATCCCATTCAATGCCGGATAGGGACAGCTGGTTCGCTTTTAAAGGCGGGAGTTCGTTGTTTAAAAAGCGCAAGACATACATTTGTTCTTTAGGGATAGTAGACGATGGATGAATAGACAGCTCAGTTTCTACTTCTTCAGCAGATTCTGCAGCTGTGCTATCTGTTAATTCGCTTGATGCGATGGCACTTTCACGTCCATCATTCTTCAATTGATCTGAATCGCTTTGCTTCTTTTTAAAAAATGAAAACATAATTATTGCAACTCCTCACTATTTAATTCCTTAACGAGATGGCCGAATTGGATGGCAATTTCTTTTTGGAGCTGATGGTGCATATCTGTAAACAGCTGAAGCCCCTCGCGTGCATAAATTCTCATTGGATCTTCCTGTTGGTAATAGCGAAGGCCAATTCCTTCTTTTAAACGAGTCATATTCTCTAGATGTTCGACCCAGAGCCGGTCGATTGTGGAGAGAATAATGCGCTTAATGTATTCATCCCATTCTGTTTGGTACGCTGCAGTAAGTGCTGATACATAGGCAGATAAAGACTGCTCCACAACCTCTTCGATTTCTTTTCTGTTTATGACTTCTTCCGGTAGCTGAACCGGGCGGCTGCCTAGCAAAGCACTGATATTGCCTGCCAGTTGGTCCACCTGCCATTCATCAGAAGGTTCGTCCTCGGGGCAAAGGCGGTCTATTTCATTGCGCACAGCTTCCTGCAGAATAGAGAGAAAACGGTCAAAATGTTCATCTAAATCAACCGCCTTATTGCGAAGGCCGAATATAATGCCGCGCTGTTCGTTAATTACGTCATCCAGCTTTAAATTATATTCGCGCATAGAAAAATTGGCGCCTTCTACGATGCGCTGAACACGGTCTACAAATTCATGCATCTTTTTGTTGAGCACAATTCCATCGGCATCTGTTTGCAGTTTTTTCTCGAGTTTTTCTATATCTTCTTTCGCAAAGCGGCGGAACATCGTGTCTTCTAGTGAGATAAAGAACTGGCTCTCTCCCGGATCTCCTTGCCGGCCAGAGCGGCCTTTGAGCTGGTTATCAATCCGGCGGCTTTCATGGCGTTCGGTCCCTAGCACGAAGAGTCCGCCAAGCTCGGCAACTCCTTCGCCTAAAAGAATGTCCGTGCCACGCCCAGCCATATTAGTAGCAATTGTAATATGTTTTTTTTGACCAGATCTGGAGATGAGCTCAACTTCTTGCTCTACACTTTTTGCATTGAGCAGTTCAAAAGACAGTCCAGCTTCTTTAAAATATTCAGCTACTTTTTCCGATTGAAGAATAGAGGTCGTGCCGACGAGGACTGGCTGGCCCGTGGCGTGCCGCTTTTTTACTTCTTCTGTTACTGCTTTATATTTTACTTCTTCCGTCACATAAATATTATCTGGTCTATCTATCCGTTGTTTAGGGCGGTTTGTAGGGATTTGAATGACCTGCATGTTGTACACTTGCTGGAATTCTTTTTCTTCTGTTTTTGCTGTACCTGTCATGCCGGAAAGATAAGGGTACATTCGGAAGTAATTTTGGATGGTAATGGAGGCTTGTGTTTTGTTTTCATCGGTGATCTCCAAGCCTTCTTTTGCTTCAATTGCCTGATGGAGTCCATCACTCAATGTTCGGCCTTCCATTGTTCGCCCAGTGAACATATCAACGAGCAAAATCTTTCCGTCTTTCACAATATAATCAACATCCCGTTCAAACATGACATGGGCACGCACAGCTTGGATCATATAATGATACAATGTCTGGTGTTCTAGCTCGTACAAATTATCGATACCAAACGCTTTTTCTACTTTTTCAATCCCTTGCTCAGTGAGGCTGACCGCCTTTGTCTCGTCATCCAAATGGTAATCTTCGTCCTTCACAAAACGGCTGGCAACACGGGCCCCAATAACATGAAGATCAGCGCTTGCCGGCATTTTACCAGCAATAATCAGCGGTGTTTTCGCTTCATCAATTAAGACACTGTCTACTTCATCAATAATCGCAAAGTGGTATGGGCGTTGCACACGCTGAGAAGGGTGCCATACCATATTGTCACGCAAATAATCAAACCCGAATTCCGTGCCGACTCCATACGTAATATCGGCCTTATAAGCTTTTTGTTTTTCAGCAGGATCCATCAGCGGCAAGTTGAGACCGACTGTCAATCCGAGGAATTCATGAAGCGGGCCGATGGTCTCCCGGTCACGGCTTGCCAAGTAATCGTTAACTGTAATAACGTGTACACCTTTTCCTTCTAGAGCACGCAAATAGCTTGGTAAAGAAGCGACGAGAGTTTTCCCTTCACCTGTCGCCATTTCAGCGATATTTGCCTCTGTAAGCACCATTCCGCCAATTAGCTGCACATCGTAGTGACGCATGCCAAGCACGCGTTTAGAAGCTTCGCGGACCACAGCGAAGGCTTCCGCCTTGATTTCGTCAACGGTTGCACCGTTTGCGAGCCTTTCTTTGAAGACGACGGTCATATGTGCTAATTCCTCATCTGAAAGCTTTTCAAAATCAGCTTCCAGCGCATTGATCTCTTCTACTGTTTTGTAATACTTCTTTAAACGCTGATCATTTGAATCGCCCAGCTTTTTAAAAAACGAAATCATATATCTTTACGCTCCCTTGGAGAAATTTCAATTAAGTGCAGTGTGGGATAGTTAAATCATTATTTTATTTTACCAAAAGAAGAATCGATTGACTAATATATCTAAGTCTCTGTAAAAATAAAGCAAAAGCTATGTACAAGGTTAGAGGGAAAAGCGTTTAGAGAGCCAGCAAAACAGGAAAAAGAAAATAGCGAATTTACTTGTTTTTATAGAAGTTATTTTGAATTACCATTATAATGTTGAAGTGAAATGAATTTATGAGGGAAAATAAAATAAGCAAGTCATTAGCAGCATGCTGATGTTAAATGCTGTTAATTTATATGGAAGAAAAAATGCAAAACTCGTCTGTATAGCTAGAGGAGGTACTTCATGGTTCTCTTTGCCTTTTTGATGTGTGTATTACTATCGCTCGCGATCACCCCGCTCGTAAAGAAGATGGCTATTGCTGTCGGTGCGATCGACAAGCCGAATTATCGGAAAGTCCATGAAACAGTTATGCCCCGTATGGGGGGATTAGCGATATTTATTAGTTTTATGATCGGCTTACTTTTATTGAAACCGCAGTCGCCCTTTAATGCTGCTATCGTTATTGGCAGTGTGATTATTATTATAACAGGTGTACTTGATGATCGGTTTGAGTTATCGGCGAAAGTAAAGCTGGGAGGGCAGCTGCTTGCTGCTCTCGTTGTTGTGTTATACGGCGGTGTAAAGATGGAATTCATTACTCTGCCATTTGGCGGTGAAATGGAATTTGGAGTTCTTAGCGTACCATTGACTCTTCTGTGGATCGTCGGCATTACAAATGCGATCAATTTAATCGATGGGCTGGATGGACTGGCGGCAGGCGTATCATCCATTGCCCTGTTAACCATCAGCCTGATGGCATTTATGAAGGGCGATATATACGTAATGAGCATGGCTTTGCTTGTTTTAGGAAGCACATTTGGCTTTTTGCGTTACAACTTTCACCCAGCCAAAATTTTTATGGGAGATACGGGCGCTCTGTTTCTTGGCTACATTATTGCCGTCCTTTCTTTGCTTGGCTTTAAAAATATTACCGTTATTTCACTAATTATCCCAATTATTATTCTCGGTGTGCCTATTTCTGATACATTCTTTGCAATCGTTAGAAGAAAAGTAAACAAACAGCCTTTATCGGCCCCTGACAAATCACATTTGCATCATTGTTTACTGCGCATGGGATACACTCATAAGCAAACGGTAATTATTATTTATGCAATCGCCTCTATGTTTGGTTTAGCTGCTGTTATTTTTTCTATGGCAACCATTTGGGGTGCATTTATTATGATTGCAGTGATTGTGATTGCTATCGAGCTGTTCGTTGAAAGTATCGGTCTCGTTAGCTCTAATTACAAGCCACTCCTTAACTTTATGCGTGTTCGCGATAAAAAGAATTAAGCCTACGAAAAAAAGCTGTCGGATCATCCGACAGCTTTTTTGGGCGGGCTACGCTTTTCATTCGTTGGTTAGTCAATTTCTAGGTGACGGGCAAGTTTACGTTTGACGACTTCGAGCTCGTCTTCATCAAGACGGTAAATATAAGCGCCATTAGACATTTTATCATCATCACCGATTAAGGTGAGGGATTCAAATTCTATATTTCCTGATTTCCCATAGTTGATAAGCGACTTCATTTCGCTGAATGTCATATTGGTTTTCATGTTGGAGCCAACTGCCTCGAGAATTTCATCATATTTTGTAATCGAGTTGAAAGAGGTTGCTTTTTTAATCACGGCTCTCAATAGCTGCTGCTGACGTTTGCCACGCTCAATATCATTATCATAATGGCGGGTCCGCGCTAAAGCCAAAGCCTCTTCGCCATTTAATTCTTGAAGGCCAGGTTCAAGCTTGATGGCATTATGGCGATCGTTAGAATCTTTCTCTGACAGCTTATAAGGAACGTTAAACTTGATACCGTCCAAGGCATCAACCACGTCCATAAACGCGTAAAAATTCATGCGGACGTAGTAATCAACAGGAACATCCAGTAAGTCCTCAACGGCATCAATGGTTGCTTTTGGCCCGCCAAAAGCATGCGCATGATTAATCTTTGTTTTGTAGCCGACTTCTGGAATATATGCATAGGAATCACGCGGAATGCTAAGTAATTTAATGGACTTATCTTTTACATTTAAAGTAGCCAGCATTAAGGCATCTGAGCGTGTCTTATCTTCTTTTGTACGCACATCACTTTCATCAATCCCGATAAATAAGATGGAAATGTTATCTTTAAGCGGATGAACTTCTGCATCACGCAAGTCCGATTTTTTACGGCCATCATCCATATAAGAATCTGTAAAAATAGTTTCTGCTTTTTTATATAAAAAGGCACCGTAGCCGGCGGCTGTGAATGTGAGAAATACGATAGGCAATAGGATGAAAAAAGCAACGCGACGCTTTTTTCTCTGTCTTTTGCGTTTTTGCAAACGCTGTCTATCTGATGACATATAGTTTAGCTCCTTCAATAGAGTAATGCGGCAAGAATCAACTATTCAAATAGTTATCATTCTCCAGAGGCCAAGTAACATTTTACTATGAAACGCAGCAGGCGTAAATTTAATTTTTGGCATATTCGCTAAAATTCTATGAAGATTTGACAACTTTCTCCTGATAGAGAAGCGCACCTTCTTGAATGACAGTCTGGCCATTCGTTAATTCTGTCATCCAGTCAGTAAATGTTTCCTTTTGATTTTCCTCGACAAATGTCTCTACCGTTACTTTATCGAGATAATGAATGTCTTTGATAGAATAGACAGAGGATCGCAGCTCATTCTCAACTTTGCCAAGCCAAGTATAATCAATCGCAATTTCCATGATCTGCATCAGCCGGCGTTCAACAACTTTTGCCGCATCGATCCCTTCAGAAGCAGCCTTTCCATATGCGCGGATAAGACCGCCTGCGCCGAGCTTAATCCCGCCAAAATAACGAGTAACGACAACGACTGTATCTTTTAAACCGCGTTTTTTTAACACTTCGAGAATAGGAAGGCCGGCTGTTCCGCTCGGTTCTCCATCATCATTTGCTTTTTGGATATGATTCGTCTCACCGATCATGTAAGCAGAACAATTATGAGTAGCATTCCAATTTTTCTTTTTGATTTCAGCAATAAATTGCTGAGCTTGTTCTTCGGTTTCTGCACGGGTGACGTAGGCGATAAAGCGGGATTTCTGTATAACGATTTCCTCTTCGCCGTAGCCCTTAACGGTATAATAATGAGGGAGCAAGGTTCATTCCTCCAATAAAAAATTTGAAAATTAGGCAAATAATATGTTTAAACGACAAAAAGATGGGTACTAATCATTCTTATGATATATGAAAAAAGGAGAGGAGCAAAGCCATATGGTTCTTTGTACGCAAATGGAAATCTTTTTAACGCAATAGTAATTAAACTTTAATGTATAGGAAATTCAGTCATGATATAATGAATGCATCCTCAATGTTGTATAATCGCCAAGTAGACGGGTTAAAGTGGTAAAGAGGTCCTTTTTAAAACTACGATAACTTATCGGAAAAGTAGTTCTATATAAGCTCCTCTCTCCCAGAGATTTTAATTTTTAAGGGTCTTTTAGAGGGATTTTATACAAATACCTATCCTCATCATAGTGATATAGATGAAATAAAGGTAAAATAGGGATGTCGAGGAAGGGATTACCTAATGATGGCTGCTAAAAACACCAATACATCACTTTTAGATACCATTTTAAAAAAAATGATTGTGACGGTAGACCAGAGTAAAGGAGAATTATTCGCGATTGCTGAGCAGAGCAGACACGACTATGAATCCTTGCTGGGAGAACTCGAACAAGTCCGTATTCAGGTACATCAGTTAATTGATGAACAAGATGAACTTGAAACAAAGGTCAAAATGGCTAGGAACCGTTTGTCGGAAGTGAGTCAAAATTTTCATACATACTCTGAAGAGACTGTCCGTAAGGCCTACGAAAAAGCTCACGATCTGCAAATGAAGCTGCTCGTTTCCCGGCAAAGGGAGAAGCAGTTTCTTGAAAAAAGGAACGACTTGGAAAGAAGATTGTCGACGATTGAATCGACAATCGAACGAGCAGAGCATCTCGTTTCCCAAGTATCTGTTGTCTTAAATTATTTGACACAAGACATGAAGCAAATCGGCGAAGTACTGGAGGATGCCCGTTTAAAACAGGAATTCGGCCTGCAAATTATGGAGGCGCAGGAAGAAGAACGAAAGCGGTTATCGCGTGAAATACATGATGGTCCGGCGCAGATGATGGCAAACGTGCTGCTTAGATCTGATTTGATTGAGCGGCTGTATAGAGAACGGGGTGTGGATGAAGCATTTAAAGAAATTCGCAACTTGAAACAAATGGTTCGCTCCGCTTTGTACGAAGTCCGCAGGATTATTTATGATCTACGCCCAATGGCTCTCGACGATCTTGGTCTTGTTCCCACATTGAAAAAATACTTGGCAACCGTCGAGGAACATGTACAATCATTAAAAAAATCGACAAAAATTCATTTTACAAATATGGGAAGCGAAAAACGGCTTTCGTCCAAATTGGAAGTCGCTTTATTCCGGCTCATACAGGAATCGGTGCAGAATGCATTAAAGCACTCAGAAGCGACATCCATTACGGTAAAACTAGAAATAAAAGCACATCAAGTGCTGGCTGTTATTAAAGATAATGGCCAAGGATTTGATATAAGAGAGAAAAAGACCAGTTCGTTCGGCATTATGGGAATGAAAGAACGCCTTGAATTGTTGGAAGGTGACCTTTCTATCCATTCTAAACCGGACGAAGGAACACTTGTGATGATTCGTGTTCCAATTGTAGAGTAGAGATTGAATTAAGGGAGGAAGACCAATGACAACGAAAATCGTTATTATTGATGACCATCAATTATTCCGTGAAGGGGTTAAGCGGATTTTAGAATTCGAGGAATCATTCGAAGTAGTAGCGGAAGGGGACGATGGCAAGGATGCTGTTGAACTGATTGAGCAATACCATCCAAATGTCGTCTTGATGGATATTAATATGCCAGAGGTGAATGGTGTAGAGGCGACACGTGAACTTGTAGTAAAGTTCCCGGACACAAAAGTGATTATCCTTTCCATTCATGATGATGAGAATTATGTGACGCATGCACTGAAATCAGGAGCTATGGGTTATCTGTTAAAAGAAATGGATGCCGATGCATTAATTGAAGCTGTTAAAGTTGTTTCTGATGGCGGTTCTTATTTGCATCCGCGCGTAACACATAATCTGATTTCTGATTATCGCCGTCTGGCCAATGATGAAGGAAAGGGAAAAGGGTTCCAGCAAACAGAAGTGCGTCGTCCGCTTCATTTGCTCACTCGACGCGAATGTGAAGTGCTTCAGCTTCTTGCAGATGGAAAAAGCAACCGAGCGATCGGCGAAGCATTATATATCAGTGAGAAAACGGTTAAAAACCATGTCAGCAATATTTTACAGAAAATGAATGTAAATGACCGAACACAGGCTGTTGTTACTGCTATTAAAAAAGGCTGGGTAGAGGTTAGATAAATGGAAGCAGCAGGTAGTCATGCCTGCTGCTTTTTTAGTGTGGAAGGTTTTAGCGGTACTTAGCTAGGCCATTACACATCATATAAGGAGTTTTCGATTAAGGGGAAAAAACACTGTGCAGGGGGAGCAAATGAGAGGCTGGCAGATGGGTTCTGAAGGAGAGGCGGTGCGTCAGCATCCAGGGGTGCCTCTTTGGCGGCCTGACCGATCCTTATTTCTATGAAGGATACTTGCCCGCATTGATCAGCAAGCACCGTTCGGATGCCCGGCAAGTAGCCGGTCGGTGCTTTAATCAGTAATCAAGCTTCGAAGTGCCATTCCTCCTGCCCACGCAATTCGCTAATTTTTTCTATGTTCAGCAGTTGAGGAAAAAGGGCAACTTGACATACAATAGGGCAGAAAGGACGTGAAGACGTTGATACGAAGATTAATGGTGCCTGCTTTGCTGGCCGGGATTCTCTTGGCTGGATGTGGTGATGAAGAGGCAAAGAAAGAAAAGGCAGATCAACCACAAGCAGCAGAAGACCCTAAGCCGGCAGCTGATCAGCCTGAGGAAACGAAACAGCCTGTCGTGACTCAGCCAATTGAAGATGTAGATAATGTGCCTCCAAAAGAAAAAGAGGAGTTAATGAAGACGCTTGCCCAGCACGTAGATGCCTTTAACGGAAAAGATCTCGATGCATATATGGAGACCATTTCTAAAAATACAGAACGCAATTATGAGGAAGAGCGTCTTTACGTGAAAAAGGTATTTGATACATTTGATGCAAAAATGGAACCTCAACATACAGCTATCATTAAGTATGATGATAAGAAAAAAGAGGCTTATATATTCGTGGCAATGAAATCTGTCACAAAAGATTTGCAGACAGGAAAGGAAGTCGCAGAAACGACGCGGCAAGTGATGAAGTTTAATAAAGAGAAAGACGGTTGGAAACAAACCGCTTTATCTGCGATGAAATAGTCCAAATGTTCAGGAGAACTGATATAATAGAGTTAACTTTCTGATAAAGGAGCGATCATGATGGCAGAACAAAAACAGATGAACGTAGAAAGCTTTAACCTTGACCATACGAAAGTAAAAGCACCTTATATTCGGCTTGCTGGCAAAAAAGAAGGGATCAATGGAGATCAAATTTACAAATATGATCTGCGCTTTTCCCAGCCAAATAAAGAACATATGGACATGCCTGCCATTCATTCCCTCGAGCATATGATGGCGGAATTCAGCCGCAACCATTCGGATAAAATTGTAGACATTAGTCCGATGGGATGTCAGACAGGCTATTACTTATCCGTCATTAACCACGAAGATTTTGATGACATTTTGCGCATTGTAGAAGCCACATTAAAAGATGTACTCGAAGCAACAGAAGTTCCTGCCTGCAACGAAGTGCAATGCGGATGGGCGGCTAGCCACAGCCTTGAAGGAGCAAAAGAACTTGCCCGGTATATGCTATCAAAACGCGAAGAGTGGACGGAAGTATTTTAAGAATAAAAGCGAAGCCGCCTGCACTGGAGCGACAAGCATAAGACGAAATGGTGAAGTGGCGTTCCTCAGCTACACAACCAGGTCGGGCATATGACCTCGAGCTCCAAGAAGGCAGAGCTGGATAGAATAAAAGCGAAGCCGCCTGCACTGGAGCGACAAGCATAAGACGAAATGGTGAAGTGGCGTTCCTCAGCCACACAACCAGGTCGGCATATGACCTCGAGCTCCAAGGAGGCGGAGCTGGATAGAATAAAAGCGAAGCCGCCTGTACGAGGCCATCTGTTTTCCCATCGCTTCCCCTTAAGACAAGCTGTCTATGAAGATTGTTTTATGTGTAAAGAAAACTTTTCAAAACAAAAAGAGACTGCCAGTTTTTTCTGACAGTCTTCCTTTTTAAGATTCATCCACCGGGACAAAGTATTGGTCTTTTCTATACACGGTGGCTTCCATTGTTGCAAGAAGATTTCCTTCACTTTCAACAGTGATTCGATACCATGCGATGCGCCGGGTTTTCTTTTCTTCAACGGCTGTAGCAGTTAAAGTGGCTCCTTTGCGGCCAGGAGCCATAAAATTCATATTGGTGGATAAGCCGACAGAGACTTTCCCATAAGAATTGCTTGCTGCTGCAAATACGTAATCCGCAATGGCGAACATAACAGCACCATGAACAGTTCCATGAGAGTTCAACATATAGTCTTCAATTTGCATTTCAGCCGAAGCGGTTCCTTTGCCAAGCGCAGTTAACTGAATACCTAAGTGATTGGCGTACGGCTCCTGCTTGAATGTTTCGACAATCTGGTCATAGTGTTCAGCATGGATTTCTTGCTCGTCTAGTTGTCTAGTCAATTTAATCACCTTCCCGTGAATTTTCTAAATTGGTTCTGCCCTCCCGCTTTAACGCTTCACTTGAGTAAAAAGCGCTATGTAAGGAATAGATGGATGATCTAGAAAAATAGCATCATACGATTTTAAAACGCTAAACCAGTAATGGCTTATAAATTCTTTAGATAAAAGTACCATAGCCTTCTCGTTATGTAAATCGAAAGTTCGAACTATTCTGTCTTAATGTGGGCCGCTTTAAGAGGAGGATTGAAAACGATAACAAAACTGAATGAAACGAATATACAAATGAGAGGTTCAAATATGAATTTTCAGAAATTATCATTGACAACAAGCTGCGTAAATTTTAAAATTTAAACATATTACTATTATTCCAATCATCGTATTAAAATCGTTATGAGTTTTCGAGAAGGATTTTTCAAACAAAGGCTATATATTATGCAATTGGAGGGCTACACAATGTATAATCCGCAAATTGAAACAATGGCGCGTTCTGAAATGGAGAGTTTACAGCTTGGACGCCTTCAAAAAACAGTCGAAAGAGTATATGAGAATGTTGAATTCTATAAAAAGAAATTTGAAGAATTAGGGATCACTCCGGAAGATATTAAAAGCTTAGATGATATTGTTAAGCTGCCATTTACAAAAAAACAAGATTTACGCGATAATTATCCATTTGGTTTATTTGCTGTTCCGCAGGAAGAAGTTGTTCGCATTCATGGATCTTCCGGTACAAGCGGAAAACCGACTGTCGTTGGCTATACACAGAATGACATTAACGTGTGGAGTGAAGTAGTAGCCCGTTCCATTGTAGCGGCAGGCGGAAAGAAATCAGACATTTTTCATAACGCTTATGGCTATGGCTTGTTCACTGGCGGTCTTGGTCTACATTACGGGGCGGAAGCTCTTGGGGCAGCTGTTGTTCCTATTTCAGGAGGAAACACAGAAAGACAAATTACAGTCATTGAAGACTTTAAGCCAAGAGGCATTTGCGGTACGCCTTCTTACATTTTAAATATTGCTGAAAAAATGCAGGAAATGGGCAAGGACCCAAGAGATACATCGATTGAATATGGTATTTTTGGTGCGGAGCCATGGTCTGAAGAAATGCGTACTAAGCTCGAAGAAACGTTAAATTTGAAAGCGGTTGATATTTACGGCTTGAGCGAAATTATGGGGCCTGGCGTGTCTATTGAATGTTATGAAGCACAAGATGGTTTGCACGTTCAAGAGGACCATTTTTTCGTTGAAGTAATTAATCCAGATACGCTTGAGCCGGTTGCTGAAGGGGAAATCGGTGAGCTTGTCTTTACGAGCTTAACGAAGGAAGCGTTTCCGATTATCCGATACCGTACGGGTGACCTTGCATCCATTACAAGAGAAACCTGCAAATGTGGACGGACAACAGTGAGAATGTCTAGAGTAAAAGGGCGTACAGATGACATGCTCATTATTCGTGGCGTTAATGTTTTCCCATCTGAAATCGAACGTGTCCTTTTGCAAATTGAAGGCCTTGTGCCGCATTATCAAATTCACCTTGTTAGAAAAGGCACAATGGATGGCGTAGAACTTCATGTAGAAGTGGAGAGCGAATTGTATCGAGAAATCGGAGAAGATTTGTCCCACTTGCGCATTCAGCAAATGAAAAAAGAAATCCAGCATTTGATGAAATCCACCTGTTTGGTGTCAATGAATACAATCTTTAATATCCCTAAAGCGATTCCAAGGTCAGAAGGAAAAGCAATCCGAATCGTTGATTTGAGAAATTCCGACACGGTCGGCGTATAATAAGAGAATGACTAGATTGAAGGAGGAATTACGGAATGTCTGACAACCAGCAAGTTTTTGACATCACGATTATCGGGGGAGGGCCAGTAGGATTATTCACCGCTTTCTATGCGGGAATGAGACAGATGTCTTGCAAGATCATTGAAAGCTTGCCGCAGCTAGGCGGCCAGCTGTCGGCCCTTTACCCGGAAAAATACATTTATGACGTAGCCGGCTTTCCTAAAGTGAGAGCTCAGGAGCTTGTCGATAATTTAAAAGAGCAAATGAATCAGTTTGATCCGACCGTCTGCCTCGAGGAAGCAGTCGAAGGACTGGAAAAGCAGGAAGATGGTACGTTCAAGCTGACAACGAATGCGGGTACGCACTATACGAAAACAGTGATTATTACAGCAGGGAACGGGGCGTTCCAGCCGAGAAAGCTGGAGCTTGCCGGCTCGGAAAAATACGAAGGAAAGAACCTTCACTATTTTATCAACGACCTGAACCAGTTTGCCGGAAAGAAAGTACAGGTCTTCGGTGGCGGCGACTCGGCGGTGGACTGGGCGCTGATGCTGGAGCCGATCGCCGAGCAGGTGACCATTGCCCACCGCCGCGATAAATTCCGTGCCCACGAGCACAGTGTGGAAACGATGAAGAATTCTTCAGTCAATATCAAAACGCCATTTGTGCCGACTGAACTTGTTGGGGAAGAGAGAATCGAACAGGTCATTCTCCAAGAAGTGAAAGGGGAACAGCAAGAGGTGATCGAGGTCGATGACGTTGTCGTTACTTACGGATTTGTTTCTTCCCTCGGTCCCATTAAAAACTGGGGACTAGACATTGAGAAGAACAGCATCGTCGTCAATTCTCGGATGGAAACGAACATCCCGGGGATTTACGCAGCGGGAGATATTTGTACGTATGAAGGAAAGGTGAAGCTGATTGCGAGCGGCTTCGGCGAAGCGCCGACGGCTGTCAGCAACGCGAAAGTATACATTGATCCAAAAGCGAAAGTACAGCCGTTACATAGTACGTCTGTAATGGGAGATGCAAAATAATCGAGAGATTGCTTATCAACAAAGGAGGAACACTACATCATGCCGACATATACTATTGTCGATAAAGACACTTGTATAGCCTGCGGAGCTTGCGGAGCGAGCGCGCCGGATATCTTTGACTATGATGACGAGGGGATTTCCTACGTTATTTTGGATGACAACGAAGGAACAGCTGAAGTGCCAGATGATTTGTTGGATGATTTAGAGGATGCAGCAGAGGGCTGTCCGACAGAATCTATTAAAATCGCTGGTCAGCCATTTTGTGCAGAAAGAGTCTAAAGTCAATATTCCTTTCATAAGATATACATAGAAACGCCGGTCTATAAGACCGGCGTTTCTATGTATATGGGCAATTAAGAAAATTTCATTAAAAATTATCAGAATATATTTGCATTGTGTATAACAATAATTTATAATTACGTTATAAAAATGTTATATATAAGTTTTAGGACTGCGATAGAATTAAAGGAGGAGCAGACAATGTCTAATCTGACAATGATGACAGAAGAAGAAAAGTTAGCACAATTTATGCAGCGGATTGAAGCCGGGGATAAAATTGAAGCGGATGACTGGATGCCTGAAGAATACCGCATGGCGCTTGTTAAGTTAATTTCTATGCATGGGATCAGCGAAATAATGGGAGCGCTTCCAGAGAAAGAGTGGGTGCCGAAAGCTCCTTCCCTTCATAGAAAGCTCGGCATTATGGCGAAAGTGCAGGATGAAATGGGACACGGACAGCTTCTTCTTCGCGTAGCAGAAGACTTGTTGAAACCATACGGCAAAAACCGCGGTGACTTAATGCAGGATTTATTCAACGGTGACTTGAAGTTCCATAACGTTTTTCACATGGATACAAGAACATGGGGAGATGCAGGGTTAATCGGATGGCTTGTTGACGGTGCAGCGATTATTACGCAAACAAATATGCTTGGTTCTTCCTACGGACCGTATGCAAGAGCACTGCAGCGCATTTGTGCAGAGGAAGTGTTTCATGCACAGCACGGTGAAGCGATCATCATGGCGCTTGCAGAAGGAACAGAAGAACAAAGAGCGATGATCCAGGACGCATTAAATCGCTGGTGGGATGCACTGCTTATGTTCTTCGGGCCAGCAAGTAAAGACACAACTGGTTCTTCTAAACAGGACGTGACCATTAAATATAAGATCCGCACAAAAACAAACGAGCAATTGAGACAGGATTTCTTTGATAAATATATTCCGCGCATTCTATCACTGGGATTAAAGCTTCCAGACTCCACTATGCATTATGACGAGGAAAATAAAGTGTGGGTTTACCAGCAGCCAGATTGGTCAGAATTCAAGAAAATTATTAAAAATCAAGGTCCGCGTTCTCAAGCACGCTTGAACTTGCGCAGAACTTCTTATGAAAATAATGCCTGGGTGCGCGATGCCCTTGCAGCTACAGTAAGCTAAGCGAATCGAGAGGAGCAGAAGGAAAATGGCAGAAAAAACATTTTACCAAGAATATGAAGTATTCAGCAAGCGGACGCCGAGCTCTGCATTTCAGCATCAGTTCAGCCTGCTTGCCCCGAACGAAGACATGGCGCTTATCATGGCTCAAGAGAACTTTATGCGTCGCGAGCCGGTTGCCGACATTTGGATCGTCAATAGAAAACATATTCGGTCAATGGATGCAGAGGAAAAATTAACACTTGGCCGGTTAGATAATAAGCAGTACCGCACGACAAAAGGGTATGGTTACTTAAAGAAAAAGTGGCGTCATTATGAACAGCAAATGCTGGATGAAAAAGAAATCTTGTCATGGGGAGGAGACGGCAAATGAGCAGCACAGAAAACAACGTATTAAGCCCGGAATATAAAGAAGCAGTAACGAATCTGTTATTTCAACTGGCAGATGACGACTTCTTAATTTCCTTCCGCGGCTCTGAATGGCTCGGGCTCGCTCCTCATATCGAGGAAGACGTTGCTTCCTCATCCATCAGCCAAGATACAATGGGGCATGCGGCAATGTATTACTCTCTCCTTGAGGAACTAGAGGCAGGAAAAGCGGATGACCTTGCTCATCTGCGTCCGGCTCAGGAAAGAAAAAACAGCGTGCTTGCTGAACGTGTGAACGGTGAAGGTTATTACATGGAGACGCCTCAGTACGATTGGGCGTATGCTGTCGTTAGAAATTTCTTTTATGCTCAAGCAAAAAAAGTGAAAATTGACTCTTTGCGTCAAAGCTCTTACCAACCGCTTGCGGAAACAGCCGTGAAAGTGAACATGGAACTTTACTATCACTTGCTGCACTGGAAAACATGGTTTGTTCAATTGTTAAGCTCAACAGATGAAGCGAAACAAAAAATGAACGACGCTATTGAAATGGTAATGAAGGATTTTGGAGATGTTTTCTCGTATGGTAATAAGAAAGCGGCTATTGAAAGCAACAATCTGATGGCTAGCGAAGAAGAATTGAAAGATAAATGGAAAGCGAACATGGCGCCAGTCTTTGAATCTCTTGGAATGGCAGTGCCTGTAATTCCTGAAACACCAGCTAAAAATGGCCGGAATGGCGAACATACAGAAGACTTAACAGCAGCACTGGCGACTCTTTCTGAAGTATACAGACTAGACCCTGCAGCTGCTTGGTAATTTAATACCGAAAAGAGGTGGCCTTAATGAATACACCTATAGAATCTGCTGGTCAGCAAGTATATGAGGCACTAACAAATGTGAAAGATCCAGAGATCGACACAGTTAGCATTATTGATCTCGGTATGGTAAAGGAAGTCAGCGCTGAAGGAAGTCATGTAAAAGTGGTTCTTCTACCAACATTCTTAGGATGTCCAGCACTTGAAATTATTAAAAAGAACACAGTCAGCGCTGTGAAAGAACTTTCTTTCGTTGAAGAAGTAGACGTAGAATTTGTTTTTCATCCGCCATGGACGTCGGATCGTATTACAGAAGAAGGTCATAAAGGCCTGCGTGCGTTCGGGATTGCCCCGCCGCCCAAGCACTTTGAAGAAGATGGTTCGTGGCATGTAGATTGCCCGTATTGCGGGTCTACTTATGTCACAATGGAGAACATTTTCGGACCGACGGCCTGCAGAAGCATCTTATATTGTAAGAGCTGTAAAAATCCGTTTGAGGCAATGAAGCCTGTTTCAACAATGATGTAAAAGTGGAGGGATGTACAGTGGCAAAAGTAGTAGCTTTATATAAGCAACCAAAAGATAAAGAAACATTCGACGAGCATTATTTTAATGTTCATGGACCGATTACAGCAAAAATTCCGGGCCTTCGTGAAATGAAAGTAACAAAATTTAATAAATCCGTTATGACAGGCGGAGAAGCAGAATATTATCTGATGTGCGAAATGATTTACGATAGCATGGAAGATTTAAAGAATGGCATGCGCTCAGATGAAGGAAAAGCTTCTGGAAAAGATTTAATGGGATTTGCAGGTGATCTCGTTACATTAATGATCGGTGAGGAAGTAGAATGAGCCGTTTTGAATTCATCGAAACATCCGTAAAGGGCGGCACGGCGGTTATTGAATTAAACCGCCCCCGCCAACTGAATGCGCTGAATCGTAGAATGGTCGGTGAGATCGTAGAAGCGATCGAGACATTCGACCGTGACGAAGAAGTTCTTGTCATCTTGTTGACGGGAAAAGGACATTCTTTCTCAGCTGGTGCGGACATTGATGAAATGGCAGAAGATGATCCGATCCGCCTTGAGCTTTTAAATCAGTTTGCCGATTGGGACAGGCTATCATTAGTGAAAAAGCCGATTATCGGCGCTGTTAAAGGGTTTGTCTTTGGCGGCGGATTCGAGCTAGCGCTCAGCTGTGACATATTGATCGCGGCAGCCGGCACGGAGTTTTCCTTTCCTGAAGTGTCGATCGGTGTCATGCCGGGGGCGGGCGGTACACAAAGACTGACAAAGCTCGTTGGCCGCACGAAAGCGCTGGAATGGCTATGGACAGGTGAACGGATTCCAGCAGAGGCTGCTCTTGCTCACGGGGTCATTAATAAAATTGTCGCGCCGGAGCTACTAATGGAAGAAGCGATGAAGTTTGCAGGCAGAATTGCGAAACAGCCGCCTCTTTCCGTACGGCTCATCAAAGATTCGGTCAATAAGGCAGTCGATTACTCGCTGTATGAAGGCATGCAGTATGAACGAAAAAATTTCTATTTGTTGTTTGCCTCGCAGGATCAAAAAGAAGGCATGAATGCGTTTGTCGAAAAAAGGAAACCGAATTATAGAGGAAGGTAAGGGGCTTTGTCGAATGTTTGAAACGATCCGTTATGACGTGAAAGACGGAGTCGCCTGGCTCTTTTTAAACAGGCCTGACAAGCTGAATGCGTTTACAGCGCAAATGAACCGCGAGATTAAAGACGCAGTCAAAGCTGCCTCACAGGATGATGAGGTGCGCTGTATCGTGATTACAGGAGAAGGACGGGCATTTTGCTCCGGCCAGGACTTGTCGGAAGTGGATGAAAATATGGACCATGGTGACATTTTAAGAAAACATTATGGGCCAATGGTTAAACAAATCAGACAATGTGAAAAGCCGATTGTGGCTGCTGTTAATGGGGTAGCTGCCGGTGCAGGATTTTCCTTGGCGCTGGCTTGTGATTTCAGACTGGTTTCGGAGAAAGCTAGCTTTGTCAATGCCTTTGTTCATGTAGGACTCATTCCTGACTCAGGCAATCTTTATTTCCTCACGCAGCTTGTCGGCCAGGCAAAAGCAGCAGAATTATCGATTTTGGGAGAGAAAGTGCCAGCAGAAAAAGCGGTGGCGCTCGGCCTTGCCAACCAGATGATTTCCGCAGAAACATTCACAGACGAAGTGAGCGCATTTGCGGCTCGCCTTGCCGCTATGCCAACAAAAGCAATTGGCTTAATTAAACGCTCATTGAAAGCCGCTTCTGTGCTTTCTTTTGAAGACTACCTTGAGCAAGAAGCACAAGGACAGCGGACAGCAGGATTAACGGCTGATCACCGCGAGGGTGTCGAAGCATTCATGCAAAAAAGAAAACCTGTTTTCTCAGGAAAATAAAGGGAGTGGAACCTATGTCAACAACTCAAGAAACAAAAGTAGAACAAGAAGCAATTAAACGCGATTTTTATCATTTAATCATCAATGGCGAGAAAGTAAAAAGCAGCACAGGTGAAACGATCAAGACATACAATCCGGCAACGGGTGAGCTGGTGGCTGAAGTAGCAAAGGCATCAAAGGAAGATACAGAAAAAGCAGTTGCAGCAGCACGTGAAGCATTCGATAATGGTAAATGGAAGAAGTATCCTGTAGGTCGTCGTGCACAGGTGCTAAATAAAATTGCTGCGATTATGCGTTCTCGTTTTAATGAACTTGTTGAGCTTGAAATTCTTGACACAGGCAAGACGATCCACGCTGCTCAAGGACAGATCACGCAAGCGATTGAAGACTTTGAATTTTATGCTGGAGCGATCGTGGGTCACCGCGGCACAGTTAACAATGTTCCTGGACAATTCCATAACTATACTGAAAAAGAACCGGTTGGTGTTTGTGCGCAAATTACTCCATGGAACTATCCAATGATGATGGCTGCTTGGAAAATTGCCCCTGCTATTGCTGTTGGCTGTTCTGTTATTGTTAAGCCGGCATCCCTTACTCCGCTGACAACGATTGTCCTCGGTGAAATCTGTCAGGAAGCAGGCGTTCCAGCAGGCGTTGTAAATATCGTTCCGGGATCAGGAGCGGAAGTAGGCGATTATTTAGTAGGACACCCACAAGTAGACAAAGTAGCCTTCACTGGCTCTACACCAATTGGGAAAGACATTATGGCCAAAGCTTCTCAAACATTAAAACGCGTAACACTTGAACTTGGCGGTAAATCTCCTAATCTTGTATTTGCCGATGCGGACATTGATGCAGCAGTAGATGGTTCATTATTCGGAATCTTCTATAATAGCGGACAATCTTGTGAAGCACGTTCTCGCCTGTATGTTCATGAAGATATCTATGATGAGTTCGTTAGCAAATTTGTTGAAAAAGCAAAAAGTATTAAACTCGGTGATCCATTTGATAAAGGAACACACATGGGCGCCATCATTGACCAAGGTCAGCTTGACACAATTGACGGCTATGTGAAGTCTGCGATCGAAGACGGCGCTGAAATTCTTGCCGGCGGAAATGTAGCACAGCCTGAAGGCTATGAGAATGGCTTCTGGTATGAGCCGACTGTCATTGCAAATGTGAACCATGACATGAAAGTCGTTAAAGAAGAAATCTTTGGTCCAGTTGTTGTCGTAATGAAATTCAAGGATGAAAAAGAAGCGATCAGACTGGCGAATGATACAGAGTTCGGCCTTGGCTCTGCAATCTGGACAAAAGACGGTGCCCGTGCAACTCGGGTAGCCAATCAAATCCAAGCAGGAATCGTTATGGTCAACTGTCCATTCTCTGCATTCCCGGGCACACCATTCGGCGGATACAAACAATCCGGCTTTGGCCGTGAGCTAAGCATTGAGTCACTGGATCTCTACACAGAAACGAAGAGCATCCTGTCTTACTATGGCAGCCGTCCGATCAATCCATTAGGAGTTTAATTTATTGATGAAGACGGACAGGTGGCATTCAGGCCTCTTGTCCGTTTTCACGCATAAGGGGGAGAACAACATGATCAACCGCATTGGAGTCGTCGGTTCCGGTGTGATGGGCAGAGGAATTGCCTATGTGGGAGCCGTTGGCGGTTACTCAGTGACAGTAGTAGATATTAATGAAGCGGCCTTGCAAAATGCGAAACAGGAGATTGATTCGATTTTTGAAAAAGGCCTATCGCGCGGCAAGATTACAGCAGAAGCTGCTGAGCAAGCGCGCAAGAATTTAAGCTATGAAAGCGACCTGGCACAAGTGGCAGCTGCCGCTGACTTAATTATCGAAGCTGTTCCTGAAAAAGCGGAAATTAAGAAGCAAGTGTTTGAGACGATTGAAGAGCATGCTCCGGAGCATTGCTTCTTTGCAACGAATACTTCTACAATGAGCCCGACAGAGATTGCTTCATACGCGAAGCGCCCGGAAAAAACTATCGCGATGCATTTTTTAATCCGGTACATAAAATGCCTCTCGTTGAAATTATCCGCGGCTTGGAAACAAGTGATGAAACAGCAGCCGTGATTAGAGAAGTAGCCGAGAAAATGGGCAAGGAAACAGTCGTTATTAACGAGTTTCCTGGATTCGTAACCAGTCGGATCAGTGCTTTAGTCGGCAACGAGGCGTTTTACATGCTACAGGAAGGCCTCGGTACCCCGGAAGAGATCGACAAAGCGATCAAGCTCGGCTTAAATTATCCAATGGGTCCATTTGAATTGGTTGACCTTGTTGGTTTGGATGCACGCTTGAACAACTTAAAATATTTGCATGAAAAGCTTGGCGAGAAGTACCGTCCGGCACCGCTTCTTGAACAATATGTGAAAGCGGGAAGACTTGGCCGTAAAAGTGGAAAAGGCGTTTACGATTATACGAACAAGGAAGAGTTGGTAAAAAAATGAGAGAAGTAGTCATTGTTGATGCAGTCCGCACACCGATTGGTAGATATAAAGGAGCTTTAAAAGACGTTAGACCGGATGATCTTGGCGCCGTTGTTATTAAAGCGCTGCTTGAAAGAAATCCGAGTCTTCCGCCTGAACAAATTGAAGAAGTCATTTTTGGCAATGCCAATCAGGCGGGTGAAGACAACCGTAACGTAGCGAGAATGTCCGCTTTGCTTGCGGGACTTCCAGTGGAAGTCGGCGGCACGACAGTGAACCGTCTGTGCGGTTCAGGGCTTGATGCTGTGATGTATGCAGCGAGAGCGATTGCCGTTGGCGAAGGGGACATCTTTATTGCCGGGGGAACAGAAAGCATGACACGCGCACCGCTCGTTATGGCAAAGCCGGATAAGGACTTCCCGCGTGGAAACATGGAATTGCAAGATACGACGATTGGCTGGCGCTTTACGAATCCAAAGCTTCACGAAATGTACGGAACAGATTCTATGCCGCAAACGGCAGAAAATGTAGCGCAGCGTTATAACATTTCCCGTGAGGATCAGGATAAATTTGCGTTTGAAAGCCAGCAGCGTGCAAAAAAAGCCATGGAAGAAAACCGTTTTGCGGAAGAGATTGTGCCGGTCGTATATAAAGACCGCAAAGGGAATGAAATTGTCATCGATACGGATGAGCATCCGCGACCAGATACAACTATTGAAAAGCTTGGCAAGCTAAGACCACTGTTTGCAGATGGAACAGTGACAGCTGGAAATGCCTCAGGTGTAAATGATGGAGCTTCTGCTTTGCTAATTATGAGCGCCGAAAAAGCGAAGGAATTGGACTTGAAGCCGCTTGCCAAATACGTTACAGGAGCGACAGCGGGACTAGAGCCTGCTGTAATGGGGCTTGGACCGATCTACGCATCAAGAAAAGCACTCGGACGCGCTGGCTTGACAGTGGACGACCTGGGGCTTATTGAGTTGAATGAAGCGTTTGCTTCTCAATCGCTTGAATGTATCCGCCAGTTAGAGCTGGACCAAAGCAAAGTAAATGTCAACGGCGGGGCGATTGCTTTTGGCCATCCGCTTGGCGCAAGCGGCGCTCGTATTTTAACAACGCTTCTTTATGAAATGAAAAAACGCGATGAAAAATATGGATTGGCAACGATGTGTATTGGCGTCGGCCAAGGGATTGCTGCAATCGTAGAAAATATAAACGAATAATAAAGATTGTAGGAAAAGTCGATTTTCTAAGCTTTTAGGCTGATTGAAATCGTTTCGTTTGTCTACGATCTGGGATAAATAGGATCACTCGATAAACAGGCTGTCCTTCAGGCGCCAGAGCTCTTTTCTGCTAAGGAAAAGGAAGAGCAGCGGCAGGCGTTGGACAGCTTTTTTGATAGAAAGGGAGAAGAAACATGTCGACTGTTTTATATACAAAGGAAAACAACATTGCCTATGTAACGATTAACCGTGAAAAAGCTCTCAACTGTTTTAACTACGAGACACTTAAACGCCTGCAAGAAGTAACCGATGAAATCTCCATTGACCCGGAAGTAAAGGTCGTAATTTTTACCGGTGCCGGTGAAAAAGCATTCAGTGCCGGTGCGGATTTAAAAGAGCGTAAAACATTGACAGAAACAGAAGTCCGCCGAAATGTTAAAGCGATTCGTGATGTTTTTAACAGCATTGCTGCCCTTCCACAGCCGACAATTGCTGCTGTAAATGGCTACGCGCTTGGTGGCGGGTTTGAATTGATGATCGCCTGCGACTTCCCAATCGCGGCAGCGGGGGTCCAGATGGGGCTTACAGAAACAAGCTGGGCGATCATCCCGGGAGCTGGCGGCACACAGCGTTTGCCAAGATTGGTAGGAGAAATGAAAGCGAAAGAACTTATTTTTACCGCCAAGAAATTTACGGCTGAAGAAGGCTTAGCACTCGGTGTAGTATTAAAAGTTGTGCAGAAGGAAGAATTAATGACTGCCTGTGAACAGCTTGCCGCCGATATGATGAAAAATGGACCTGTTGCCTTAAAGCAAGCCAAATATGCCATTATCCAAGGAATGAATACCGATTTGCAAACAGGACTTGCTATTGAGTCGAAAGCGTACGAACTCACGATTCCGACAGAAGATCGCTTAGAGGCGCTTCAGGCATTCAGTGAAAAAAGAGCACCAAAATTTATTGGAAAGTAAGTAATTTTTCCAATATCACGTTATAATAAGAGAATCAAAGGAAAGTGATGCAACGACGATCAAAGAAGAAAGAGTGGGAGAGATGGCGAATACACAATCAATGATCTTCACGATTTATGGCGATTACATTCGCCATTACGGCAATAAGATATGGATCGGCAGCTTAATCCGTGTATTGAAAGAATTTGGCCATAATGAGCAGTCCGTTCGTGTGGCCGTTTCACGAATGGTGAAGCAGGGGTGGATCCAATCGGAGAAGAAAGGAAATAAAAGCTATTATTTTCTGACACCACGTGGAGAAGTGCGCATGGAAGAAGCCGCCCGCCGGATTTTTAAATTAAAGGCGCACGAGTGGGATGGCAAATGGCGCATGCTGATGTATACCATTCCTGAGGAGAAACGGCAAATTCGCGATGAATTGCGCAAAGAGCTCTTGTGGAGCGGTTTCGGCAGCTTTTCCAACGGATGTTGGATTTCACCAAATGACCTTGAAAAAGAAGTGAAAATGCTTGTAGAGAAATACGATATTAGTTCCTATGTCGATTTCTTTGTCGCAGATTATAAAGGACCGCAGGAAGACCGTGCGCTTGTTGAAAAAAGCTGGCCGCTTGATGAAATTGAAGGTAAGTATGAAGAATTTATTTCTACATACAGCAAAAGATATATTGTTCATCAAAGTGCCATGGCAAGTGGACAAATGACCGATGCTGAGTGTTTTGTTGAGCGGACGAATCTTGTGCATGAATACCGCAAGTTTCTTTTTACCGATCCTGGGCTTCCGAAAGAACTGCTGCCGTCTATGTGGAATGGCGATCATGCGGCTCTTTTATTCGCTCAGTATTATAAATTGCTTGCTGAACCAGCCAGCCGGTTTTTCGAGGAAGTATTCCGTGAAGACAATGATATGCGCCGCAAGGACAAGTCGTATGACGCTGCTGATCATCCATATATCGTGAATTAAATGAAAAAGAAAGGTGCAGAGCACCTTTCTTTTTTACGGATAAAATGTCAGAAAAGATGCTTTTAATGATGTCTCGGCGCGTGGGAAGATCCATTACTTTTCTTTAAAAGTCTCTCGGAATTCATAGCCTTTTTGGACGTAAGTATCAATGGATAGCTGAATGAGCTCGAAATCCTTGTCGCTTAGTTCGCGAACGACCTTTCCGGGCGAACCGACGACGAGCGAGCGGGGAGGAATCTTTTTGCCACTTGGAACTAAAGTGTTGGCGCCAATGATGCACTCTTCTCCAATTTCTGCATGGTCAAGAATGGTTGAGCCCATGCCGACAATGGAGCGTTTTCCTATCTTGCAGCCGTGTAAAATAACATTATGGCCGACCGTTACTTCATCCTCAACGACTACCGGCGCTCCTTCATACAAGTGAATCGTTGAGTTATCCTGAACGCTGCACCGCTTGCCGATCGTGATGGTGCCCTCATCCCCCCGCAGTACAGCATTAAACCAAATGGTTGATTCCGAACCGATATGCACATCTCCGATAAGATAAGCACCAGGTGCAATAAATACGTTTTCTTCGAGCTGCGGATTTTTTCCGTTATATGTAACAATCATGACATACCCTCCAAATATGAATTTACGCAATTGTTTTTCTTTTTTATTTATTATAACATTTCTTTTAAGAGGAGGAGAAAAAATGATAGACGTTTGTGAATTGCTCCAGATTGACTATCCCATTATTCAAGGGGGAATGGGCAATATTAGCAATGCTCAGTTGACGGCTGCTGTCTCAGAGGCGGGCGGGCTGGGCACGATTGGCTGTGGTACAATGCCCCCTGACGAAGTGGAAAAAATTATTCTAGAAACAAAGCAGCGCACAAATAAAAATTTTGCGGTGAATATCGCGATTAGCGTGTCGCCTTATACAAAGGAACTGATTGACCTGGTTATCCAGCATAACGTACCCGTTGTATCGTTGTCAGCTGGCAATCCGGCTCCGCTTATCCCGGTGCTGCATGACCATGGGATAAAAGTGATTACGCTTGTTGCATCTGTGAAGCATGCGCAAAAAGCAGAAGCGGCGGGAGCGGACATTCTTGTGGCAGAAGGCTTTGAAGCGGCAGGAATCAACTCTAGCCTCGAATTGACAACCTTTGCGCTCATTCCGCAAATTGTGAAGCATGTGAACGTGCCGGTGCTTGCGGCAGGAGGAATTGGCGACGGCAAAGGATTGGCGGCGGCTCTTATGCTTGGCGCGAGTGGTGTGCAAATGGGGACACGGCTTATTGCAACGAAGGAAGCGCCCTTTCATGAAGTATACAAGAACAATCTGGTGCAAGCAGGCGATACAGAGACAACGATTTTTGGACGCAGCGTAGGGCGGGTAAGACGGATTTTGAAAACACCTTATGCCAAGCAATTAACTGAGCAGGAGCAGGCGGGAATGACGCTTGAACAATACGCGGAATGGACGTCTGAAGAAAAGCATGTCAAAGGGGCGATGGAAGGCGATATGGAAAAAGGCTTTATTAATAGCGGCCAAATTGCAGGCCTGATTGAAGATGTTCCGACTGTAAAAGAATTGCTTGAAAGAATGGTGGAAGAGGCGGATGAACAGTTGAATCGCTCGGCGCAGGAACTAAGAGAAGTGAGGTCACGAGCGGGAAAATAAACAGCACCTCCTATTGCCGGCAAGGGTCATCCGTGGTAATATGTTCAGGTGCATGACTATGAGAAGTGAAATCATTTTCTTAAAAAAGCTTTTCATTGGAGAGGGGATTAGCCGCTCTCTTTTTTTATCGAGAAAATGCTGTAATTTTGGAAGAGAAAGACTTTTCTAAAAACATTGTTGACTCATCTATTACCGATTGGTAAAATGACGTTGGAATAACGTTATACATAAAAAGGGTAATATTAAAGAAAAAATAATGTAAGCGTTTTCTGATTTCAACAACTTTTATGGGGTGAAAAAATGGAACAAAAAGAACAATGGTCGTCTAAGCTAGGGTTCATTTTGGCAGCCGCAGGTTCAGCTATTGGGCTTGGTGCCATCTGGAAATTCCCTTATGTAGCTGGAACGAGTGGGGGAGGAATTTTTCTTTTAATTTTTATCCTCTTTACGCTTCTTGTCGGACTGCCGCTTTTAATCGGGGAATTTATTGTCGGCAGAAGTACGCAAAAAGATGCAATTGAATCATATAAGGAGCTGGCGCCGAATTCGTCCTGGCATTTTATTGGCAGACTCGGCATCTTCACATGCTTCGTTTTATTATCGTTTTATAGCGTGGTAGGCGGCTGGATATTAATTTATATTTTTAAAGGATTGACTGGAGATTTAAGTGGATTGACAGAAGCCCAGTATGGTTCTTTATTTGGAGAAACGATTTCCAGTCCATTCTTGGCTGTCTTTGCTCAGTTTCTCTTTATGGTCATTACCATTTATGTTGTCTCTAAAGGAGTAACAGCAGGAATTGAAAAGGCCAGCCAGTTTATGATGCCTGCTTTATTTATTTTATTCTTGCTTATCATTATACGCTCTGTCACACTAGACGGATCGATGGAAGGCATTGAGTTTTTCTTGAAGCCTGATCTATCAAAGATTACATCGGAAACGATTTTGTTTGCGATGGGACAGTCTTTCTTTGCGCTAAGTGTTGGGGTATCAGTCATGGTCACATACAGCTCCTACTTATCTAAAAAAGAAAGCATCCCGCAGTCGGCTATTTCCATTGTTGTATTGAACCTGCTCGTCGCTATTTTAGCGGGACTGGCTATTTTCCCAGCTGTTTTCTCATTCGGATTAAAGCCGGATGCAGGTCCAGTTTTACTGTTTAACGTATTGCCGACGGTCTTTAACCAAATTCCATTTGGCGTAGTCTTTCTAATTGCCTTTTTAGTTCTATTTTTATTTGCAACATTAACATCAGCCTTTTCCATGCTGGAAATTATCGTCGCTGTGTTGGCAAAAGGGAATGACAGCAAGCGTATGAAATTTTCTTGGATTATTGGAATGCTTATTTTTATCGTCGGTGTTCCGTCCGCTTTGTCTTTTGGCGTGTGGAGTGATGTATTAATTTTTAATAAATCAATTTTTGATGCAGCCGACTTTCTCGTCAGCAACTTGCTAATGCCGCTCGGCGCTTTGTTAATTGCTATTTTTGTTCCGTTAAAGATTCCGAAGCAAAGATTGTTGGAAGAGATTTCTTCGGGGTCATCTATCGGAAAGAAGATTTTCTCAGCTTGGTTCTTATTAATTAAATATTTAGCGCCAATTGCTATTATCATTGTTTACTTGGATGTGCTCGGCATCATTTAATATAAGCAGTAAAGGCCGGAAAAAGCATAAGAATAGAGTGAAATCAAACGTTTGAAGGTGAAAGCATGGATGAGACAGATATTCAACTTTTGAAAATTCTTCAAGAGGACGGAAGAATTACATTAAGCGATCTATCGAAGAAGTTATCCCTTAGTCGGCCAAGCGTAGCCGAACGATTTACGAGGCTAATGGAAAAAGGGGTGATAGACAAGATAAGCGCAAGAGTATCTCCCAATGCTGTCGGCCGCAACATTCTTTTATTTATCCAGGTGAGTGAGGTAAGAGTTCCTTATGATGAATTTGAACAAATGACGCTTGAACACCCGGATATTATCGAGTGTCACCGTTTGACCGGCACAGTCAATTACTTATTAAAAGCAGCGGTCAACGATATGGAGCATTTGAATAAGCTGATTGATTATTTAATCCGATACGGCATTATTCATACGTCCATCGTACTGAAGTCCCCGGTTCCTGAAAAGATTATTTTGCCCTCGGACGACGAACAGGAATGGCCGTAAATAAGACTGTGGATAAACTAGCAGGTAAAAAGTAAAAAGTTGTTTGCGTGTTGAAGCCTCTTTCATATACAGAAAGAGGTTTTTTTATGGCTGTCATTTCTGGAAATGAAAGCGTTTTACAAAATGAATAGGAATAATAAAAAATACATACGAAAAGTAAATGAAGGTCTGAAAATTCAATCACATTGATATATATATATGTAATTTAACCTTTTATAATTAAAGTAAATAATATGTTTATAAATCAGCTGTTTGACGCCTTTGTGAAAGGGCTTACAAAAAATAAAAAATGACAACGAGGCTAGCGTTTTTTTCGCGGCCGCATAAGAAGATGTAACTATTCATAATGAAAGCAGGGATTGAATATGAGTCTAGTAAAAAAAACCTCCATTACAGAAGATTTCACACTTTTTGACAAAATGTCTGAGCACGAACAAGTTGTTTTCTGCAACGACCCGGCAACAGGGTTAAAGGCCATTATCGCGATTCACGACACGACACTCGGGCCGGCGCTTGGCGGTTGCCGCATGCAGCCGTACAACAGTGTAGAGGATGCTCTGGAAGATGCTCTTCGTCTCTCCAAAGGAATGAGTTATAAATGTGCGGCTTCTGATGTAGATTTCGGCGGAGGAAAAGCAGTGATTATCGGCGATCCGCAAAAGGATAAATCCCCTGAATTATTCCGGGCTTTTGGACAGTTCGTCGATTCTCTTGGCGGCCGCTTTTACACAGGAACGGATATGGGAACGAACATGGAGGACTTCATTCACGCGATGAAAGAAACCAATTGCATCGTCGGTGTGCCGGAAGCTTATGGCGGTGGCGGCGATTCTTCGATTCCAACGGCGATGGGTGTTCTGTACGGAATTAAAGCAACGAACAAAATGCTGTTTGGCAAAGATGATCTCGGTGGCATTACTTATGCCATTCAAGGGCTTGGCAAAGTGGGCTACAAAGTAGCAGAAGGCTTGCTGGAGGAAGGGGCTGATTTGTTTGTGACAGACATTAACGAACAAAGCCTGCAGGCGATCCAGGAAAAAGCAAAATCAACACCGGGTTCTGTCACTGTAGTAGCCAGCGATGACATTTACTCTCAGGAAGCGGATGTGTTTGTTCCTTGTGCTTTTGGTGGAGTCGTCAATGATGAAACGATGAAGCAGTTCAAAGTGAAAGCCATCGCTGGTTCAGCTAACAATCAATTGCTGACGGAAGATCATGGCAGACAGCTTGCAGACAAAGGGATCCTTTACGCTCCAGACTACATCATTAACTCCGGCGGTCTTATTCAAGTAGCAGATGAATTATACGGGGTGAATAAAGAGCGTGTACTTGCTAAAACGAAGCACATTTATGATGCCATTCTAGAAGTATATCAGCAAGCTGAACTGGATCGGGTAACAACAATGGAAGCCGCCAACAGAATGTGTGAGCAGAGAATGGCAGCAAGAGGCAGACGAAACAGCTTTTTCACTTCTTCTGTTAAGCCAAAATGGGATATTCGCAACTAATATTGTTCGGGGAGGCTATCATGGAGACTCAATATCCAATCAAAAGAATCATTGATGATGAAGGAAATTTGGTAGATGCTTCTTATCAGGAGCAACTGGATGAGCAGCTCGTAAAGCAGCTTTATTACCATATGTATAGAATTAGAACGTTTGATAGAAAAGCGATTAGCTTACAGCGTCAGGGGCGCCTCGGCACTTATGCACCATTTGAAGGACAGGAAGCTTCTCAGGTTGGCAGTGCGCTGGCACTTGGCGAAGACGACTGGATGTTTCCAACTTATCGTGACCATGGAGCAAAGCTTACTTTTGGCGCTGATATGGCTAAAACTTATCTTTATTGGAATGGACGGGTAGAAGGCTGCGTGCCGCCGGAAGGAAAAAACATTTTTCCACCGGCTGTACCGATTGCGACACAGCTGCCGCATGCAACAGGCGCGGCTTGGGCTGAAAAGCGCAAAGGAACGAAAAATGCAGCTATCGCCTACTTTGGTGACGGAGCTACGTCAGAGGGAGATTTCCATGAAGGGCTGAATTTTGCCAGCGTCTTTAAAGTGCCGGTTATCTTTTTTAACCAAAACAACCGTTATGCGATCTCTGTGCCAATTGAAAAGCAGATGAATTCCGAAACGATCGCTCAAAAAGCCGTCGCATATGGAATGCCAGGGGTGCGCATTGATGGCAATGACTGTTTCTCTGTTTACTTTGAAGTGAAGAAGGCACTCGATCATGCCCGCAGCGGCAACGGCCCGACATTAATTGAAGCGGTAACTTGGCGCACAGGCGCGCACACCACGGCTGATGACCCGACAAAATACCGTCCGGAAGACCAGGGCAAGCATATCGTAGAACCGCTCTTACGCATGGAGCGCTTCATGAAAAATCACGGTTACTGGGATGAAGCGTGGATCGCTGAAATAGACGAAAAGATTAAAGCAGAAGTAGAAGCGGCTGTTGAAGCAATGGAGAGTTATCCGAAGGCCAATGTCGAAGATTTGTTTGATCATGTATATGCGGAAATGCCAGCTCAGCTCGCTGACCAGAAAGAATCCTATCTCGCGCATTTGAGGAGGGGGTAAAATGGCAATGGAAATGGAAGTAAGAGACATACCGCAAAAGAAAGAGACTACTCAGTTTTTGACCATCGTGCAGGCTGTAAATGATGGCATGAAAACATTGCTTGAAACAGATGACAGCGTCATGATTCTTGGGGAAGATATCGGAAAAAACGGCGGAGTATTCCGGGCGACAGAAGGACTTCAGGAAAAATTCGGTGCTGATCGTGTGATTGATACACCGCTGGCAGAAGCGGGTATTATCGGAACGTCCATCGGTCTCGCGGTAAATGGATTTAAACCAATTGCTGAAATTCAGTTTCTCGGCTTTATTTATCCGGCTTACGAACAAATTATGACACATGTATCCCGGATTCGAATGAGAACGATGGGCCACTTTACTGTGCCAATGGTCATTCGTGCGCCATATGGAGCCGGCATCCGCTCGCCGGAGATCCATTCCGATAGCACAGAAACACTGTTTACCCATATGCCGGGAATTAAAGTTGTTTGTCCGTCCACTCCATACGATGCAAAAGGATTGCTCATCGCAGCGATGGAAGATCCGGACCCTGTGCTCATGCTGGAGCCGATGAAGAGCTATCGTGCTAAGAGGGAAGAAGTGCCGACTGGCAAATACACAGTTGAAATCGGCAAAGGGAAAAAGGTAAAAGAAGGAACAGATGTAACATTAATTGCTTGGGGAGCGATGATGACAGTCGTTGAAAAAGCAGCTGAACAAGCAGAGAAAAAAGGCATCAGCTGTGAAATCATTGATTTGCGTACACTCTATCCAATCGACAGTGACATTATTGCCGAGTCTGTACAAAAAACAGGCAGGGCCGTGATCGTACATGAAGCTCACTCAACAGGCGGACTGGGCAATGACATTGCTTCCATTATTAATGATACCTCTTTCTTATATCTACGGGCACCGATTGAGCGTGTTACCGGCTTTGATGTGCCTGTTCCATTCTTCGCTCTTGAAGAGGATTTTCTTCCAACGCCGGCACGTGTCTTGGAAGGTATTGAAAAAGTTGTTCATTTTTAATTGTCCGGCTTAAGGCGCCACGAACCGGGCGCCTTCTGTTTTTCTATTATTTAACTTCAGGCGTCAGCGGCTCGAGGTCATAAGCCAGTCTGTCCAGAAGGCAAAAAAGCAGCCTTCCAGTCAGCTTGCTTTGTGCTTGTCGGGCCAATACAGGCGCGCACACTTTTATAACTATCCAGCTTCAGGCGTCAGCGGCTCGAGGCCATAAGCCAATCTGTCCAGAAGGCAAAAAAGCAGCCTTCTAGCCAGCTTGTCTTATGCTTGTCGCCGCTAAGCGGACGCCTTACACTTTTAAATAAAGGGGGAAACGATGTGTTAGAGGTGAAACTTCATGATATTGGAGAAGGGATGACAGAAGGCGAAATTCTTCATTATCTTGTCAAACCAGGAGATCGGGTAACGGCTGACCAGCCGCTTGTTGAAGTGCAGACTGATAAGATGGTGGCGGAATTGCCGTCGCCGGGGGCCGGTACAGTGAAAGAAATCGTTATTGATACAGGAACAACGGTCCAGGTTGGCACGACGCTACTTTATATTGAAGGAGAGGGCAGCCCGGCAGCTGCTGCTGAAGCAAAGCCAGCAGAAAAAGCAGAAACGCAGGCTGAAAAGAAGCAAGAGAAAAAGACATTTATTGCTTCTTTTAACCGTGTACTAGCCACTCCTTATACACGTAAAATTGCTCGCGATCACAATATTAATATTGAGGATGTGACACCATCTGATCCGTCGGGCCGGGTAACAGAGGAAGATGTATACCGGTTCATAAAAGGGGAACAGCAGCCACAGCAAGAAGCCGCTTCGCCAAGTGAACCACCTGTCTCCGCACAACAAACAACGCCTGATGAAATTCCATTCCGGGGCATGCGCAAGCAAATTGCGAAAAAGATGACAAAATCACTTTTCACTATTCCGCACGTCACGCACTTCGATGAAGTGAATATGACAAACCTGCTTAAGCTGCGCGAGGAATTAAAAGCGGCAGGTGTGTCGGTATCGGTCCCCGCATTTTTCGTAAAAGCCCTAGTGATCGCTTTAAAAGACTTTCCGGTATTCAATGCAGAACTTGATGAAGAAAATGAAAAGATTTTGTTGAAGAAAAACTATCACATCGGTATGGCTGTAGATACAAAAGATGGCTTAATTGTTCCAGTTGTTCACGATGCCGATAAAAAATCAATCAAAACGATTCATGATGATATTAAGCGCTTGAATGAGAAAGCACGAGACGGAAAATTAGCACCGGCTGACATTCAAAATAGCACATTTACTGTCAGCAATGTTGGACCGCTCGGCAGTATCGGTGCGACGCCGATTATCAACTATCCAGAAACAGCATTAATTGCTTTCCATAAGACGAAAAAAGTACCGATTGTGAACGAAAAGGATGAAATCGTGATTGGTCACATGATGACACTATCCATGTCATTTGACCATCGCGTCGCTGATGGAGCAACCGCTGTTGCGTTCACGAACCGGTTTGCCAGCTTAATTGAGCAGCCGAACAAATTGATGCTGGAGATGATATAAATGGTTGTTGGGGAAATCAGTCAGGAAAGAGATCTTATTATTATCGGCGGCGGCCCGGGCGGCTATAGTGCAGCGATCCGGGCTGCACAGCTCGGCTTGCCAGTGACATTAATTGAGCAAGCTGATCTCGGCGGTGTTTGCTTAAATAAAGGGTGCATCCCTTCTAAGGTATTTACATATGCTGCGAAAAAGCAGGCGGAAACGGCTCATATGAAAGAGCTTGGACTCCCGACAGGAGACGGCACGTTTGATTTAGAAAAGCTGGTCTCTTACAAGTCGAAAGTGACTGAACAATTGAGAAAAGGTGTGGAAGCTCTTTGTAAAGCCAATAAGGTTGAAGTGCTAAAAGGAAAAGCAGGTTTGATTGCAGAAGACCGTGTCGGTGTCGAAAATGGCCACCAGTTTGATATTTATGTGTTCAAACAAGCGATTATCGCCACAGGAAGTACGCCAGTTTTACCCCAAGGTCTACGAAAAAATAGCGAGCGCATTTTGCTTTCTCATGAAATGTTTGATTTACAAGAGCTGCCTGAGCATTTGATCGTCTATGGCAACGACTATATTTCTTTAGAAGTAGCGACGAGTTTTCACGCTTTAGGAGCTAAGGTGACCATCCTTTTGGAACAGGCAGCTGCTTTTCCATTTGATGAGTCCATCACTAAAGAATTGAACCGATTGTTGAAGAAAAAGAAAATCAAAGCGATCAAAGAAGCAGTGATTCAGTCGGCAGAAGAAACAGAAGACGGCGTACGCGTAATGTTTACTGCCGGCGGAAAAGAAGAAGAAGTAACAGGCTCTCATTTATTTGTGGACGGCAGCCGCCAGCCAAACGTTCAGGACTTAGGGATCAACCGCTTTGGTGTTGAGCAAACGTCTGAAGGATTTGTGAAGGTGAATGGAAACATGCAGTCTTCGGTTCCTTCCATCTATGCGATTGGCGACGTTACTGAGGGGCCGCTTTTAGCGGTGAAAGCGATCAAGCAAGGAAAGGCGGCAGTGGAAGCAATTGCTGGCGGCAAGCCGGAAGTCGATTTGACGTTTCTTCCAACAATCGTTCATTCCGTTCCGCCGATTGCCTCAGCTGGCTTAACTGAACAGCAGGCACGTGAACTCGGAATAGATATTCGTGTGGGCCAGTTTGCCCTTGGTGGCAATGGCTATGCAATGATTACTGGCAAAAAAGATGGCTTTGTTAAGGTGATTTCTGATGCTTCTAATGAAATCGTCCTTGGAATTCACATGATCGGCGAAGGAGCAGTTGAGCTATCCAGCACGTTTGTCCAATTGCTTGAAATGGCTGCCAAAGAGGAAGATGTGAAATTTCCGGCCTACGCGCACCCAAGCTTCAATGAAGGGTTGCTTGAAGCGGCTGAAGGCCTTATTGGCCAGGCGATTCACATGGTGCCAAAAAAATAAAAACTGCTTAATAAGCGGCTGTTCCAATTTAGGGAATAGCCGTTTTTGGTTTTTACTGAAAAGAGATGCAAATCCACTGTATATCTAATAGAATAGAAGAAAAGCTTATTGCAAGCTACAAGCTGATAGAATGGAAAATAGACTTCGTCTACACTCTGAAGCTTTAATATTATGAACAAGGCAGGTGAACTTTATGAAAACGGCAATTGTAACGGACAGCACTAGCTATCTTTCGAAAGAGTTGCGTGACCAGTTGCATATACATATGATCCCATTAAGTGTGGTTATTGGGCAGGAGACTTATAGAGAAGAAGTAGATATTCAAGCAGGGGACTTTTATGAAGTCGTCCGCACGCAAGAAAAGCTGCCGACAACGACACAGCCGCCTATTGGCGAGTTTGTTAAATTGTATGAACAGCTGCTAGAGCAAGGGTATGAGGCAGTGGTAGGTGTTTATTTATCAAGCGGGATTAGTGGTACTTACCAGACATCCCTCGCAGCGGCCGATCTGGTGGAGGGGCTAACGGTTCGCTCTTTTGATTCAGAAATTAGTTGCGGCCCCCAAGGATTTTATGTACTTCGAGCTGTAGAACTCGCCCGTGAAGGGAAAGGGCCGGATGATATTATTCAAGAGCTGGAAAAAATGCGGTCGTCCGTTAAAGCATATTTCGTTGTAGACGACTTGAACCATTTGAAGCGCGGCGGCCGTTTAAGCAGTGCGCAAGCTTTGATCGGCGGGCTCTTACAGGTTAAGCCGTTGCTTCAGTTCGTGGACAAAGTTATTGTTCCGTTTGAAAAAATCCGCACGAGCAAAAAAGCACTGAAGCGGGTGGCGGACCTGTTTGAAGAAGACTACCAAAAAGGTGAGCCGCTGGAAGCCGTCATTATTCACGCTAACAGAGAAACGGAAGCTCGCCGCTGGATCGGAGAGCTGGAGGAGCGTTTTCCTAATGCCTCATTTTCCATCAGTTACTTCGGGCCTGTTATCGGCACTCATCTTGGCGAAGGCGCCCTTGGATTTGGCTGGACAAAGAAGCGAGATTAATTTGTTTGGCTAATAAAAGCGTGGATTCAGACGATAAAATGAATCTTTGGAGAATAAGCCTTCCTTTTTGTTCTTAAATAAAGCTTCTTGTTTCATAAACTTTATTGTTCTGATAAAACAAACAAGCAGCTAACAGGTTTGTGATCTATGAAAGATAGAGGGGGAAGTTTTATGTTTGATATTTCAACTCTGAGTACATTTGTAGTGGTCGTTATGGGTCTCTTTTTAATCCCGGGGCCCGCTGTTTTTCTTACAATTACCCGAACAGCGCAGGGAGGCCAAAAAGCAGGCATTATGGCAGGGGCAGGCATTGCCACTGGTGATTTTATTCATACGGTGTGCGCAGCTGTAGGGCTGTCTGCTATCCTGATGACGTCTGCGCTCGCTTTTAATATCGTTAAACTAGCAGGAGCCGCTTATTTGCTCTACATGGGAATTAAAGCCATATTGGAAAAATCAGCTGATGCAGCGGCACCTGCAGCGACTCCTGTTTCAACGCTGAGTGTATACAGTCAAGCTATCGTCGCTGAAGTGCTCAATCCTAAAACAGCTCTTTTCTTCTTAGCGTTCTTGCCGCAGTTTGTCCATCCTGAACAGGGAACACCGATCATCCAGTTTTTAGTTCTCGGTTTAATCTTTGTGCTGATGAGCATTACCTATACCACGCTGATTGCTGTAGGCATACGGCCGCTCGGAAAATTGATCAAACGGATTTCCTGGATAGGCCGTTGGAGCGGAAAAATTGTTGGAACGATTTACATTGCACTCGGTTTAAAGGTTGCTTTTCAAAGCCGATAACGCAGCAATGAAAAAAGCTCTCCCTTCTCTTAAGGGAGAGCTTTTTTGCTTACTCAGCAAGCAAATCTAATTCATCTTTTGGCAATTCATTAAGATCGAGCTTTGCCTTCTTTTCTTTTGAACTTGCAGAAATAGGTTTAACGATATCACCAAATCCTTGCTGTTCGAGAAGCATGATAATTTGCGACTTAATAGGGATATTGTTATCAACCAGATATTGAGCTTTAGAGCGGATCATCGCATCGAAAATCGTACTGCGCCCTATGCCGTTTTCCTCAAAAGCTGTTTGTGAAAGCAGCAAGTCCATTAATGTTAGCCAATCATAGTCATTGCCGGTAAATTGCAGCTTGCCGTTTACTTGATACCATAAATCGCCGTTGGAGCGGATCCATCGTGGATAAAGGTTTTCAATCCCCGCTTTTAACTCACGGGCTGTTTTTAAATACGTCGGATCTTTCGTCTGTTTATATGTTTCTAGTAGAAATCTCATTTCGCCTAAAGCATGGTTAAGCGATACGTGTGTTTTTTGACTGCCTTTTGCATAATAGTCAGCAATTAAATGACTAGATGATGTGACTTGAATAACGTTGCCGATTTCCTTTTGCTTCACGAGAAAATCCGCATAGCGAAGATTCGCTTCAGACAGTTGCGGAATATTCAGGCTTTCTGCGGCGTTTTTCAAGAATAGCGCAGCATTTTCATTATGGCGCGTATCCACATAAGGAGCGGTCGTTCCATAAGCATTTTTAAGCCAGGTGCTCGTATACTCCGTTTTGAAAATAGGTGTCTTGCCTGCAGAGATTATTCCGCCAGAGAAAACATCAAGATCGGCAATAGCATTTACTACAAGGTCTTCAAAGTAACGTTCTTTGTTCCCTTCGTAAGCTGTTAAATAAATGCCTCCCTGCAATCGGCCGATATTACGTCCGTATCCCATTTTGTAACCAGGTTCAATCGACCATGGCAGCTTTGTATAAGCTCCATCCGCCGTTAACCAGTTATTAATCGACGTATACTCTTTAATCGATCGCTTAAACCACTCATCTCGATTGTTGTTATCGGCAAACAGTCGTTTGTCGGAAAGCAATACCCAATTTTCAGAAATCGCTTTTCCTTTAACAGACATATTTACATGGGTAGTGACAAGGTTTCGCTCGGTATCCGTGTATACTTGATGGCTTTCATACTCATTGAGCAGCTCACGGAGAACAGAGCGCTGCCCATTGGCATAATTCGTTTGGCGATCAAGAGAAATGTAGTTTTTGCCGATCATCATTTCATTGACCACTGTATTGCCTTTTTTCACTGATAAAATGCCGACTGGATGCGACGTTTTATCAACGCCGAACGTATCGTCATGCTTTTGATCTACCTGGCCGAACGTATTATATTTAGCCAGTGAATAGCTATTCGACTGCTGGAATGGCACAATGACCGAGGCAGAGTACGTGTTGTCGCCGTTATGGATGAATTTTGTAAAGACGAATACATCGCCATTCTCCAGCTTCCTCAGCGTCACTCTCAAGGAGCCAAGCGGCTTAGAGGCGTTCCCCATATGATAGTAATAATGATAGTCTGTCGAGCGAATGTGCACATCTGTCGTACGCTTATTGTATGTAAGAGGCACACCGCGTGTATTCATTCTTACTTTAATATATTGGTAGTCATTGACTGGAACGACAACCTCTGAGGAATCGATCGGCTTAGGAATCGTAATCGGATCTTTGCTTCCAGAGAATAAATCAAGCTTTTCCATCAATCGATACACAAACACGGCTGATTCACCGCGTGTAGCAATTTTCTTCGGTAAAAAATAATTATCTGCTGTTCCTTTAATGAGTCCGTAATGAGTCATGCGCTGTACAGATTCATAGGCGTACCGGGTAATATCTGCTGCATCCTTATACGTAAGTGCAGCTTTTGTTGGGTACTCTCCTTTTAGCTGCATGGCCCGATCAAGCATAACAGCTACATCCGAACGTGTGACTGGATCATTGGCGAGCGCATAGCCCTCGGCATTTCCTAAAAGAAGCCCCGCTTTTTTCGCTGCTGCAATGTCTTTATATAAATTGCTGCCGGAAGGAACATCCTTGAAAGCAGAATCCCCGGGTGGCAGATCCAAGGCCCGAACCAAAAATGCAATAAACTGTCCTCTTGTTACTTGAGCATCTGGCCGGAATGTTCCATCATGATAGCCGTTAATGACACCGGCATCGACAAGCGTCTGGATTTCTTTCGCAGCCCAATGATTCTTGGCATCATTGAATACTTGAGCAGACGCTTGAACCGTTAACGTAAAAAACAAAACGATCACGGTCAGGCTCGCTAGTAATTTTTTCATAATTTCCCCTTTCCCGATGGAATTTTTAACCCTTGACATTATATCATATTAGCAATTCCTTATCATAGGAAGCTAATGGAAAAGATCAACTTACATGATAGTATAAGTATGTACTTGTTTAAAAGGGAAAAAAGCCCCCTTTAAATAAGAAGTCATATATAATAGAAGAAACTCTACCAATAAGGAGATGAAATGATGAGTTCCTCAAATATATCCTCTTCGCTGGTTTCCTTTCTTTCCGGCCGCCTCCTCCTTGAAGAAGAAGTTCCTTTCCTTCTGCCAGTTTCTCCGCATATTCAGAAGCTTCCCGGCATTTCAAAAAAACATCAATATTTTTACTGTGAACGCTGCGGGAATAATAAAAAAGAGCGGTTTGCCGTTTTTCCCTGTGCTCGCTGCCGAACAATTTGTCCGTATTGCCGCCACTGTCTCATGATGGGACGTGTTGCTGGCTGCTCTCGGCTCATTTATTGGACAGGTCCTGAGCCGCCGTACGAAGGCGACGGCGTTCTTCAGTGGATAGGCCAGCTGTCAGAGGGACAGTCCGCTGCCTCGCAGGCAGTCATTCAGGCAATTCAGGATGATGAAGAACAGCTGATTTGGGCGGTGTGTGGAGCTGGAAAAACAGAAGTGCTGTTTGCTGGGATTGAGTCAGCGCTGCTTGCGGGCAAGCGAGTGTGCATCGCCACACCGCGGACGGATGTTGTTCTTGAGCTTGCCCCGCGCCTGCAAAAAGTGTTTCCTGGTATTCCCGTTGCCGCTTTGTACGGCGGCAGTCCTGACCGCCACCTGTACAGTCCGCTTGTTGTTACTACTACTCACCAATTACTTCGTTTTTTCAAGGCATTCGACGTCATGATTGTTGATGAAGTGGATGCGTTTCCCTACTCTTATGACCCCTCCTTGCAACGGGCTGTACAAAAGGCTCGGAAATCTCCTTCTTCCCTCATCTATTTAACCGCCACTCCTCATGAAACATGGCAAAAAGACTGTCTAAAGGGAAAAAGGCCATTCGTGAAAATCTCTGCCCGCTTTCACAGACAGCCGCTGCCAGTCCCTGTACTTACCTGGAGCGGAAACTGGAAAAAAGCCATCAAAAAGGGGAAACTGCCTATCCAAGTGAAGGAATGGGCGATGAAACGCCTGCAAGCGAAGAAACAGGCGCTCCTCTTTTTTCCGCATATTGACTCCATGCAACAGGCCCTCCCGTTATTTCAACAGCTCGATCCCTCGATTGACGCCGTTCATGCAGAAGACCCTGACAGGAAGGAAAAGGTTAATTCCATGCGTGAACAAAAGCTGCCTCTCTTGCTGTCAACGACAATTTTAGAGAGAGGGGTAACGTTTCCCAATATTGATGTGGCTGTCATCGGCTCAGAAGATGACATATTTACCGAAAGTGCGCTCGTACAAATTGCGGGCCGTGCTGGCAGGAGCGCCGACTTTCCGGAGGGAGAAGTTCGCTTTTTCCACTATGGGAAAACAAAAGCCATCGTTCAAGCAGTCGATCACATTCGCCAAATGAATAAAGAAGGATTAGAGAAGGGGTGGCTGGACAGGTGAACATTTGTCTCTTATGTGCTGAAGAAATGAGTAAAAGTTTAGGGTGGCGCCAGTTTTTCTGGCTGGAAGAGCCACCTGTCGTTTGTGAAGAATGCCGTCAGCCTTTTGAAAAAGTAGCAGGTGAAAGCTGCCGGAGCTGCTCTCGTCCGCTAGCCATGCTTGATCCAGCTTTTGTTATGGACGGTGTTTGTCTCGATTGTCTCCGCTGGGAAGAAGATCCGCTTTATCAGAATACATTGGCCAGTAATTATTCACTCTATACGTATAACGATGCGATGAAGGAATTTATTGCCCGTTTTAAATACCGTGGAGACTATATACTCGCTAAAGTATTTGCGAATGAAATAAAAAAAGCGGCAGAAAATATCGTGCATGATCTTGTGATTGGCGTGCCGCTCAGTAAAGAGAGACTTTATGAACGAGGCTTTAATCAGGCGGAGGCTCTGGCCCGAGAGGCAGGGCTCGAAACCCTCCATATTCTTGAGCGCTTTCACTCTGAGAAGCAGTCAAAAAAGTCACGCAGGGAACGCCTTCGGTCTTCACAAGTTTTTCAGATTAGAGAAAAATCGTCCATTTGTCATAAAAAAATTCTTATTATCGACGATATATATACTACAGGCTCTACTCTCAGGCAAGCTGCCTTTCTATTAAAGCAGGCGGGAGCAGCGGAGGTACGGGCACTCACGCTGGCCAGAGGGCAGGGGATCTGAGAGATCGTTGGAGGTATCGAGATATGGGGGAAATCGTTAACTGTTCGCGTTGCGGCGAGCTTTATATGGAAAATACTTTTCGTGATGTCTGTCCGAAATGTGCAAAAGAAGAAGAGCAAATGTATGAGATCGTATATAAATTTTTACGCCAGCGGGAAAATCGGGCAGCTACGATTGAACGGGTTGTGGAAGTGACAGGGGTAAGTGAATCACTTATCCATAAATGGATGAAAAAAGGCCGACTCCATGCAGCCCATTTTCCGAACCTCGGCTATCCATGCGACCGCTGCGGAGCTATTATTAATAAAGGTAAAATATGTCGAAATTGCACGGACGACATTGAAAGCGAGTTAGAGCAAATCCAGCGTCAGGAAGCATTTGAAGCGAAAAAGCAAGAGCATGATAAGCAAACGACATATTATGCGGCGAATAAAAGAAATTAAAAAGAGTATAGTATATAAGACCCAAAAACTTTTTTTGGCCGGCAAGAGACGCGTGAATAAAATTGATAAAAACCGCCTATGAATCCGCTGTTAACTTTTTTTCTGAAAAACCGATATAATGGATAATCAAATGAGAAATTCGGAAAAAAGAAAGCGAGGGATCAACAGACGTGAAAATTAACCAATCTGGCGTATCGGGCATCAACCCATACCAAAAGCAGCTGAACAAAGTGCAAGGGACGAAACAAGCGGCTAAGGCGCCAAAGGATAAACTGGAAATCTCTGCAGCGGCGAAAGGCATGCAGGAAGTGTCTAAAATGACAAAAGAACGAATGGAAAAAATCGCAAGCCTGAAACAACAGGTGGCGAAAGGTGAGTACCAGCCGCAACCGGAGAAAATCGCTGAAGGCATCGTGAAGTTTTATAAGAAATAATGAGAGCGGCACATCGTTTGTGCCGCTTTAAGAAAGCAGAGGGGACATCATGGCTGCACATAAGCTGATTGATGTATTGGATAAATTGGACCGCCTGCATATGCTACTGCTCGAACTTGCGGTTAAAAAAACAGATGTGATTAAGAAAAATGATATGGACGGGCTGGATCAGCTGCTTAAGGATGAGCAAAAATTCGTGGCAGCCATTCATACAATGGAACAGGAACGACAAAGAGCTGCTGCTGTACTAACAGGTAATAGCGAATCGACTATGACAGAATGCATCGCAAAGTTGGAAGCAAATGAAAAAAATGCTTTATTGTCTTTACAAAGCACTCTGCATGAAACAATCAAACGGTTGAAGGAACAAAATGAATTAAACCAGCAATTGATTTATCAATCATTGCAGTTCGTTAACTTGAATTTGAGTATGATTAATCCGCAGCCTGAGCAACCGACTTATACTCATCCGGCCCGTTCCAGTGCACAGCACAAAAAGCAATCGATGTTTGATTCACAAGCATAATTGATGATAAGCAAAAGAACGGAGGCTTTACTATGCGCTCAACATTTATGGGGCTAGAGATAGCAAAACGCGGTATGAATACGCAGCAAGGCGCTCTCTATACAACAGGCCACAATATTGCAAATGCAAACACGCCCGGCTATACACGGCAACGGGTTAACTTTGTTCAAACACAGCCTTACCCAGCCGCTTCAATGAACAGACCACAAATTCCTGGACAGATGGGAACGGGTGTGGAAGCCGGGTCTATTCAAAGAGTTAGAGAGAGTTTTTTAGATCTTCAATATAGAAATGAGAATAATAAATTAGGATATTGGGAGTCTAGAGCTACTGCTTTAAGTAAAATGGAAGATATTATGAATGAGCCAAGTGAAAATGGCCTTTCTGCTGTAATGGGAGAGTTCTGGCAGTCCTTACAGGATCTGAGTGTCCACCCAGAAGATGAAGGTGCGCGTAAAGTTGTTTTACAGCGTGGTCAAGCAGTAGCGGATACTTTTCACTACTTATCCGATTCACTGAATGGGATAAAAAAGGATTATGGTGCTCAAGTAGATGCTAGTGTAAAGGAAATTAACTCGCTTCTAGAGCAAATTGCTAACGTTAATAAGCAAATTGGAGAAATTGAGCCCCATGGATACTTGCCTAATGATTTATACGATGAGCGTGATCGCCTAGTTGATGAGCTTTCTCAGTATATAAATATCGAGGTTGAGAGAAAGGATTCAGGAGGTAACCCTTCTCCTTTAGCTGAAGGGTTGTATGAAATTAAGCTAGTAAATAATGATGGTTCAAAATCTACATTAGTCTCAAAATCAAACTTTGGTAAAATTAGTGATACTGGAGTCAAAGATGGCAATCCAGAAAGTATCAGTACTCTTGAGGTTATTGATAGTGAAGGTAACAGCAAGAGTATTGCAGTTCCGGACTTTTCCCAAGGTAAGCTTCGAGGTTTAATGGAAGCTTACGGTTATGAAGATAACGGGGGAAGCAAGGGAATTTATATTGAAATGCTGAATGATTTAGATAAAATGGCCACTGCGTTTGCCAATGCATTTAATGCTCAGCATAGAGAAGGTCATATTTTAGATAAGAATAATTCCCCATCGGCCAAAGGCAGTGACTTTTTTACGATTAATTCTGGAGAGCGTCCTGCTAAAGGGCTTATCCTTGCTATTAAAAACACGAATGAAATTGCTGCATCAGCAGATGGTACGAGCGGTAACGGGAAAAATGCCATTGAGTTAGCTGGTATTCAAGGGGAAGCTACACCGGAACTAGGAAATGCGACAATTAATTCCTTCTATGAAGGAATGATTGGAAAGTTGGGAGTAGATGCGCTGCAAGCAAATCGGCTTACTGCCAACAGTGCTGTTCTCCGACAATCAGTAGATGAAAGAAAGCAATCCGTCAGCTCAGTGGCGTTAGATGAAGAAATGACAAATATGATTAAGTTCCAACATGCCTATAATGCAGCAGCACGAAATATTACTGTTGTAGATGAAATGCTTGATAAGATTATTAACGGCATGGGAACTGTAGGAAGATAAGGCGGTGATTAAATAATGCGCGTAACACAATCGATGCTTTCTAATAATATGCTCCGTAATTTAAGCAATAGCTATTCCCGTTTAGGGAAATATCAAGAGCAAATTACAAGTCAGAAAAAAATCAGCCGGCCGTCGGATGATCCGCTTGTAGCTATGAAGGGGATTACTTATCGGCGTAATTTGCAAGAGGTGCAGCAATACCAGAGAAATTTCGGTGAAGCTTATAACTGGGTGGATAACGCAGATTCAAGTTTAGATAAGGCAGGATTAGCTTTAGACCGGATTCGCGAGTTAACTGTTCAGGTCAGCAATGATACGTATGACGCCACTCAACGTAAGGCGGCAGCTGAAGAGATTAAACAGTTGAGGAATCATTTGGTGAATATAGCCAATACAAAAGTGGGGGAAAAGTATCTTTTTAATGGGACAGATACGTTAAAGGCTCCTGTTACAGATGGCACACCTCCAACCTTTAATTCGCCGCGTAATAATGGAGATGTAGAATTAGAATTATCAAAAGGAATCTATATACCCGTAAACGTTAAACCTGAAGAAGCTTTTGATAGCAATCTCTTTAAAGAGATTGATGACTTGATTATCACACTAGAAGATCCTTCTAAGTCTGGAAGTGAAGTTGGACAGTATTTAGAAGTAGTTGATAAACATAAAGCTAACGTTTTAAACGCTCGTGCCGACTTGGGGGCACGAGCAAATCGTATTGAATTAATGGAAGACCGTGTAGATACGCAGGAGGTTATTTCGACAAAAGCAATGTCTGAAAACGAAGATATCGATTTTGAAAAAGTAATTACAGAATTGATAGCACAGGAAAGTGTTCATCGAGCCGCCCTGTCAATAGGTGCTCGCATTATTCAGCCGAGTTTAATGGATTTTCTAAGATAAGAACAAAGCTATCTAACAAGATAGCTTTTTTTCATAAAAGAGAAATCGAATTTGATTGGTGGGTTGAACAATAACCGTTTATACTTTTAAGTGAGGTGAGTAGTTATGCAGTTACCACAAATACGATTGCAATCTAATTTTGCTCAAATAGAACTCAACACTAAGCCAGCTGAACAGTCAATCGAGCAACCGAGGGCAGAATTAGATCTTCAACAGCCACCGGCAGAAATGATGATCGACCGTACACCGTCTAAATTGTCAATTGATCAAACCCAGGCGTGGGAGGATATGGATTTAAAGCATATCTTTCGAAGGATTGAAGAATATGCCGATAATGGTTATCAGGATTGGTATTCAGGTGTAGCCAGAAGAGCTGGAGAAGGTGACGAATTAATGAAAATTGAAAATAATAGGAACCCAATTGCCAGTCAAGCTAAAACAAATAGCGAGAGACCGGAATATTCATTTAATATCGGGTTTATTCCTTCTCCTTTTAGTGTAAATATTAACTTTGAACCAGCTAAACTAAATATAGAATGGAAAATCAATAAGGTAATTAATAATACAAAAGCACAAAAGCCGGTTATTGACTATCAACCAGGTGAAGTAATGACAAGTTTAAAGCAGCCATCATCTCTAAACGTCGATTTTGCTAATTTAAAGTTCAAGGGATTGAACTATGAACAAGAAATATAAGAAAAGGAAGAGCTAACATGGATATCCAAACAAAATATCATGGGAATATTATAATCGAGAACAAAGATATTTGGCACTTTGATAGCGGAATTCCTGGTTTTGACACAGAAAAGAGATTCACGCTCTTATCCTTACCAGACAATGAAATTTTTTATATTTTGCAGTCAGTTCAAACTCCTGATTTAGGATTTGTAGTTGCTAACCCATTTGCTTTTTTTAAAGACTACGATTTTACGCTGGAAGACTCTGTAGCGGAACAGTTAGATCTTGAAACGACTGAAAACGTACAAGTTTTAGTCATTTTGACGGTGAAAGAAACTTTTCAAGAAACAACGGCTAACCTTCAGGCCCCTATTATACTTAACCATGCAAACAACAGGGGAAAACAGGTCATTTTAAACAACACAAATTATAAAACAAGGCATGCCATTTTCCCTGAGAAACAAGAGAAGAAGGGGTGAGACGATGTTAGTCTTGACACGTAAAATAGGTGAGTCAATTAAAATAGGCACGGATATTGAAATCACTGTTTTGGCCGTCAAAGGAGATCAGATAAAGCTTGGTATAGAGGCACCCAAGCATGTAGAGATCCATCGAAAAGAAGTGTATCTCACCATTCAGGAAGAAAACCAATCTGCTTCAAAGGATGTAAAAGGATTGCTTGAGTTGCTGAACCATAAAAAGGGCAATTAAAGAATTTCGTGTTAATTTAAGGTAACAAAGTAAAATCTCTTCCATAGAAGTATTTATGGGGTGACTTTCAAACCAATTATGGTCTTTCATTTGCTTTATTTAAGTCAGTAAAAATAAAAAAGATTTTTTCTCTAAATTTGTTAAATAAATTTATTTCCTTGCCGATATTATTAGTGTAACAGGGAACAACAAGGCGGCCGACTTGAAAGTCCTTGTGAAACAACTTTTATCAAAAGTTCACATGGAAGTGAACGATATATTCAAGGAGGAAATTAAAAATGAGAATTAATCACAATATTTCAGCGCTTAACACATATGGTCGTTTAAGCCAAAACACTGGCGCAGCACAAAAAAGCATGGAAAAATTATCTTCTGGTCTTCGCATTAACAAAGCTGGCGACGATGCTGCTGGTCTAGCAATCTCTGAAAAAATGAGAGCGCAAGTTCGTGGCTTGGACCAAGGTTCTAAAAACGCACAAGATGGTATTTCTTTAATTCAAACAGCAGAAGGCGGTTTGAACGAAACTCATGCTATTCTTCAACGTATGCGTGAATTGGCTGTTCAATCTGCGAATGATACAAATGTAACTCAAGACCGCAGTGCATTGAACAAGGAATTTGATCAGTTATCTGAAGAGATTAATAGAATCAAAGATAAATCTACATTTAATACACAAGGCCTGTTTAAGGGAGCCAGCGGAGATGAAATTAATTCCTCTGGTAAGTTAGTTCTTCAAGTGGGTGCAAACAAAGGTGATGAAATCACTCTTGATTTAACTACTTCGGGAGTAAATTTAACAAACGTAGCCACTACTGCTTCTGGATTAGACATCAGCACATTATCTGGTGCTCAAAATGCAATCAGTGGTCTCGATTCTTTAATTAAAACTGTTTCTGAAGGGCGTTCTTACCTTGGTGCAATGCAAAACCGCTTAGAACATACTATCACAAACTTAGATAATGCTGCTGAGAACTTAACTGCTGCTGAGTCTCGTATTCGTGATGTTGACATGGCGAAAGAGATGATGGAATTCACTAAGAATAATATTCTTTCTCAAGCTGCCCAATCTATGCTTGCTCAAGCGAACCAACAACCACAAGGTGTTCTTCAATTACTACGTTAATAATAGTGATTTTACAAAAGGCCCCGCTATAGCGGGGCCTTTTGTATTTCTATAAAAAGTAATAAAAAAATTGTAAGGCTTATATTATTTTAATTTTTATACATACGAATAAAGAATTCGAAGATAATTAGATTTTTTATTCTAAAATTCATAGAGTTTTATCTGTAGTTAGTTGAGTAAAAGGAATGCATTATACTAACTGTAGTGTAAATAAAGGAAAGTTTATGAGAAGTAAACAATCTTTAGTTAGACACCGATAATAACACTGTAGGGATAATAAGTTAATTGAAAATCTAATAATAGCATTTCAAATAATCCTAACTTCAATAAAACAACATTTTTACTTTATTTTGAAATCGTGAGTTAAAAGCAAAGGGTCTCAACGAATGATGTATAGTTATATAAAGTTAAATAATAAAAAGAACTTTTCACTTTGTAAAATGGTACATGTAAGTTCATAAGGAAATAAGTGTAGTTAATCATAGACTCAAAGGAGAATCATAATATGGAAATTTATATTGATGGAAGGGTTTTTTATTTAGAGAATAAATCATTAGAGAAAGTAGGGGAGTTAATTGAAAATGAAACTCAAAACCAAAACAAGCTAGTAAGTCACTATTTATTAAATGGGGAGGAATATTATGATTTTGAAGAAGTCATTAATAGAATCTCCTTAGGAAAATTTGAAGTTATACTTAAGACACGAGAAGAGCTGATATGTGAGATTCTTAACTCTATCTATAAGTATTTAGAAAGAGCGTTGCCAGAAGTTCAATTGTTAGCAGATGAATTTTATTCTGAAATTAGTGATGAAACTTGGAATAAAGTGACTGATTTACTGGAGGGAGTTGAGTGGATTTATCAAGCAGTTCAGTCGGCAAGATCTGTAAATGTACAAGGAGTGAATTTTGTTACGATTGACTCGCTATTGCAAGATTTACAGGCTAGCTTCCCGGACCTAGAACAAGGGCTTGTTACCCAAGATTCACTAAGTATTGCGGATTTAATACAGTATGAAATGAAACCTATTTTAGAAGAATTAAAAGAACAATTAAGAAGCTTGATAAATATAGAGGGAGAAGGCCATGTTAGCTGATAATCAATCCTTTGTTCAAAAATTCATCCCGAACTTTCTCGATCAATCTGCAATTGATTTGAAAGATCATATAGAGGTTGAAAACAGTAGGGCTGGATTTCCTACTATAAAAGTAAGAAGAGACGAAAAAGAATTTTATCTGCATAGTAAATACAATCCATTAGAAGAGGCAGAAAGAATTATCCAGAAATATAGTGAGAAAATAGAAAAAAGTAACCATGTGCTATTTTATGGAATCGGAATGGGATTCCATATAGACTTATTTATCAGGAAATTTCCCGATAAAGCTTTTACTCTTTACGAATCCCAACCTCAGGTTTTAAAGAGCTTACTAGAAGAAAGAAATATAAGTCACTGGTCAGAGGGAAGACTTCAGGAATTCTTTGTTGAGTTCTCAATAGAAAAACAGAATAGTTTTATCTATCGCTTTCTAGAGAAAATAAATGATGAAGTCACTCTTATTGTTTTACCAGCCCATGAGCGGCTTTTTAAAGAAGAATACAAAATGTTCTCCAGTAAACTTTCTGAGGGGATAAAAAACTGGAAAAATCATTTGCATGTTAATCTTGCTTTCCAGAAGCGTTGGGTTCTTAATGGTTTAAAAAATTTCTCTCGTGTATTAGTTACGCCAAATTTTCTACATGATGTCAAAAAAGAATGGCTTAAAGAGAAACCAGCCATTATTGTTTCAGCAGGCCCTTCTTTAAGCGATGATTTAGAAGAAATTAAACATATAAAAGATAATCGATTAGCATATATTTTTGCAGTTGGATCGGCAGTTAATGGTTTAATCGAGTATGGCATTTATCCTGATGCAGCCTTTACTTATGATCCGAAAGAAGAAAATTATAAAGTATTTGAAAAGATAGTAGCTGCAAACCTTTCGTCTATTCCTCTGATATTTGGCTCAAGTGTGGGGCATGAGACTCTTCAAAACTATCCTGGTGAAATGTTACATTTTATAACTAGTCAAGATTCAATTGGTGCTCGTTATCTAGTCAGGGAAGATGATGAAAACATCATATCGATAAATGATTCGCCAAGTATTGCGGTTATTACATTTCAAATACTTAGTAATTTGGGTTGCAATCCTATTATCTTATCTGGGCAAAATTTGGCTTATAGAGATAAAAAGTGGTATGCAAAAGAGGTTATGAATCTTGAAGTAAGTGAAGAAGCTAACAAGGAAGCTATACTTGTTGAAAGTGTAGAGGGTAAAATGATTGAGACCAATGAAGACTTTAATAGGATGAGGTTAGCCCTTGAATCCTATATTGAAAAAAATCCGTCTATACAAGTTATAAATACTACTGTCCAAGGTGCCGCTATTAAGAGAACGAGGTTTATGGAGATAAAAGAGGTTATAAATGAATATTTAACTGAGTATTTACCAGTGAGTTTTGATGAGATAATTCGAAATGCACAGGCTGGATACGATATAGACAAAGTAACAGAAGACTTCAATAATCAAAAGAATAGAGAAGATTTAAAAGAAGCTTATCGCCAAGCTAAAAGAATTTTAGACAAATTACAGTATGAATTAAAAGTAACTAGAAACTTTGGAAAAGTGCAGCAACAGTATATTAAGTTCATTAACCATCTAAAGAAAATTTTAGATAACGAATGTTTTATTGTTTTTATTATGCCGATTATGCAAATACAGTTTAACTTGTTTGTTCAAGGTCTAAATGATCTTCATTTAAGGAAAAATATTATAGAAGAGATAGAAACTAGTTTACCGTTTTATATTAAGTTTTTAGAGGGAATAAAGTCCTCTATGGATGTTATTTTACCGGTTTATCAAGAAGTTTCTCAGGAGCTTGCTTCTGCCCAAATAAAATAATTAATTGGTGAGGAAATTATGAGTAATGTTATTACAATACGTGGAAGAAAAATAGGAGTAGATTATAAACCTCTTGTTATACCTGAAATTGGTATCAATCATGAAGGAGATATGAAAAAAGCTATTCAGATGGTGAATGATGCATATGAAGCTGGAGCAGAGATTGTGAAATTCCAATCTCATATCATTGAAGATGAAATGATCCCAGCTGCAGGTAATGTAATCCCCGGGAACGCCAAAGAGTCCATATTAGAAATTATGTCTAGGTGCGCTTTGACATTGGAGGAAGAGAAAGAATTAAAACAATACGTAGAAAGTAAAGGCATGATATTTTTAAGCACACCTTTTTCTAGAGCGGCGGCTAATCATTTAGAGTCACTCGATGTTGATGCATATAAGATAGGTTCTGGTGAATGTAATAACTATCCGTTAATTGATCATATTGCTTCCTTTGGTAAACCTATCATTCTTAGTACCGGTATGAATTCCATCGAGTCGATAAAGAAATCGGTTGAAATATTAGAGAAACACAATGTTCAATATGCCTTATTACATTGTGTCTCTATGTACCCTACGCCATATGATAAGGTAAAACTTGGTGCTATTCGTGATTTAGAACAGAACTTTCCGAATGCAGTGCTAGGGTTGAGTGATCATTCAATAGGTAACTATACCTGTTTTGGAGCTGTACCATACGGGGCAAGAATACTAGAAAAACACTTTACTTCGAATAAAAATTGGCCAGGCCCAGATGTACCAATTTCATTAAACCCTGTTGAGCTTGAGGATTTAATCAAGGGAACAGAAGCTATTTGGCAATCTCTTGGCGGAAGTAAAGAAATACAGCGGGAGGAGAAAGTAACGATTGACTTTGCTTATGCTTGTGTTGTTTCTATTAAGCCAATTAAAAAGGGGGATAAGCTCTCTAAGGATAATATCTGGGTGAAGCGTCCAGGAACTGGTGAAATCAAGGCTGGGGATTTTGAGAGAATATTAGGTCAAACAGCTATGGAGAATATTCCTGTGGATACTCAACTTTCATGGAATATGGTGAGTAAATAAATGAAATCTAGAAAAGTAGTATTCTTAACTGGAACTCGCGCAGATTATGGAAAATCAAAATCATTGATGTGCGAAATAAAAAGGCATAAAGAATTTGAGCTTCATATTTTTGTTACAGGTATGCACATGCTTTCAAAATATGGATCAACTTATATGGAAGTAGAAAAAGATGGGTTTGATAACATTTATAAGTTTGTTAATACAAAGATTAATCAAGGAATGGATATCACTCTCAGTAATACAATCCTTGGCTTCAGCAATTATGTGTCTGAGTATCAACCGGATTTAATTGTTGTTCATGGTGACCGAGTAGAAGCTTTGGCTGGTGCGATTGTCGGAGCCTTAAATAATATTAAAGTCGCTCATATAGAGGGTGGAGAAGTTTCAGGAACGATAGATGAATCAATTAGACATGCTATTACTAAATTTGCACATATTCATCTTGTATCTAATGAGGAAGCAAAAAAGAGAATCATTCAGCTTGGTGAAAGAGAAGATTCTGTTTTTGTAATAGGGTCACCCGATATTGACATTATGTTTAGTGATTTCTTGCCTACACTTGAAGAAGTCAAGGAACATTATGATATTGAATTCGAAGAATATGGGATTTTGATGTATCATCCTGTTACTACCGAATTGGATAAACTTAAAAAAAATGTTTCGGAAGTTGTAGATGCTGTGATTAACTCAGAAAAAAACTATATTGTTGTTTATCCAAATAATGATGAAGGAAGCAACACTATTTTGGATGAGTTTGAAAGGTTTAAAGACAACAAGAAATTTAAGTGTTTTCCCTCAATTCGTTTTGAATCATTTTTAACTCTGCTTAAATACAGTCTATTTATGATTGGGAATTCCAGTGCAGGAATTCGAGAAGCAAGCGTTTATGGAATTCCTTCTATCGATATAGGAAGTAGACAGGAAGGAAGATACGACCCTTTGCTATCAAAGAGTATTGTGCATGTTAATGAAGACAGCAACGAAATCTGTAAAGTTATTAAAAAAATTAAATTTAATAAAAGTGAACAATATTCTCTCTATGGAAAGGGAAAGAGTTTTATTGAGTTTATGAAAGTAATGAACAACGAAGATATTTGGATAAAGAATTTTCAGAAGAAGTTTATCCCATTTATTTCTCAAACTCAAGGGTGATTATGCATGTATAAAGGTAAAAGATTTCTTGCGATTATACCTGCACGTGGAGGAAGTAAAGGTATACCTAAAAAAATATTTATAAAATCAATGGGAAGCCTCTAATTTATTACTCTATTCATGAAGCTCTAAAATCAAATTTTTTGGATAGAGTAATAGTTTCTACTGATAGTGAAGAAATCGCTCAAGTATCTAAATTTTATGGAGCTGAGGTCCCTTTTATAAGACCATTAGAATTAGCGACAGATACATCAAAAACAATTGATGTCTTATTACATGCTATTGAGCAATGTAGAAATAAAAACGATAATTACGATTATTTAGTTTTATTACAGCCGACGCAACCTCTAAGAAAAAGTTTTCACATTGATAAAGCAATTAAAAAAATTGTTGATTGTCATCAAAAGTCGTTAGTAAGTGTTTCAAAAGTAAAAGAACATCCAATCTTAATGCGTACTATTTCAAAAGAGGGTTTTCTTGAAAACATACTAAATATTGACAGTACCGTAAGAAGACAAGACTTCCCGGATTTTTATAAGGTTAACGGAGCGATTTATATAAATAAGATTGATGATCGCTTTACCTCTAAAACTAGTTTAAATGATAATAATTTCCCCTTTATAATGGATGAGAAATATGATCTAGATATTGATACTTTTGAAGATATTGAACAATTTAAACTGAGGAGTTAGCCTGTTTTTTATAATTTTAAAAATATCAAATGTAAAGGGGGAATAATTTTGGAAAATATAGCCTTGTGTACTATTATGTCTCTAATTCTGATTGGAAGGGAATTGTACCACTAAAACCGGAAGATTTTATAAAACAAATTGAATGGTTGGCTTGCAATTATAATATAGTAAGTCTAGAAGAGTTAAAAAAACAAGAGGAAAAGAAATAAATTTTTAAATGGTAGAAAAACAGAAATATTTAAGTGACAAGGGACAATAAAAAGGAAAAGTGGCTAGATACACAAAGTATTTTAATCGCACCGATTAAAATACATATGCTTGAGTTTTGTTGAAGTTATCGATATAGGACTAAGTTAGGAGTAGTTAAAAGAATCTAAGAAGTGTACAAAAAAGATAATTAAAAGAAGTTTTTGTAAGGGATCTTTTAAAATCGATTTTATCTTTTCTAAAAAGCAGAGAATACTCTCTGCTTTTTTATTGAATTTCTTTTTATGTCATTAAGAAATTTTTTCCTAAACCGATATAATAGATAGCTACGAAAACAACAAGAATCCAATACAAGGATTGATAGATACGTCTATGCTGTTTAATTATCTTGAGATGTAAAGGTTTCAGAGAAGTAGATAAAGAAACAGAAGTGGGAAAGTCAGTGACTGATACTTGTAATAGACTTAAGATCATATGAAAAGAGTACAAATACTAACTGTAGCTAACATAAAAATTGAAGAATCTAAAAAGATTTAATTGTGGAAAATAATGGATATATAATAAAGAGTATTAAAAATAGTACATAGAAGGATTTAAGGAGTGAGTTAAAATGGCTATGCGTATTAGTGGTTTGGCTAGCGGTATGGATACCGAGTCAATTGTAAAGGATTTGATGAAGGCGGAAAGAATGCCGCTTGATAAATTAAAGCAGAAAAGACAATTGCTTCAATGGCAGCGTGATGACTATCGGGCAATGAATACGTTGCTTCTAGATTTTCGAAGCGAATTAACCAAGATGAAGCTATCTTCTACTTACCGTTCTAGAACAACTTCCTCAACGAACGAAGCATTGGTCAGTGCTGTAGCAAGCAGTGGAGCCGAGAAAGCTTCCCATACCATTTCTAGTGTACGGCAACTAGCCGGTTCCGAAAGAATTTTGAATGGAGGATCAGTTACCCTTGATCCTGCCAAGGGCTTATTTGGTCAGTCAAGCGTCCCAGATGCTACATGGAGACAGGGGGCCATTGAAACGAAATCAATTGTAGCTGATGGGGTTACAAAAGACTTTTCTGTAGGAGTGCCAGCAGAAAATCTTCAAGATTTTTCTTCCTGGAGTGTAAAAGTAAATGGTAAAGGCTATAAGGTGGTCGATAGCGCTACTTGGAATGACACGACAATAAATAATGACAATAACGTTTTTATTGATACAAATGGAGTCGTTCATTTTAAACAAAATGTAGCTCAGGATAGTTCTGTACGAATCGACTACATTGCTAAAACTAAAACAGATACAGCAACGTTAGCTTATAACTCTAAATCTATTCAACTCTCGAAGGGGTCTGTAGATACAGTTAGTTCTTTTGTTCTTAAGAAAGATGGAGCCGTGGCGCAAGCATATGATGTAGATGCTAATGGAAATGTATTTAAAAAAGACAGCACAGATCAAGTAGGAACGTTAGATAAGCAAACCGGTAAAGTTAGTTTTATTGATGGTAAGATAGACTTACCGCCTAATCCGGAGGATCTTCCTGCCGGAACAGAAGGTCCTAAATTTACCATGGAGGTTACTTACAATCAAAATTACACAACATTTAGTCTAGATACTTCTACTTCCAAAGGTGCCATGCACGAGAATTTCCTTGTACAGGGCAATGAATCAATTAACCAACTAAGCAATCGAGTGAATGGATCGAATGTTGGAGTGACACTGTTTTATGACCAGCAGTCGGGAAAAATGACGCTGAATCGTACGGAAACAGGGAAGTTTGCGTCGAGTGGCAATGATATTGTTACAAACGGTTCACTGATCAATGATGTATTTAAATTTGGATCTAATACGACTGTAACGTCTGGTCAGGATGCCATCTTAACGATAAATGGGATTGATACTACACGCAAGTCAAATACTTTTGAGATGAATGGCGTAACATTTACGCTAAAACAAACCTTTAACACCGATCCGAGCAACCCGACGACAACCCCTGTTGGTGTTAATATCAACAATGATAGTACTCAAGTGTTTGATAATATTGTTAAGTTTGTTAATAAGTATAATGAATTAATTGATAAAATCCAGAAGAAAACGGGTGAGGAAAAGTACAGAAGTTACGCACCGCTCACTGATGAACAACGTGAGTCTCTTTCTGATAAGCAACAAGAACAGTGGGAAGAAAAAGCTAAGAGCGGTTTGCTGCGGAGAGATCCTATCCTATCTAGTGTTTTGAGTGATATGCGTATGGACTTTTATCAGCCAGTCAGCAATGATAATGTTTCTGGTTTATATAATCAGTTATCAAAAATAGGAATTACTACTACAAATGATTACACATCAGGCGGAAAGCTTACTATCGATGAAACGAAGTTAAAGAAGGCATTAGAGGAAGATCCTCAGTCTGTGGAAAGCTTGTTTACGGGTGAGGGGGCTACAGAAGCTCAACAAGGAATCATACATCGGCTGTATGACTCAGTCTCTAAAACAATGAATAAGATAAATGATAAAGCGGGTGCTTCGTACTATACAACGAAAATGTATTCGATGGGGCAACAACTAGATGACATGGAAAATAGAATTGACCGATTTGAAGACCGAATGAAACAAGTCGAAGACCGTTACTGGCGTCAGTTCACTGCCATGGAAAAAGCCATTCAGCGAGCGAATGCGCAATCAGCCCAAATGCTGCAAAGCTTTGGTGGATAAGTTTAAGAAAGCAATTACTTAAAGGAGTGTCTCTTTAATGGCCATCAATAATCCTTACAAGTCTTATCAGAATAACTCGGTAACTACTGCTTCTCCTGGTGAATTGACGTTAATGCTATATAATGGCTGCATTAAGTTTATTCATCAAGCTAAGCAGGCTTTGGAAGATAAGAACTATCATGAAAAAATATTAATATTCAAAAAGCGCAAAGCATTGTTCAAGAGCTTATGGTTACGTTAAACATGGATTATGAAATAGCTAATAATATGATGTCATTGTACGATTATATGAAACGCCGTTTAATTGAAGCAAATATCAAAAATGATGGAGCCATTTTACTAGAGGTGGAAGAATTAGCAACAGAATTTCGAGATACTTGGAAGCAAGTCATCCAAATTAATCGCCAGCAAAAGTACGGTCAAACTGAAAGAGTCTAATTAAGGTTGCACACCACTGAATGAAATATCCAAAAAAAGTTTTATTTTATTGTATGTTTCAGTCATTGTACATTTAGCATAATCAAAGGCTGGCCTCCATATGGAGACCAGCCTTTGATCAATGAAATAACTTAATGATGTCTTTTGTATTGGTATCTACACTAGAAATTAATAACTTATCGCTATTCTGTCGAATATTCAGACTGACAAATTGCAGTGTCTCTTTTGCGATATCCGCATCTTGGATCATTGATAAAGATTTCGTTAAATTGGATTCAAGCAAGAAGGAGTTCGTTATATGGTGTTCAAGCGCCTCGTATTCTGATCCAATCTTAGTTAAATGTGTATTTACTTTTTCTATTGCTTGATCTACTTTCACAAGTAATTGTTCTGCTTGCAATTGGCTCTCTAAAGACACACCATCTAATCCCAGTGCTGTTGTACTTGTATCAACTAAATTAATGGAAAGAGATTGACCGGCATGGGCGCCAATTTGTAAGGATAAGGATGTATCTTTACTAAGGATTTTCTGTGTATTAAACTGCAGCTTTTCTGCTGTATCATTAATACTTTCCATTAGCTGTTCTAGTTCAAGCTGATTGGCTTCGCGGTCACTAGTCGTCAATGTATCATTAGCGCTTGAAACGCTAAGCTCCCGAACCCTCTGTAACAAGCTATTTACGTGATTAAGCCCGCCATCGGCTGCTTGGAGTACTGATAATCCGTCCTGCATATTGCGTTGCGCCTGAGAAGTGCCCCTGACTTGTGCACGCATAGTTTCAGAAACGGCTAATCCACCTGCATTATCGCTTGCTCGTTTAATAGCTAACCCTGAGGAGAGCTTCTCCATTGTTTTTTGCATCTGTGTTTCGTTTTGCTTCAACCGATTTGCAGTAGAAGCAATCACTGGACTATTATAAATCTTCACGTTTCCACTCCTTTCTAAAAAGTTGGTTCAATTTTTATATCGTCTAATCTCTGCTTATGTAAAGCTTATTATTCGAACCAAACAGCCGGTATAACCTAATACAGTAAATGTCAGAGGTGTTTCAATGGATCATGTGAAAGCTGGAGCTCTATATAACAACATCAAATTTATAACTTTATTGCCGGATGAATTAGTAGTTCTATTAATTGAGGAATGTATAAAGGCGGTTGAAGGGGGAAAAACAGCTCTTTTGGCTAATGACTTTATTGAAAAAAGCAATAGCCTAATTAAGGCGCAGCAGATTATTTTAGAACTCGTTGTCATTATTAATAGAGAACATAAAAGGGCAAACCACTTTATCAACCTATATGATTATATAAATCGTAAATTAATTGAGGCTAATTTAAAAAATAAGGAAAAAATTTTAGAGGAGATTAAAGAGTACTTAATTGAATTGGAGCAAGCCTGGAAAGAAGCAGTGAAGAGTAGGAGAATAAGAGAGTATAATAACAATTTGATCTAGCAAGACACCTTTGAGGTTCCTCAAAGGTGTCTTGCTAGATTTTAATATCTATAAACTGGGAAAATGGAGAAGGCTGCTGCAGCTCACGTACTTTCTTTGCTGGATCTGACACAACATCCTGAATTTTCTCGTTTATTACTTTCTCCGCAATTTGTTTGCTAATGACCACAAACTGTGACACTGGCCCTTCTCCAACGCCGCCAATAACACTCATAATGATCCCTCCTAATATTTACAACAATGTATATATTCTCCTTATAAGACTTTTTTCCTGCTTTGTAGATCATATATTTTCTAAAGAAAAGCTTTTTGCCATTACAAACTACTGCTCATCATCAGGTTCTTGTGTTTCAGTTCAATCAAAGCCTGATCAGTGGAATGGATAGTTAATCTTCTTCGGGGCCCTTCTTTTTCAATTGTCGCGCTAGCTATCCCTCGGCAACAATCCCCATAATAATACAGAAAATCTTTTGATCGTCTAATTGTCTTTCCTTCTCCGTGATCTTCAGCTAGTGAAGGAGTGTGACACATTTAGCTAACCTCTCTTGGAAGCTATGGGCTTGAATGGCTGTAGTTTGTCCTTTTGTTCATGGTGTCTCTGTACATATCGTATCAAACAACGATGCAGGTAAATAAGCCAAGAGCGAATCGTTCTAGATTTTTTCCTCGGGTAAGTATTAACCATATAAATACTATCCTGCATGGTATAATAGGGATAAAAACATTGGTGAGGTTCAACGGAGTAAACTGAAGGAGGGACATAATGAATCAGAGCGTAGTGAAGGCTTTGAAGCTGCTGGATCTTTTTTTAGATGGCCAAACTGAATTGACGCTGAGTGAAATAGCTGAGAAAGCCGCCATGCCCAAGCCGACTGCTTTTCGCTTTCTTGCTTCTTTAGAAACATGCGGCATGTTAGTAAAATCGAAAAACACAGGCCAAGATGTACGTTATCGCTTAGGGCTGAAGCTGTTGGAATTAGGTAATATCGTAGCGGAACAATTGGAGATCCGAACGATTGCCAAACCGTGGATGCAAGAGCTGTGTAAGGAACTAAACGAAGATGTTCATTTAGTTATATTGGACGGCGATGAGGCGGTTTATATCGAAAAAATCGAAAGTAATCAAAAGGTTCGATTACATACTCATGTAGGAAAGCGTTCAAGTATTTACATAGGATCGGGGCCAAAGCTATTACTAGCTTTTCTGCCACCGGAACAACAAAGCAGTCTCATTTCCCGCATAAAGTTAGAGGACAATGCGGATAGTCTGATTCAATCAGAGGAAGCATTGTACAAGCACCTAGAACAAATCAAAGATCAGGGATACTCGATTAGTTTGGGGGAACAGGAGCGGGAAACGATTGGCATTTCTTATCCTATTCGTAATTATTCGAAGGAAGTGATTGCTGCTTTGAGCGTAAGCGGTCCCGTTAGCAGAATTGACAAGGAGCTCCAAAAAGAAATTCAGAAAAAGACAAAAGAAACGGCTTTGAATATCTCAAAAGCGCTTGGCTATATTGGATAATAAAGACAATAAATGGCCAGCGGCTAATTAGCCGCTGGCCATTATGTGTTTCCTTACTTGCTTATCGTTTTGACGGTTATGTCGGCTATTGGTTCGTTATAGTCACTATGCTTTTGCTCACTCTTATCAACCACGGCAGCTCCAACGATATCTCCGGTTACATTACAGGTAGTAAAAACCATATCCGTGATAACATTGACTCCGGCTGTCAGGCCGACAATTTCAATAGGGAGACCGGCCTGTGTGAATACAATCGACATCCCGATTAATCCAGCTCCAGGCACACCAGCTGTTCCAACTGCCGCCAATGTTCCTGTTAAAATAATGCCGATAATGGTGCCCAGGCTTAAATCGTAGCCAACAATTTCAGCAGCGAATATCACGCCCACACCGAAGTGAATGGCCGATCCGTTCATGTTCACGGTAGCACCAACAGGTAAAGTAAAGTCTGCTACACGGTCACTAATGCCGGCTTTTTTGGCTGCTTTAAGAGTAACTGGAAGAGTGCCTAGACTGCTGCATGTTACGAAAGCGGTTAACAAGGCTTCACGAACATTCTTGAAAAATCGCAGAACCGGTACTCTAAAGAGCAAGAGGATCAATGGGAAGACAATAAACATTTGTACGCCGACACCGACATAAGAAGCAAGAACGTATTTTCCAAGAGATTGCAACGTATCGAAACCTTGATTCCCTATTGCATTCGCTGTAATGCCGAGCACTCCAATAGGAGCGTATTGAAGTATGCCGTTCAGAATTCGAAAGGTTACTTCACTGCCGGCCTCAGAAAATTTTAATAATAATTCTCCTTGATCTTTCATTTTTTGGTCTTTGGCGTGGCGCATAAATGAAATAGCAAAACCAACAATCAATGCAAGAAATACGACACTCAAGATATCGCCGTTAGCGAGGGACTGAAAAACATTAGACGGAACGATATTAAGAAAAACTTCAACCGCCGATGGAGCTTCAGGGACTTCGAAATTTTCATTTCCCGGCATGCTGAGCCCCATGCCTGGCTTAATCAGCTTAGCAATCCAAATACCTAACAATAAGGAAACGGCAGTCGTAATCAAATAGTAAGGAAAGATTTTTCCGCCAATTCTTCCTAATTCTTTCGGATTAGAATGGTTAACAGATACAATTAAAGTTAACAAAATGAGCGGAACAACGACCATTTTAAGAAGATTAAGAAAGAGTGTTCCGAATGGAGCCAGCACACTGGCTGACGGACCGAATGCTAATCCTACGATAATACCAAGAATAAAGCCGGTTGTGATTTTTAAAATAAATGATTTCTTTTTATACCAATTCCAGAATTGAATCACCGTATATTCCTCCTAAATTACCTTATTGGGTGCCTGCAGGTATTATGTCAGTTTCATAGAAGAGAGGGGAAAGCGCATGACTTTTATGTATGCGCTTACACAAAGGGCGTTAGCTGCATGAAAATATTTTAAGCTTGCCCTACAAATCTTTTATTTCATTATATGAAATGGTGTTTCTTTATTTGTTGTAATAAATTTACCACAGCGACTAAATTTTAGCAAATGTTTTTTGACAATTCTCAACATTTATTATTTTTCTGGACAGCAAGTGGTTTTTAAAAAGCAAAAAATCATTCCTTAAGGGAATGATTTTTTAAAAATGCACTTATTTGTTACGGTCTCTTAATTCTGTAATGGTTTTTGAAACAGATATTTGTTCAGGGTCCATTCTTAATTCCAAAAGAGTAGGGACTTTGTTTTTTACAGCTTTTTGTAGCGCTTCCTTGAGCTGATCTGCTGTTTCAATCAATTCTCCTGAGGCTCCCATTGAATGGGCAAGAAGAACAAAATTAACATTGCCAAGGTCTGTTCCGACTACTTTTTCAGGGTAATGGATTTCTTGATGCATCCGAATGGTTCCGTACATTTGATTGTTATAGACAATGCAAATAACAGGGATTTCATACCGTACAGCGGTTTCCAATTCTTGAATCGTCATCATGGCACCGCCATCACCTGACAAAGATACGACAGGAGAAGAGGGATTAGCCAACTTGGCCCCTATGGCTGCAGGAATTCCATAGCCCATAGCGCCTGAGGTAGGGCCGATATAGGTGTTTGGCTTAGTAAAAATAAAGTAGTTATGGAGCCAAGTAGCAAAGTTTCCGGCATCGTTCGTAAAAATGGTTTCCGAAGGAAGTTCGCTCTGTAAAAGTTTAATCGTTTGCTGGTAAGAAATTGCCGCTTCAGTTTGCTCTTCTATCTTCAATGAAGAATATTTTTCAAAGATCTCATGCCGTTCCTCTGCCCACTCTAATGATTCGGGCTGCGGTGTTATATTTAATGCTGTCAATGCAGATAGCGCTTCTTTCGCATCCGATAAAACGCCTATGGCTGGAGCAAACACCTTACCAATCGTATCTTCACTTATATCAACATGAATTAACTTTTGGTCCTTATTAAATAATGAATAATCTTGAGAGGTAATTTCAGAAAGTCTTGATCCTAATGCTAAAATAACGTCCGCTTGTTTAGCTGTTTCTAATATCGGAGCTGGTGTTCCTAGCCCTAAGTGTCCCGCGTAGAGGCGATGATCGTTCGGGAACACGTCATGGCGCCGGAAAGAAGCCATAACCGGGATACCCGTGGCCTCAGCAAAAGTGATCAATTCTTGCTCGGCGTTTGAACGCACCACTCCGCCTCCGGCGATAATGATAGGCTTCTTTGCCTCCTTGAGTAAAGAGCTTATTTTTTCTAGTTCTGATCTTGAAGGAGCAGGCTTTGGCCGTTCGAGTGATGGAGCAAAGGTCATATCGGCAATATCTCTAAGCATATCCTCGGGCAGAGAGACAACTACCGGACCAGGACGGCCGGATCTTGCCGCTTTAAAGGCACGGCTGACTAATTCAGGAACTCTTGCGGCCTCTCGAATTTCAACGGTCCACTTTGCTATATGGCTAAAAAATTGATCCAGTTCTACTTCCTGAAAGCCTTCACGCCCTCGAAAAGCTGTATGGACTTGACCTAAAAAAACGACCATAGGAGTAGAGTCTTGATAAGCAGTATGAATACCGATCGCTAAATTTGCCCCTCCCACGGCCCTTGTTGCCATCACTATGCCAGGTTCCCCAGTAGCTTTCGCATACCCTTCCGCCATAAAGGAAGCCCCTCCCTCATGACGGCAGGAAATGAGTTCAATAGAAGGTTCGTCATAGATGGCGTCCATGACTGGCAAGTAACTTTCTCCAGGAACACAAAATACTTTGGACACGCCTTCCTGCTTTAAAGAGGCGACCACGCCTTGACCACCAGATAACTTTTCCATTTTAACAGATTGAGTATTCAGCATTATTTTACCCTCGCTTTCAAATTGGCTATTCTTTTAATCGCTTCATCTAATCGGTCATTGGAGACGGACATGGATATTCTGAAAAAACCTTCTCCAGACGGACCAAATAAATTGCCGGGTGTGATGATAACCCCTGTTTCCATTAACACTTTTTCTGCAAAGGCGGCTGAGGAATACCCGTCGGGAACGGGAGCCCATATAAAAAAGGAACCTTTCGGAAGTTCAACGTCAATGCCAATGGTTCTAAGCGCGTCAACCATTTTTTTCATTCTTTTATAATAGATTTCATTATTTTCTCTTACGCTTGCATGGTCACTCGTTAAAGCGGAAGAAGCTGCTTTTTGAATGGCCATGAACTGGCTCGTATCAATATTGCTCTTTAAATTGGCAAGGGCCTTAATCATCTCTTTATTGCCGACCGCATAGCCAATTCTCCAGCCTGTCATATTATAGCTTTTTGACAGAGAGCCCATTTCAATAGCAATATCTTTAGCACCGGATACTTCTAATATACTGGGAGCTTTATAGCCTCCATAGGTGACTAAAGAATAGGCAGAATCATGAACAACGGCAATTTGATTGTCTCTGCAGAAGGAAACAGCGTGTTCAAATGTGCTTACATCAACCGTAGCGGAGGTAGGATTTCCGGGATAATTTAGAAATAGCAGCTTAGACTGTTCAATATCTTTTTGGCTCAATTTTGTAAAATCCGGCGCGTATTGATTTTCGCGCTCAAGAGGCAAGTTGATCGTATGAACACCAGCTAAATAAGCGGACGTTCGATATGCAGGATAACCGGGATCAGGCACTAAGACAGATTCTCCCGGATTTACTACTGCCGGGATGATGTTAGCAATCCCTTCTTTAGAGCCGATAAGTGCTAACACCTCTGTATCAGGATCGAGGCTGACTCCATACGTCATTGAATAGAATGCGGCAACCGCTTCCCGGTATTCTGGAATTCCGGCATACGGAGAGTACTTTCCGTTTTGGGGATTGCTTAATTCTTCTTTTAGCGTCTCGATAACGAAAGAAGGAGTCGGAAGATCAGGCGCTCCGATTCCTAAATCAATAACATCAATGCCTTGATCTGATAATTCCTTTTTCTTTTTATCAATCGAAGAAAAAAAGTAAGGAGGTAACTGTTGAATTTTATTAGATGTGAAAGACATAGAACACCCTTCCTTAGAAAATATTTAACAAATAAAGAAACGTTTCATTATTAGAAATAAAGTTTTGTATAATGAAATTATAAAGCTTGATTTTAAAATATTCAATTAATTTTTTGAGAGTAGAGTTAGAACAATTTCTTGCTTAGTTAATTAGTAAAAGGTTGTAAAAAGGAAGCCCGCATATTATCTAACTGTCTAAGAGTCATTTTATCTTCAAATTCTTAAATTTCGTGCTGGTTCAATAACTTGAATGAACATAAAGAAATGAAGTCATTTCCTTTCGACAAGATAGGACAGACTGCTCGATATGGCTCATTTATAATAATAAGATCCATGAAGCTATTTATTTAAAAAGATGCAGGCATGAGCAGAAGACAAAAAAGCAGAGAGCATTATAGTGTGAAACAGCGGCTGGAATTCTTTTTTGTTAGAGTGTAATTATTACAAAATTTAAGAGAGAGGCGGGGGAAAGATGACTTTTAGAAAAAGAGTACAGGCTGTCTTTATGGCCGTTTTGCTTCTAGGTTGTATCCCAACTTTAAGCACGAAGGCTGCTAGTTATTCAGATGTGCCGGCTACTCACTGGAGTGCGAAGGAAGTAGGTTACTTAAGTGACTTAGGCATATTAAAAGGAGGCTCCAATGGCAAGTTTAATAAGGATGCACCAGTTACGCGAGCACAGGCGGCCGCTATTTTAGTTCGTGCAAAGAAGCTTCCATTAGTAAATGTGCCAAATCCGGGTTTTAAGGATGTGCCTGCTTCTCATCCGTTCTATAAAGAGATTGCCGCGGCCGTACATGCAGGCTGGTTTTCGAAAGCCGTGAATTTTAACCCGAATGGAAAATTGAAGCGTGTAGAAATGGCGAAAATCACGACGGATGCTTTTTCTCTAAAAGGATCGTTGCCGGTGGAATGGGAAGATATGACAAGGGCGTATTGGGGGACTCCGTATGTCACGCCACTCGTAGCAAATGGGATTACTTCCGGTTATACGGCTACGAAATACAATCCATCAGGGGTCGTTACACGTGCACAGTTCGCCGTGTTCATTGCCCGGGCGTTGAACGAGAAATTTAGAATTAGCGTGGTCTCTTACCCTAAAAAGGCAGCGCAAGGAATATTTTATCCGCAATTTAAAGATACGGCAGGTGCTCATGATTTTGGCTTTTTAAATAACGAATACGCAAAAATAGGAAGAAATCTCGTAAGTATCCGCAAAGAAATCATGGATCTTGCCCGAGAAGATCATTCGTTGGGAAAATACTATGAATATGTGGTGTCTTATAAGGTGGCTCGCGCCGATGCCAATTATACGAGTGTTGTATTCGAAAGCTATGAATATACAGGCGGCGCACACGGGTATGAACAGCTCTTTTCTTACAATTATGATGTGAAGAATAGCCGTTTTATATCGCTGGATCATCTTGCGGAAAAATCAAATTATGAACGCGCGGTGATTGACCGGATCAATGCCCAAGCCTATGCGTTACACAATCAGGGACGCATTTATTGGGAGGGGCTTGACAGTTTGGCTGAGCATAAAAAGCAATTTTACATGACCACTGCAGGATTTGTCGTCTACTTTAACCCTTATGAATATGGCCCGTATTCAAATGGCATTAGAGAATTTACCCTGCCGTATTCTTTGATCCGCTGATTGGTTGTAAAGTGCTTCTGTTTAGCCCGCCTTTTATAACGGCGGGTTATTTTATTTGAGATGATATACTTCTCGATCTTTTAAAGGTAAAATAATGAAAAGCAGCAGAAATAGCCAAAGAGCCATTATGCCAAAAGTATAGAGAGAATAGTTGAATACGATCGTGTTCATAAGTTTTCTTTATTAGAAATGAAACAGCTTAGTGGAATAAAAAATTATGTATTAGCTCTGTTCAGTTGATTATTCGTTTTCGCTGCAGACGGGGCACCGGGACTCGCCGCCTTCCGCTGCAATCAACGATTGAAAAATAACATAGAGCCTATTTATTAGAAAAAGAGAGGTGTTTTTATGGATATAGCGTTGATGTCAATGGCATTAGGACAAGGGAAAGTTCAGCGGCAGGCTTCTATAGCGGTGATGAAGATGGCAATGGGAGGGGCGAAACAGCAGGGAGAAGCCCTTCAAAAATTAATGGAGACAGCTGATGTGGCAGCTATTCAACATGCTGCCCAGCCGCATTTAGGAGGCAACATCGACATAAAAGGATAAGAAGAGCTGAATCCTCATGAGCAAAAAGCCATTGAATTCCTCTATTCAATGGTTTTTTGTTTATTTCCCCAAAGAAGTTGGTCTATTCTTTGTGCGGTGATCAACACATCTGTACATTGTCAATTGTGGATATTCAGTCTATTATTCCCAAGAGACAACCCTGAGAAAGAAAAGCCTTTCTTCGGGCGGATTCTTACATATTTTCAAAATAAGTGAAAACGAACGCTCATGATGCCTGGAATCACTTCCGCGAAATTCATAGAATTCCTTGTTTCTTTTAACCATACATGATCGTTTAAAAAACTTAGTGATTTTAAGGGCTTTAGTAAAAATACACAATATGCCCAAAATTACCGGTGTAAGAAGAGGATTCATTCGATAAGTAGGAGGAATATATGATGGGGACTAGCTGAAACTGATCGGGCGAATGACTGAGTTAACCCGAACGTCTTTGTCTGCACACTCTTTCTCCTTTTCAAGAATACTATGCATTAAAACGAGAGAAGGATGAGGAACCTTGCCTACTGCATTACCAGTTGCTGTCCAAACCGTTAAGCTAAGTAGCGGGCCACAGAAAACAGTCTTTTATCCCCAAGTTACCGGCATGAGAAATAAAGAGATTCAAAAAGCAATGAATCGCGCCATTGCTTATCAAACCCAGCAGCTTATCAACCTGCAAGTTGGAAATATGCCGACAACGGTTGAAGAGATGGAGGGCTCCTATGAAATCAAAAACAACCAACGGGAAGTGCTGAGTGTATCGCTTTCTAATTATACGTATCACTTTCATGCGGCTCATGGAATGACATTTATTAAATCGCTGACATTTGATTGGCAAAAAGGAAAGCTTTATCAACTTAAAGACTTGTTTAAGCCCGGAAGTGATTATGTGAAAAGGCTGTCTGACTTAATCCGCATACAAATCCAGCAGCGGGATATCCAACTGCTGAATGACTTTACAGCTATTCAGCCGAATCAAGACTTTTACATTGCCGATAAAGCGCTTATCATTTATTTTCAGCTTTACGAAATCACTCCATATGTTTTCGGCTTCCCGATGTTCCCGATTTCTGTGTATAGCTTACAGGATATTATTGATGAAAATGGCCCGCTCGCACGAATGGCTGTGAATAATTAGCTGGAAAATAAATATTGTCTTTAGCTTGTTTTGCAGCTGTATGATTTTCTTCTGGCGAAATATTTACATGAGCCTCTCCTAAAAAATAGCTGTCTATATAAAATAGACAGCTCAGTTTGTCGACAAAAGGGGTTCGGAATAGTCTTATTCCGAACCCCTTTTGATTTTTCGGTAGTTTTAAAGCCATTCGAGAGAAAGATAGACCTCTCCGAGGTCATCATTTAAGCCATTTCTGGTTCTCGCCAAGTCCAGCTGGCCATTTTCTTGAGATTCATGGCAGCGAAAGTAAGCATCGCTTGCATCGACAATTTTTTAAGTCCTCTTAACGTTGTCCAACGCATGCCATGCTTTTCTTTTGCATCTGCGAATACACGCTCAATCGTTTCTTTTCGCTCCGCATAAATCGCTTTAACTTCTTCGTGGTGGCGAAGATGGTCGGCCTCTTCCATATATTTCTGCCAAATATGGCGTGTCACCACTTTTTGATGATCTCTGCTTTCCGTGCATTTAGCTAAAAAAGGGCAGGAGGTACAAACCTGTTTGGGTGATCTGTATTCACGATAGCCTTCCTTATTCGTCGTTGAGTAATTCAATACTTCCCCTGCCGGACAAAGGTAACAGTCAAAATGTTCATCGTACACATAGTCATGCTTTCTGAAGAAGCCCTCTTTTGTGCGCGGCCGTGTATAAGGCAAGGCAGGTGTCATGCCGTTTTCCATTAAATAACTGGCAATGGCAGGTGTTTTGTAAGCTCCATCTGCACCAACAGCTTTCGGTTTTCCTACCTTTTCTATCACTTTCTCCATTAACGGCTCTAAGATCTGGCTGTCATGTGTGTTGCCTGGTGTGACCATTGTGCCAATTACGAATCCCTTACGGTCTGCGGCCGCGTGAAAGGAATAGGCAAATTGTTTGGTTCGTTCGTCTTTAACGTAGTAGCCACTGTCCGGATCGGTTGTACTTTCCTTGATTTCTTTCGTTTCTTCTTTATCGAACTTATCTGGCGGGAACGGCTTTTTTCCATGATCCTCTCGGTTCTGATTAATCTCTTCTTGGAGGCGTTCCTGATACGCGCGTGTTTCTTTGCGAACCATTTTCTTTTCAAATTTACGCTTATTCGCGCTAGCTTTTACATGAGTGGAATCCACAAAAACGTGCTCCGCACTAATGAGCTTTTTCTCGGCAGCTATTTTTAAGATACGATAGAAGATCTGTTCAAACAGGTCGGTATCTTTAAAGCGACGCTCGTAGTTCTTACCGAAGGTAGAGAAATGCGGCACTTTATCATGGAATCCATAACCGAGAAACCAGCGGTAGGCCATATTCGTTTCCACTTCCTCGATCGTCTTGCGCATGGATCGAATGCCAAAGGCATATTGGATAAATGTTAGTTTAATTAAAATAATTGGATCAATGCTTGGGCGGCCCACTTCCGCGTACAATCCTTCCACCAAGTCATAAATAAAAGAGAAATCCATTGCTGCCTCCATTTTACGGACCAGGTGATTCTCTGGTACAAGCTGGTCTAGAGCGATCATTTCTATTTGATTCCGTTGGATTGGATTGTTTTTCGAAAGCACCTTTCTCACCTCAAGCGTTTGATCTATTTATTTTAAAACAGGTATGGTTGTACGACTACTCTAACTTTGTAACCCCTGTTGATTGAAATGGATGGCGCAAAGACTCCTGCGGGATCAGCGGGACAGGTGAGACCCCGCAGGCGCTTTCGCGGCGAGGAGGCTCACCGCCCGCCCCGCGGAAAGCGAAGCGCCTGGAATGGAAATCAACAGCCCCCATTCACAAGCAAAATAAAAAGGACTGTAGACAAACTCTAGAATTTCATTGAGTTTGTCTACAGTCTGAGCTGTCTATATAAAATAGACAGCTATTTTTATTGAATAGAGAGTATCGTTCCGTCACAGTAAACAATCCAGCCAAATTTTCAATAACCAAGTCTGGTTTACTATTCGTTTGTTCGATATCTCTTTGGCTAGACATGCCCGTTAATACGAGGCAGATGCAGATATGGTTGTTCTTTGAGACAGTTTTTCTTTAAGAGTACGAAAGCATAGGGAGTTATCACGTTGATTTACTTTTTTATAAATTTATTACATGCATACAATCCTGTCACACCTGTGATCTCGGCAGCTAAGCTGCGTAAAGCTGATCCGCCAACCCGAAGTTTTTCTTCCCATGAAGTAGCGCCAGCAATCAACTTTGCGGTCTCTTTGAAGCCGCCCAATGCTTTAATATATTTCCGAACTTTAATGATTTTGGCAGCTACAAACAGATTTGAACCGACAAACCAAGTTAACGCTGCACTGCAAGCACCAATTGCCACCCAGTCCGGATCTGCAATAACAGGGAAAGCCGTGTTTTCGGTAAAGTTTACAACTTGGATCAGCGTATTGTCGACCACTTTATAATGGGTAGGAACACTCATTCCATTGGCATCTTTTGCCCATGCTGCACCAAAGACACTTTGAATGATATTATTCTCGTCTACAATGAAGACTTCCCCAGTATCTAATTCACTGCCTGGCTCTTCACCGAAATATTCAGAGGAGAGCATCACTTTGTGACCAGCAGGTAAGTCTAAGTCAAACTTATATTCTTTGGGGCATTGGCATTCTTGATATTCATTAAACTTCGTACGCCATTCTCTGTCGGTTGAACGATTAAATCGACATCGCCATTATTTTTATATTCATAGCTGCCGGAGTCTGTAATTTCAGGCGTGCCCACTTTCATATCATTAGGCACACTGATCTTTAAATCTTCTTTTGCTGTCTCTTTGTTTACTAAAGTAATTTTATTGTCAGATTGGCCAGGGAGGTCAATAACGTTAAAGTTATTTTCAACAGAACCAGCAGTGGTAGGAGTAATCAAATCCTCCGTGCCAGTAATCGCTTCGGTTTTCTCACCAAGTGAAGGGTTGATATCAGCATTAGCGCTTGCTTCAGTTCCTAAAAAAATAGTTGAGCTAGCTAAAATAAAACTGGTAGATAGATAGGTTAATTTTTTTCGTAAATTCATAAAATTTCCCCTTTATTGAAAAAATTATAAAATAATGGTATAACAACTAATATTAAAAGTAAAATAATTTTTTACAAAAAAATGAATTTATTGAAAATTAATCCATAAGTAGGAGGAGCTTATGAACAAATATGTAAGTGGAATAACCGTTGTCTCCTTGCTGGCGATTATCTTATTGGCTATGGATAAAATATCATTAGAAATGTTTTTAATTATATTTTTGCCGTTGGGAATCATCATGTTATTTGTTGGGGGAATAGAGTTAAAAAACACGCTTAAAGATAAAAAAAGTATTGAGGCAAAAGCAGAGGAGCTTAAAAATAGAAAAAGATAAGAGGTTAAAAGAAGTTCTCTTGCCAGATAGGATGCTTATCTTTATGAGGTTATTTCATTGGTCATTTGCTTTGAGTTTCATGCTGGTTCATCTTTACGGAATTCACAGGGCATAAGGAAAGGAAAACGGGCTGAAGACATTCAGCCCGTTTTCTATTTCGCAAAGAAGTTTTCTGTATAGTAAGGCTGTGATTCCTTGTTAAAAGCCACGCCAACACCTAAAAACCGGTATTCAGGACGCAGGATGTTTTCACGGTGGCCGAGAGAATTCATTAACCCCTCATGGGCAAAAACACTGCTAAATTGCCCGTAAGCCAAATTTTCGCCCGCTGTTGTGAAAAAGATATGGTCGGCTTTCATCCGATCAAAGGGAGACTGGCCACGAAGGTTTGTGTGAGAAAAATAATTTTGCTTAGCCATGTCTGCGCTATGCTTTCTTGCGGTTTCTTTTACCGGATTGTTCCATGTTAAAATCGGGAGATGGTGATTGACACGGGCGGCATTCGTTAGATCGAATAATTGGTATTCCAATCCTTCTTTTAATTGTTCGCTCGCTTCTGCATAGAAAGCCGGCTTTTCCTGCTCCAGGTCGTTACTGATAATTTGAATAGCAGTCACTGTATTGTTTTCATGCTTATCATAAAAAATAGTGACATAACTATGATCAATCATGAACATGTCATACTCTTGATCGGTTTGGAGCTTCATGTAAACCAACCCTTTGCGAAGCTGGCTTAAAGGCTTTCCTAATTTCTGCAGAACGGTGTTTCTATCACTTCCAAGCTTAATTCCGCTGGCTGAAGCGATCAAATCTTGATTTGTATAAAGCCCTGCTACTTGATTGTTTTTATCATAGGCAACCATCAAAAAATTTTGGTAATCGGTATGATAAGTGTGCCACTCGACGCCATATTCATTATAGGAAGAACGCTGCGGAGTGCCAAGAATTTGCTCAGCCTTTTGCTTGCTTTCCTGAAGTTCAATGTTATGGATGGAAAAAGCTTGTTCAGCCGGCTTTGTTAAAGCGGGCTTTTCAACGTTCTTTCTTTGCGGGTCAGTAGCGGTTTCATCCGATCCGATCAATTGAGACAGGCTCGCATACAGGTTGTCGAGTGCTTCTGAAATATAAGGGTTTTCTTTAATTTGCTCAAGACTCGACTGAAGTTTATAAACGACCGGTGAATCATTATTCTTTGTAATCTGCTTTTCGATTGCAGGCCAGGAGATGAATAAAATAGCTAAAACTATTAATGTATAAAAAAAGCTCCTCAATGCAGTAGCTTCCTTTCTTAATTAATTCTATTCCAGCAGTGAATGATTACTCCTTTATATTATAAATTTTGCCTGTTGTTTTTCACAGTTATATCTCTTTTCCAATTTTTTATTCTCTTGCCATTTGGAAAAAGAGGATGTTCCATAACACGTACATGAAAATGCAACAATTCTCTCATTTTTTCTCCTCAGGTTAATATATTAATGATAAGGAGAAAAAAGCCACAGCGCCTATAGACGTTTATCACATTTATTCCGCTTTTTCATACTTTACTAGTAGAATTGCTTTTTTAAAAGGGATGGGATAAATGCCAGCAATCGTAGGGGCGGTAAAAGTCATTAGTATAGGAAGCAGCAGTGTTTTTAATATTGGTGATGTGTATAACATTTCTCCGTCCAGTACAGCAAAAACCTTTGCTGGGGCGGGTTCCTTTAATACAGGGGATGGCATGAGAGTAAGAAATGATTATAGCTCAACGAATACGTATGATGCAGATGCGGCCGATTCCAATATTCAAACCGTTGTATAAGAGTACTCTTACAAGGGGGAGCGGGCATGAATTTTCACATTAATCAAAGCATCGTCATTCACAATTTAAAAATTGATGCCATTTCCAACTCTTCCTTTTTGCAAATTGGAAGTGCGGGCATTATTAAAGCTTTGTCCAATCTTTATAACACAGGAGGGTTTACTGAACCAGCTCCGCAGGCGGGACAGCAAAGTCAGCAGCCTTTCTTTGTGCCGCTTACTCCCCCGACCCGTTCTTAAAATGATACTTCAACTTCAGCTGTAAGGAGGAGATTGTATGTATTTTAATTATTCTCATATGATACATAGTCTCCAACAAATGCAACAATGGGTCAATGCCCAACAGCAGAGAATTACTCAACTGGAAGCGAATGTTCAGCAGCTTCAGCTGGAGCTTCAATCGTTAAAAGAAAATCAGTCCTCCAATATTGAACGGGTAGAATATAAATTCGATCAATTAAAAGTGGAAAGGCTGGAAGGAACGTTAAACATCGGCATTACTCCTCATGCCGGAGAAGGATCGATTGAAGACTTTTCTGTTGAACAAAATGACTTAACGGTGCCGCCGATGAATCCTCAGCAGCGGCTGTTGTTGTTCGGAAATATTCAGCGGCAGGTTCATGAGTACTTAAATGGAGAGTGCTACCCTGTTTTAAACACAATTGAGCAGCAAAAAAATCAGCCGCTGAATGCTAATTATCGGCAATACATTATTGACGATATAAAAAAACAGATTGATTCACGCATCCATTATTATCTGAATCAAATTAATATGAGTAACATGGCGGAGGAGCAGCTAGCAGAGATTGAGGGCAGAACAGTGAACAGAGTAAAGGAAGACATTCATAAAACTTATGATGAATTTATTGCCCAGCTGCCAAAGGAAGGAGGCTTTCTAGAATGAATTTTACAGTCGTCAATAAAAATATTTCTGTGGGGAGTTTGGAAATCGGCGGGGTGGCCAGCGCTTCTGTGGCGTTAGTTGGCGACACGGATACAATTACACTGTCATCTATATTTGATACTCCGCCTGAGTCTTTTATTGTCGGGCCTTTCGTTCCTCTCTCCCCTGAATAGGGGGATTCTATTGTTTAAAAGAACATCCATTGTTAAAAACATCTATGTCACCACCGTAGCTGACAGTTCAGTCTTAGAAATCGGAGATTCAGCCAACATGACATTGCGCAATAATGCATTAGCTGTCCAACGCCAGGCAGAACTCTTTTTCGGGAATGAAGGCAATCTTAACAATTATCCACTTTTTTCAAAAATGATACCCATACCGCAAATCAACGAAAACATTACCGTTACGAGATATAATCTTTCCCCTTTTATCCATGTGAGCCATATCAACATAGTAGGGGTTGCTTCATCCAGCGTGCTGCAGATTGGGTCGACAGGGAAAATTAATTTGGAATCCAGAATAAAGCATATTAGACAACTAACGGAAATAGATGATTAGTTTGATTAAGAAGAATACAGATTGAAAAGGGTGTTCCTATGCCTTCTATAATTAGCGGACCATTTAAAGTAAATAGCAATAGCGGCGTTTTGAATTTTGGAGACGCTTTAAATATCTCTCCAAAGAGTGTAGGAAAAGAGGTGAATGGCTCAGGAGGAGGCAATGTAGGGGATTTTATTATGACGAATAACGGGGTTAGCATAAATAACACGATAGATCCGGATATAGCGGATCAAGCACAAGCAGGCAATATATAAATGCAATTCTCATTAATTGATAAAAAGTGGTGGATATCTATGGATAACTACTTTAATGGATGGGATGCTTTATTTAAGAAGTTTTTTGACGGGGAGGTGGAGGGGAAGTTCAACCAGTACTTTAAAGGAGCGGAAAACCAGCTGCGAATGAACTTATACGAATCGAAAGATGAGCTCCTGTGTTTATTTCTCGTTCCAGGAGTTAAAAAGGTAGAAGATATCTGTTTGACGGTTAACGAAAAGATGTTGGAAGTCAGCTGTGATATCCATTTTGAGCACAGCAATTTTCGTGTGATTCAAGAGGAATTCAATGAAGGAACCTTTACACGCGTGATCAACTTGCCGTTTTTGGTGAGAAAGGATCGGATTGATGCATCTTACAAACGGGGACTGCTCGCTGTTCGCTTAGTACGTCTTCCGCCTAGCAAGGAGAATCAAGCGATTTCCATTAAAGACGAAGAGTAAATATATAAGTGTTGGGCAAAAAGACAGTCGTTGCTGCCTTTTTGCCCAACACTTTTTATAATGAAAAAACAATTAGTACTTAAAGGCGGAAATCAATTCTTGCAGTTCTTCGGCCATGGAGGATAGCGCCTTTGCGGAGGCGGAAATTTCCTCCATCGAAGCAAGCTGTTCCTCGGCTGATGCAGCCACATCCTCTGAAGTAGCCGCATTTTCTTTCGCAATAATCGCCAATTCATTTGTTGTATGAGTAACCTCTTGAACAGCTGCCGCCATTTGCTCAGCAGTAGCAGATACATCCTCCATTTGTGGAGTGATTTCTCTTGTGCGTTGTAAAATTAGTTTAAACTTTTCAATTGCTTCATTTGATACGTTTACTCCGGCTTGCACATCGTCTGTAACACGAGCCATCACCTGCACGGAACTTTCTGTATCTTTTTGTATGCCTTGGACGATGGAAAAGATTTCTCCCGCTGACTGTTGTGATTGTTCAGCTAGCTTCCGCACTTCGTCAGCTACGACGGCAAATCCTTTGCCCTGCTCACCTGCTCTTGCCGCTTCAATGGCTGCATTTAAAGCGAGCAAATTCGTTTGTTCTGCAATTCCGGTAATTACATCTAAAATGGAGCTGACCTCCTTAGAACGTTCGTGCAAGGAGTGAATCATTTCATTTGATTCTGTCACTGACGCACGAATGGAGTGCATTTGTTTGACGGTATTGGCGACAGCTTTTCCGCCTTCCTCCGCTTGAATGGTTGTGTCATGGGCAAGCTCAGATACTTTTCCAGAACGATCAGCAATTTGAGAGACACCTTTAGATATTTCTCGCAGGGAGAGGACATTCCGGTCAACACCAGACGTTTGTTTTTCCGCACTGCCCGCTACTTCTTGAATGGATGAGGCGACTTGTTCTGTGGCCGTGCTTGTTTGCTCGGCGCTTGCGGTTAACTCTTGTGAAGAGGCTGCTACTTGTTCTGCATTAGACTCAATCTTTTGAACTAACTGTCTGATGTTTTCTTGCATAATGTTGAATGCCCCCGCCAGCTGTCCGATTTCATCGTCTGACTGGACACTCACCGGCTCTGTTAAGTCGCCTTTACTAACGGTGATTGCTTGCTCTTTTAGTCTCCTAAGCGGCTTAATAATTGACTTGATAATAAGGAAGACGATAGCTGCACCAATGATTGTCGCTATAAGAATGACGAGCAGTGTTTTTTGGAAGATAGGAGCGGCGGCAGCAGTGAATTCCGCTTGTTTGATCGTCCCGCCTATTTTCCAGCCGGTCAATTTGTTTGTTACAAAGCTCATCGTTTCTTCACTATCGCCGTCTCTATAATCAAACGTTCCTTTTGCTCCATTATACATCGTCTGATAAAAGTTTTTTTTCACTTGCTCACCAGCTTTAATAGAAGGGTGAGCTATCGCGGTCTGATCCTTGTCCAAAAGAAAAGCATAACCCTCTTTACCAATTTTCACTTGTTTGATTAGCCCTTGAATATAGTTCAAGTTAATATCGATGCCAATTACACCTGATCCGTCTTTTGTCGATTGCGAGATAGTAACAACCATGTCCCCTGTCGTTACATCAGGATAAGGTTTCGAGATAATTGTTTTTCCTTTTTTAGCCATCGATTCTTTATACCAGTCTCTCGTCCGCGGATCATAACTAGATGTATCCGTAATTACTGGCTCCTCGATGAACAAGCCAGTGTTTGTAGCAACATAGATACTGAAAACTTCAGGGTGTAATTTTGAATACTGCGCTAATTTTTGCCGAAGTGCAGGGCTGCTTTCCCCTTTATAAAAAGAAGAAGAGGTGCTTTGCGAAAAAACGTCAGCATCGTGGATCTTCGATTGAATGGTTTGATCGATTGAAGAATTTAATAAGTCAATATTCTCGGAAAAGCCGTTGAGCATTTCCTGTTTTACCGCTTCTTTGGCTGTTCCATAAGAGAGCGTGCCAATAATAAGTGCCGGGATAATTAAAATGAGGGAAAAAGATAAAATTAATTTAGACCGGATGGTCCCAAAGTATGTAAAGACACTTTTCACTATGAATAACCTCTTTTCTACGATTGTCTATTCTTTTGGCGTTCAGGGTTAAAGATAAAGACAATTTTATATATCGGTAAGCAGCTGCAAACTTTTAATACACAGCAATTAAAAAACTTCATGTTAAGAGGAAGTAGAAAAATTTTAATTAAAGCGAAGGGGAAATAATATGTATAGTGAAACTACTTACCTCCTGTGATATAATTTTGTGGGTCTTTAGTCTTGTTTATGACGAAGAGGAGGGAGTTTAATGAAGAAGATAGCCATCATGTTCACTGTCATTTTTGGCTTAATTGGCCTGTCGTTTCATTCACCGCAGGCAGCAGTAAACGGGCCAGGGCAGTATACTGTAAAAGTTGAGACAAAGTTAAATGTACGTGAAAAGCCGAGCCCAAAAGCAAGGGTAGTCGGTTCACTAAAAAAAGGCGCTAGCGTGTATGTATATAATACAGAGCCCGGGGGATGGGCGAAAGTTAGATATAATAATAAAGCAGGTTATGTTTCTGCGGGATACCTTGTGCCTGCAAGCAGTGAAATAAGTACATTTAAAAAAGAAGCAGTTGCCACAGCCTCTCCCATTCTTCATGTAAGAGCCACTCCAAGTCCGAAAGCTAAGGTGATCGGCACACTAAAAAAGAGAGCGTCTGTTTATGTGTATGCAACTGACACGGCAGGCTGGTCGGAAATTAGATATAATGGCAAAAAAGCTTATGTTGGAACCAGTTATCTTACATTTAAAAGCCGATTGACATTAAAAGAAGCAGAAAAGCTTATTTTAAGTAGCGAGCCAGCACCCGATAAAGAGATTAAAATGAGTTACTACGAAGCGGAACGCGATGTCTATCGTGCAAAGGTAGGATTTAAAGGAACCCCATATGGGTATTACTTTCTCATTATAGACCCGGATAACGGAGCGATGAAGGCCGATTAAGTGGCAGGCCTCATTAAAAAAGGAGAAGCGCACACTAGCGCTTCTCCTTTTTAATGTATGGAATGAGTTTATTTTTCCCACTGATCTTTCCAGTCAGACACTTTCTGATCAATGATATTTTTGGCTTCTTCTAGTTTTTGTTTTTTCATTTTATATATTTGTTCAAAGTGATCGTTTCTTAGTCTATTCCTTTTTTCTATAATAGAAAGGACCTTCTCTTTTGTTTTGTCATCGATCAATTGTTGGTTGGATAAAAAATAAGTAGCATTTGCAATTCGGCTTTTTTCATAGTTGCTTAAATCAGTTAAGTGAACTTTATAATTAGTAAGCTCGCTTATTTTGTCTACATATTCATGAGCTGGCACGCCTTGTTTTCCAGCGATTTCAAACACAGAAGGACGCCATTTCTTTATTATCTGTGTTTCTAACTCCTCTTTATTTTTAACCGTAGCGTATTCACCGCCACCCGCTTCAGCTACAGCCTTTAATTGTTTTTGGCCGGGATCATCGACGTCAAACCCAATAATATGAACTTTAGCTTGAATGCTTTGTTCCTGTAACTTTTTCGCGGCCGCAATAGGATCGCCGCCACACGTTTCGATCCCGTCGCTCACAATATATACGCTATTGGCGTACTGGTCAGAGGGATAGGCAGAAAGAAGTTCGGCTGCTTTATTAATCGCACCGGCAAGCGGTGTCCATCCGCTTGCTTGAAAAGAGTCAGTCGCTTGCTGGAAGCTGGCCTTTTCGTATTTCGCCAATGGGAATATGGATTCAATGGCTTGGCATGACTTGGCTTTATCGGCATCACTTCCAGTTCCAATGTGGCCATAAACGAGCAGAGAAACGTTCGTTCCCTCAGTGAGCTCGGCTGCAAATTGTTGAATCGCTGCTTTTGCTAGGTCCATTTTGACCCCACCTGGAACTTCCGCTTTCATGCTTCCGCTTGCATCTATGAGGATGAGGGCATTTGCCTGCTTTGGCGTTTCTGCTGTCTCTACTGTGTCGGTTTTCTCAGTTGGCAATTCAGGGGCCTGAAAGCCGTGGGTGAAAGCGGTGAGCGGTTTATAAAATCTTTCATATTGACCTGAGCCTAATGTATAAACAAGATAATTATAGACCTCCTCACTCGTTAAGTTCTTGTGCTTCTCAAAGTAATGACCAATTTCTTGTTCCATAATAGGCTTGAATGTTTCATCATAAAAGTTACGGTACTTGAACCAATCAATGGGCTTGACAGCCTCGATGTCTTCGTCAAAATGCTTTTTCATTAACCATCCAGCTTTCTGGGCAATCATTCCCTCAGCTGTTTCGGCTGCTTTAGGAATCTTTCCAGCTGGTGAACTGTTTGCTGCCGTTTTCGGCTCGGCTGGTTTGCTGTTTTCTGTAGAGCCAGAGCAAGCAGCTAGGAATATGAGACAAACCAGCAGGATCAAGAGCCGGCTGCTTTTAATTATGGGTTTCTTCATCGTTCCTCCTCCTAAACAATTATTCTAATTATCATTATGGCAAAATGGGATAAATGAGACTAGAGGAAAAGGAAACAATTGGGACTTGTTCGGACCTGTCATGCTTGCGGCTTTAATATCGTGTAAGATAAATATTAATAGGCGCTATTTCAGTTTTTTCTTGCTTAAAGAAAGGATTCTCGTTCTTTTTGCAATATTCTTCTTTTATGTGGAAATATAGAGCGAATGAAAATAAAAGAGATAGCTAAATTAACCATTAACATAGGGGTAGACAGATAGAATTCTTCTATTATAAAAGAAGGATAGTTAAACACATGGGCTGCTCGTGCTGGAAAATTAAACTGTACTTAAAGGCGGATAGTCATTATAATTGAAAAAGGATAATTACTAGAAATTGTAAAATAAAATGATAAAAAAGTTGTCTGGATAACCAGTACCTTGTCGAACTGAAGGAAAAGTGCCGAAAATCCGGCATGGAGATGACAGAAATCCGGCATTGATTATTTGCGGGTTATCTGTCTTAAAATGGAATAAAGCGGTTTTGTAAGCAAAGAAGGAGAATCGTTCAAAATGCTATTGAATATAACTGACACGAAAGAAATGAAAATGATTCAGGCTATTTTGGGCACGATTGATGAAGGCATTCACGCAGTAGATGCTAATGGTATAACAATTTTTTATAACCATGTGGCAGCTAAGCATGATGCTGTCGAGAGAGAGGAAGTGCTGGGCAAACATTTATTGGAAGCGTTTCCTTCCCTGTCGGCTTCTACCAGCACGTTAATGAAAGTCATTCAAACAGGAGAACCGATTTATAATCAACACCAGTCGTATTACAATATCCGCGGAATGCTGATCGATATGGTAAACACAACACTGCCGATTAAAGTGGATGGAGAACTGGTTGGAGCTGTTGAAATTGCTAAAGATTTAACGAAAGTAAAGCAATTGTCAGAGAAGCTTATTGATTTGCAGGCAAAGGTAGAAACGGCTCAGCGCCCTAAAAAGGAACGGCGCAGCCAAACAGGAGCAAAATATCATATTACAGACATTATCACAAATGATCCTGTTTGCGAACGTCTGAAAACAAAAGCGTTAAAGGTAGCATCGACTTCGTCACCTATATTGATATACGGGGAAACCGGAACAGGAAAAGAACTGCTTGTTCAGTCAATCCATAACGCATCCCCGCGCAAGTCTGAGGCGTTCATCGCTCAAAACTGTGCAGCTATTCCTTCTTCGCTGCTTGAAAGCATTTTGTTTGGAACAGCAAAAGGAAGCTATACCGGTGCTGTGGATCGGCCTGGCTTGTTTGAACTTGCGGACGGGGGCACGCTGTTTTTAGATGAGATTAACTCGATGCCGCTTGATATTCAAGCAAAACTATTGCGGGTGCTAGAGAACGGAGTAATTCGCAGAATAGGTGGGACGAAAGAGCATGGAGTGAATGTTCGGATTATTGCGGCGATGAATGAGCCGGCAGACGTTTGTCTCCGTGAAAAAACACTGCGCTCCGACCTGTATTATCGTTTAAATGTAATCAATTTGCAGATTCCGCCGCTCAGGGATAGAAAGGGTGATCTTCCATTGCTGACGGATCACTTTATTCAGAAATATAACTTTCTCTTTGGCAAGCTCGTTACCAAGGTTGATGAAGAAGTAAAGGTCAGATTTAACCAGTATGACTGGCCGGGCAATGTCCGGGAATTAGAGCATGCGATTGAATCAGCGATGAACATTATGGACGGTGATTCAATTACAGTGGAGCATATTCCTATGCATATTGCAGGGGACACTCCAGCACCGGAAAGGACAAAACCCATTTCGCTGCAGCCGTTGCGGCAGGCGTTAATAGACACTGAAGAAAACTTAATCAGACAGGCACTAGCAGAGACAGAGGGCAATATACAAAAGGCTGCAAAGCTATTAGAAATCCCCGGCAAACGCTGCAATATAAACTAACGAAGTTAAATATATTGTAGACCGCCGAATTTTCGGCGGTTTTTTATATGTTTTTATTAGATTCTTTCAATAAAATCTCTAATGCTCCCTCCGTTAATATTTAAATTTCCGCTCTATTACAGGGTTTATGAGAAGAGGTCTTCTTTTTGGCATAGAAATTGCTATAAAGAAAAACGGAATAGTTTATAGCAGAAGAACTGTCTGCTAACAAGTAAAAGTATTGGAGGAGAGAGAGAATGAATCTTACAATTACGAATATGTATGAAGCCCCTCATTCTAAAGTTGATCATACAGAGGCACCGCTTTATGAGGCCCTTTGTTTATATGAAGCAAGCAAGCGTACATCTATGCATGTGCCTGGACATAAAGACGGGCGGGTGTTTGACCGGGAAGCATTTGGCCGCTTTGAGAGCATATTAAAAATAGATGCAACTGAATCAGTAGGAATTGATGACTTGCATCATCCGACGGATTTTATCGCTGATGCTCAAAATTTAGCAGCGGAAGCATTCGGAGCAGATCATACATTTTTCTTAGTAGGCGGAAGCACCATCGGAAACATCGGAGTAGCTCTCACTCTATGTGCGCCTGGAGAGAAAATTCTCGTTCAGCGCAATATGCATAAATCGGTGTTTCATGGTTTAATGCTGGCAGGTGCTCAGCCAATCTTTATCGCACCGGCTATTGAATCCACAACGAAAGTAGCGAAAGTATCTGATATTTACTACATTGAAAAAGCACTGGCGGAAAACCCGGATGTAAAAGGCGTTTGGATTACGAACCCTAACTACTATGGAATGAGTCAGGATATTACCCGTTTAGCTGAGACTTGCCACAAAGCGGGGGTGCCTCTCATTGTTGATGAAGCCCATGGAGCCCATTTTGGCCAATCGGAGGAAGTGCCACCGTCAGCTTTATCTAAAGGAGCAGATGTTGTTATACAATCTACGCATAAGATGCTTACAGCTATGACTATGGCTTCAATGCTTCATGTAAAAGGAGACCGTGTTTCCCGTGAGCGGCTGGCACAAGTGCTCGGAATGATTCAATCAACGAGCCCTTCCTATCCGTTACTTGCTTCTTTGGATCTGGCTCGACGTTATTTAGTGACAGAAGGACGTGCGCATTTAAAAGAAACAGTGAAACGTTTAGAGGAAAGACGTATGGCTCTTTCAGATGAGCTGCAAGCGCTTTCCATCTGGGAGGGAAGTCAAGAGGTTCATTATCGGGATCCGTTAAAATGGATTATCTCCTGCAACAATGAGGTGGTCTCTGGCTATCAGCTGCTGGATATGTTTTACGAGCAAGGCTGTACAGCAGAGATCAGCGATCCGCGCAATATTGTCTTTTTATTCTCATTGAATGAGGAACAAGAGGATATTGAGAAAGTAGTGGAAGCGATTAAAGCGATTGATCAAAAGCTACAGCAATGGGCAATGACGGAGCAGAAGGAGAAAGTAGAGACTGTTCTTTTTGCAGCGGAAGGCACATTATATAAGCAGGAAGTCTCTTTGCGAGATGCTTTTCACATGCCGCGCAAAAGAGTAGCTTTAGAAGACGCCGTTGGCTCTCTTTGCGGAGAAATGATTCTTCCTTATCCACCGGGAATTCCGTTGTTGACACCTGGGGAGGAAATTACTGCCACTCATGTACAAACGATTAAAGAGTTAAAGGAAATGGGAGCCTATTTTCAGAGTCCTTCCGACGATACATTAAAAACACTATACGTACTCAAATAGTTTGTTATTCAGCCAGCCGCTGCATCTGCAGGAAGCTGCGGCTGGTTAAATAAAAAGTATGAAGACTGGAATGCACATCCGAAGAATCCACAAGCAGAACATGACAGGTCCTCATAGAAAAAGGGGGAACAATGTATGCCAAATAACGCCTCTCAACCTACTATCTTGTCAACGAATGAGGCAAACAATCAGCTAGCACAAGAACCATCACAAGAGTTAAAACGAAGTTTAAAGTCAAGACATTTAACAATGATCGCACTTGGAGGAACAATCGGCACGGGCCTATTCCTCGCAAGCGGAAGTGCTATTCATACAGCAGGGCCGGGAGGAGCGCTCCTTGCTTATGGGGCAATTGGAATTATGGTTTATTTCGTAATGATCAGTCTTGCTGAAATGGCTGCTTTTTTGCCGGTAGCCGGTTCATTCAGCACTTATGCGACCCGCTTCGTAGATCCGGCATTGGGGTTTGCGCTCGGCTGGAATTACTGGTATAACTGGGCAATTACGATTGCTTCTGAGCTTGCTGCTGTAACATTAATTATGAAATTTTGGTTCCCAAACAGCCCTTCCATTCTTTGGAGCGGATTATGTTTAGCGGTTATCTTTCTATTAAACTATCTTTCTGTCAAAGGGTTTGGAGAGTCAGAATACTGGTTTTCAATGATAAAAGTAACGGCAGTCATTGTATTTCTAATTACAGGGGTTTTGATGATTTTCGGTATTGTTGGTGGTGAATATATCGGCTTTAAAAACTTTACGATTGGAGATGCTCCATTCCAAGGTGGATTCATGACGATTCTTGGGATCTTTATGGCGGCTGGTTACTCATTCCAGGGAACAGAGCTTTTCGGAGTAGCTGCCGGCGAAACAGATAACCCGTCTCGCGCTATTCCAAAAGCAGTTCGACAAGTGTTCTGGCGGATTTTGCTATTTTATATCTTTGCTATCCTTGTGATTAGTCTGATTATTCCGTATACGACGGCGAGTTTAGCAAGCGAGGATGTAACAGTCAGTCCCTTCACGCTTGTATTTGATCAGGCAGGCGTCGCTTTTGCAGCATCGGTCATGAATGCCATTATTTTAACATCTGTTTTATCGGCTGGAAGCTCTGGCATGTATGCTTCTACTCGGATGTTATGGGATTTAGCGAGAGAAGGAAAAGCACCGAAGTTTTTGGCTAGATTAGACCGTCGCGGTGTGCCGGTGAATGCTTTAATTATCACTTCTCTTGTTGGAACGCTGGCTTTCCTTGCTTCTTTCTTTGGTGATGGGGCAGTCTATATTTGGTTATTGAATGCATCAGGCATGTCCGGTTTTATTGCCTGGCTTGGAATCGCTATCAGTCATTATCGTTTCCGCAGAGCTTATATGGCTCAAGGACATGACTTACGTGATTTGCCTTATCGGGCAAAGTGGTTTCCGTTTGGTCCGCTCTTTGCGCTTACACTTTGTACGATTGTTATCCTTGGACAAAATTACAGCGCTTTCACAAGCGGTACGATTGACTGGAACGGCGCGATTATTTCTTATATCGGTCTTCCATTATTCATTGTCGTTTGGCTTGGTTACAAAGTTGCGAAGAAAACAAAAGTGGTGCCGCTTGAAAAGTGTAATCTGAACAAGCCTTAATGAAGAGAAATAGCCTCTTAAATTGTGGAAGCGCTCACAAACCTTGATTGTTCATAAAGGTTAAGAAGAGAACCCCTGAATATAAAAATTCAGGGGTTCTTTTACAGTTATTAATAGGAAGAAAAATGCGGCAATACTAATCCGCCATAAATAAAGGCGGCTACGATGACAATGGCAGGGTGGATTTTCCACTTTGTCATTGCCAGTAATGCAATGATTCCGATCAGAAGAGATTGCAAATAACCGATGGAGCTAAAAGATACGTGGCTAAACTCCCATGTCAGCAGGATCATCATTGTTGCAATGACCGGTTGAACGAGTAAGGTCATTCCTTTTACAACAGGAGACTGTTTAAATCGACTTAATATCTTAAGGAGAATGATAATAGCGATGGCGGAAGGAGCGACAGTAGCGAAAGTGGCTACTGCCAGTCCGAGCCAGCCAGCCTGCTGATAGCCGGCCAATGCGGCAATCTTAGTTGAAATGGGTCCGGGTAAGGCGTTGGCAACAGCCAGCATGTCTACAAATTGTTCATTGGTCATCCAGCCGTAGTGATCGACTACTTCCTGCTGCATCAGCGGAATGGATGCCGGGCCTCCGCCATAACCGAGCAAGTTCGCAACAAAAAAGGCAGAAAACAATTGCCAAAAAATCATTCTGATCCCTCGCTATCTTGGTCTGTTTTAGGCTTCTTCCATTTGTGTTTAGCCCATCCGGAAAACTTGATGTGGACCGTGCCATAAGCTAAGAAAAGTATGATGACAACAGCCGGATGAGTATCCAGAATGGCAAGCAATAGGAAGGATAGAAGGCCGAACAACAAGCCGACGGCTTTTCCTAAACCTTTCCATGTTTTTGCGCAGAATTCGTAAGCCATCATGCCGAGCAAAACGGCAATGACGGGCCGGACCGCTCCAATCATTCCTGAAATTACAGGAGATTCTTTCAGAGTATAGAGCACGCCCATTAGAGCGACTATGCCGACAGTGGTAGGAAAAATATGAGCGATCACAGCGATTGATGCACCAAGCGCACCTTTTTGCTGGTAGCCGAGGTGGGCAGCCATTTTTGTAGCAATCGGACCTGGCAAAGCATTAGCAAAGGCGAGGACTTCACCAAATTCTTCATCGCTGATCCACTTATAGCGTGTAACGGCTTCATGACGAAAAAGCGGAATGACCGAAGGGCCGCCTCCGTATCCTAAAATGCCCGTTCTTATCATAGCCGCAACAATATCGAAATACACTTTCCAATTCATCAGGCGTCCTCCTATCTTTAGAAAAGTCAGTACATAATTCTTATTGCTTCCTTTATAACATAAGACAAGCTATTATCTCTCCTCATTTATGCAAAATAATTATAACTATCTTAACAAATTGAGAAGGGAGAAGGGGAGTGGCTGCTTTTGGAAGGAATTTATAGTAATGTAAGCAAGGTATAATAGTTTGAATAATTTGACTATTATTTTTCAACCAGTTAAAATGAAAACGCATACATATTCTGACTTCATAGATTAGTTGATTGAAGGGGGAACGACATGCCAAAAACGTTATTCAAACTTGACCTTAGCAAGCCAATGGAACAGCAGGCCCATCCTGGACACAATCGCTGGCATCCGGATATTCCAGCAGCTTTTTCAGTAGAGCCAGGAGAATCTTTTCGGATGGAGTGCAAAGATTGGACAGATGGCCAAATTAGCAATGATGACAATCCAAATGATATACGGGATGTTATTTTGCCGCGAGTGCATGTTTTAAGCGGGCCTGTTTATGTCAATGGAGTGGAACCGGGAGACTTGCTTGTCGTAGATATTTTAGATATCGGTGCCTTTCCGGAATATGAATGGGGATTTAACGGAATATTCGCCAAGGAAAACGGCGGCAGCTTTTTAGTGGAGCACTTCCCAGAAGCAGCAAAATCTATCTGGGACTTTGAAGGAATTTATACGACTTCAAGACATGTACCGGATGTGAAGTTTGCTGGGCTTATTCACCCTGGCTTAATCGGGGTAGCCCCTTCTATGGAGATGCTGCAGGAGTGGAATAGAAGGGAAAATGAGCTAAAGATGACGGACCCAGACCGTGTGCCGGAACTGGCCACTTCCCCGCAGGTTGAGCATGCAGTACTCGGTACGCTGAAAGGAGCAGAATTTGACCGGGTGGCTAAGGAAGGAGCTCGAACAGTTCCGCCAAGGGAAAACGGTGGGAACTGTGACATTAAAAACTTGTCCAAAGGCTCAAGGATCTTCTTCCCGGTGTTTGTAGACGGAGCTAAGTTATCAGTCGGAGATCTCCACTTTTCACAGGGGGACGGCGAGATTACTTTCTGCGGCGGAATTGAGATGGCAGGGTGGATTGATCTAAAGGTAGATGTGATTAAAGGCGGCATGGAGAAGTACAAAATTAAAGATAACCCTGTTTTTAAACCAGGTCCGGTTGAACCGCATTACTCAGACTATCTTGTATTTGAAGGAATTTCTGTAGATGAGTTTGATGGGAAACAGCATTACCTGGATGCTCATATTGCTTATCGCAGAGCTTGTTTAAATGCTATTGAGTATTTGAAAACGCTCGGTTATACGGGAGAACAGGCTTACATGCTCTTAAGTACGGCACCTATTGAGGGACGAATCAGCGGAATCGTTGATATTCCGAATGCGTGCTGTACGGTAGCCATTCCGACAAAAATATTTGAAAAGGATATCGATCCGAAGTAAGGGGGAATGGCCTTGCCGAGTTATACGTTCAAATGCAATCAATGCGGTGAATTCACTTTATTTTTCAAGTCAATGTCGAGTTATAAAGGGACCTCATTATGCCCAAACTGCCAGCAGGAAGCGTCTCGGGTATACTTACCTCCTAATTTATATGCTTATTCCCAAGAAGTGCGGACAAGAATTGAAAGAGGAATGGAGCCGCGCAGAGTAACGAGAGACGAATTAGGACCAAGACAAAGGAGAAAGCCGCCCCAGGTAAGCCGCCCATGGCAAGTGGGGCATTAATAGTTTGACGATAAGTAAATAAATAGACTCTGTGCTTCTTTTCAGGAAGCACAGAGTCTATTATTTTTCTTCTTTATAAAATCGTTCGCCTGTATCAGGGTGCATATAAACGACTAGCTTTTTCTTAGTTGTCGGGTCAAAGGACACTTCTTTTGTGCGCACAAATCCCTCTGGCACTTGCTGGCCGTGTTTCGTTTTAAATCGACGATCCCAGATGAACCAGGAACCGATCACCAAAACAATGAGAGCAATCAGCTGCAAACCGTAAAAACCAATGATCCATTCCAGCATAGGTCTTATTCCTGTTCCACAGTAACAGCTGTCCCGTAAGCAACGATTTCGCTCATGTTTTGACCGATTTCTCCAGAGTCAAATCTCATCATAATAATAGCGTTGGCGTCCATAGCTTTGGCATTTTGAACCATGCGGTCCATTGCCTGTTTCCGCGCATCTTCTAGCATCTCTGTATACTGATTGATTTCTCCGCCCACAAGGCCTTTAAATGAAGCGACAATATCTTTTCCAATTCCCCGTGCTCTAACGGTTAAGCCAAACACAGGTCCTTTTATTTCAGTAACCTTATAGCCGGCAATTTTCTCTGTAGTCACAATGATCATCTGTCTCCACCCCTTATTCATAAATAGCTGTTCTCTTTTTATTGTACATGTTTTCTTATATGCCTGCTATGTCTGAGGAATGAATAAAGCATGAAAAAAGCGTCAAAGTTTCTTCTTTAACGCTCTCCAAAAGCAAATAAAAGTGGATGCATCGTTTGTATTTAAAGTACAAACGATGAATTTTTATTCATTTAAATCGATACTGGCCCCGCCTGCGCCAAATATCATGACAGCCACTGTTGCTGTCCAACCTACTATTTATTTTATAAGAAAACGTTTTCATTTTCAAGAGCCAATTTGTAATTTATTTAGAATGATTGCATAAAAAACCATTCGTTTATAAAAGAGTAGTAGAGTATAAAGCGGAATGATCGTCCGCGGATGTTTAAATTTTTCTATCAGGGTAAAAACAAAAGAGTTATCATTTACATCGTTTGCTAAGGCATAACAAGGAGTGAAGCTCATGCCAATATTCGAACAATCCAACAAAAGCTTTTTAAATGGTCAGTGGACAGAAGGGAAGAGCGAACGGGTTGGAAAGATTATTAATCCGTACGATGAATCAGAGATTGCTGCCGTCAAATTGGCGACAAAGGGGCAGGTAAAAGAAGCATTTGAAATAGCAAAGCAGGCTCAGAAAGAGTGGGCAAAGACAACAGCTGATGAGCGAAAAGCAGTTTTGAAGAAAGCAGCGGATTATTTGAAAGAACATAAGGAAGATGTTCAAAAGACAATAACTCGTGAAACAGGGGGAACGGCCGTAAAGGCAGGCGTAGAGATCGGTTTGACCATTGGGTTGCTTGAACAGGCTGTTAAATATGCAGGAGAACTAGATGAAATAAAAGAAATATCTGATCCGATTGAAGGGAAAGTGAACCATGTTCATCGCCTGCCGCTCGGTGTTATTTCCTCTATTTCGCCGTTTAACTTTCCAATGAACTTATCTATGCGGGCGATTGCTCCAGCTCTTGCCCTTGGCAATGCCGTTGTTCACAAGCCGGCTTTACAGACAGGGCTTACTGGCGGTGTTATCTTGGCGAAAGCCTTTGAAGAAGCCGGCCTTCCTAAAGGCGTCTTTAATATGATCTTGACGGACCTTGAAGAAATAGGAAATGAGATGCTGGAAAATCCGATTCCGCGCTTAATCAGCTTTACAGGATCTACTCCGGTCGGAAAATTAATCGGCCGCATCGCGGGTGAAAACTTTAAGCGGGTAGCCCTTGAATTAGGCGGCAACAATCCGTTCGTTGTATTGTCAGATGCGGATGTAGATCGGGCAGTGGATGCGGCAATATTTGGAAAGTTTATCCATCAGGGGCAGATTTGCATGATCATTAATCGCTTGATCATTCATAAAGCTGTCTATGAGGAATTTAAGCAGAAATTTGTAGAGCGTGTGAAACAATTACCGGCGGGTGATCCAAGTGATCCAAATACAGTTATTGGCCCGTTAATGAATAAAAATCAATTAAATAAAGCGTTGCAGATTATCGAAAAAGCTAAGCAGAAAGGTGTGAACATTGCTTTAGAAGGAAGAGCGGAAGGCAACGTATTAACGCCGTTCGTTTTTTCAGAAGTAGATAATTCAAGCGAGCTTGCCCAGACAGAATTATTTGCCCCGATTGCCTCTCTTATTAAAGCAGAAACGGACGAGGAGGCAATTGAACTGGCTAATGATACACAGTATGGCTTAAGTTCAGCCATCTTTACGACGGACTTGGAGAAGGGGGAGCAGCTTGCTCTTCAAATTGATAGCGGCATGACTCATATTAATGATCAGACAGTGAATGACAGCCCGGTTGTTCCGTTTGGCGGCAACAAACAAAGCGGAATGGGCCGGTTCGGTTACCCGTGGGTCATTGAAGAGTTTACTGTTACTAAATGGGTTTCTCTGCAAACAAAGTATCGCACGTACCCTTTTTAGTAAACAACAGAACTGCGTCTTAATTGGTCGTTGTGTACGACTATTGAGGCGCAGTTTTTTTAACTGCCACTATTTTTAGTTGTTGCTAATAAGAAGATAGGAAAAGGACTAAACACAGCTGTATGAACATGAAAAGATAAAAAAAGCGACAGCTGTTCAACGTATAGGAATAGTGTTAAATATGAACAAGAACAGATAAGTTATGAATAAAAGAGGGATAGGATGAATAAAAAAATTAAAATAATAACGTATATCACTAATTTTGTTCCAGAATTAGGTTTTTTGACCGATCAGAAAAAGAACTTTGTAGCGATTTCCCATCCTTCAGCAGAACTGGCTGCACAAAAATTACTAAATCATGAGGAGGGAGATTATTTATCAGGATATATAAAAATTATAGATGATGATCAGGTCATTGTATCTGAAAAGGAGTGGACCGGAGAATTATTAGAAACATGGGCCGACCTCTCCTACATTGTGTTAGACAGAGCTAGTGAGAAAAAATATCCTATTGAATTATTAGATAATCCTACTAAACTTTATTTAGTAAAAGAAGAGAAGGGGTATTTTTTTGAGATAGAGAAAGTCACTATGGAAAATAATAAAGAATTCATTCAATCATCCGTTATCGACACAGAAAAGCTGTTGGAGGCTATTTATGTCAGCTATAAAGAATTTTTAACATTTTGTACGGAGAGAGCAGTAACATTTAGCGCAGAGTCACTCTTACATTCAAGCGTACAAACGTTAAAGTGCCTTCAAGATAAAAGGGCTTGAAAAGCTAGCTGGCCATCTTAAAACAATTTTCTATAAGAAAAGGATAAATAAAAGAGTGATTTATCTGTAAAGTGGGCGCCGCCTAAAAGAAGTAAAGAAAGCTTTTATAAAGTAGCTTACAGTGAATGACTAAAATAAATAATAATGAATATATTCATTATTATAACTATAAGTCGACTCTATAAGAGCGAAAAGCAGGAGAGGATGACAACTATCGAAAGGTGGAGCTCGTCACTTATTAAAGTATCTCATAACGCTTATTAAAATGTTAAATCGTTAGTTGTAAAACTCTATAATATAGTAGGGATAAGAACAAGTCTTCACTTCAAGTTACCCCGCATTGCTTCCTTTCACAAATACTATCACTGTGCCGATCCTGAATAAATACGTAATAAATAAACAGAATATTTAATTTATTTTGAGGGTTATGCTCTGAGGGATGGTTATGTTTTTTCTGGTTAAACCTCTCTACGAGCTTAATTACTATAAATGAAGGAGGTTTTTTGCATGGAAGAAAGAACGCAGCTGGACAAGACGCTGAAACCACACTGGGTTTGGGCGATTGCCCTAGGATCAGCAATCGGCTGGGGAAGCTTTGTCCTTCCGGCAGACTGGATGGCAAAGCCAGGGCCAATCGGGGCAGCCATCGGATTTGGGATTGGCGGGCTTCTCATGATTTTAATTGCAGTCAGTTACGGGTTTCTAATTAGGCATTTTCCAGTTTCAGGGGGAGAATTTGCTTACGCGTATCTTGGTTTTGGAAGGACGAATGCCTACATTTGCGGCTGGTTTTTAGTGCTCGGTTATATGAGTATTGTCGCTTTGAATGCGTCTGCTATGGCACTTTTATTTAAATTTACGATTCCTAAAGTAGCGATGAAAGGGCAGATGTATAGTATTGCTGGCTGGGATGTTTATTTTACTGAAGTGTTGATCGCAACGATTGCTTTGTGTGTGTTTGCCTGGCTCAATATCCGCGGTGCCTCTTTTTCTGGCCGGCTGCAGTTTATCTTTTGTGTCATTCTCGTGTTAGGAGTAGCTGCATTGGGAATCGGCATGTTTACGCATCCTGACTCATCTTTATCTCATTTGCAGCCGGCATTTAACCCGGAAATTCCAGCTTTATCGGCTATCCTGACAATTGTAGCCATTGCTCCTTTCGCCTTCGTTGGTTTTGACAACGTACCGCAATCAGCGGAAGAGTTTGATTTTCCTGCTAAAAAAGCGTTTTCGTTGATTGTGTGGGCTCTTGTTTTTGCTACGCTCATTTACGTAACCAATATTCTTTTCACTGCTGTTGGCATGCCATGGCAGGATTTGGTTGCCAAGCAGTCGATCTGGGGGACAGGAGACGTGGTTGCCGGGGCGTTTGGCAATATCGGTTTAATTGTTTTAGCGATTGCAATCTGCATGGGCATCTTTACGGGTTTAAACGGCTTTTATGTATCGGCAAGCCGTTTGCTGTTTGCCATGGCCCGTGCGAAAATATTGCCTGATGTATTCGGAAAGCTTCATCCAACCTATAGAACGCCTTATGCTGGTATCATTTTTACGATGATTATCTGTTTAGTTGCCCCGTGGTTTGGCAGACAGGTACTGCTTTGGATCGTTGATATGGCTTCTATTGGTGTAGCAGTTGCCTATTTTTATACTTGTTTTGCGGCTTATAAGTTTTTCAAATGGTCCGGAGACGAATCTGTTATCGAGGGAGCTGTTTCACCAGGAAAAAAATTATGCAGTTTACTCGGCGTTATTAGCAGTCTCTCTTTCGTTATCTTACTTGCTGTTCCGGGATCGCCAGCATTTATGGGAGGACCATCCTGGATAGCTTTACTCATTTGGCTGGCTATAGGGGTTCTGTTTTACACAGTGTATGGGAAGTCGTACAAACAAATTCCGAAGAAAGAGCTTGATTATTACATTCTTGGCGAGCACAGCCACTTGGCTGATGGATTTAATCATCGGGCATCGGCTGATCCAGATGAGAAGATAGCGCCTTAAACAAGGCAAAGGCCAATTTCCGCTGCCAATCCAATTGGCATATGGAAATTGGCCTTTAATTACTTTAATGATCTTTTTGTTTATCTTTCCTGCGGATACCAATGGTTTGTCCAACTTCTTTTGGTCTGGGCAGTCCGGCTTGCTGTTCAGCCAGATGCTTGATTTTTTCAAACAGCTCATGTGGAAACGGGGCCGGCCGGCGTTGTTTTTGATCCATGCCCATGAGTATTTGCTCGCATGTTGCTGCCCGCTTTCCATTGCTGCCGAATAATTGAAAAAAGAAATGAACTCGCTTTTTATCGTAATCAAGTACCTGAAGAGAAACTTCGAATGCTTCATTTGGTTTCATCTCCGCCAAGTAGCAAATATGGCTTTCCAGTGTAAAAATTGTATATTGGTGTTTCCGACGAAATGCGTCATTAAAGCCCACCTCCTTCATCCAGTTAAATCCTGCCCAGCTGAAAACACGCGCATATTCAGCATCGTTCATATGTCCATTGTAGTCCAGCCACTCATCCTGTACGTGATCTTTGAGAATGACCCACTGCTTATCCATAAGCTACACCTTCTCCTTTCTAAGAAGCAGAAAAATTCTGATGATGTTTTCATAGTACCATAGGAAAATCCGCGAAACAGCCAGCATGCATCGTCTGCAGGAAAGGTCAATTGCCAGATAATAAAGAGGGAAGGGTGGGTAAAATTAATAATGACAAAAGTATGGACGGGTGATAAAATAAATGAATATCTATTCATTGTTTAAGAAGAAGGAAAGTGGATGAGGCTGAGAGTCACCAAGAAACGGAGGGGCAAAGTATCTTTGAGACAGACACTGTTTGTTTTATATGCTATTCCAAAAGGGAAGGGCTAAAACTGTGTATTTCACTTTTCCTTAGCACATTCGTCCAGATGGATCACTATGGCGTTTGTTTCCATTGTTCTTACCGTTTAATGGCGGTCATTTTTGATAACGCTTTCAATTCTTTATGCTCTGTGACAATCTGCTGTCCTTCTTTTACTAGCTTGTGATAAATGAGTATGGCTGAGGGACACGAACAGCATAAGTAAAAATTTAACTGAAATTATCATAATGTTTACATAAGTATAAAAATATTTACATTTTATATGCTATGATCAAAAAAAGGGAATAATTTATTCAGGGAGGGAACATGTATGGGAATCAACAAAGCGAAAAAGACAGCAGTGACAGCAGCTCTTGTGTTTGGGCTTGTTTTGCCAGCGAGCATGGAAAAACCAACTTATGCCAATGTATTGAATGAGGACATTGTTAAATTACGGTTGCTTGAAACGACAGACATCCATGTAAATGTCATGAACTACGATTACTATCAGGACAAGGAAGTGAATGATTACGGCCTAGCCCGCACAGCTTCCCTCATTAAAAAGGCGCGGACAGAAAGCAAAAACTCCATGCTGTTCGATAATGGAGATTTAATTCAAGGAAATCCGCTTGGTGATTATATTGCCAGAATTAAGGGGTTAAAAGAAGGCGATACTCATCCGGTATATAAAGCGATGAATCTGTTAGACTATGATGCTGGTAATATTGGCAACCATGAATTCAACTATGGACTTGATTTCTTGGGTACGTCATTAAAGGGCTCCGATTTCCCTTATGTAAATGCAAATGTGTACATAGATGACAAGGATAATAATCCGGACAACGATAAGAATTACTTCACTCCTTATCTATTACTCGATAAAAAAGTGATGGATGAAGATGGTGAAGAACATACGATCAAGGTAGGCGTTATTGGCTTTGTGCCGCCGCAAATTATGAACTGGGACAAGGCTAATCTTGAAGGCAAAGTAATTGCTAAAGATATTATAGAATCTGCGAAAAAATTTGTCCCTGAAATGAAAGAAAAAGGAGCAGATGTGATCGTTGCTATCCCCCATTCAGGACTTGGTACAATGGAAGAAGGAGCGATGAAGGAAAACGCGACTTATGATTTAACGAAAGTAGAGGGAATTGATGCCGTTCTCTTTGGCCACTCTCACGGCGTGTTCCCAAGCAGCCAATATAAAGATCTTCCTGGAGCTGATATTGAAAAAGGAACCGTCAATGGCGTAGCGGCGGTAATGCCGGGATTCTGGGGCAGCCACCTTGGGGTAGTTGATCTTCAGTTACGGAAAGAAGATGGCAAATGGAAAGTTGCGGATGCTAAAGCGGAAACAAGGGGAATCACAAATGCTGATGGCCAAGCAGCAGTAGATTCTGATAAAGACATTGTTAATGCTGTAAAGGACGATCATGAGGATACACTTGACTGGATACGGAGTGCAGTCGGCAAAACAACAGCACCGATTAATAGTTATTTTGCTCTTGTACAAGATGATCCGTCTGTTCAAATTGTTGCCAATGCTCAAAAATGGTATGTAGAAAAGTATATTAAAGGCACTGAATATGAAAACATTCCAGTTTTATCGGCTGCTGCACCGTTTAAAGCAGGCGCACGCATGGGAGCGAACTATTATACAGATATTCCGGCCGGGGATATTGCTATTAAAAATGTATCTGACCTGTATCTGTACCCTAATACATTAAGTGCGGTAATGGTTGATGGCTCCCAAGTGAAAGAATGGCTGGAAATGTCAGCTGGACAATTTAACCAGATTGATCCGTCCAAAGGAGAAGCACAAGAACTGATCAATAAAGATTTTCCAACTTATAACTTCGATACGCTCGATGGTGTCACCTATCAAGTGGATGTTGCCCAGCCTGCAAAATATGGAAAGGACGGCAAAGTTGTTAACTCAGATGCTAACCGCATTAAAAATCTGCGGTTCAACGGCAAGCCAATTGATCCAAAACAAAAATTCCTTGTCGCTACAAACAATTACCGTGCTGGCGGCGGCGGTAACTTCCCTGGCCTTGACGGAAAAAATATCGCTGTTGCGACACCAGATGAAAGCAGAAGCATTCTAATTGATTACATTATGGAAGAAAAAGAAATTAATCCATCAGCTGACGGCAACTGGTCATTTGCTCCGCTTTCACAAAACGCTAAAGTAACATTTGAAAGCTCGCCAAATGCCAAAAAATTCATCGATGGATCTGATAAATTTGCATTTATCCAACAGCTTGATAGCGGGTTTGCTCAATACTCTATTAATATGAACGCAAAAGCGACGCAGCCGGGAGAAGAACCGCTTGTATTTAAGGATGTTCCAAAAGATCATTGGGCTTATGAATATATTCATGTATTAGCAGAGAAGGGAATCATTCTTGGGAAAAACGACAAAACCTTCGCTCCGCAAGCAAGCGTAAAAAGAGGAGAGTATGCGGCTTTTTTAGCCCGGGCATTAAATTTAAAAGCGAAAAATGCTTCTCCATTTAAAGATGTGCCGGCTTCTATGGCAAAAGACGTCGCTGCTGTGTATGAAGCAGGCATCGTTTCCGGTGTAAGCAAAGATCGTTTTGCCCCTCATCAGCCGATCACGAGAGAACAGATGGCGGTCATGACTGTAAAAGCCTTGGAAGTAAAAACAGGGGAAAAATTCTCTGCCTCCAAGCCAGTCTCATTTAAAGACAAGAAGAACATTCATAAAGGCTTTGCCGATGAAATTGCTATAGCGACGGAGTTGGAGTTCATATCGGGCTATAAAAACAATTCGTTCCAACCGAAAAAATCAGCTAGTAGAGCTGAGGCAGCTAAAGTGATTTATTCTTTAGATCAATATAAAAAATGATTCACTTCTACACATGAATAACTCTCTGTTAAAAACAGTGATTTAACGCGTTTAATAAAAAGAACCGTGCAAGGGCAAGCGTGAGAGCTTTGTGCACGGTTCTTTTTTATTAAGCTAACAAACTTTCAACTTCTTTTTCTATCGAAGAAAAGTCATCAGAAGGTTCAAAGCGCTTGATAACAGTACCGTTGGCATCAACGAGAAATTTTGTAAAGTTCCATTTAATAGCATCTCCTACTAACCATTCGGGATTCCGGTCAGCAATCATCATTTTCAAAAGCTTTTCATTCACATTGGCATCATCAAAGCCACGAAATGGAGCTGCTTCTCTTAAATATTGAAACAGCGGGTCCGCCTGCTCTCCATTTACTTCTACTTTTGAGAAGACTGGAAAAGTTACACCGTAATTTAACTGGCAAAATTCTGCTGCTTCCTCATTGCTGCCAGGCTCTTGCTCACCAAATTGATTGCATGGAAAACCGAGGATTTCCAAACCGGCTTCTCTATATCGTACATATAGCTTTTGTAAATCTTCAAACTGCGGAGTGAAGGTACATTTGCTGGCCGTATTAACAATGAGTAAAACTTTGCCTGCATAGTCTTTTAAATCGATTTCCTTTCCGCTTTTTTGCTTGGCAGTGAACTGGTGTATACCCATACTATTATCCCTTTGATTCTCAATTTATAATAATTATTATATGATAATATTCTTTTCTAGTCAAAAAGTAGCATAGGGGAACTTAGTAAGAGAAAAGCTGATATTTCATTAGAAAGAACTGCATCCATCGTTTATAGTTAAGGGATATGACAATCACGTGAAAGGGGTTTTATCTCAATGAGTGGAAAAAACCGCAAAGATATTCAGCCGGGGTTAAAGGTAGATATTGTATTAAAGCAGGACCAGCGAACAGGAAAAAGAACAACCGGCATTGTAAAAGATATTTTAACAAACTCTAGTTCACACCCGCATGGAATAAAGGTGAGGCTTGAAGATGGCCAAGTCGGGCGCGTACAGCACATCCATCCAGGTGAATGAACATATGGAAACAGAAATGATTAGAGTGGTAGATGAGAAGCGAAAGGAAATAGGCATTGCCTCAAGAGATGACGTGCATAAAAAAGGCCACTGGCATGAAACGTTTCACTGCTGGGTCATTAGCAAAAAAGAAAACAGTTATACGATTCATTTACAAGTTCGCAGTGAAATAAAAAAGGATTTTCCTGGACTATTGGATATTACAGCAGCTGGACATTTGCTTGCACATGAGACGGTGCAGGATGGTGTGCGCGAAGTTCAAGAAGAACTAGGGCTGGACGTTTCTTTTAACGACCTTATTTTACTTGGCACCGTACCAGATCGTCTACACATGGGAGATTTTTTAGATAACGAATGGTGTCATGTTTTTTTATATGAAAGCTTGAAGCCTATCGAAGACTATTCGCTGCAAAAAGAAGAGGTATCTGGCATCGTTTCTGTAGACTTATCTGTCTTTTTAAGATTTTGCCAAGGAGAAGAACTTAACATGTTGGGGGAAGGCTTTTTGATCGGAGTAGACAATGAACAGATTCCCTTTAGGCGGATGATTAGCAAAGCAGACTTTGTCCCGCATGAGGAAACATATTTCCAACGCACAGCTTCCCTGATACAAAAGTATATTAGCCGGTAGAATCGAAAGTGGACTTTTAGACGGAAGTTTTCTTGCTATTTCTATTTATTTGTATTTTTCACAAAATCATGAAATAGATTCTTTTCTTTTTATTAACTTTGCCTCGCTTCTTCCGATATAACTAATAGAAAAACCAAGCCGGAAGGGGCGGTAATGAGTGATAGATAAGCTAGGTAAGCAAAAACATGTAATCATACCGGTAAATGCGGTGCAAAAACCAGCAGAAGTCAATCTGCAGGAACAAAAGCAGGAAGAAACCACTGAAATGACTGTGCGTAAGTCTGAAAAAGCAAAAATGGAAAAAATCGTACAGGGAATGAATGATTTCTTAAAACCGTCAAACACTCATTTGAAGTTTGAATTTCATGATGAACTCGAAGAATATTACGTAACAATGATCGATGACGAAACACAAGAAGTCATTAGGGAAATTCCATCAAAAAAGCTTCTCGACATGTACGCAGCCATGACGGATTACTTGGGGATTTTAGTAGATAAAAAAATTTAACCTCGCATGGGCGATCCAGCAAAAGCTAACGCAGCCTTCTAGCTGGCGCCCTTAGCTATTTTTAATTATTAAAGGAGTGTTTTTTTTCATGGCAATGAAAAACCCTTATCAAACATATTCGAATAACGCCGTAACAACAGCTTCCCCTGGGGAATTGACATTGATGCTCTACAACGGTTGCTTAAAGTTTATTAGTCAGGCAAAACAAGCGATTGCAGCACAAAACATTGAAGTGAAAAACACAAACATTCAAAAAGCGCAAGCGATCATTCAAGAGCTTATGGTTACCTTAAACATGGACATGACTGTATCAGAAAACTTATTGTCTCTTTATGATTATTTAAACCGCCGTTTGATTGAAGCAAATATAAAAAATGACATAGCCATTTTGGAAGAAGTAGAGGGGTTCGTCATCGAGTTCCGTGATACATGGAAGGACGTTATTCAAAAAAATCGCCAGCTTCAGCATGCTGGTGCAGGTAGGCAAGCCTGATGTCGGCTGTAAAGAATTGCTTTGAAATAACGGAAAAGCTATTTCAACTCGTGAGCCGTCCGCCGGCAGACCGAGATCAAATGATGGCGGCTATTGAAACGTTGCTTGAGAGAAGAGAAGAGCTGCTTGCGGATATTAAACCGCCTTTCACGGCAGAAGAGCAGGAGCTCGGGCGAGAAATGATTAAACGCAATGCAGTAATCGATATGCGGCTAAAGAAGGTAAAAGAAGACATTCAGAGAGACATGAAAAGTCTAACAAAAAAGAAGGACTCTGTAGACAAATATGTGAACCCTTATGCGTCCATGCAGATGGATGGCGTTTTTTATGATAAAAAGAATTAATTTAGAGCGAACCGCTTTCAGACGGTTCGCTTTTTGCTTTTTAAATGGAATATTTTGAATCAGCCACATGATTTCTTCGTTTGCCGCGTATAATGCCTGAAATAAGTCTGTTTGATTAGGACTTGGCCCGAGGAAATGCTACAACTGCAAAAATCAATAGACAGAATAGGAAATATTTATTAAAGTTTCGACAAACATTTTTGCTAGGTTAAGCAGGAGTTTCTAAGGGAAAGGAGAAGTATATACACATAGCTATTTGTAAAGGAGGAGTCAGCATGTTAGACTATAGCATCCGCGGTGAGAACATTGAGGTAACTCCGGCAATTCGTGAATACGTGGAAAAGAAAATCAGCAAGTTGGAGCGTTATTTTATTGAAACTCCAAATGCGACTGTGCATGTGAATTTGAAAGTTTACTCTGATAAAAACTCCAAAGTCGAAGTCACAATCCCAATGAAAAACCTTGTGCTTCGAGCTGAAGAACGAAATGAAGATATGTATGCAGCTATTGATTTAATTGTTGATAAATTAGAGCGCCAAATCCGTAAACATAAAACAAAAGTAAACCGTAAATTCCGCGAAAAGGGTGACCCGCAAGATTATTTTGCCATCGCGCAAAGTGAAACAGCAGTTGCTGAAGCAGAAGAAGAGACAGATGAATTGTCAATCGTTCGTACAAAGCAATTTGATTTGAAGCCAATGGATTCTGAAGAAGCCGTATTGCAAATGAATCTTTTGGGACATAACTTCTTTATCTACACAGACGCAGAAAGCAATGGTACAAATATTGTTTATAGACGAAAAGATGGAAAGTACGGTTTAATTGAGACAAATTAAAAAAAATCAAGTCCCCGCTGTCTTTGGACAGCGGGGACTTTTTGATAAAAGGGCTTCACAGCCAATGGAAATCTATCAAATAGACTATTTTTAGTCGCATAGGCGGGCTTGCTTGGTTGGTTGGAAAGCCAGTTCGCCAACCCCCTTTTTTGAATGAGACAACCTTGTAGAAATAAAGCTTTGGTCGATTTCAGTCGAAAAAAGAAGAAGGGAAGTAAGCGAAAGTTTCAAGCACATTTCCTCTTTTAATATACAAAATAAAGAGAGAATTGGATAAAAATGAAAGTTTAACAGTAAGGCTCTCCTCTTTTTATACTGGGTCTTGGTTTCAACCAGGGGTAACCGCTATGATGGATAGCGTAAAGACCGGGCCAGGAAAAAAAGCGTCACCGATTGGTTGCTGGCTGTTGATCTTTGCTTAACTATGTTAAAGGAGGAGTAAGTGAATGGCAAAAAAGAAAAAAGTATCATCCGCATTTGCAATAGCACTAGCAGCAGGAACAATTTTCTCTGCGCCGATATATGGATATGCAGCGCAAAAGGATGACGTTCATCCGTCCGAAAAACAGGAGTGGGCAAAGGAGATCAATAACGAAAAAATTAAAGGACAAGCCAATCAGCTTAGATCAATCGATAAGCAGGTGGCTGGCATAGAAGAAAAATTAGGAGAGTACAAGCAGGAAATTGATTCCCTGAATCTTGAGACACCAGCAATTGGAGAAGAGCCGCAAGAAAACACTTCCGTTGAAGCAACAGACAAGCATGAAGAGTATGCCGATAAATTAACAGCGTTAGAGAACCGTTTGAATGCTATGAATCATCGATTGGATTCTTTGATGGTAAAGGGTAACGCCACGGGAGATATTCAAAAACGTGAACAAAGAGTCGAGGTTCTTCAAATTGAAGTCCAAACGCTTATCCAAACGGTCGTTGGTGAAGCATCGGAAGAAGAAAATATAGAAACACCAGCAGAAGGAGATGCCGTTGAAACACCAGTAATTGAGGCACCTGAGGCTCCAGTCGTCGACAATGCGGAAGGTGTTGTATCAACTGGAGGGTAACTGATCGATTCAATAACTTGGAAAGTATATTGGTGGAGGCAGGAAAAAATATTAATTAACAATTTTCACCAAGTCTGTAATGTACAGAAAACAGACTCCTGAATGAGGAGTCTGTTTTCTTAATGCCCTTTTTTCACAATCGTCGGGTGATGGATGGGAAAGGTGAATGACTACTTAATGAGGGGAACGGCGCTTTATTCTGAAGGAACAGCTTTCTTAAACTATTGGCTATCCCTACTGAGAGTTGACAATTCATGTTACTATAGAGGAAGAGTTGATGATCCAGGGGGAGTAAAATTATGTTAGTTGGACGGAATGAGCCATGTCCATGCGGAAGCGGAAAAAAGTTCAAAAAATGTTGTGGAAAAATAGAAGGTTCGGCTATTCACGGAGTGATGCAAGAAGAGCTTGAAAATCTACAACGTGAGCTAATCGATTACGCCATGGAACATCATTCGTATGAAATGAAGAAACGTTTTCAGTCACTTTTACATACGTATGAAGTGCTTCGCAAAGATCCACAGGTGTATCTAATTGCTTTTGAAATTTGGTTTATTTTAACGCAGCCTGTTAAAAATGGACAGACTGTCCTTGAAGAGTTTGTGGCCAGACGTGCGCAAACAGTGAAGAGAGAGCGGACGAGAGACATCCTCCTTGCATGGCCTCAAGTAAAGTTTGTGGCAGGCACTGTAAAAGCTGCCAAAGGCAATGTGTATGAGGTGGAAGATGTATTATCGGGTGAAAGGCTATCGATCCGAGCACGCCGGCAGTTGCCTATCGAAGAAGTCTTTGTAACTGGTGGCCTGCTGCCATTTGAAAACGAATATACGTTCTTTATGATTGATTTTCATTTTGAACAACACGTCGTGGCGGAAGCAGAAAGCTGGATTTCTTCACAATTTAAGCAAGCGGAAGAAACAGATCCGCAGACATTTCTTGCTGCCAACTGGCTGCCTGTGTTAGAAGGCCTGTTTACGATTTATGGCGGTGAAGGTGAAGAGAAAGATAAAGGCAAAGAAGCAACATTGGATTATAGTGAATTAGCATGGGAAAAAGAATCCCAGAAAAAAACAGCAGATGCCTTGCTTGCATTTCTGCAGGAAGAAGGAATCGAAGAGCTGAGACAGCAGACAGCGATACTTCTTTGGAATCTATACTGCCAAAAAGAAAATCCGACAGTTCGCAAACCGGAAATTTATACAGCTGCTCTTTATTCACTTCTGCAATCTCATGGAATGGTTGCTACTGACTATTCAAATAGCCAGCTGGCTTCCCGACTTGGAGTCTCTGCTGCAAGTCTAACAAAGCGTGTGAAGGAAATGGAGCCTCTTCTGGAGGAACATTTGCAACAGGACAAACAAGCACTTCAAGTATAAAACGCCTGTCACAGGCGTTTTTACTTTTTTAACGAGAGCCTTTCTCCATGCCGTTCAGTTGTTTCAAACAGGTGATAGTGGTAATATTAAATAGGAATTTTATGAGGTTTTCAGGCTCACGGACTAACTTGTTGCAAGTAAAAAGGAGCGGCTATAAATGGGCTTATTAACAAAAATGTTTGATGCAAATAAACGCGATGTAAAGCGGTTAGAAAAAATGGCGTTAAAAATTGAATCATTGGCAGAGGAAATGGAACAGCTGTCCGATGAAGATCTGCGCGCCAAAACGATAGAATTTCAGGAGCGCTATGCAAAAGGTGAAACGCTTGATGATTTATTAACAGAGGCTTTTGCGGTTGTGCGCGAAGGAGCACGACGCGTACTCGGCCTCTACCCATACCGCGTTCAGTTGATGGGGGAATTGCTCTCCACGAAGGCAATATCTCCGAAATGAAGACGGGGGAAGGAAAAACGTTAACGGCGACGATGCCAGTATATTTAAATGCTCTTTCCGGCAAAGGTGTTCACGTTATTACGGTCAACGAATATCTTGCTTCGCGTGACGCTGTGGAAATGGGCGAGTTGTATAATTTTCTTGGGCTAAGTGTAGGACTGAATTTAAACAGCTTATCGAAAGAAGAGAAAAAGAGGCTTACGAAGCAGACATTACGTACGGCACAAACAATGAATTTGGTTTCGACTACCTCCGGGATAACATGGTGCTCTACAAAGAACATAAGGTACAGCGCCCGCTTCATTTTGCAGTTATTGACGAGGTAGACTCTATCTTAATTGATGAAGCGCGTACGCCGCTTATTATCTCGGGTCAGGCGCAGAAGTCAACACAGCTTTATATCCATGCCAACAGCTTTGTCCGCACGTTAAAAGCAGAAGATGACTATACGTATGATGTGAAGACAAAAAGTGTCCTGCTAACGGAAGAAGGAATTAATAAAGCGGAAAAGGCGTTTGGCATTGAAAACTTGTTTGATTTAAAACATGTAACGCTGAACCACCATATTAATCAGGCGTTAAAAGCGCATGTCACAATGCAGCGCGATGTGGACTATGTCGTTCAAGAAGATGAAGTCATTATCGTCGATCAATTTACAGGGCGGCTAATGAAAGGGCGCCGGTACAGTGATGGCCTTCACCAGGCAATTGAAGCCAAAGAAGGAGTCCCTATTCAAAACGAGAGCATGACCATGGCGACAATTACGTTCCAGAACTTCTTCCGCATGTATGAGAAACTTTCCGGGATGACGGGAACAGCGAAAACAGAAGAAGAAGAATTCCGCAATATTTACAATATGAAAGTAGTCAGCATTCCGACAAACCGTCCGATTGCCCGCGACGATCGTCCTGACTTAATTTATGCTTCCATGGAAGGGAAGTTCCGGGCGGTGGTGGAAGACATCTATCAGCGACACCAGCTAAAGCAGCCTGTGCTTGTCGGTACGGTGGCGATTGAAACGTCTGAGCTGATTTCTTCCTTGTTGGCGAAGCGCGGCGTTCCCCATAATGTGTTGAACGCAAAAAATCACGGCCGTGAAGCCGAGATTATTGTGGAAGCTGGTCAGCCTGGTGCAGTGACCATCGCGACGAATATGGCCGGACGCGGAACAGACATCAAGTTGGGAGAAGGCGTGAAAGAGCTTGGCGGTCTTGCTGTTATCGGTACGGAGCGCCATGAGTCTCGCCGGATTGATAATCAGCTGCGTGGACGTTCTGGCCGTCAAGGCGACCCGGGGATTACACAATTTTATCTTTCAATGGAAGATGAGTTAATGCGCCGTTTCGGGTCAGATAACATGAAGTCGATGATGGAAAGACTCGGTATGGATGATAGCCAGCCGATTCAAAGTAAAATGGTCAGCAAGGCAGTAGAATCTGCGCAAAAACGTGTAGAGGGCAATAACTTTGATGCCCGGAAACGCTTGCTGGAATACGATGATGTTTTGCGTCAGCAACGGGAAATCATCTACAAACAACGCGACGAAGTATTAGAATCGGAGAATTTGCGAGAAATTTTAGAAGGGATGATTCTTGCTGTCATTAAGCAAGTCGTCCAAGCTCATACTACCACTGCTGAAACGGAAGAGCAGATGGACCTGCAGGCCATTGCCGATTATGTAAATGCGAATTTGTTAAGTGAAGGAGAACTGACAATTAACGATTTACAAGGCAAGGGTGCCGATGAAATGCAAGACACCATTTATGCGAAAGTAACAGAGCGCTATAACACAAGAGAAGAGCAAATGGGCGAAGAACAGATGCGTGAGTTTGAAAAAGTTGTTCTGCTTCGTGCTGTTGACTCTAAATGGATCAATCACATTGATGCGATGGATCAACTGCGCCAAGGGATCCACTTACGTGCCTACGGACAAATCGACCCGTTGCGTGAATACCAAAACGAAGGTTTCGCTATGTTTGAAGCCATGGTCGCCTCCATTAACGAGGAAGCTGCTAAATACGTCATGAAAGCAGAAATCCAAAACAATTTGGAGCGTCAGGAAGTAGCTAAAGGACAGGCAGTAAATCCAAAAGAGGACGAAGAAAGCAAAGCGAAGAAAAAACCAGTCAGAAAAGCACCGGCAGTCGGCAGAAATGAACCATGCCCATGCGGCAGCGGCAAAAAATACAAAAACTGCTGTGGGTGATTAGAAAAGCGGAAGCGGCCTGATCAGCCCGATAGGAGGTTGGAGGGCTCGACCAGGAGTCGTTCTTTGACTCCAACAGAGAGACCGAAACCACGGTACGGGCTGGCCGCTGCAGCTGGACAAGAGAAAAGCGGAAGGCGCTCGATCAGTGTGATAGCGAATTGGAGCTCTCGACAAGGAGTTGATTTTCAAACTCCGACAGAGGGAGCGAGTTTCGTAACTAAACCTGCTGGAATGATGAACAACATGCCGGATTCATATCTTGAATAATGTAGGCATAATACAACATTTTTACACTAAAGAAGAGGTGCTTATATGGAATTATTTGAAATTCGGAATGAGTTAGATAAAACAGCTAAGAAGTTAGCGGACTTTAGGGGGTCTCTTTGACTTAGAAATCAAAGAGGAACGCATTGCAGCACTTGAGGATGAAATGCTGCATCCTAACTTTTGGGATGATCAGCAGGCTGCTCAGACAGTTATCAATGAAGCAAATGGTTTAAAAGAAGTAGTTAACGAATATAAAGAGCTGTTGGAAACACAAGAAAACTTAGAGTTAACACATGAGCTGGTAAAGGAAGAAGCTGATGCAGAACTGCAGGGAGAGCTGGAAAACGAACTGGAGGAGTTCCGGAATCGAATCAGTAATTTCGAGCTGCAGCTGCTGTTAAGCGATCCTTATGATAAGAATAATGCCATATTAGAACTACACCCAGGAGCGGGCGGTACCGAATCACAGGATTTTGGCTCGATGCTGCTACGCATGTATACACGCTGGGGAGAAAAGCAAGGGTTTAAAGTGGAAACGATGGATTATCTTCCTGGAGATGAAGCGGGTGTAAAGAGTGTAACGCTTCTATTTAAAGGACATAATGCCTATGGCTACTTAAAAGCAGAAAAGGGTGTACACCGCTTAGTGCGGATTTCTCCATTTGATTCTTCGGGACGCCGACATACTTCATTCGTTTCATGTGAGGTTATGCCGGAATTCAATGATGATATCGAAATTGATATCCGTACGGAAGATCTTAAGATAGATACGTACCGCTCAAGCGGAGCGGGTGGTCAGCACGTAAATACAACGGATTCTGCTGTCCGAATTACCCACTTGCCAACTAATACAGTTGTGACCTGTCAATCAGAGCGCTCGCAAATTAAAAACCGTGAGCATGCGATGAAAATGTTAAAAGCTAAGCTCTATCAAAAGAAAATTGAAGAGCAGGAAGCCGAATTGGCAGAAATTCGCGGAGAACAAAAAGAAATTGGCTGGGGAAGCCAAATCCGTTCATATGTCTTCCATCCTTACTCAATGGTAAAAGATCATCGGACCAATGAGGAGACTGGGAACGTCCAAGCAGTGATGGATGGAGAAATCAGTCCGTTTATTAATGCCTATTTGCGCTCGCGCTTATAAAAAAAGCCCTTTACTGATCCCACGGGACTGACCCCTATTTTTGAGACAGGGGTCAAAACACCTTTAAGCAGCCAGCTGCCGATACTTGACCGGTGGCTGGTTGTTTAGTTTCGCTTGAATACGGATATGGTTATAATAGTAAATATAGTTTTCGACAGTTTGCACTACGATGGCCGTCGTAGTGCTTCTCAACTCGTCGAGATAGAACGTTTCAGACTTTAGCGAGGAATGAAACGATTCGATGGAGGCATTATCAGAGGGTGTCCCTTTCCGGGACATACTCATGGTAATGCCTTTTCCTTTGACTGCCTGTTGATAAGCATAAGATGTGTAAACAGATCCTTGGTCACTGTGCAAGATACACCCTTTGGGGAGAGGGGGCAGCTGGGTCAGCGTATGCAGCACGAAATCTGTGTTTTGGCAGCTTCCTATAGAATAGGCAATGATTTCGCCGTTAAATAAATTCTGGATACTTGAAAGATACAGCTGTTTCTGGCCAAAAGGCAAGTATGCAATATCTGTGACGAGCTTTTGAAGAGGCTGATTTGCCTGGAAATCTCCTTTTAACAGGTTATCGGAAATATGACAGGGCTGTCCTGTTCGTTTGCGTTTCTTCACCTTTACCCGGCATTGCCAGCCATACTTCTGCATTACACGCTGTACCGCTTTATGGTTAATCGACATCTCTCGTTTTAATAAGGCTGTGATTTTACGATAACCGTATCGAAACTTAAGGTCCCGGCACAACGTGCCGATTTTTCGTTCAACGATCTGCCTGGATGTTTCTTCCCGGTTCCTGCTCTTCCAGCGATAATAAGTGGATCTAGCAATGCCAAGATGCCGGCATATTTCCCTGACGGGCATGCTGGTTTTGAGTTCTTTCACTAATTCTACGGCTGTTTCTGGGACCACTTCCTCTCCAATTCTTTGTACTTTTTTAGTACTTCAATCTGCTGTTTCAGATACCGATTTTCTGCCTTCAGTTTCTCTGTTTCACTTTCATACTCAGCCCCTTTTCCGAAGGAATACTGCTTGCCCACTGGCTGTTCAAATCGATGAAACTCGCCTGCTTTATACCATTTCATCCATGTTTTAAGCTGTGTCTTATTTCGAATGTTTAATTCCTTTAAGACTTCTTTGACCGGCACCCCAGCTAATCTCATTTTTACAGCCTTCATTTTTACTTCCGCTGGATAACTGACTCTTGTCCCCATAGAAAAACACCTCCAAGTTATTTTCGAGTATCCCATACCCGTTTTCAACTTAAAGGTGTTTTTTATTTGTCTCACTTTATGGGGTCAGTCCAGATCCCATATCAGTAAAGGGCTTTTTGAATCTCTTTCAAGCATAGGCTTCCAGCCTTAAAAAGGTTTAAAGAGACTAAAAACGGTTATCATAATAACTATATGCAGCTGGTTGGATACATAAAATTTGCTCCTATGCAGCAAAATAAATTCAATGCCAGATGGAGGAATACCGAGCAGCTTTCACTTGTGTAAACAGCCGGATGAATAAAGTTCAAAAAGTGTATACAATTGTCAAAAGTGATTGATCTGGCTGGATTGGCCGTTGCTTTTGTTCACCTTGCAGTGCTCGGCCTTGTTTCAAATTATAGCGGCTTTGGTATACTTAACATGCATTGTTTATTTTTTCCTAGGAGGAGAGAACATGGAATTTAAAAAATCATTAATGGCTTTGTTAATCGGTTCATCCGTAGCGCTTGCGGCATGCGGCGGCGGGAATGACAAATCAAACGAAGACAATAACGGCGGCGGGAAAGAAACAGCTAGCGCAGAAGGAGAGCAAGTGTACAAGCAGAACTGCCTTAGCTGTCACGGAGAAAACCTTGAAGGGCAAGTTGGACCGGCGTTAGACAAAATAGGAAGCAAGTATAGCAAGGACGAAATTTTAAATATCATTAAAAACGGTAAAGGACAGATGCCTCCGAATGTTGTTCAAGGGGCCGATGCTGAAGCAGTCGCTGATTGGTTAGCTACAAAGAAATAAGTCAAAACAAGAATGTAGTCGTGTGCTGCATTCTTTTTAGAATGCCGGCGGTTTAGCACAACTGCTGCCAGATGGATGGCAAATAATTATTTTACGCTTTAAAAATTTTACTCGTAGGGAAGTAAAAGGAAAGATGCCATGCCGTCTCGGCAAGCGAGCCATAGAGAAAGCAAGCCTCTTCAACAGGCTGTAAGAATGCAGTAGTATATACTACTGCATTCTTTATTTTTTCCTTTCTCATTTCCTCTCCTGTTAATCGACAAAATATTTTTGCTTGCTTGTTACAAAATATTTCATTTTTTTCACCTTGTGTATCAGCGAGTTTATGCAAAAAAAGCGATCATTTCTTTGAAAGCGCTATAAAAACCATCGGATATATTACGATATGAAACGAAAATGTAATTAAATTAACCATTAATAAGGGTTTAATCAGTGATATAATGAATCTGGATTTGAGGAGAAAAAGCTGAATTTTTTCAGCTTTTTCTTTTATAACTGACAAAAGATGACAGGTGATTCGATGATAGAAATGAAGGACGTGACAAAGAAATACCCGAATGGTGTCCTCGCTTTGCGAAACATTGACATTTCCATTAAACAAGGGGAATTTGTTTACGTTGTTGGGCCAAGTGGAGCAGGCAAATCAACTTTTATAAAGCTGATGTATAGGGAAGAAAAACCGACAGGCGGCCGTATTATCGTAAACGGAGTAAACTTGTCGACGTTAAAAGATAGATCTGTTCCATTGCTTCGCCGGCAAATCGGTGTAGTATTTCAAGATTTCAAACTGCTGCCGACTCTTACAGTATATGAAAATGTGGCGTTTGCAATGGAAGTAATTGAAGAAAGTCCAGTTATTATTAAAAAACGGGTCATGGAAGTGCTGGATCTTGTTGGGTTGAAAAACAAAGCAAGAATGCTTCCGGAAGAATTATCTGGCGGAGAGCAGCAGCGTGTATCGATTGCTCGCTCTATTGTTAATCAGCCAAAGGTCGTTATTGCAGATGAACCAACAGGGAACCTTGATCCGGATACCGCATGGGATATTATGGACATATTTGAAAAAATTAATGCTCGGGGTACCACACTAGTGATGGCTACTCATAATAAGGAAATCGTGAATACGATCCGCCGCCGGGTAGTTGCGATTGAAGGCGGTCGAATCGTTCGAGATGAGCAGCGGGGGGATTACGGTTATGAAATCTAGAACATTCCGCCGCCACTTCAGAGAAAGCTTTAAAAATCTAAGCCGCAACGGATGGATGACATTTGCGGCTGTTTCAGCTGTGACGGTAACTTTGTTATTAGTTGGAGTTTTTCTTACTGTTTTACTAAATTTAAACAAAGCCGCAACCGATATAGAAAATGATGTCGAAGTACGCGTGCTAATTAAACTGGATGCTACGGAAGCAGAGCAGCAAGAGCTGAAAGAGCAATTGCTCGATCTGCCTGAAGTAGCCAAGGTTACTTATTCTCCAAAAGAGAAAGAATTGCAGAATTTAATAAAGGATATGGGTGAGGACTTTGCTCTGTTTAAGCAAAACAACCCGCTTTATGACGTGTTCGTGGTGAAAACAAAGCATCCTACAGATACACCAAAAGCAGCGAAGAAAATTAAAAAGCTGGATTATACAGAGGATGCTGTTTACGGCGAGAAAAAAGTCGAAAGGTTGTTTAGCTTTTTAAAGACGAGCCGCAACGTTGGACTAGTTCTTAGTTTAGGCTTGCTGTTTACAGCTATGTTCCTTATTTCCAATACGATTAAAATGACTATTTTTGCTAGGCGAAAAGAAATTGAGATTATGAGATTAGTTGGGGCCACTAACTGGTTTATCCGCTGGCCGTTCTTATTAGAAGGGCTTTGGCTTGGACTGCTCGGTTCATTGCTGCCGGTTGCTGCGGTCGTGATCGGTTATTCCTATGTAGTCAAGGCAATCACCACTCATATGCAAGGCCACTTCATTCAGCCGCTCGCCTATTATCCATTTGCATGGCAAATCAGCGGGATTATTTTGCTAATTGGAGCATTTATCGGCATGTGGGGAAGCTTTATGGCTGTTCGCCGATTTTTGAAAGTGTAATCAACGATCATTTTATCTGGCTAATAGATAGGTAAACTGGAGATTTTCAGGGGAACAGAGAGGAGAATTGGAGTTTGAAGAAACGTATAGGACTTACAGTTGCTTTAACGGCATCTCTTGGCTTTGGGGGCACATTAGGAATGACAAAAGAAGCGTTTGCTTCCAAGTTATCCGACCTGGAGAGCCGCCAGCATCAAATTGAAAACAAACAATCAGATATCAAACAAAATATTAACGAGAAAAGCAAGAAAATTAACGAACTGCAAAGCAAGCAGGCAAAGCTCTCTTCAGAAATTGAACAGTTGGATCAGTCTATTACTAAAGCAGAAAAGCAAATCCGTGAAAAGCAAGCAGCAGTTGCGGAGACAAAGAAGGAAATAAAGAAGCTTCGAAAAGAAATAGAGGACTTGAAAAAGCGCATTGCTGAGAGAAATCTCGTTCTGCAAGATCGGGCCCGTTCTTTGCAACAAAGCGGCGGATCAGCAAGCTATATTGATGTGCTGCTTGGTTCAGAAAGCTTTACTGATTTTATTAATCGAGCCAGCGCTGTGACTACATTAGTAAATGCTGATAAAGATATTTTGCAGGAACAAGAGGCAGATAAAAATAAATTAGAAAAAAGCGAGCAGCAGCTAAAAACTAAATTAGCTAACTTAGAAAGCATGCTTGCTGATTTAAAAGAATTGAAAGCCGGCCTGGATAAGAAAAAAGCAGCAAAAGACAAAGTTATGCAGCAGCTTGCCAGTGAAGAAGATCACGCACACAATCAAAAACTAAGTTTAGAAGAAGAGCAGGAGTTGCTTTCTTCTCAAGAAAAAGCAATCAAAGCGGCTATTTCATCTGAACAATCCCGTCTTGCAAAGGAAGAACAAGCACGCAAGGAACAAGAAAAGCTTGCACGTGAAAGCGAGAAGCAAGCTGCAGAAAGTCAAAAGAGAAACAGCAGCAGTCGCCAGCCAGCAGCTCCTAAGGAAGAGTCCGTCTCAGCCGATCGTTCAAACGATACGCCAGCTGTTTCAGGCGGATCATTTATGCGCCCAGCTCAAGGGCATGTATCTTCTGGATTCGGGACAAGGAGCTTGGGAGACCATAAAGGTATCGACATTGCAAACAGCGCCAGCGTGCCGATTGTAGCGGCGGCGGACGGAGAAGTAATCCGTTCCTATTATTCAGCTTCCTATGGAAATTGCATCTTCATCTCTCACTCTATTAATGGGAAAGTGTTCACTACTGTTTATGCTCATATGTCAGAGCGTGTGGCCCAAGGCGGAAGCGTCTCAAAAGGGCAGGTTATTGGCTATATGGGTAATACAGGCCGTTCGTTTGGCCAGCATTTGCATTTTGAAATTCATGAAGGCCCTTGGACATTGTCTAAAGAAAATGCGGTTGATCCGCGTAAATATGTCAATTTTTAATAGAAAGCCATCCTTAAAAGCCTATATCAGGCATTCAAGGATGGCTTTTGTTTTTGCGGTTACTGGTCTAAAGCATCTATTCTGGGCGTTCGCCCGCGCAATCTTTCCCCTTTTGAATAGTCTGTAATTGTAAGTGAAGGGGAGGTGTAAAGTATGAGCGGTGGCGGATACGGATACGGAGGCGGCTTTGCTTTGATCGTTGTCTTGTTTATCCTCTTGATTATTGTTGGGGCAGCTTACATTGGCTGGGGTTACTAATAAATAAAAGAGGAGAAGAGGGCTGATCTATTAGGGCAGCCCTCTTTTGCTTATAATAAAAGAAGATGGACGGAGAAGGTATTTTTGTGTAGGCTTATACCTATGATAGTATATAAAAGAAATAGCCGTTTTTTAAAGAGAATACAAAAGCAATATTTTTGAGTAAAGGAATACAATAAAAATGAACTGGTTTACAATAGGCTCTTTGACTGTCCCGGCAGCCCAGCTGGCCATTCTAGCTGCTTTCATCATTGGCGCTTTAGTCATTTGGCTAAAAAAAGACAAGGTTTTTTTGGAACTTTATGTGAATGCTGTCTTTTTATTTGTTGCTGTGTGGAAGGTAAGTGTGCTTTTGTTCAGCTTTATGCTTGTAGTAAAGTCACCTTTGTCGCTGATGTATTTTAATGGCGGCTGGAAAGGCATTTGGCTCGGCCTGATCGCTGTATGCATCTATCTGCTGTGGAAGACCCCTGCGGAAAAGCGGCCGCAAATTATTTGGACGTGGATGATAGTGATAATTTCTTTTGAATGGATGCTGTCCTTATTAAGAGGACAAGCTGGCTTGTTGGCATGGATTCAGCTTGCGGGAGGTGTAGCCCAGCTAGCTGTTCCTCTTAGACAAGCAGCCGGCACTATCTGGTTATTTACGTTATGGCAGTTGTTGTTTGAATCGCTCACTGCTGATTTATTCTACCTGCATAGCTTGTTCTATATAGGGGCAGCGCTGTTCTTTACTTTCATTGTCAGGAGGGATCCCATTGAATAAAAAATGGTTTGGCATTTTGCTGCTCGTTTTACTAGCTGGAATTGCAGCAGTAAATGTAGTAAAAGATAAAAAGGAAATCACAAAAATTGAAAATCCCGGTATAGAAGTGGCTGATCAGGAAGCTGTTTCAGGAATGGCTTCTGGTATTGGCCTGGGCGATCAAGCGCCAGACTTTACTCTCCAAACATTAGATGGGAAAAAAGTGTCTTTGTCGGACTACCGGGGCAAGAAAGTAATGTTAAACTTTTGGGCCACCTGGTGCCCGCCTTGTAAAGCAGAGATGCCTCATATGCAAAGCTTTTACAAAAAAGAAGCAGAGAAAAGTAACATGGAAATTTTAGCAGTAAACTTAACAAGCGAGGATAGAGGAAAAGCAGCGGTTGTTGAATTTGCTAAACAATATGACTTAACTTTTCCGATCCTTCTTGATAAAGAAGGAACAATTGGGCCGCAATACCAGGTAGCTACAATCCCAACCACGTATGTTCTTAACACAGACGGGACCATTCATCAAAAAATTATTGGTCCAATGGATGAACAAATGATGAAAAAACTTGTTAGTGAGCTGAAATAGTGAATGTTTGTATGTGGATAGAGACAAGCAATAGTTTTTGCCAAGAGGTACTACCGATGCTTGTCTCTTTTATCCGCTAAATAATCATGCTTTCACACTTAAGACCTTTCTTTGCCTGTCGCTAAGCCTATCTGTTTTCTCCTGAACATTATATATTGAATATTCCGGATAAGCAGGTGTACAGTATGTATATAAAGGAATGAGCATGAATAGCCGGGAAAAGATTATCTGAAGCAACCAACAGCTCCTTAATAGGTGAGTTGGCAATGGAAGGAAGATGGGAACATGAAGGATCAGTCATTTAGAACGAAAGCCGTACACAGCGGATTATCAAAAACAGGGAATATTAAAAGTAAATCTACCCCTATTTATCAGACGTCCGTTTTTTCGTTTAATAGTTTAGAAGAGTTAGAAGGGTATTTTGAGGGCGAAACTCCCTATTTATACACGAGAAATGGCAACCCGAATACGGATGAGCTCGCGAAAGCAGTGGCAGCACTGGAAGGAGCTCCGGAGGGAGTAGCGGCTTCCTCAGGCCTTGGGGCTATTCTTGCGGGAATTTTGGCTGCGGCTCAAAGCGGAGATCATGTGGTGGCGGCAAGCGACCTTTATGGCGGTACTTATCATTTAATTAAGGAAGAGCTGCAGGCGTTTGGCATTGCTACCTCATTTGTCGATTTTAGCGATCATCAGGCAGTTGAAGCAGCTATTCAGCCGAACACAAAGCTGTTGTACTCAGAAACAATTTCCAATCCTTTCTTGCGGGTAGAAAACATAGAGAGGCTGACGGAAATAGCTAAAAAGCATGGTCTTTCTGTGATGATGGATAATACATTTGCTACGCCTTATTTGCTGCAGCCGTTTGCACAAGGTGTGGATCTAGTCGTTCACAGTGCGACCAAGTACATCGGCGGGCATAGTGACGTTACAGCCGGAGTGCTGGTCGGCAGCAAGGAGCTCATTGAAAAGAGCCGAAGCCGGATCGTTAACATGGGAATGAATCTAAGTCCATTTGAATCGTGGCTTGCTTACCGCGGATTAAAAACATTAGCGATTCGCATGGAATGTCAGACGAAAAATGCCCAGGAGCTCGCTGATTTTCTTCAAGCGCACAGGGGAGTCAAAAAAACATATTACCCTAAATATGTGTCAGAGCAAGGTAACGGGGCTATGGTTAGCATTGAATTAAATGAAGGGGTGGATATGAATCGCTTTTTCTCCTCACTCGGATGGATTAAGATTGTTCCTTCTCTTGCAGGGGTTGAAACGACTGTTTCATATCCGCTTGGCACTTCTCACCGCTCGTTAACAGAAGACGAAAAAAGTGCCCTTGGCATTAATGAGCGGGTTGTTCGTATTTCTGTTGGCATTGAAGAACCAGCTGATATTATTAATCAGATCGAACAGGCCATTCATACAGCATTCGTGCGTTAATATTACAATAGGCAGCTCCTTGGCAAAAGGGCTGCCTATTTTTTCAAAGAGCTATTCATAACTTGTCCATTCCTTTCATAAAGTGGGAGAAAGGGCTGTCCGTGCGGTAGTGAGCCGGGCGGCTTTTTTAGCTTTCCAAATTGGAGGGGGCGGAATGGTGAAAAGAAAATGGGTGGCGGTGCTGACGGTGTCTTCTTTTATAATAGGGGCCGGAGGAATGTATGGGGGGCTGACAGTGATGGATGAAGAAGAGAATACGGCCCAGCCACCGCAGACAGCACCGGAACAAACGAATCTGCCGGACGAGCTTCATAAAGTGCAGACCGTATATGAAGTGATTGCCAATCAATATGTGGAAAAGGTGAACCGGACCGAGCTTGTAGAAGGAGCAATTGATGGAATGGTTAGTTCTTTAAAGGATCCCTATTCCGTATATATGGATGCTGAAACGGCCAAACAATTCGAAGAGTCGTTGGACTCCTCTTTTGAAGGCATCGGTGCGGAGATCACTGTTGTAGAGGGAAAACTGACTATTGTTGCTCCATTTAAAGATTCGCCGGCAGAAAAAGCCGGATTAAAGCCGAAGGACCAGATTGTTACAATTAATGGAAAAACGGTAGATGGACTGACGATTTATGAAGCGACGAAGAAAATTCGCGGCAAAAAAGGAACGACGGTGACAATGGGAATTATCCGTCCAGGCATGACGAAACCGCTTGATGTTAAAGTAAAGCGAGATAATATTCCGATTGAAACTGTCTTTGCGAAGGTAAAGGGAAAACAAGGAAAACGGATTGGCGTTATTGAAATGACTTCATTTTCTGAAGAAACGGCAAAAGATTTTAAATCAGAACTAAAGAAGATGGAGAAAAAAGAACTGGATGGCCTCATCATCGATGTGCGTGGGAATCCAGGCGGCTTCTTGACAAGCGTAGAGGAGATCTTGAAAGAGCTTGTGACAGAGAATAAACCGTATATGCAGATTGAAGAAAAGTCAGGGCGCAAAGTACCTTATTTCTCAGAAACGAAAAAAGTGAAGCCTTATCCGATTGCTGTGCTTACAGACGAGGGAAGTGCGTCTGCCTCTGAAATATTGGCGGGAGCGCTGAAGGAAGCAGAGGGTTATCCTATCATCGGTGAAACAAGTTTTGGAAAGGGAACCGTTCAGCAGCCAGTGCCGCTTGGAGACGGCAGCAATTTGAAACTAACCACTCATAAATGGCTGACGCCAAACGGCAATTGGATTCACAAAAAAGGAATTCGTCCCGATATTGAAGTGAGGCAGCCGGACTACTTTTATGCTCACCCACTTCAAGTGAGCCAGCCGCTCATTCGTGAAATGAACAATGATAATGTAAAGAGTGCCCAAATGATGCTTGCCGGTCTTGGATATGCACCTGGAAGAACAGACGGCTATTTTAGTGTTGAAACAGAGAAAGCGGTTCGTGCCCTGCAAGTACAGGCCGGAATGAAAGCGACCGGAAAGATTGATAAGAAAACAGCAAGTGAGCTCGAACAGAGATGGATAAAGGAAATGAAAGAGGAAAAGAATGACCTCCAGCTGCAGGCAGCCCTCTCGTATATAAAAAATTTAGATAAGTAATAAAATGACGAATGAACGGTTGCCTCAACGAAGGGGCAGCTGTTCTTTTTTGTAGTGAAATACTTCTTTCACAAATGAAACGTGATATATACTCACGCACGGTCACTTTTTTGCTACAATATTGAGTAGAATGCAATTAACGTAAGGTGGGGAACGCCATGCTACAAGAATGGTTGTTGGGGCTCTTAGGCGGCTTCGGAAAGTTATTTATCCATCCAATTTTTTATTTTTCGTTCTTGCTTGCTTTTGTCGTCGGCATGTTCCGAGTATCAAGAGAACGGAAAGACTTTCACACGCGAGTGTATGATATTTATCAGGAAGTTCGTTACATACTGCCCTCCAGCTTATTAATCGGGCTGCTTTTATCAATCGTGTCAATTGGTTTTGGACTTACGCTTCCGCTTGAACTGCTAAATTTCATTGCCGCTGTCACGATTATCTTAAGTGCAGGTGGTTTCCGGCTGCTGTCACCTGCATGGACAATTAGCCTCGCTTTGATTATCTTTGCGGTGACGGAAAAAACAGGTTACTCATTTATTCCGCATGAAGGGTTTTCCTTTAGCAAAATATTGATGACGATGGCGATTGTTTTAGCGCTTCTATTCATTACAGAGGGATTGCTGATGCTAAAGCGAGGGTGGCAAGGAACGTCACCGCGACTTGTGGAGAGTCCGCGCGGATTAAAAGTAGGTGTTCAGTTTGCTCAGCGCCTATGGCTTGTGCCGGTATTCTTGGTGCTGCCAACCGGAGAGCTTACATCGCCATGGCCTTGGTGGCCGGTTATATCAATTGGCTCAGAGACATACTCATTTATTTGGTTTCCTTTTTTGGTCGGCTTTGCCCAGCTGATCAAAAGCACATTGCCGGAGCTCGCCGTAAAGGCGACTGGAAAAAATATTATTGCTGCGGGTGTAGTTACATTATTGTTGGCCATTGCCGCTTATTGGGTGCCGGTGCTGGCAGTTATTAGCGCCGTGTTTGCTTTTATAAGCCGCATTTGGATTTCTTGGCGTCATTATGCATACGAAAGAGATCGTCACTATTTCTTTACACCGCAGCCGAAAGGTGTCATGGTTCTTGGCATTTTGCCCTATACACCTGCAAAGAAAATGGATTTGAAGATTGGAGAAATTATTTACAAGGTAAATGGCACTGAAGTGAATACAGAAAGCGAATTTTATGAAGCGCTGCAAAAAAATGCTGCTTATTGCAAGCTGGAAGTAGTGGATGTAAATGGGCAAAACCGTTTTGCACAAGGCTCGCTTTACGAAGGACAACACTATGAGCTTGGTTTGATTTTAGTCGATGAAGAGAAGGAGTTTGCCGCAGAAGAAAATTAATCTGATCATTTTGGAGGCGTTCTGAATTTAGAGGCATGAAAGGACCAATAAAGGACTTGCAGGCCAAGGTGAACAGTCGAGAAAAAAGTTAATGACATTTTGTAGAAAGGAATTGAAGGCATGGAGAATGAATTCATTCAAGGAATGCCGGATAATCCGATTTTAGCATTTTTAGTCAGTATCCTCCTCAGCATGATAGTGGCAATCTCAGGCGTGCTCCCCAGCGCTTTTATAACGGGAGCAAACATTGCTGTTTTCGGTTTTAAAGCAGGACTGATTGTATCTATTATTGGAGAGGCAGCTGGAGCTGTAGTTAGTTTTCTCCTTTACCGTCAAGGAGTCAAAAAACTAGACAGGCCGTTGAAAAGCCGGCTTCTGAAGAAACTAAAGGATACAGGAGGTCTGGAAGCTGCCTCTCTGGTGATCATATTAAGAATTGTACCTTTTATACCTTCTGGGGCCGTTACACTAACAGCCGCCTTTAGCAAAATGGGTTTACTTTCCTTCAGCGTAGTAAGCACTCTGGGGAAAATCCCCTCTTTGTTCATCGAAGCATATTCAGTAAAATGGACTCTGGGACTAACAGCCAACTGGCAGCTCATCATCCTTTTTTTTATTGTTTTGGGACTCGTTTTTTACGGTGTTTTGAAAAGAAAGCGTCATTAAATTGAATAGGAGGAAGAGGCTGAATGCTTCCTCTAAAACTAATCGGGTAAAGAGCACGGATTCACGGCACTGAAGGCTGTCCAAATCGGTGCTCTTTTGTTTGTATAAATAAAGTGTGTTGCGGTTGTTTACAGTTTATTTTTTAATAGCCGGTTATGCAATGCCGAAAGAAGGAGAAGGAAAAGGATGGAACCAATGAAGGTGAGTGCCATATCCCATTGCGCATCCCACATGTCTCCCTGCATGCCGAGAAAGCTTTTAGAGGTCTTTTTCCCTTTAGATATGAGAACAGATAGCCACTCAATAATTTCATACAGCGCCGAAATAGCAAGCGTCATACTTACGCTAATAACAGATAACCAAAAACCTTTGAAGAGCGGCGATGTCCGAATTAATATTTCTCTGATCACAATGACAGCCATTCCTTTTAAAAAGTGTCCAAACCGATCATAATGGTTTCTGCTTAAATCAAAATGGTCCTTGATCCAATTAAAGAGCGGAACATTTCCATAAGTGTAATGACCACCGATGAACATTGTTGCCGCTAAGATAGTAATGATGACATAAGAAAGGGTAGTAAAGCGAAATTTCTTATAGGTGATCAGTAAAATGATTAGTCCAGCCACAGCAGGAAGGGATTCCATTGTCCATGTTGGGAAATCCGCCGGCTTTATAACTGACCAGATAAGAACTGCAAGAATAATAAATAAGAGCGCCAGATGAACCTTATTGACTTTATTTTCTGCCATTTTTCCCTCCTGCTAAGAGACCTTCTGCCTTTAGTATTCAGAAAAATACGGTTTTCTATACAGTGTATTTAAGGGTGCTCATAACCGGACTGAGTTATCCAAGCAGCTCTGCTCAGAAAATAAAAAGCTCTTTTTGAACGCTTAACGTTCAAAAAGAGCTCCTAATACGAGGAAGGAAGCAGGATCTTAATGATCAGCCTCATTATGCACTTTGCTTTTTCAGGGAGAGTTACTGGTTATTCTGATTTTTGGCGTTTTGATTATTTGTCATACCAAGCACAGAGTTTGCCAATTGTTCAACCGACTGGTTATTGAAGGTGTTCGATACCGTTTGGGAAAGCTGTTGGAACGTTCCGTTTCTTATCCCTCTTGATATCCCGTAAATAGCAGCTCCGGCAGCTCCCACAGCTAGCAACGAGGTCATCATACCACCTTGATTGTTCATAACAACCCATCCTTCCTTTATTAGATTGTTCGAATCACGGCCTCCAAAAGCACGATGTTTTAGAGCCATGTTTAGTTTTATAAATTTGGCGACAAATTATGCTGGTAACTATTTACCTGCGAGCCAGACATTTCGGTAAATAAAAAAGAGGAGGGGCGATGGGCCTGTTTCCCTCCTCAATGTATGTTTGTTATTTGTTAAACAATTAACTTGAAGCCGCTCATCAGAATAATGAGTGACATGATGGCTCTTAAAGGTTTAGCAGGGAATTTAGCTGATAAACTGCTTCCTAAAATTACACCCGGTATAGAACCGAGCAACAGATTGATCATTAATAAATAATCAACATTTCCTATTCCAGCGTGCATGATCCCTGCGGCAGTAACTAATAAAAAAGCATGGGCAATATCTGTTCCCACTAACTCTGAAGGACGCATTTTGTACAAATAAAGCATAGCTAAAGCGAACAATGAACCAGATCCTATTGATGTCAATCCTACAATGAATCCTAATATTGCTCCAATCGCGATCGTTAACCCTCTTTTTTCTTCAAGCGGCTTTACCTGGAAATAGTTTGATTCGAATTTATCCTTCATGAAGGTTTTAACGAGCGTAGTTAAAGCTACTAAGATAAGAACATATCCTAGGGCATGTTTGATAATTTCCTCTTGATTATTAAAGAAGGAATCAAACAGGTGAAGGAGTCCGACTGCACAGATCGCACTTGGAATACTGCCGATTGCCAGATACTTCACTAATTGCAGGTCAATGGTCTTTTGTTTCCAATGCTGAATAGAGCCGAAAAGCTTTGTGACGGAGTTGTATACAAGATCTGTTCCCACAGCGATGGAGGGACTAATTCCCATTAACACTAAAACAGGTGTTAACAAGGCGGCCCCTCCAACCCCTGTTAACCCAACCAGAAGACCAACAAGAAGCCCCATTACAATAATCCCCATGCTCATTAGACGCACACTCCCGTCTGCCTTTAATCAATATAAAAATAATTTTTATATCTCACTTTATGAAATGGCTGTGCGCCTTGCTACCAGGCATTTTAATAAGAAGAGTATAGAAAAGAGGAATAAGGAAGAATAATCCAAATAAAATAAGGGAGAGAGGGCAAAGGGGAAATATAAAAATTTTAATTGGGCGGTTCAATATTTAAGCCCAGCCGATTGTGGCTGGGCTTCCTAGTTGGAAGATTTTCAACTTTCTCCTTCTTTGCCGTTCAGATCTATTTTTTTGCAGCCCACATAGAGACAGGAAAGAACATCCAGATCTGGCTTGGCTTTTGTCAGTCCTTTTATATAAGGGGTAACCAAGTCTTTAAAATCTGCTCCTACTTCTTCTTCTTCCAATATTCCGTAAATGTATAACTTTTTCTCATCAAATAAAAAGGCTACATTTCCAACCGCTTTATTATTAGTGTCCACGACGTTTAGCACTTGAAATTGAGGAGTCATAACCTCAGGTGAAAAGTATATTTGCAATTTTACCTGCTCCTTTACGTAAATTGAAGTTTTTCGAACAGTGTATCGCTTTTTTCTTCAGACGGTTCTTTTTTGCTTACATGAATGAGCACAAGGCATAACAAAGCAGCAAGGAGTGTTAAGCCGGCAGTTGTTAGGAACATTCCGGTACGGGACCAGGCCATTAAGGCACCATAAACGGGTGGTCCAATCGCCACGCCCAAAAATCGAACAGAACCGTATAACGAAGTGACGAACCCCCTGCGATCAGAAGGAACGGAACCTGTAATAAAGCTGTTTATACAAGGCAGAACAAGTCCAGTGCCAATACTGCTAATGACGAGAACTGAAAAAAAAGGAATGAGGCGTTCAAAGAACACCAAAGTTGCAAAAGAGGCAGTCATCAATAGCAGTCCCAATATGATTAACCCCTTCATTAGCCGCATCCTTTTTCCAATCTTGCTCCCGGTTATATAGGAGGTGGTCGTCATAAACAACAAAGGAATAGCTAGAATGCCTCCTTTTAATACTCCGTCGATCTTGTGGTCTTTCTCCAGGATATCGGAGATGTAAAATAAGATACCAAATAAGGTGAATAAACAAATAGCACCTGTTAAGTAAGCGGCAAATAGCCAGCGTCCCTCAGTTTTAAAGACAGAGGCCAGTCCTTTTATATATTTGCCGACTGGAGGCGGCTCCTTTTTCGTTTTCTTTTCTTTAATAAAGAACATAGTTAAAAGTATGGAGATTAGACAAAAAACCGGGAAAACAAAAAATGCTGCGTACCAAAAGAGCAGCGCTACGAGGGAACCGATAATCGGGCTGATAACCTTTCCGAATCCGTTGGAAGCTTCAACTAATCCTAATACTTTACTTTGTTCGCCTCCCTTAAATAAATCCCCTGTCAGTGCCATAGCGATTGGTGCAGTCCCGGCGGCCCCTATCCCCTGCATGACTCGTCCGGCAAGAATCCATGTATACGCATTAGAAAACCATGCCGCCGCAAATCCTGCCAAAAGCCCTCCGGCCCCGTATAGGATGAGAGCAGGAATGATGATGGCTTTTCGTGAAAACCGGTCGGACAAATATCCCAATACGGGAATTGACACAGCGGCGGCAATCGAAAACACAGAAATAATCAAACTTACCTTAAATTGAGTTATATCTAGTTCTGTTTTCATTTTTGGCAGAACTGGTATAAGCATTGAGTTTCCCAAGACAAGAATGAGCGGTATGGATCCGATCGCAAAAATTGTCATGCCTTTTCGTTTCTGCTTTGGCAATGATGTACACCCCTGACTGTTAAGAATATATGCTTTCCTATTGTTTGAAGGGGACCTCTCCTTTATACAGGGGAACGGTCTAATTTCTATGGGCAAAAGCCCATTATCTACACATTTACCCAGTTTTTGAATAGTCTATCTTAGAAAAATAGAGGAGGCCATTCCCTATGGAATTTTTAGACTTACCGAAGAGGACAACTGGAAAGAGAACTCACGGATTAACTTCGATTATTGATCTGGGGACCCCATTAGAAGAATTGAAGTACATTTTACATGATTACAGTTCCATTATTGACATTGCTAAAATGGGGTTCGGTTCTGCTTATGTAACACCAAATTTAAAGAAGAAGGTGGACCTTTATAAGCAATATGGCATTCGTCCTTATTTTGGAGGCACCTTATTTGAGAAATGCTATTACCAAAATAAGATTCCCGAATACTTGGCAAGCTTGCGCAATTTAGAAATTAACTGTATTGAAGTTTCAAGCGGAACGATAAATATTCCATTGCAAGAGCGCCTCGATCTTATTTCTCAAATAAAAAAAGAGTTCTGTGTAATTGCAGAAGTTGGCTCAAAAGATTCCAACCAGGAAATGGCCGTCTCCCAATGGAAGAATGAGATGAAGCAATTGCTTGAAGCGGGCTGCCAGTATGTAATTACTGAAGGAAGAGATTCTGGCACTGCTGGAATTTACGAGAAGAATGGCAACATTAAATGCAACTTGATTAATGAATTAGTCAAGGATATTGATAGCCGGAAAATTATTTTTGAAGCCCCTACTCCAAAAAACCAAATGTATTTTATTAAAGAAATTGGAGCAAATGTGAATTTAGGAAACGTAAAAATCCATGATGTATTAGTTCTAGAAGCTCAGCGATGCGGGCTAAGAAGCGAAACATTTTATTTGGAGGACAGTGAATGCAAATTACCTTTATAAGACATCTCCCAACAGATTGGAATAAAACACAAAGGTTACAGGGAAGAAGAGACATCGGAATTTCCCCCCTAGCGGAGCCTTTCCGGCAGGGTATTATCCGTAATAAGAAGCTTCTTAAAGAACTGTCGCCATTTGATATCGTGTTGACCAGTACATTAAAGAGAACGCAGCAAACAGCACAACTCTATGGTTATTCGTTTGAGACGGAACCGTTGTTGGATGAATTAGATTTTGGTCCCTTTGAGGGGCTTCCAAAAGAAAAACTTTACGAAAAGCATCGTGAGCAGTGGATGGAACAGCCGAAAGAGTTAGTTTTAGGAGAAAGCATAAAGGACTTAGAAAACAGGATCATTTTATTTTTAGACAAATATAAGGAATGGGACAATGTATTGGTGTTCGGCCATGGGTCGTGGATGAGAGCCATTGTGTCTTATTTTCAATATGGTCATATAAACAATATGAATAAAATGACTGTAGAGAATAATGAATGCATCACATTGACGTTCCATTTCTAAAGGCAACGGGGAGAGAAACGGGGGAGTAGCTATTGGCTGACTTACTAACATACGAAAATTGGGATGAAAAGAAACTGAAAGATATCTTGGAAGCCCAATCTGACTATTTGGACGTGTTAAAATGGGCGTTTTGTGAATATAAAAACGACGTGGTATATGCGTGCAGCTTTGGAGCCGAGGGAATTGTCTTAATCGACTTGATTTCAAAGGTAAATAAGCAGGCGGAAATTATTTTTCTTGATACGGGGCTTCACTTTTCAGAGACCTATGAATTAATTGAAAAAGTGAAGGAGCGCTACCCTTCTCTGCAAATTAAGAAAGTGCGTCCCGCTATTACGTTGGAAGCCCAGGCTGAGCAGCACGGGAAAGAACTTTGGAAACGCGATCCGAACCTTTGCTGCTATCTAAGAAAAGTAGCCCCTCTTGAGGAGGCATTGAAGGGAGCAAAAGCATGGATTTCAGGTTTAAGGAGAGAACAATCTCCGACAAGAAGACATGTTCAGTACATCAATAAAGATGAAAAATTTCACAAGGTGAAAGTGTGCCCTCTAATTCATTGGACATGGGAGGACATTATGACATATCTCCATGTCAATAAGCTGCCCTATAACCCGCTCCATGACAAAGGATTTCCGAGTATTGGGTGCGCCCCATGCACTGAGCCAGTTTTGGGAAATGAAGAACTCCGGGCAGGCCGATGGGCAGGCCGTTCAAAATCTGAATGCGGGCTTCATCAAGATTAGAAAGAGTGGTATAAGCGACAACGACGCCAAGGGGGAAGAACATGGAGAAAAACACACCGCACGGCGGTAAGCTAATTAACCGAGTGGATTTGCTATTGTCCGCTGATTTATCACGTAGCTGCATAGAGCTTGACACATTGGAGTTGAGCGATTTAGAGCTGATCGCTAATGGAGGCTATAGTCCCCTTCAAGGATTTATGGGGAAAGCAGATTATGATTGTGTTGTGCAAAACATGAGACTGGCGAATGGGTTGCCCTGGTCGTTGCCGATTACATTGGCGGTGGAGAAAGAGAAAGCAGAGAGAATTAAAAAGGGAGAAACCGTCAACCTTGCGTATGATGGAACCATCTATGGCGTCATGAACGTAGAGGAAATATTCTTCCCCGATAAAAAATTAGAAGCGGAAAAGGTCTATCAAACAGCAGACCTAAATCATCCAGGTGTAAGAAAGCTCTTTGCACGGCCGGAAATGTATGTGGCCGGGCCGATTACTCTTGTAAAGAGGCCTGAGAAAAGTAAATTCAGCCGCTATTATTTAGATCCTATCGATACGAGAAAAAAATTTAATGAATTGGGCTGGAAAACCATTGTTGGCTTCCAAACGCGTAACCCGGTGCATCGAGCCCATGAATACATTCAAAAAACAGCACTCGAAACGGTAGATGGGCTGTTCTTAAACCCACTCGTCGGTGAAACGAAAGCAGATGACATTCCAAGTGAAATACGCATGGAAAGCTACGAAGTATTGCTGAAGAATTATTATCCGAAAGACCGGGTGTTTTTATCTGCTTTCCCAGCTGCTATGCGCTATGCCGGTCCGAGAGAGGCTATTTTTCATGCCATCGTCCGAAAAAACTTTGGTTGTACACATTTTATTGTAGGCAGGGATCACGCGGGAGTAGGAAGCTACTATGGAACGTATGATGCCCAGAAAATCTTTAGTCATTTTGAAGAAGGGGAGCTGGGGATTAAAACGTTATTTTTTGAACATAGCTTTTATTGTAAACAGTGTGCAAATATGGCTTCCAAAAAAACATGTCCTCACGAGCAGAAAGAGCACATCATTTTGTCGGGTACGGCTGTTAGACAAATGTTAAAGGATGGAGTGCATCCGCCAGAGGAATTCAGCCGGCCGGAAGTAGTGGACATTCTTATCAAGGGAATGAAAAAAGCGTATACAAAAATATAAAGGATGTAGAATATGGGAACAGCTGATAATATCACTTGGCATCATACAGCCATTACAAAGGAAAATCGCCATCTTTTGAACGGGCATAAAAGTTGTGTGTTATGGTTCACTGGATTATCAGGATCTGGAAAATCCACCTTGGCAAATGCGGTAGATGAAGCGTTGTTTCAACAGCAATGCAGAAGTTATGTTTTGGACGGGGATAACATCCGTCACGGCCTAAATAAGGATCTCAGCTTTCAAGAAGAAGATCGGAGAGAGAACATCCGCAGAATAGGAGAAGTGGCTAAATTATTTGTTGACAGTGGCCAAATTGTTTCTTCTGCCTTTATCTCTCCTTTCCGTGAAGACCGGCAGCTAGTAAGAGAGATGTTTAAACCAGAGGAGTTTATTGAGGTTTTCGTGAATTGCCCCATCCAGGTGTGCGAAGAGCGGGACCCAAAAGGTTTATATAAAAAAGCGAGAAAAGGCATGATCCCAGAATTTACTGGAATCACATCCCCTTATCAAGTTCCCTATCATCCTGAAATCGTTATCGAGACCGATCAAATGACGATTGAACAATCTGTTGAAAAGATAGTCGCTTACTTAACCGCGAAGAAGATCCTGTAACCAGGATCTTCTGTTTATTTTCTCCTCCAATTAGGGGAGAGAACATTGACCTTTTGAAATCTAAATTCATAAATATAATCGATAAGGCTCGTGGAGAGAAACTGGCAAACAACAGCGTAAATAACAATTTTATAATCAATAATGAGAGAGGTTAGTAAAAAGATAAAAAGGTTAATTCCCATCATCACTTTTCCAGGGCTCCAGTTTTTATAGGAGGCAATCATCAATGCCGGGATGACCATTCCCCCGCTGGAAGCGCCAACTCGAATTAAGATCCCGACTCCGATACCGAAAAAGATGCTTCCTGCTAACATATCGAAAAAAATATGTACATGCATATGAGGAATTTGATAAGTCAGAATGCTAATAGTCGTAGAGGTAGCCGCAACGGAAGTGATTGTCCGAAATGTCCAGGTGAAGCCGAAGTAATTTAGGGCAAAGAGCAGAAAGGCAGCATTTGCCAGCCATAAGGAAAAGCCGAGAGGCAAGTGAAACCAATGATTCATCAGGAGGGCTAAGCCTGCCGCTCCGCCAGAGGGGATGGAGTGTGGAAATAAAAATAAAGACATGGCCATTCCTTGCAAGAACGCTCCGATGAGCAGATAGAAATAGGTTAGCAGGAGTCTCCTCATAACTATTTGAACAGATCCTTCAAATTGATCTTTATATCCTCCATATTTATTCCCCCTTAAAGACTGTCTCTCCTTGTCCATTTTATGAGGGAAACACGAGAATATGTGTGATTTTGATGGAGGTTACTTATTAAAATAAGCCTGAGCAATAGGGAGAACAAAGTCTGGTTGCAAGTAAAGCGCCTAAATTAGAGGAAAGCTTAATTCACTCCAACTTAGGCGCAATATTTATCGTACGATTCTTTTGTATCCGGAATAAGTAGCCAGGAAATAGCCGCCGTACACAGTAATGATAATCAGTCCGGTCAACAGGGAAGGGAGCAGTACATTTCCGCCGCCCGCTACCATGATGGCTTTGTTCACAACTTGCACACCAAAGACAGAGTGGAAGATTGCCAGGGAAAGAGGCATCATGAAATAAATAAAAATTTGTCTGAAGATGGCTTTGTTGATTCCTCTTTTTGTTACGCCGATTTTCTTTAAAACGGTGTACCTTTCCACGTTATCACTTGCTTCTGACAGCTGCTGCAAAGCAAGTACGGCAGCACTGGAAATCAAGAAGACAATGCCAAGATAGATCCCGATGAACACGGTAATAGCTGATGTGCCAGTGTATGATTCGTAAACCATTGATTTCGTTGCTCCTCCTAAAACGAAGCCATACTCCTTTTGGGAAGGTCCTGTCATAAAGGGATAAAGTAATTTGTACAACGCTTCATCCTTTGCTTTTTGACCGCCCTTGTACTGGATATTAACAATGGAGTTGGCCGGTTTCATATGAGCAACTGCTACATCGGGTACGACTGCTGTTAAGTATTCCATCCCTTTGAAATCGGTTGAAGGGGAAAAGTTGACGACTTTACCGGCAATCCGGTATGTTTGGCCGTTCAGCTTTATAGTCTTATGTTCTTTCGTAAATCGTTTGAAAGTATCTTTAAAAGTACCAGCGCTAGAGACAAGCAGAATTTCATCCTTTTTAAGCGCTGCTGGCTCTTTTCCTTGCATTTTTGCAATGGCTTTATAATCAGATCGGGTGATAGCCATTACATAAACATCATCGAATTTTTTCTGAATAAGCTGTTCTGTACTTTTATCCTTGTACGGAAGCAGCAGCGGCTTTAGCATTTGGTCGGTCTGATAGCGGTTAAAGCGGTACGTCTTTCCGTAAGCATCCAGGTCCAGTTCGAGCTGCTTCTCTGCTTCACGGATGTCTTTTGCTTTTCCTACTTCCTGTATAAGGAGACTTAAGCTGGCGTCAAAAGGTGTAGACGTATCCAGGTCTTTATTCATGGCATCTTTCAAGCTGAAGCCGGTGGAAAGGACACCGATTGTAAAAAACAGCATTAAACAAATAATTGTCATCGATAAAAACGTCGTATTTACTTTGCTGTTGATTTGTCGCAGCACAAAGATGTTAATATCGTTGAAGTAAAGCTTCTTTGACTGCTGGATGAGGTTCAGGGCGAACCCGGACAGTGACATGAAAAACAGCAGAGTTCCAAAGGCTCCAAGGCCAACACACGTCCAAACGATTTTCATGCTTTCCATTAATCCGTACTTAAGCATGACTCCATAAGAAACAGCTAAAATAATGAGCGATAAAATAAACAAGGCAACGGAGACGGAGGTTTTTCGCACCTTTAGCTGCTCATTCTTTTTGGCTGCTGTTAATAAATCAATCAGTTTGTATCTTGAAACAACGATACTGTTAAAAAGCATCACTAATAAATAAATAATCCCAAAGTAAAGAATGGTTTTTACCATGGCATCATTGGAAAAGACAAATGTATAGCCCGTAAAATCAACATTAAACAATGAAGCAGCCAAAAGTGAGAGGCCTTGAGAGATAAATACCCCGGCCGCCAAACCAGCTGCTAATGAAAGAATGCCGACAGCGAGTGTTTCGGTAACGAGAAGCTGGGAAATTTTATACTTCCCCATCCCAAGTGTCATATATAAACCAAGTTCCTTCTTCCGCCGCTTGATCAGGAAGTTATTAGCAAAGATGATAAGAAAGCCAAGAACAGCAGAAACAAAAACTGAAATAAAGGAAAGAAGCTGCTTGAGCCTATTTATCATTTCTGACTGGCTGGCAGACAGGTCTTGCATGGCTTCTTGATCAGCTATCGAGTTAAAGCTGTAAAAAATACAAACGGCAAAGGTCAAGGTCAGAAAGTAAATGAAATAATCTTTAAAGCTGCGTTTCACATTGCGCATAGATAGCTTAAAAAACATTGTTCGTGTCGCCTCCCAAAAGAGTCACCACTTCGATAATGCGGTTAAAAAATTCCTTTCGCGAATCTCCGCCCCTTATTAGTTCGTTAAAGACTTTGCCGTCCTTAATAAATAAAATGCGTTTCGCATAGCTGGCGGTGAATGCATCATGGGTGACCATTAAGATCGTTGCCTTCATTTCGTCATTCAGCTTCTCAAACGCATCGAGCAGCAGCCTGGAGGATTTTGAGTCCAGCGCTCCCGTAGGCTCATCTGCCAAAATGATGGAAGGATTTGTTACGATAGCTCTGGCGGAAGCGACACGCTGCTTCTGGCCACCGGACATTTGATAAGGAAATTTATTTAATACGGAGCTGATCTCTAATTTTGATGCTGCTTCCTCCACTGTTTGCGCAATTTCTTTTGGATTGCGTCCTTGAATGGTTAACGCAATCGCAATATTTTCAAAGCCCGTTAGTGTATCGAGCAGGTTAAAGTCTTGAAAGATAAAGCCAAGTTCATCGCGCCGGAATTTCTCAAGTTTTCCGCCTTTCAATTTAGTAATATCAGTACCGTTAATCTGAATATGGCCTGTTGTGACATGATCTATCGTGGAAATGCAGTTCAATAGGGTCGTTTTTCCGCTTCCGGATGGTCCCATGATGCCAACAAATTCTCCTTTTTCCACCGTAAAACTAATATTGTCAATGGCTTTCGTTACATTGCCTTTATTGCCAAAATATTTTTCAATCTGTTCTACCTTTAACACGGAATTCAATTTTGCCACGCTCCTTTATCTGGTACGTTCAGTGTACCGCTGTTAAAAGAAAACACATATTGCTTTTGTTTGCAGAAGACTTACATTTTTGTAAGATTAAAAAAGAGCCGTTGGTTACGGCTCTGAGGCTGCGGAGGAACGATCCCTTTCGCTGTTACTAGTTACTGCTCTAGCAGAGTCACTTTGCTTTTTGGAAAGATAATTCGTGCTTCTGTGCCGGCGTTTTTTTGTGATTGAATATCCAGTCCAAGATGGAGTTTATCAGCGAGTTTTTTACAAAGATACAATCCAATGCCTGTGGAGCTTCCAAAGGCCCGGCCATTTTCTCCGGTAAATCCTTTGTCAAAGACCCGCCGGATGTCTTTTTCACCAATGCCAACACCATTATCAACAATATGCAAGATAAGATTATGTTCATGCATGGTCGTAAAGATGCGAATCTTTTTCTCCTTTTTTTGGCTGTACTTAATGCTGTTGCTAATAAGCTGATTGATAATAAATTCGACCCATTTTTCATCAGAATAGACGACTTCATTAAAATCCGCTAAGTCCAATTGGATTTTATTATGGATAAATGCCTTCGCATTCTTTTTAAGCACATTGGTTACGCAGGGCTTCAAGCTGAATTCTTTCACGAGATAATCATTGCTTGTACTGCTGCTGCGCGCATAGTACAGCGCCTGCTCGACGAACCCTTCAACTTTTTCGAATTCTTCATAGACTCCTTTTACATCGGAGCTCTTATGATTATCAAGAATTAATTTGCCTGCAGCGATAGGGGTTTTAATTTCATGAACCCATGTTTCGATATATTCCCGATATTCTGTCTGCATCTGTTTGTACTTATTCACATGTTCATGCATCTGCTTGTTTGTTGACTGTAAGATATCATGAACAATCTTGCCTTCTAAGAAATCTGGTCTTTCTACCACTTCTGAAAGCAGGTATTGCTGATCCAGCAGCTGTGCATTCATAATCAGCGGCTCATAATAATTTTTTCGCTGCCAGAACTCAAGTAAATATGAAGTGAGGAGGGGAATAAACCAACAAATAAAAACGAGAATAATCAGCCAGCCTGGAACATGGACAAACCATAAAAAAAGCGCGATCGAAGCGAACAGAAGAACGTTAATAAATAAAAAAGCAGACCTTTCTTTTATATACGTGAGCATCCTCATGACAAGATATACCCAAGACCGCGTCGCGTTTCGATCGGATTTTTCATGCCCAGACTCTCAATTTTTCTACGTAAGCGGGTCATGTTGACAGATAGGGTATTGTCATCAACGAACAGATCGGAGGACCATAAATGCTCCATTAGTTCTTCTCTGGAAACGATGCTGCCTTTTTTCGTCATTAAGTAATGTAGAATTTTCAATTCGTTTTTTGTTAAGTCCTGCTGCTCGCCCTTATAAGAGACCGTTCCATTAGATAAGTGGAGCTTCAATTCTTCAAATGTCAGCACGGACGTTTCTAACTGTTTATAGGTCCGTTTAAGCACGGCATCAATCCGTGCAAGCAAAATCTGTGTATTGTAAGGCTTCGTAATAAAATCATCAGCTCCAAGGTTCATGCTCATTAATTCGTCCATTTCATTATCTCTGCTTGTCACAATAATAATTGGCACTTGGGATGTTTTGCGAATCTCACGGCAAATGAAGTAACCGTCAAATACAGGTAAATTAATATCGAGCAATATTAAATGGATATCCTCCCTATTTACATAAGAAAGAATATGCTCAAAATCATCCGGTGCCTCAACTTCATATCCATAAGCGGTCAAAAAATGCTTGAGCTCATGGCGAACAGTTTCGGCATCTTCTATGATTAAAATGTTCATTTTTTGCAAAGCAATCACTCCTTTAAATGCTGCAATGGCCTCTAGAAAGCCTAAAATGAGGCTGCCTATATTTTACTTTTTCGGCCTCGAAAATGAAAGCAGTGGTTGGGAAAAATGAAAGTGTGTGGCAAAGATTTCTTTGTTAAAAACTACTTGAGTGTTTTAAGCACCAGTAACAAAAACTATATGTGCTTGAAAAAGCAATCTAACAGAGGGCAGGTGGAAGGACGATGAGAAATAACATTCAATTATTGCCTATCGTTGCTTCAATCGGCATTGGAGCAGTTGCTTACAGCATGATGACTGGCCGGAGCGGACAACTTCCCAATGTCATTCCCCAGCTGACGAATATGGGTGGACAGGGAATGAATACCCGATCAAGAAAGACACCTATACAGTAAAAGCAAAAGGGCGCCCGAACATTTAATTTGGGCGCCTTCTTTTTTGCTTAAATAAATATAATAAATATAAGCTCGTTTATCAAGGATTGGCAATTAACTATCTGGCATCATTGTCTGAAATTTGTTTTCTAAATATTGACTGAAAAAGACCGATGTCTTAAAGTAGAAGTATGTAAAAGTGAGGTGAGGATGTTGGGAAGGCAGTAGAAAGAAATGTAAACATGTTTGCAGGCAGTGTAGCTCGGTTTATGGACAGAAGCAACCAGACTGATTTTTGTGAGCAAACAGGCCGGATCAAGCCTCAGCGCGCGAAAAAAAGGACGGTTGAATAGAGATATTCATTTTAATTTAACGGAGGTGTAATTCCTTACGGCACAATGTAGCCGCAAGGATCTTATTTGGACATATTAAACTTAATCATGGTTGCCTTTTTGATTGCATTAACCGGTTTCTTTGTAGCGACCGAGTTTGCAATCGTAAAGGTAAGAAGCACAAGAATCGATCAGCTGGCAGCTGAAGGACGGGCGAATACGGAAGCTGCAAAGAAAGTGATCTCGAATCTTGATGAGTATTTATCCGCATGTCAGTTAGGAATTACGGTAACAGCTCTCGGACTCGGATGGCTCGGTGAACCAACTGTAGAACACTTGCTGCATCCGCTGTTCGTGCGCTTAGAATTAGCTGAGTCTGTTGTCAGTGTCTTATCATTCTTGATTGCTTTTTCCACGGTTACTTTTTTGCATGTCGTTGTGGGCGAATTAGCGCCAAAAACGATAGCGATTCAAAAGGCAGAACAAGTTACGTTGCTGGCTGCCAAACCAATGATTATTTTTTATCGTCTTATGTATCCATTTATTAAGATACTGAATGGATCATCTACGCTGTTAATCAAATTATTCGGCTTTAAGCCGGTTTCAGAAAGTGAAATGGCTCATACAGAAGAAGAATTGCGTATGATCTTATCAGAAAGCTTAAAGAGCGGAGAAATTAACCAGTCAGAATATAAATATGTAAACAATATTTTTGAGTTTGATGACCGTGTTGCTAAAGAAATTATGGTACCCCGCACGGAAGTGACGGCGTTTGATAAGTCGCACACCGTTGAACAGTGTATTGAAATAGCAATGGAAGAAAACTATACCCGATATCCGATCGCTGATGGCGATAAAGACCGGATTATCGGTATGGTGAACATGAAAGAAGTTCTGACAGATTACATCAAAGATGAAAAGAAGAAAAATGTAACAATTGATCATTATATTCGTCCTGTTATTCAAGTAATTGAATCGATTGCCATTCATGACTTGCTTGTAAAAATGCAAAAAGAACGCATTCAGATGGCCATCCTAATTGACGAATATGGCGGTACGGCTGGACTTGTTACAACAGAAGATATTCTTGAAGAAATCGTTGGCGAAATTCGTGATGAATTTGACCAAGATGAAACCCCAATGATTAAAAGAATTAATGATCAGCAGCTGATACTTGACGGTAAAGTATTGCTCACTGAAGTAAATGATTTGTTCGGTTTGGACATCGACGAAGAAGATGTTGATACGGTCGGCGGCTGGATTCTAACTGAGAAATTTGAAGTTCAGGAAGGCGATACAATCGAACGAGGAGGCTGCACGTTTAAGGTCATCGAATTGGATGGCTATCACATTAAGTTTGTCGAAGTAACGAAAGCAGCTCCTGCGCTTTCACCGGTGATTGGAGAAATAGAAGTGGTAAAAGAAGCCTGATTCGCTTAATGCGAATCAGGTTTTTTTATGAACCTACCCGGTCGTTGTCTTTAAGGGGGTGAAGAGCAGCTATTTTATTCGTTTACATGCTTTAACGTATCAATACTTTAATGTTTTTTTACTTTAACGGATGTTTTTGCAAGATAGTATTTTTTGCTTTATAATGACACCGTTATCAGAAAGTTTTAAATAGTCTTAAGTGTGAAAGCAACTGAGATAACAAAGGAGGAAGAGGAGATAAAAGAATAATATATTGAGAATGAAGTTTTGTAGGATTCAGTCAATGGGTGTGTCAACAGATTAGGCTTTGCTAGGAAAATTCTAATTCCCTATTTTGCAAACGCTTTCTTTAAGGTAGAACTGTTATATGTTCTCTTATAAAAAAGTAAAGGAGACTATGCATGAAAAAACCCTCATTTTTAGCCTCGATGATCGTAGTATTGATCGTTATTGCCATACTCGGAATAAGTATTCTTCATTATGGTGTTGCACCTCAGATTCCAATTATTATTTCAGCAATTTTTGTTGCCTGTTACGGCCTTGTATTAGGTGCTAAGTGGAAAGAACTCGAGAATGCTATGGCGAAAGGGATTTTTTATGGAATCCCCTCTATCCTCATTCTTTGTTTAATTGGGATACTGATAGGTGTATGGGTGCTGAACGGAACAGTCCCAACGATTACTTATTATGGCTTGCACATCTTGTCTCCCGACTTTTTCCTCATGTCAGCTGTACTGATTTGTGCAGTTGTCTCTGTTGTCTGTGGAAGTTCATGGAGTACGATGGGAACGATTGGCGTTTCCTTGATGGGGGTTGCCTACGCTTTAGACATTTCTCCGGCAATGACAGCCGGTGCCATTGTTTCCGGTGCTATTTTTGGTGACAAAATTTCTCCTCTTTCAGATACGACTAATCTTGCAGCTGCAACAGCAAAGGTGAATATTTATGAACACATCAAACATATGTTATGGACGACCATTCCAAGTCTTATTATTACACTAGCTATATTTACTGTGATTGGATTGCTTACGGATAGAGGGCCTGTAGACAGCGAACAGATCAGCACTATTGTTCGCGTGCTGGACCGTGAATTTATGATCACACCATTGACACTGCTCTCGCCTTTATTAATCATTTTTTTGGCTATAAAGCGGATGAGCCCTATTCCATCGCTGGTCATCGGCTTAGTAGCAGCAGTTTTAACTGCATTCTATACTGTTCCCAATGTATCGTTTGGGACGATCATGTCGACAGCTCACAATGGGTATGCTGCGGATACAGGAGTAGAGGCGATTGATAATCTGCTTTCAATTGGAGGGCTAAGCAGCATGTTATTTGGCGTTTCGTTGATCCTAATATCACTTGCTTTTGGAGGGATCATTCAGCAGGTGGGGATTGCCCATTCCATTATTGAGGGGATTAAAAAAGTATTAAGAAGCAGGGGAAATGTCATTACCTCAACTGTTTTGTCATGTCTGGGAATTAACCTGACCGTTGGCGAACAATACTTATCTATCATTTTGCCTGGACAGCTGCTGGAATCAGCTTATGCAAAAGTGAAGCTTCACCCTAAAAACTTGTCGCGAACACTAGAGGACGCAGGAACCATTATCCATCCGATAGTCCCCTGGGGAGTAACTGGAGCCTTTATTATGTCCACTTTAAATATAGGAATGGAATATGCTCCCTACGTTTTTATTAGTATGATTACACCGATTATTGCCATTGTTTATGGTTATACGGGAATTGGGTTAGCACCTTTGCAGGAAGAAGAAAAAGAAACAATAAAACCAGTTGAAAACAATAGTCAATCGATAAGAAAGATAATGGAAGGTTAATAAAGGTTAGGAGGAATAGAAATGAAGTCAACGATAACAGCAGAAAATATAAATAGTCAGTGTACAGGCTCATTTGATCTATTTGCAAAAATTCAAGGCCATGAACAGGTACTGTTTTGTAACGATCCAGCTACAGGGCTGAAAGCCATTATTGCGATTCATGATACGACACTCGGTCCAGCGCTGGGCGGCACAAGAATGAAGCCTTACCGTACATTTGAGGAGGCTCTGGAGGATGCCCTGCGGTTATCTCGGGGATGACTTATAAAAATGCAGCGGCTGACAATGATTTTGGCGGGGGGAAAGGGGTAATTATTGGCGACCCGGCAAAGGATAAAACACCAGAACTGTTTCGTGCATATGGACAATTTATTGATTCCTTAAATGGCCGGTTTTATACAGGAACAGACATGGGAACCGTTCTGGATGATTTCGTTCATGCGTATAAGGAAACAAGCTGTATTGCTGGTTTGCCTGAAGAGTACGGCGGAGGAGGCGAGACATCCATTCCTACAGCTTTAGGAGTGTTGTATAGCATTCAGGCGGTTGCCAATACGCTATGGGGGAACGAAGATTTAGCAGGCAAAAAATTTGCTGTTCAAGGATTAGGGAAAGTCGGTTTTAAAGTAGCAGAACACTTGCTGGAGCAGGGGGCTGATTTATATGTAACAGATGTTTCGAAAGAAGCGGTGCAGGCCTTGCTGCAGAAAGCCAAGCAAAAGGGAGGAAAAGCAGCTGCTGTTAAGGGAGAGGATATTTATGGAGTGGAGGCTGATATGTTTGTTCCATGTGCGATCGGTGGCATCATTAATGATCGGACCATTGAGCAGTTGAAAGTGAAAGGAATTGCCGGTGCAGCGAATAACCAGCTTCTACATGAAGGGCATGCGAGGGTATTAAGGGATAAGGGCATTCTTTATGCCCCTGATTACATTGTCAACAGCGGCGGTGTGATCCAAGTAGCGGACGAGCTATATGGACCGAATAAAAAACGGGTATTAAGCAAAACAAAAAATATCTATTATTCTATTCTTGAAGTGCTCCAGCAAGCAGAAAATGAAAATGTGACAACAGTAGAAGCTGCTAACTTGATCTGCGAAAAAAGGTTGGAGGCAGGAAAGAATAGAGATCGCTTTTTTTCACCGAATAAGCGTCCGAAATGGCAAATTCGCCGTTAAACGAAATCCTCTTCCCTCCCAAGGGCTGTCCTGCTTTTAAATGGTCATTTGCTGGCAGGGCAACCGATCTTTGTATCGAGAGAGCAAAAGGTGATGAAAGATAAAGCCTCTTGGAAACAACTCCAAGAGGCTTTGTTGCTATTGTTTATACGAGTTCAAGCGTAAGCAATGGAGGGTTTTCAATGAGGGCCTTAAAGCGGTTTGTAAAAGCGACAGCTGCTCCTCCATCAGCGACCCGATGATCGAAGGCCAGTGTGACATTCATCATCGATCGGATAACAATCTCATCCTGTTCATTGACAATCGGCATTTTCTTCGTTTTATGAAAAGCCATTAGTCCAGTTTCCGGAAAATTGATAATCGGTGTTGCTCCAATACTGCCCATCGGGCCAACATTGCTAATAGTAAAAGTGCTTCCGGTCATTTCTTTTACAGTTAGCTTATTTTCCTGTGCCTTTTTCGTTAAGTCTTTCATCTCAGCATGAATCGCACGCAATGATTTTTTCTCAGCATTTCGTAAAACTGGAACGATTAATCCTTCTTCCGTGTCAGTCGCCAGTCCTATATGAACTTCTTTTTCAAGCTTAATTACTTCTTTCCCTTCATCTAACTTGGCGTTAAAAATAGGATACTCTTTTAATGAGATGGCTAGAGCCTTTATGAAAAAGGCCACAACAGATATATTTACATCCAGTGCTTTCAATTTTTTACGATAGTTCAGCAGAGCTGTCATATCGATTTCTTCAAAGTGAGATACATGCGGAATCGTATAAAGAGACTTTGTCATCTTCAGGGCAATCTGTTTCCGACGACCTGTAAATGGAATCGTTTCAGTCTGCTTTACTTCGCATCTTCCATCTGTTGATGAGGGAGTACTCACTTCTACATTGGATGCTAGGGAAGCATCAGGTTTCCTATTTTCAATAAAACGATAAACATCTTCCACTGTAATCCGTCCAGCTCGCCCTGTGCCTTGAACTAGCTTCAAATCTACTTGATGCTGTCTAGCAAATTTTCTAGTATAAGGAGCGGCTTTTACTCGATCGGCCAGCTTGTTTTTGGCAGGCAGGGCTCCCGATATTGCTCCGCTCTGTGGTGCTGACTTTTCGGCAGGGGACGGGAGCTCCTCCTTTATAGAGCTGCTATTTTTGGGGGCAGGTGGGTTTTCACTGGCTTCTACTGTCAAGACTGTAGTGCCGACAGCGATGGTGTTTCCTGTTTCAATAAGAATATCTTTCACAATGCCTGAAACAGGGGAAGTCAATTCTGCTACCATTTTTGCTGTTTGAACTTCCACCAATGGCTGATCAGCACGGACGCGGTCGCCTTTTTTTACAAGGTAGGTAAGAATATCCCCTTCGGCCAGTCCCTCGCCAATATCGTGCAATTTTACTTCAATCATTTCTTAACCTCCTAAAAATGAACGACCGTATGAATGGCTTCTTTCACGCGAGCAGGGGTCGGCAGATAGTGTTTTTCCAATGCCCAAAATGGGACGTGGACGTCAGCTCCCGTAACACGTTCAATCGGAGCTTTCATATATAAAAAGGATGTATCATTAATAATGGAAATAATATCGTTGCCGACACCACCTGTTGCATGGGCTTCATGTACAATCACACAGCGGCCTGTTTTTTGTACAGATTCCGCAATGATGTCTTTATCAATAGGATAAAGGGTTCGCAAGTCAATAACGTCGCAGGTTATGCCGTCTTTCTCTGCTTCTTCTGCGGCTTTTATCGCCACTGGCATCATCGCTCCCCAAGCAATGATGGTTACGTCTTCTCCTTCATGCACTTTTCGCCCTTTTCCGATTTCAATGCTATATTTCTCTTCAGGAACTTCTTCGCGGACGGAACGGTATAAATGCAACGGCTCTAAAAATAGAACGGGATCGGGGTCTTCAACTGCTGAAATAAGCAAACCCTTTGCGTCACACGGGGTGGAAGGACAGACTACTTTGATCCCAGGCATATGGGTAAATAATGCTTCCACGCTGTCTGAATGGATCTCCGGTGCGCGTACACCTGCTCCATATGGGGCCCGAATGACTAATGGCACTGTAAAGGCTCCTTTTGAACGGTAGCGCATGCGTGTCGCATGTGTCATGATTTGTTCGTAAGCAGGATAAACAAAGCCTAAAAACTGAATTTCAGCAATGGGCAGCAGTCCGTTTAGTGCCATCCCAATAGAAGCGCCCATCAGACCTGATTCACTCAGTGGAGTGTCAAAAACACGTTTTTCACCAAATTCTTCCTGAAGCCCATCAGTCGCACGGAACACTCCGCCATTTTTTCCCACGTCTTCTCCGAGTATCACCACTTGATCCTTTTCTTTGAGAACAGTACGTAGTCCATCGGTAATGGCCTGAATAAATGTCAGTTCTTTCGTTTTCGCTGCCGTTAACATTTTACGATTCCCCCCCGCAAGTGTTTCAGATATTGTTTCTTTTGCTCTTCAATCGTCCATGTAGGTGTTTCGAATATATAATCATAAATATCGTTTACATCTGGAGGAGGCATGGACTCCATTTCTTTCACTGCTTCTTCGATTTCTTCTGCAGCTTCGTCATGCACACGTTGAACCCATTCATCGTCCCAATAGCTGTTATTTTTCATAAACCGTTCAAGACGGATCACAGGATCGTATTCACGCCGTTCTTCACTTTCTTTCTGATCGCGATATTTGCTTGGGTCATCAGCTGTTGTATGAGCGCCATATCGCCACGTAACAGCTTCAATTAGCGTCGGCCCTCCGCCACTGCGAGCACGTTCAAGTGCGGCCGCCGTCTCAAAGTAAACGGCGAAGATGTCATTTCCATCTAAGCGGACACCGGGTATATCATAAGAGATTGCTTTTTGAGCAATCGTCTTCGAATTCATTTGTTTTGAAATAGGAAGTGAAATAGCATAGCCATTGTTTTGATTAAAGAAAACGACCGGCGCCTGATAAACGCTAGCGAAATTCAAGCCTTCATGAAAATCTCCTTCAGACGTAGCACCGTCACCAAAATAAGCGATTACTGCTTCCGACGTGCCTTTAAATTTGGCCGCCATTGCGGCTCCAGCAGCAAGAGGAAGCTGAGTGGCAATAGGTACAGATGGCGGCAATATTTTTTTCCCTTCTGGAGGAAGGTTGCCTTCTACTCTTCCATTCCACGAGGATAAAATGGCATAGGACTTTCCAAACGTAATGCTAGCCGCATGGTCACGGTAGGTTGGAAACATCCAGTCATCTTCAGCAAGGGCAAATGCACTGCCAACCTGTGCGGCTTCCTGGCCTTCAAATGGTGGATATGTACCTAGCCGGCCCTGGCGTTGCAGGCTCTTAGCTTTGCGGTCCAATGTTCTCATACAGATTAGCTGTCGATAAAACTTCTTTACTAATCCTTCATTGATAACGCTTTCATAGGAGGGGGCTGTTATCTCTCCTTTATGGTTAAGGATTTGCCGCATAGGAAAATGAGTATTGACTTCTTTTTCATACAAGTTGGGAGGAAGTATTGTTTTCTCAGCCACTCTCTACACTCCTTTTTAATTTCTTAATAAAATGAATTTTATAAATTATCTGTGATGATGTTCTACATCTTAATACATAAAAAAATATCGCGCAAATACCTACTTTAACGCGTTTTTTCTTTATGGTATCAGCCTTTTACTCTATTAAAGGATGAATACAAGAAACGGAGAGAGTGTGTTTAATAAAGAAAAAAGCCGGCAATTCCTATAGTAGGAAATTGTCGGCTTTACTTATTTTTTTACAAGAATACAAAATAAATAACAGCTGCAATAACAATCCGGTAGATGGCGAACGGCGTCAATTTGATTTTATTAATAAGTGCCAGGAAGAAGCGGATGGATAGCAGGGCAAAGATAAAGGCACTGATAAAACCGACGATAAAAAACGGAAGAACATCGATCGTAAAGTATTCCCAATTTTTAATGAGAGACACAGCGCTCGCTCCTGCCATGATCGGCATGGCCATAATAAATGTAAAGTCCGCCGCTGCTCGGTAGCTCATGCCAAGCAAGACGCCCCCGGAAATAGTAGAACCAGAGCGGGAGAAGCCGGGCCATAAGGCTATACATTGGAATAAGCCCATGAGAAAAGCCTGCTTGTACGTAATATCGTCCACCGTTTCTGCTTTCACCCGTCCCGGCGCAAGCCAGTCCGCTGCAAGCATGAGCAGGGCACCGGCAACGAGTCCGATTAATACGGTGTTTATGCTAAACAGATGTTCATCGATATAATCTTCAAATGCTAGTCCGAGTACCATTGCAGGGATTAGTCCGATAAAAATGTGCACCAATGTCAGCCTTGAGCCGGTTTGGTTAGCTGTCCCGCTGCTTTTTTGTAATCCAAGCAGATTAAGGATTCGGTCTTTAAAGACAAAGACAACAGCTAAGATGGAGCCCAGCTGGATGACTACTTTAAATGTATTAGCCACCGGCTCTGAAAACAAGTCCTTCGATTTCAGCAAAATATCATCTACAATAATCATATGCCCTGTAGAAGACACAGGAGCAAATTCGGTTGCCCCCTCCACAAGTCCGAGGATTAGAGCAACAAATAGTTCCCACAAATTCATTTTTTCACCTCAAAGAGTAAAATAAATAGCCACTTAACGATTGTAGGGCTACAATGAAAATATGTCTAGGAATTCGAATAAATGTCCTTATTTTTTTCTAATGCTTATCACAGTTGTGGAAAGGAAGGATCAGTTTATGGGGATACATAATTATTTTAAGAGTTTGTCGGACCTGGAGCAGCTGTTTAGGCTGCCGGGAAAGTTTAAATATCAATCGCATAACGTAGCAGCACATTCATTTAAGGTAACAAAGATTGCTCAGTTTTTAGCAACGATTGAAGAATTAGAGGGAATGGAGGTAAATTGGCGGGCCCTGTACGAGAAAGCTTTGAACCATGACTATGCAGAGTTGTTCACAGGAGATATTAAAACGCCTGTGAAATATGCTACCAAGGAATTAAAGGATTTGTTTTCACAAGTAGAAGAGCAAATGGCAAAAAAGTTTGTTGAGCAGGAGTTTCCAGAAGAATTGCAAGGCATTTATCTAGAACGATTTAAAGAAGGAAAAGACGATACACTGGAAGGGCGAATTTTGTCAGTAGCAGATAAAATTGATCTGCTGTATGAATCTTTTGGGGAAATTTTAAAGCGCAATCCGGAACCGCTTTTTTTGGAGATTTACAAAGAAGCCCTATCCACGATTATGGAATTTTCCGATTTGAATTGTGTAAAGTATTTTATCAAGAATATCTTACCAGATATGCTTTCTGAAGAATTTATTCCGTACAATGAATTGAATTACATGACAGAAATGATTGTTAAAAAATATGAAAAAAAGTAACTTGTTTTTCGGAAAAGGGCTTTCTAAACCGGTCGTATTTCAGTATGATGTAGGGAGTAAAAGCTGCTTGCTGGGAGTGAAAACATGGTAGGTAAAATGATAATGGCAATGTTTTTGCCCGGCTTTCTCGTTGTTTTTTTTACGAGAGTAACATTTAACCATTTTTTAGGCCTGGGCTTAACTGTTGCTTTAATTGCAGCCTCTGCTTATAAAGGATATACACACACATGGCCACTCATTATTATTGATGCTGCTTCATTGACGATAGGTTTTTGGCTGTCCAATCTGATGATGAAAAAAAGAAAACAACCTAAATAACAGATTCCGGTACCATCAATGGTAGCCGGAATTTTTTATGGAGAAAAATAGAATATTGAACGTGTGACTTGTTTTAAAATACATGCTTGCTTTTTTATACCCCATAGGGTAATATGGGATTACAATAACATACCCTGTAGGGTAAAGGAGGGTCAAGCAATGTTTTTTCGTTCTTATTTTGATGAAAAATTAGCTCAATATTCTTATATGGTCGCTTGCCAGAAAACAGGAGAAGCCATCGTGATTGACCCAGCGCGTGATATTACGCCTTATGTAGAAACAGCAAAAAAAGAGGGCTTCCGGTTAACAGCAGCAACTGAAACGCATATCCATGCTGACTTTGTTTCCGGAGCGCGCCAGCTGGCAAATGATTATGGTGTGACATTATATCTATCAGATGAAGGGGATGAAAATTGGAAATACCAGTACACTGATCACCTTTCTGCTAAGCTTGTAAAAGATGGCGATGTTTTCATGATTGGAAACGTGGAATTTAAAGTAATGCATACTCCTGGACATACCCCAGAAAGTATTTCTTTTATTTTGACAGACAGAGGCAGCGGTTCAGCTGAGCCAATGGGTATTTTCACAGGAGATTTTGTCTTTGTTGGTGATGTTGGCCGTCCGGACTTATTGGAAAAAGCAGCTGGAGTAAAAGGAACAGCTCATTCCGGAGCCGCACAAATGTATGAATCCATTCAAAAGTTTAAGCAGCTGCCGGATTATTTAGTTGTCTGGCCGGGGCATGGTGCCGGAAGTGCCTGCGGCAAATCGCTTGGTGCAGTTCCGCTCTCAACGGTTGGCTATGAAAAGGCGAACAACTGGGCCTTGCAGGAAATGGATAAAGAACAATTTCAAAAAGAACTGCTGAAAGATCAGCCAGAGCCTCCAAAGTATTTTGCGGTCATGAAAAAAGTTAATAAAGTCGGCCCTGCTGTGCTAACGAATGAAACAATTCCGTATGTAGAAAGCTACGAAAGCTTGGAGCAATATTTAAGTCAGGAAGATATCATTGTCATTGACACCAGATTCGGCAATGAGTTTGCTCAAGGACACATTGAAGGTACGATCAACTTGCCGTATACAAAAATCTTCACAAACTGGGCCGGCTGGATTCTTGACTATGATAAAAAGCTTGTCGTCATTGCAGCAAGAGAACAAACAACTGAAATTCAGCATTCTCTTGAGTCCATTGGGCTTGATAAAATTGTGGCATTTGCCAGCCCAAGAACAGTAAGTGAAGCACCTGATCTCGAAAAGTATATAAACATTGATGTTGACCAGTTAAAAGCTCAATATGAAAAGGATGATGTCTACGTAGTGGATATTCGTCAACAGGGAGAATGGGAAGCCGGACATATTCCAACCGCCCATCATTATATGCTTGGCTATTTGGAAGAGGAGGCAGCCAACCTGCCGAAAGATAAGAAGATTATTGTTCATTGCCAATCCGGGGCCCGTTCTGCAATCGGCACAAGTTTGCTCCAGGCAAAGGGATTTAAAAACGTCGAAAACATGGCAAGCGGTTTTGCCGGCTGGAAAAAAGAAAACGGCCCGATTGTACAACTATAACGAGGAGGAGTTTAAATGAACAAAGTAACCGTCTATTCAACAAATACTTGTCCATATTGCACGATGATGAAAAACTTTCTAAAGGAACAAGGTATCCCGTTTACTGAGGTGAATGTTCAGCAAGATCGGCAAGCTGCACAGAGACTTGTAGAAACGACAGGACAAATGGGAGTACCACAGACAGAAATAAACGGTCAGTGGATTCTTGGTTATGATCCAGATGCCGTGATGGAGCTGCTTAAATAATTGATTTAATCTGGGTGTCCAACAAGCATTGATATGCGGACACCCTCTGCTTTTTTAAGAACGGCCCAGAAATGTGCTGTTTCACGGAGATAATAGGAAGATACACTGCGTATTTTGATAAAATCTATTGTTATAATGTGTGGAGGTGATTCTCTGTGGAGTACGGCAAAGACTTGAAAAACCGATTGAAACGCATTGAAGGACAAGTGCGCGGGGTCATGGGCATGATGGAAGAGGGAGTAGACTGTACAGCCGTTGTTACGCAGCTAAGCGCAATAGAGAGTGCAATCAGCCGTGCAATGGGCCTCATTGTCAGCCGGAATTTAGAGCAGTGCGTACGTGCGAATATCGAGCAGGGAGAACCGACAGATTCTCTTGTAAAAGAGGCAGTTAACCTGCTTGTAAAGAGCCGTTAATTTTTTGATTGAAAAAATACCCCCATATGTAAAGGGAGAGCGAAGATGACGCTTATTTTTTATCTTATATTAGCTATCTTTATTTTTATAACCATTAAAAATATGATGCCGGCTGCAGGAGTGCGCAATGCCGCTGCTGACGAGTTAAAGAAGGAGATAAGAAAGAAAGATAAACAATGGATTGATGTCCGGACACCTGGAGAATTTAAAGCCAGTCATATCAAAGGCTTTAAAAACCTTCCGCTGCAGCAGCTATCTGCGCGCATAAAAGAACTAGACCCTGAAAGAGAAGTTGTTGTTATGTGCCAAAGCGGTATGCGCAGTCGGAAGGCAGCCCGCCTACTAAAGAAAAAAGGATTTAAGAAGATTACGAACATAGCAGGTGGTATTACCACGTGGAAATAGAGGGACAGGAAAGGGGAGACAAATGAATGGATTGGTCATTCGGATGGCTGGCAGCTCTTTTTTTTATTGGCTTTATTGGTTCTTTCCTGTCAGGGATGGTTGGAATTGGCGGCGCTATAATTAAATATCCAATGCTTTTATACCTCCCGCCCATGCTTGGCTTTGGCGCTTTCACTGCTCATGAAGTGGCGGGTATCAGTGCAGTGGAAGTGCTTTTCGCTTCGCTGACCGGCGTGTGGGCCTATCGGAAAAGCGATTATTTAAACAAAAAATTAATTATGTATATGGGGATTGCCGTGCTCGCCGGAAGTTTTGTCGGAGGATTTGGTTCGGAACATCTGGCGGAATCGACGGTCAACGTTATATATGGCTTACTGGCAGCCCTTGCTGCAATCATGATGTTTATTCCGCGGAAAAATGTGGATAATCGGTCGATGGAGGAAGTAGAGTTTAATAAATGGCTTGCTTCTTTCTCTGCTCTTATCATAGGGATCGGTGCCGGGATTGTCGGAGCGGCCGGCTCCTTTTTACTTGTGCCGATCATGCTCGTAGTTTTAAAAATCCCGACAAGAATGACGATTGCCAGCTCACTCGCAATCACATTTATTTCGTCGATTGGTTCGGCGGGTGGGAAGCTGATGACCGGACAAGTGATGTTTGTCCCGGCGCTTGTGATGATTGTTGCTAGCGTGATCGCCTCGCCGCTCGGCGCCAAAGCGGGACAAAAAATGAATATCAAAGTGTTGCAGTGGCTGCTGGCAATCTTAATAGCAGCTACGGCTATTAAAATATGGATGGATATCTTAATGTAAAAAAGCCTCTCTGCTTAAAGGAGAGGCTTTTTTTACGATGGAAAAATACAGGAACATACGTACGCTTATTAATAGCCATTCAGGTTTTATTTATGCTAAAATGGGGATTATGATTACTAACCTTAGAAAATTGCACAGACTTTAAGAGGATGTTTTAGATAAAAGAATCAATATATTTGCCAGAAGTCAGGGGGTTGAAAGGTGAAAAACCAATTTGAAATTGTGTCTAAATACAGTCCGCAAGGGGACCAGCCAGGAGCTATCGCCGAGCTTGTTTCAGGGATAAAAGAAGGGAAAAAACATCAAACGCTGCTTGGAGCGACAGGAACCGGGAAAACTTTTACGATCTCTAATGTAATCAAAGAAGTAAATAAGCCGACACTTGTCATTGCCCACAATAAAACACTTGCCGGCCAGTTGTATAGTGAATTCAAGGAATTTTTTCCGAATAATGCTGTTGAATATTTTGTCAGCTACTATGATTATTACCAGCCGGAAGCCTATGTTCCGCAGACGGATACGTTTATTGAAAAGGATGCGAGCATCAATGACGAGATTGATAAGCTTCGCCACTCAGCAACTTCGTCATTATTTGAACGGAATGATGTCATCATCATTGCCAGTGTATCATGCATTTACGGTTTGGGTTCTCCAGAAGAGTATCGGGATCTTGTCATTTCGTTGCGTAATGGAATGGAGATTGAACGCAATCAGCTGCTGCGCAAGCTCGTTGATGTGCAATATGAACGGAATGACATTGATTTCAAGCGCGGAACATTCCGCGTTCGCGGAGATGTTGTGGAAATTTTTCCTGCCTCCCGAGATGAGCATTGTATCCGCGTGGAATTTTTTGGAGATGAAATTGACCGGATCCGTGAAGTGGATGCATTGACAGGAGAAATCATGGGTGACCGTGAACATGTAGCCATTTTTCCGGCGTCTCACTTCGTTACGCGGGAAGAAAAAATGAAAATAGCGATTGGCAATATCGAAAAAGAGTTGGAAGAGCAACTCGCTATTTTGCGTTCAGAAAATAAATTGCTTGAAGCACAGCGGCTTGAGCAGCGCACACGCTATGATTTGGAAATGATGCGCGAGATGGGTTTTTGCTCGGGGATTGAGAATTATTCCCGCCACTTAACTTTGCGGCCCCCTGGTTCTACGCCTTATACGCTTCTTGATTACTTTCCAGATGACTTTTTAATTGTTGTCGATGAGTCGCACGTTACTCTTCCGCAAATCCGCGGTATGTTCAATGGTGACCAGGCGCGTAAGCAGGTGCTTGTCGATCACGGTTTTCGTCTGCCATCCGCCAAAGACAACCGTCCGTTAAAATTTGAAGAGTTTGAGGATCATGTAAATCAAATCGTCTATGTATCAGCAACGCCAGGACCTTACGAGATCGAACACACGCCGCATATGACAGAACAAATTATCCGCCCGACCGGCCTGCTTGATCCGACAGTGGATGTCCGCCCGATTGAAGGACAGATCGATGATTTATTGAATGAAATTAACGAACGAACTGCTCGGAACGAGCGGGTGCTTGTGACTACATTGACGAAGAAAATGTCCGAGGATTTAACAGATTATTTAAAGGAGATTGGTATAAAAGTTCAATACTTGCATTCGGAAATTAAGACGCTTGAACGGATAGAGATCATTCGTGATCTCCGGCTTGGCAAATTTGATGTGCTTGTTGGCATTAACTTGCTGAGAGAGGGACTGGATATTCCTGAAGTATCACTTGTAGCTATATTGGATGCTGATAAAGAAGGTTTCCTTCGCTCTGAGCGTTCACTTATCCAGACGATGGGTCGGGCAGCTCGCAATGCTGGCGGGCACGTCATTATGTACGCAGATAAAGTAACGGACTCGATGGCTAAAGCCATAGAAGAAACAAAACGGCGCCGGGAGATTCAGCAAACATATAACGAAGAGCATGGCATTACACCGCAGACCATTCAAAAAGATATTCGTGATGTTATTCGGGCCACCCACGCTGCTGAAGAAGTGGAGAGCTATGAAACAGCAGCTTCTAAGAAAAAACTTACACCTCAAGAGAGAAATCGCCTAATTGCCAACATGGAAAGCGAGATGAAAGCAGCAGCCAAAGCGCTTGATTTCGAATTGGCTGCCCAGCTGCGCGACGCATTGCTAGAGTTGAAATCGGAAGGATGACTTTGATATGGGAATAGATAAAATTACTGTAAAAGGGGCAAGAGCGCATAACTTAAAAAATATTGATATTACCATCCCGCGGGACAAGCTCGTCGTTTTGACGGGCCTGTCTGGATCGGGGAAATCATCGCTGGCGTTCGACACAATTTATGCGGAGGGACAGCGCCGCTATGTGGAATCTTTATCTGCGTACGCCCGCCAATTTCTTGGACAAATGGATAAGCCAGATGTTGATGCTATTGAAGGGCTGTCCCCGGCTATTTCTATTGATCAAAAGACGACAAGCCGGAATCCCCGTTCAACGGTTGGAACTGTTACGGAAATCTATGATTATTTACGTCTATTGTTTGCTCGTATTGGCCATCCGTTTTGTCCAGTTCATGGGGTCGAAATTACCTCTCAGACGATCGAGCAGATGGTAGACCGCATTATGCAATATGAAGACCGGACGAAACTGCAGGTGCTGGCTCCTATTGTTTCCGGCCGTAAAGGCACACACGTGAAAGTGTTTGAGGACATTAAACGGCAAGGATATGTCCGTGTGCGTGTAGACGGAGAAATGCGAGAAGTAGAGGAAGAAATTGAACTTGAAAAAAATAAAAAGCATTCTATTGAAGTAGTTATTGACCGTGTTGTTGTTAAAGAAGGCATTGAATCAAGGTTGGCTGATTCTCTTGAGGCCGCTTTAAAGCTTGGTGAGGGCAATGTAATTATCGATGTTATTGGCCGCGAGGAATTATTGTTCTCAGAGCATCACGCCTGTCCGCATTGCGGATTTTCCATTGGAGAACTGGAACCGCGCATGTTTTCTTTTAACAGTCCATTCGGAGCTTGCCCGACGTGTGATGGACTTGGGTCTAAATTAAAAGTAGATGTTGATCTTGTCATTCCTAATCCTGATTTGAGTTTAAAAGAACATGCGATTGCCCCATGGGAACCGACAAGTTCTCAATATTATCCACAACTGCTGGAAGCGGTCTGCCGCCATTATGGCATCCCTATGGATGTACCAGTAAAGGATTTATCGAAAGAGCAGCTTGAAAAGATTTTAAATGGCTCTGGACGGGATCGCATTCATTTCCGTTATGAAAATGATTTTGGTCAAATTCGCGAAAACCATATTATTTTCGAGGGAGTTCTTACTAACATTGAGCGCCGATATAAAGAAACAAGCTCGGATTTTATTCGGGAGCAAATGGAGAAATACATGAGGGAGCAAAAATGTCCGACATGTAAGGGCTACCGTTTGAAAAAAGAAAGTCTCGCCGTCAAAATTAATGGCCTGCATATTAGCGAAGTAACCGACTTTTCAATTGAAGAAGTGAAGCAGTTTTTCGCGGATCTGTCCCTGACAGAAAAAGAAACGCAGATTGCTCAATTAATCTTACGGGAGATCTGTGAACGGCTTGGTTTCTTAGTCGATGTCGGTCTTGATTACCTGACATTAAGCCGCTCAGCCGGTACGCTTTCAGGCGGGGAAGCGCAGCGGATTCGTCTTGCTACCCAAATTGGTTCGCGGCTGACAGGTGTTCTTTACATTCTTGATGAGCCATCAATCGGTCTGCACCAGCGGGACAACGATCGCCTGATCAGCACGATGCAAAATATGCGCGACATCGGTAATACATTAATCGTTGTCGAACATGACGAGGATACGATGATGGCAGCCGATTATTTAATAGATGTAGGACCGGGTGCTGGCGTACATGGTGGGCAGATTGTTTCAGCAGGTACGCCAGAAGAGGTGATGAATGATCCAGCCTCGCTGACCGGCCAATACTTATCAGGGAAGAAATTTATCCCGCTGCCGGCAGAACGCCGCAAGTCGGATGGACGATGGGTTGAGGTGACCGGGGCAAAAGAGAACAATTTACGCAATGTAAAAGTTAAATTCCCGCTTGGAACATTTATTGCTGTTACAGGCGTTTCTGGTTCAGGTAAAAGTACGTTAATCAATGATATTCTGCATAAAGCACTTGCTCAAAAGCTGCAGCGTTCCAAACAAAGGCCAGGTAAGTATGGGACAATCAAGGGGATTGAACACCTTGACAAAGTGATTGATATTGACCAGTCACCGATCGGGCGGACCCCGCGCTCAAATCCAGCCACATACACAGGTGTGTTTGACGATATTCGCGACGTATTTGCTACGACGAATGAAGCGAAAGTTCGGGGCTATAAAAAAGGTCGTTTCAGCTTTAATGTCAAGGGTGGCCGCTGTGAAGCTTGCCGCGGTGACGGGATTATTAAAATTGAAATGCATTTCCTGCCGGATGTGTATGTACCGTGTGAAGTCTGCCATGGCAAGCGTTATAACCGTGAAACGCTTGAAGTGAAATATAAAGGCAAAAACATCGCTGATGTGCTCGCTATGACAGTCGAAGATGCGCTTGAGTTTTTTGAGAATATCCCTAAAATCAAGCGCAAGCTGCAAACCATCGCTGATGTTGGTCTTGGTTATATTAAGCTGGGCCAGCCGGCAACGACGCTGTCAGGAGGGGAGGCGCAGCGCGTAAAACTCGCTTCTGAATTGCATCGCCGTTCGACCGGACGTTCATTTTATATCTTGGATGAGCCGACGACGGGTCTTCATGTAGATGATATTTCCCGCCTGCTAACTGTTTTACAGCGCCTTGTCGAAAATGGTGATACTGTTCTCGTCATTGAGCATAATCTCGATGTGATTAAGACAGCCGATTATATCATCGATCTTGGACCTGAAGGTGGCGATAAGGGGGGAACCATTGTTGCAGTCGGTACACCTGAGGAAGTTGCAGAAGCAGAAGGGTCATATACCGGCCGTTATTTGCATAGAGTGTTAGCGCGCGAACGAGAAAGAGAGCAGTACATCGAAAGCTGAAAAGATTGAGCACTTTTCGGAGGCTATCCGTATAATTGGCTTCCGCACGGCTATCAGTCTAATTAGAAACGCTTGTTTTTCGAGAGTAAGGTCCAATGGAGAGCCTGTGAAAATAAAACCAAGAAAGCAAGCGTTTCGTAACAGCTTAGGAAAAGAATGAAACCTTTTTCTTTTATCTTCGTAAGAATGAACAGAAAACCAATTCCTAATGAATGGAGTGCCTGAAATGAACGAAGAGAAAAAAAGAATTTTGGAAATGGTAGAAGCAGGCTTAATTTCAGCAAGTGAAGGGTTAACCTTGCTGGAGGCGCTTGATAAGGAGCCTTCCCAGCAGGCCCGTAAAGAGCGCAGAGATAATTTCTTTGATGAATTGCTCAACTTGGGCCAAAAGTTGACTGGCAGCGGAGAAAAGCAAAGTGAGCAATCACATAGCCAAGCAGACAGTTCTGTTAACCAGCCGAAAGACAAGCTGTTTCAATTTGTTCAGTCCACTGTACAAAAATTAAAAGACTTTGAGTTTCCACTTGGAAAAACAGTAGAATTCACTCACACATTCCAAGAAAATGATTTTTTACCGAAGCGCATTAAGGCAGAGACTGCAAGCGGCAGCTTCACTATTAAGCCTTGGCAGGAAAATGGGGTAAAAGCAGAGTGCCAGATCAAGATGTACGGGGCGGATAGTGAGGATGAAGCGCGGGAGTCATTTATTAAAAATAGTGTCTTTTACGCACGTGAAGATAAGCTCTCATTCTCAGTCGGTTTAAAACTGATGAAAGTTGATACGGTTTTGTATGTGCCTGAAGCGGCTATTAACAACATTTCTGTCAAGTTGTTTAATGGGTCATTTAGCATGCGTGATATGGAAGTGCAGGATCTCGAGGTAAAAACAGCAAACGGCAAAATTGAAGTAAAGAAATCACAAGTAAATGAATTTGAAGCAGAAACAGGTAATGGCCAAGTTTATTTTATTGACTGTGAAGCAAGGAAAGTAGAAGCCAGTTCCTTTAATGGAGCCGTTCACGTAGTCGGTTCTGTTGGCTACACGGAGATTAAGTCATTTAACGGAAATGTGCTTTGCGATTTAAAGTCTGATGCAGCCCATACAGTAAAAGCCCAAGCTGTGACCGGCAATATTGAAATATATGTGCCTGAACATATGGCAATGAAAGGGATTTTACGCACAAATCTCGGCTCTTTACATCTTCCTGAAACGGGGCTGAAAAAAGTAACGGAAAAAGAGGAAATGGTTCAGAAGCTTATTCGTTTTGAAAGTGAAAAGGAAACACTTGGGCAAGTGACGATCGAGGCAGAAACGAAAACGGGATCTGTTTCTGTCAAGACAACAGCTTTTCATGAAAACGATAATAGCGGAGATGATGAACCACCGTCTATTTTTGAAGGTAAGTGATTAAGATGAATTGGATTATAGGCATTTTAGTGAATGCAGTGTTGTTTATTGCCATTTCAGGCTATTTTTCGGGACTGCATGTAGATAATTTTTCATCAGCGGTTATCGCCAGTTTTATCTTATCAATCCTAAATATGATTGTTCGGCCGCTGCTTGTTCTTTTTACTTTGCCTATTACCTTTTTAACACTCGGGCTGTTTCTATTTGTTATCAATGCTATCACCTTGCTTTTAACAGACAATATTATGGGATCGGCGTTTGACATTGCCGGTTTTGGAATGGCATTGTTCATTGCGGTGATTATGGCATTAGTCAATCTTATCCTTCAGGTGACAGTATTTAAAAAAAATAAATAACTGTTCCGGAAGAAAGCCAGGTAACTCTCATTCTCTTTGTTCGACTAAATGTTTGAAGAGAAGAGGAGAAGCCTGGCTTTTAGCTGTTAGCGAATAGACAGCTTATATATTTTTTCTATAGCTTCGACTATTCCACGGGCGCATAGTTCTCTATACGTGTCTGTTCGCAGAAGGCGTGCTTCTTCAGCGTGGGTCATGAATCCTGCTTCCACAAGAACAGCTGGCATGAGAGTCTTTTTGAGTATATAGAAGTTTGCGGTCTTTACCCCACGGTTTTTACGTCCCGTGAGCGCAACCAGGCGTTTCTGGATGGCTGTTGCTACAGTTTCTGCCTGTTTGGGGCGTGAAGAATGGATAAACGTTTCAATACCATTAGCGTTATTCCAGTCGTTTCCATAAGCATTTGCATGGATGGATAGAAAGAGATCGGCTTTCCAGTTGTTTGCTTTCCACACCCTTCTATCGAGGAGGACATCTTCTGTGTCTGAGTGAGAGAAAGTGATACTTGCTCCTCTTTCCTCCAGCTTTTTTCTAATCAAGATAGCCACACTTCGGTTAAATTCAAATTCCTTCATGCCATCCGGCGTTCTTTTGCCTGGAGTAGAATAGCCATGCCCCGCATCGATCATAATTTTCATCAGCTTTCCTCCCTATCATTTTTTCATTTTATACATGCTGATTAGCAAAGAAAAAGGACACTTTAACAGCCTGTAAATAAAAAATTCTAATTCTTCATTTTAATTGCCCCCCGCAAAAATGTTACAATGGAATCAGACTGCCATGATGAGGAGGAAAAACAGTGGCTAAAGTGCGTACATCTGATTTGCTAGAAAACCTAGACTTGGAGCTAATTAGCGGTGAAGACGGCATCCATCGTCCGATTATAACGAGCGATCTTTCTCGCCCAGGACTTGAGCTTGCCGGCTTTTTTGATTATTATCCAAAAGAGCGTGTGCAGCTGCTTGGCATGACAGAGCTGACCTTTTTTCAAAAGCTTCATCCAGATGAAAAGCTGGAGAGAATGGAAAGGCTATGTGATGACCAGACACCAGCAATTATTATCTCACGTGAACTGGAAGTGCCGAAAGAATTAATTGAAGCTTCTGAACGGCATGCAGTCCCCGTAATGAAGTCAAAACTGACTACTACAAGGCTCTCCAGCAAACTGACGAATTACTTGGAAAGAATGTTGGCACCGACAACAGCCGTTCATGGTGTGCTTGTTGATATTTATGGTGTAGGCGTGCTCATTACCGGGCAAAGTGGTGTCGGTAAAAGTGAGGCCGCCCTTGATCTCGTTAAAAGAGGGCATCGCCTCGTGGCCGATGACTGTGTAGAGATCCGCCAGGAAGACAACGATACGCTTGTCGGCAGCGCACCGGAACTTATTGAGCATTTACTTGAGATTCGCGGGCTCGGCATTATTAATATCATGACCTTATTTGGCGCGAGTGCTATTAGGAGTACAAAAAGAATTACCCTGAATGTCCACTTGGAGCTGTGGAATTCTAAAAAACAATATGACCGTCTGGGCATTGAGGAAGACAAGCTGAAAATAATTGACACGGAAATCACAAAAATCACTATTCCTGTCCGTCCAGGCAGAAATATAGCCGTTATTATTGAAGTAGCCGCAATGAATTTCCGCTTAAAACGTCTGGGAATTAATACAGCGAAGGATTTTACAGATAAGCTAGCCAATGTCATCAGTGAGCGCGACACTGATTTTATGTAACAAGGGCTGCAAGCAGAAAGGGGAAAAAGAATGGAAGGCTATCCGCTTGATCCGATTGCGATCGCGATTGGGCCGCTTCAGGTTCATTGGTACGGTCTCATTATCGGTCTTGGTATTGCACTCGGTTTTTATTTAGCTGTAAAAGAAGGCGACCGGCTTGGGTTGCCAAAAGATACATTTGCCGATTTGCTGATTTGGGCCATCCCGATTGCTATTATTTCAGCACGTATTTATTATGTTTTATTTCAATGGGAATACTATTCCCAGCATCCGGGAGACATCATTAAAATTTGGAATGGCGGAATTGCCATCCATGGTGCGTTAATCGGTGCAGTTGTTACCACTGTTATTTTTTCGAAAGTCAAACGTGTTTCGTTCTGGAAGCTGGCTGATATAGCGGCCCCCAGCATCATTTTAGGGCAAGCAATTGGCCGCTGGGGAAACTTTATGAATCAGGAGGCCCATGGCGGCGAAGTGACAAGGTCTTTTTTAGAGGGCCTGCACTTGCCTGACTTTATTATTAATCAAATGTATATAGACGGTCATTACTATCACCCGACTTTTTTGTATGAATCGATATGGAATTTTGTCGGTTTGATATTGCTGTTAAGCTTGCGGAAAGTGAATTTAAAGCGGGGAGAATTGTTTTTATCTTACGTTATTTGGTACTCCATCGGGCGTTTCTTTATTGAAGGACTCCGGACAGATAGTCTGATGCTGACTGATTCACTGAGGATTGCTCAGGTGATTTCACTTGTCCTTTTAGTATCAGCTGTCCTTATTTTGCTTATCCGCCGCAGGCAAAAAGGCAAACAGCTGCCTTACAATAGTTTAGTGAATGAATGAACAAGGGGGATAATATGGGGAACACGTTAAGAAACGGTCTGTTTTCAGGGGTAAAAACAACATGGCTGCTCGGTAAAATTATTTTTCCAATTACCCTCATTGTCACGCTGCTCCAATATACACCGATATTGCCGTGGCTGATGAATGCGATCAGCCCAGTTATGCGGATATTTGGATTATCAGGTGATGCTTCCATTCCGCTTGTGCTCGGCAACTTTTTAAATTTATATGCGGCCATTGGAGCCATTTTATCATTGGATTTGACAGTTAAAGAAGTGTTCATTTTAGCTGTCATGCTGTCTTTTTCACACAATCTGTTTATTGAATCAAGCGTGGCTGCTCGGGTTGGCGTAAAATTGCCCGTCATTTTAGCAGTAAGGCTAGGGCTTGCGGTTGCATCCGCCCTGATTATTAACTTGGTTTGGCGTGGAGGGAGTGGCATAGCGCAATATGGTATGGCTCCGCCGCTGCAGGCAGAACCCAATGGCTGGGGGGAAATTTTCATGCTTGGTCTTGAAAAAGCAGGGTATGGCATTTTTCAGCTGGCTTTAATTGTTATGCCCTTGATGCTCGCTATCCAAATTTTAAAGGACTTAAAGTGGCTTGATGCCTTTTCGCGCTGGATGGCTCCTGTGACCCGTTTACTTGGAATGAAAGAAAATACGTCTATGACATTGGCATCCGGCTTGCTTTTCGGACTCGCGCTCGGATCTGCTGTCATGATTCAAGCGGTGAAAGAGGATGGGGTAAGCGGCAGGGATGTGACGCTTGCAATGATTTTCCTAGTAGCATGCCATGCAGTCGTAGAAGATACGGTAATATTCATGCCGCTCGGTATTACAGGTTGGCCATTACTCGCTCTATTTTTAATTCGCTTAGTTACAGCTATTCTACTGACGCTTGTTGTGTCTTCCCTATGGAAGCCGACTGAATTGGTTCAAAGAAAGGAAGCAAAACTATCATGACAAAAATAACAACATTGCTTTTTGATTTGGATGGTACCCTTATTAATACAAATGAATTAATTATTTCTTCTTTTTTGCATACGTTGAATCATTATTTTCCTGAACAATATAAACGTGAAGACGTTTATCCATTTATGGGACCCACTCTCGTTGAAACGTTTTCCAGTATTGATGCTGAACGTGTAGAAGAAATGGTGACTCGCTACCGAACATTTAATCTTGAGAACCATGATTTGCTCGTCACTGAATTTGACGGTGTATATGAAACAATTCGTACATTGAAAGAAAATAATTTTAAGCTCGCTATCGTTTCAACCAAGCTGCGAGACACAGTCATTAAAGGGCTTAAATTAACTAACTTATATCCATTTTTTGATACGATTGTAGCTTTAGACGATGTCACTCATCCGAAACCACATCCAGAACCGTTATTAAAAGCATTACAGGAGGTTGGTTCTCAGCCAGAGGAAGCGATGATGATCGGCGATAACTTCCACGACATTGAAGGGGGAAAAAATGCCGGTACCCTAACAGCTGGTGTAGCCTGGTCTGTTAAAGGAAAAGAGTTTTTGCAGTCTTTTCAGCCGGATTATATGCTCGATGCGATGCCTGATCTTTTAGATATTGTAAAGATCGGGGTACCGGAAAAGTGAGAAAGACGAAACGGTATAAAGTGGAAGGGGCCAATTCGCTCTGGAATATTTATAAAACCGTCTCGTTTTGGAAAACGTTTAAAAATACAGCAATTATTGAAATCGGCCGTTTTATCCCTTTTATGAGAGTGAAAAATAGCCTATACCGCACATTTCTTGGCATGAAGATTGATAAACAAACAGCGCTTGCCTACAAGGTAGTCCCAGATATTATGTTTCCGGAACTCATCTCGATTGGCCGCAATACGATTATTGGCTATAACACCGTTATTCTCGCCCATGAATATTTAATTGAAGAATATCGTCTTGGAGAAGTGATCATCGGTGATAATGTAATGATCGGTGCCAACAGCACCATACTTCCTGGTGTAACGATTGGGGATGGCGCCATTATTTCAGCTGCTACACTTGTCCATCGCGATGTGCCGCCTGGTGCTTTTGCTGGCGGGAATCCGATGCAGATAAAAGAAAAGAGAGAGCCCGTTAAGCCTTAAGGCTTAACGGGCTTTTAATTGTTCATTTGCTGCACTGTCTGATCTGACATCGCATTTTTCCTCTTCTAAAATATTTGCTTTCTATGATAAAATTTCGAAATAAAAGGATGTGAAGTTATGATAAATATCGTTACTTTTGTGATTATGTCTTTCTTTTTGGTTATTCTTCCGGGACCTGATAACGTAATTTTAACGAGAAATACGTTAAGAGAAGGGAGGAAAGGAGGGCTAAGAACCATTTTAGGGATCTGTTTGGCGCTGTTAGTTCACACATTAATAGCAATCATTGGATTATCTGCTATTATCGCCAGTTCCGCTTATTTATTTTCAATATTCAAATTTGTAGGTGCTACTTATCTCATTTACTTAGGTGTGAGAGCCTTTTTATCCGTCAGAGATAACAAATTAAAGGCCCCTGCTCTAAGTGAAAGCTGCCAAGCGGCAGACGAAAATTTCTTTCGGCAAGGGTTTTTAACCGATTTGTTAAATCCTAAAGTGGCTGTATTTTTCTTAACATTTTTACCTCAATTTGTAGAGCCGCATGTGCACAGCTTTGTTCCCTTTCTTCTGTTGGGTTTTATTTATACAGCCCTAACTTTTCTATACTCTCTTTTTTTCATTTTGCTCATAGATCAAATAAGTGGGTTTATGCAGAAACAATCCACTCAAAAAGTCATTCAGGGAGTATCGGGCGCTGTGCTTGTAGGCTTTGGTTTAAAGCTTGCTTTTGAAAAGGCCCCTGCATAAGAAAAGCTGAAGTGATCCAATCCTAATAGGATCACTTCAGCTTTTTTATTTTAAAGGGAAAGTTAAAGGGAATGGCGTATTTATTTCTCTTGACGGAAATTGTCAGAAACGTTAAACTACTTGTAATTACTTCATCATGTTAGCATATTAGCGAACTAAAGCATGCTGCGTGAAATCTACAGATGATCGGGTGATAGACCATGTCGAAGCTGTTAATGTTTGAAAAACCTGTCGGGATGCGTGACACGCTCCCTCATATATATGAAACGAAGCGAAAGCTAAAAGAAACAGCGGAAACAGAGATGAGAAGCTGGGGATATCGATTTATTGAAACACCTGCTTTGGAATATCATGAGACCGTAGGAGAAGCCTCTGCTATTTTGGATCGCCAGTTGTTTAAATTGCTTGATCAGCAAGGAAATACTCTTGTGCTGCGTCCCGATATGACAACGCCGATTGCGCGAGTGGCGGCCTCAAAGTTATTGAAGGAACGTGTGCCGTTGCGGCTCGCCTACTCAGCGAGCGTCTACCGAGCACAGCAGCGTGAGGGAGGAAGAGCAGCTGAATTTGAGCAGATTGGTGTAGAAGTGATTGGTGACCAGACGGTGAGCGCCGATGCAGAGCTTATTGCACTGCTTGTATCTATCCTAAAGAAAACTGGTATGGAGCGTTTTCAAATTTCTCTCGGCCACATTCGCTTTACGGACGAGCTGTTCCGCCAAATTCTTGGTACAGAAGAGCGGGTTGAACATCTACGCCGTTTTTTATACGAAAAAAATTATGTCGGCTACTGTGAACATGTAAAAAGTCTCCCGCTTTCTTCCATTGACCAGCAGCGCCTTCTGCGTTTTCTAGATTTAACAGGGGAACTGAACTGTCTTGAAGGGGCGGCTGATCTAATTGAGGGCGGGGCAGGTAGCGAGGCGATTGCTGAATTGCGCGGTTTATATGAAAGATTGCAAGAATATGGTGTAGCGGAGTATATACAATTCGATTTACCGCTCGTCAGCCATATGAGCTATTATACAGGGTTAGTGTTTGAAGTTTACGTTGATGGAGCCGGAACATCGGCGGGCAACGGAGGCCGTTATGATCATTTGCTCGAAAAGTTCGGCCAGCCAGCCAGTGCTACAGGATTCGGACTTCGTGTTGATGTATTGCTTGGCGCTCTTGAACAGCTGGAAGAGGAAGAAAAAGTACATTGCATCTTATTCAGCAATGAGCGCCGAGTAGAAGCTATTCAAGAGGCAAGAAAACGTCGTGAAGCAGGAGAAGCGGTGCTTTTGCAGGATGTAGCCGGCGTAGAAGATGTAGACCGGTTTACAGAAGCATGCAAGAGTGTCTCCTTCTTCGTAGGAAAAGCAACAAGCGGAAGGGAGTTCTGATCGCCATGTTAACAATTGCGATGCCCAAAGGGCGAATTTTTGAAGAGGCAGCTGAACTGCTCCGTGAGTCAGGCTATCAGCTGCCTCCGGATCTCGATGAATCACGCAAGCTAATTATTGAAGTGCCGGAAGAGCATTTACGCTTTTTTTTAGCGAAACCAATGGATGTGGCAACATATGTCGAATATGGTGTCGCAGATCTCGGAATTGCGGGCAAAGATGTGCTCCTTGAAGAGGAAAGAGATGTGTATGAGCTGATCGATTTAAAGATCAGTCCATGCTACCTGGCTGTGGCTGGTTTGCCTGATACTTCTGTGGATGAAGTAGCTCCTAAAGTGGCAACGAAGTATCCAAACGTCGCTTCTTCTTATTTTCGCGGAAAAGGGGAGCAAGTTGAAATTATCAAATTAAACGGTTCTATTGAGCTTGCTCCAATGATTGGGCTTGCAGATCGGATTGTTGATATCGTATCGACCGGCCGGACTTTAAGAGAAAATGGGCTTGTTGAATATGAAACAATTGTAGATATTACTTCCCGGCTAATTGTTAATCCAGCCAGTTATCGTTTAAAGGGTAAGGAAATTAGCCAGCTTGTCAGCCGGCTGTCAGAAATTATTGCAGAAAAGGCAGTGTGAAAGAGATGAAGATCCAAAATATCACACAAGAATTATCGTTAAAGCGTTCTGTGGATAATGGAACGAATGAACAGCGTACCGCTGTACAAAAAATTATTCAAGCAGTCCGTGCAGAGGGAGACGCTGCGCTGTTAGCCTACACGAAGCAATTTGACGGAGCAGAACTGAACAGCATGAGGGTCACGCGTGGTGAAATTGATGAAGCCTATAACGAGTTTCCTGAGGAGATCACACAAGTGATTAAAGAGGCGGCTGACAATATTTTTACGTTTCATCAAAAGCAGCTGAGGGAAACGTGGACTTATACAGATCAGAATGGGACAATGCTTGGCCAAATGCTGACACCGCTTGACTCCGCTGGTGTATATGTACCAGGGGGAACGGCTGCCTACCCATCCTCTGTGCTCATGAACGTTCTGCCTGCAAAGGTTGCCGGAGTGAAGCGGATTGTGATGGTCTCGCCTCCTGGTCCTGATGGCCGTTTGCCAGCAGGAGTTCTCATAGCTGCTGATATTGCGGGAGTAGAAGAAATTTATAAAGTTGGCGGTGCTCAGGCAGTGGCTGCACTCGCTTATGGAACTGAATCAATCCGTCCAGTCGATAAGATCACTGGTCCCGGCAATATTTATGTAGCATTGGCGAAACGTGAAGTGTTTGGTGATGTGGATATTGATATGATTGCCGGACCGAGTGAAATTGCCGTTCTCGCTGATGAAAGTGCAAGGCCAGCAGAAATTGCGGCAGATTTATTGTCTCAAGCAGAGCATGATCCGCGTGCAAGCAGCGTGTTGGTTACACCTTCATGGAAGCTCGCTGAAGAGACGGCAGCAGAAGTTGAACGACAGCTTTCGGGCCTTCCAAGGGAAGAAATTGCCCGGGAATCTATTGAAAACTATGGAGCCATTTATGTCGCAAAAGACATGAAGGAGGCGATAAGCGTAGTGAACCAGCTGGCGCCGGAACACTTAGAAATCATGACAGAGAACGCGCTGGATGTCGTGAAAAGCATTCGCCATGCCGGGGCCATTTTTATTGGTCGCTTCAGTTCTGAGCCTATTGGCGATTATTTTGCAGGCCCTAATCATGTCTTGCCAACAAACGGAACTGCCCGTTTTTCTTCACCGCTCAATGTGGATGATTTTATGAAGAAATCGAGTTTAATTATGTATAGCGAGAAAGCTTTCAATGAGAATGTTGATAAAATCGCTGCTTTTGCCCGCTTAGAGGGACTCGAAGCTCATGCCCGAGCTGTAGAGGCACGCAAAGAAAAATAAAGTAAACAAAAGATATAGCAAAACTAGCAGAAGAAGGAGTGGCCCAGTTGAGTAACCGGACGTCAGAATTAACCCGCAACACGAATGAAACCAAAATACAGCTTGCTTTTTCTATCGATGGTGAGGGCCAGGCAGATATTCAGACGGGCGTGCCGTTCATGGATCATATGCTTGATTTGTTCACAAAGCATGGCCAATTTGATTTAACAGTCAAAGCCGACGGAGATGTGGAGATAGACGATCATCATACAACAGAGGATATTGGTATTTGTCTTGGGCTTGCTTTGAAAGAAGCCCTTGGTGACAAAAAAGGAATTAAACGTTATGGAAATGCATTTGTTCCTATGGATGAGACGCTTGCCCAAGTGATTGTTGATTTAAGCAACCGTCCGCATTTTGAGATGCGCGGAGAGTTTCCGGCGCAAAAGGTCGGCACATTTGATACGGAACTTGTCCGCGAATTTCTCTGGAAGCTTGCTTTAGAGGCACGAATGAACCTTCATGTCATCATTCATTACGGCAGCAACACACATCATATGATTGAAGCGGTCTTTAAAGCACTCGCCCGGGCGCTCGATGAAGCAACAATCGTGGACCCGCGCGTTAAAGGCGTGCCATCAACGAAAGGAATGTTGTAAATGATCGGCATCGTTGATTACGGAATGGGCAACTTGTTCAGCGTCAGTAAAGCGCTTGAGAGGATAGGTGTGCCTTATATTATTAGTGAGTCGCCGGAAGAACTGAATGAAACGAAAGGATTGATTCTGCCGGGAGTTGGTTCTTTCAGAGATGCTATGTCTTTATTGAAAGAAAAAAAACTCGATAGCTTTTTGCATACATATGTAGAAAGTGGCCGTCCGCTTTTAGGTATTTGTCTCGGCATGCAGCTATTGTTTCAGGAAAGTGAAGAAAACGGCCGGACACAGGGCCTCGGATTGTTAAGAGGGAGTGTGGTACGTATTCCGATTGACAGCGGTGACAAAGTAAAAGTTCCGCATATGGGATGGAATCAGCTTGCTTTTCATCTAGAGTCGCCTGTACTTCACGGTGTGGAAGAAGGCTTTGTCTATTTTGTCCACTCTTATTATGTGGACGGGATGGATAGAGAGTCGCTGCTTGCCAGCACCGTCTATAGCGTAGAAATTCCTGCTGTTGTTGGGAATAACAATGTGTTCGGCATGCAATTTCACCCTGAGAAAAGCAGCCGGGTCGGCATGCAGCTATTAACGAATTTTACAAAAGCAATGGAGCAATCGGAGGCGATTATATGAGCTTTACCATCTACCCGGCTATTGATATGCGCGGCGGCAAGTGTGTCCGTCTAAAGCAAGGCGACTACAGTCAGGAAACCGTGTATGGTGATTCTCCTTTTGATATGGCGAAATCATTCGTGGAAGAAGGCGCAGAATGGATTCACATGGTTGATCTGGACGGAGCGAAAGACGGCAGGCGGATCAATGACCAGTTTGTGATTGAAGCAGCACAAAAGCTTGAGGCGAAAGTGCAGATTGGCGGAGGCATTCGTACAGAAGAAGATATTCGCCATTATTTAGAAAATGGGGTTGATCGGGTCATTATTGGCAGTCTTGCTGTTTCAGAGACGGAGCTTGTTAAACAATGGCTCAATAGGTTTGGTGACAAGATCGCTATCGGTCTTGATGCAAAGGATGGATTCGTTGCCACGCATGGCTGGATTGAAACGTCTTCTTTAAAGGCGGTAGATCTTGGCAAGGAGCTGGCAACAGCCGGAGCAGAAACCTTCATTTTCACAGATATCGCCACTGATGGAATGCTCTCTGGACCCAATATCCAAGCGGTAGCCGAGCTTGCCCGGAAAACTGGTAAACGTGTGATTGCTTCCGGAGGCGTCAGCTCGCTCCAAGATTTAAGGGAAATTAAACGCTTTGAGCAAGAGGGTGTCAGCGGAGCGATTGTAGGAAAAGCTATTTATACCGGCCAATTTACTGTTCGCGAAGCGCTAAAGGAGGCAAGAGGCCAATGATCACGAAACGGATTATTCCATGTCTCGATGTGAAAGACGGCCGTGTTGTGAAAGGTATTCAGTTTGTTGAATTACGCGATGCCGGTGACCCAGTGGAGCTGGCGAAAGTGTATGATGAACAGGGGGCAGATGAGCTCGTATTTCTTGATATTTCTGCTTCTCACGAAGGCCGGAAGACAATGGTGGAAGTTGTTCAGGATGTTGCTTCGCAGCTTGCCATTCCTTTTACAGTAGGCGGAGGCATTAATTCACTTGAAGACATGAAACGCATTTTGCGTGCGGGGGCTGATAAGGTTTCGTTAAACACGGCAGCTGTTCTTGATCCGGAACTTATCACAATCGGTGCCGATTACTTTGGTACACAGTGTATAGTTATCGCAATTGATGCTAAGTGGGACGATGAGCTTGGCTCATGGCGGGTTTATACGCATGGCGGCCGGCAGGCGACTGAGCGAGAAGTCATTAGCTGGGTTCGGGAAGCAGTTGAGCGAGGAGCTGGTGAAATTCTGCTGACGAGCATGGACAGTGATGGTGAAAAACGTGGATTCGACCTTGCGCTGACGAAAGCAGTCAGTGAAGCAGTTTCCGTCCCTGTCATTGCTTCTGGTGGGGCAGGAGATGCCAAACACTTTTTTGAAGTGTTCACAGAAGGGATAGCAGATGCTGCGTTAGCTGCTTCTATTTTCCATTACAAGGAAACAAGCGTGAACGAAGTGAAAAACTTTTTGAAAGACCGGGGAGTGAATATACGATGAGTGTAACCGTGGAAGAGATTCGATTTGATGAGAAAGGGCTAGTTCCTGCTATCATCCAGGATGCCACTACATATGAAGTGCTAACGCTTGCTTATATGAATAAAGAGTCTTTGCAGCGGACGATAGACAGCGGCGAAACATGGCTGTTTAGCCGTTCACGTCAAGAACTGTGGCACAAAGGAGAAACGAGCGGCCATACCCAAAAGGTTGTGAACATTAAATATGATTGCGACCAGGATGCACTCGTCGTACTTGTAAAGCCGGAAGGGCCTGCCTGTCACCTTGGAACAACAAGCTGTTTCGAGCAATCTTTATATGGTGAACAGACGGAAATGCTGCCGTATACTATTTTGCAAAAACTAGAGGAAGTGATTGCTGACAGGGAGCAAACCCGTCCGGAAGGAGCATACACGACTTATTTGTTTGAAAAAGGCGTCGATAAGATCCTAAAAAAAGTTGGAGAGGAAGCAGCCGAAGTGATTATTGCGGCGAAGAACCGTGATAAGGATGAACTACAGTGGGAAGCGGCTGATTTGCTCTATCACCTGCTTGTCCTTCTTCGTGAGCAAAAGGTAGAGCTTGCTGATGTGTTAGGTGTGCTTGCTAAGCGCCATGAAGAGAAGAGCGGCAAATAGAGTCGAATAAAGCTGTCCTGAAGCCTTGGAGATAGGCTTCAGGACAGCTTTATTCTTGTGAAATGAGAATCCACACAGGCGGATGAACGAAGTGTATAGAACAATGACTGACGTGTATCGCTGCCTATCTGCCGTACTTGCATCTTATTTTTATTCTTGTTTCTTTTCTTCTTTATTAACGAGGCTTTGACATCTATGATATACTCAATAGGTTAATTAACAATGCTCGGAGGACTTACATGACAAAACACTCAAAGCTACGGAAAGAAAAGGGAAAGGTCATCTCTTTTTTGCCGACAGGTGAGTATTACTATACAAAAGGCTTGAAAGCACTGCGGAAGAGAGAGCTGTCAAAAGCGAAGAAGTATTTGTCACGCGCGATGGATTTAGAGCCGATGGAACCAATGATCGCTTGCCAATTAGCGATTGTAGAAACGGAGCTCGGCAATTTTGAACAATCAAATGGCTTGCTGCATTTTGTGCTGGATGATCTAGATCCGCTGATCAGTGAGTGCCATTATTTTTTAGCTAATAATTATGCTCACTTAGGCTTGTTTAAAGAAGCTTTTAAGCACGCCAAGGCATATTTGGAGCAGGACGAAACCGGGGAATTCACAGAGGATGCCGAAGAACTACTCGATTTAATTGAGCTTGACAGTGAAGAAGGTTTTGATGAGTTGGATGAACAGGATGAGTTGATTGCTCTGCAGGAAGAGGCTCGTTATCTGCTTGAGGGCGGCAGTTTCGAGAAAGCAATAGAATGCTTGGAGGGATTGATTGCTAAGCATCCGGATTTTTGGCCCGCTCATAACAACCTGGCTCTTGCTCATTTCTATCTTGGAGAAATTGAAGAAGCCCATGGAGTGTTGGAAAGCGTATTAGAGAAGAACCCAGGGAACTTACATGCCCTATGTAATCTAGCTGTTTTTTTCTTTTACGAAAAGCAATACGGTCTGTTGAGACAACTGGTGGATTTGCTAAGAAAGACATACCCGCTTTTGCCGGAGCAGCAATTTAAGCTCGGCGTAACATTTGCTCTGATCGGCCAGTATGAAGATGCTTATCGATGGCTTAAAAAGCTTCAAAAAAGCGGTTTTGAAGGCGAGCCGGCTTTTTATTATTGGCTCTCTCACTCAGCTTACTTTTCTGGCCGGCAAGAGGTAGCAGAAAACGCCTGGAAGCATATATTGAAGATGAGTCCGGAGAAGGCTGGGCAGGAGCCGTGGGCGAGTAAAAAGGCGGAGCAGCTTGGCCATGAGCAGCAGCCTGCTTCAATTGTAAAGCGGTTGAATAGTGAATATGAAGAAGAGCGTTTTTTCGGTATCTTTTTACTTTCCATAACAGAGGATCAAAAGAAAGTAGTGAGCCATCCTGACTTTTGCGATATTGAATCACTCGCTTTCCGTGAGAAGATTTACCTGGCGGATGTGCTTGGCATGTCGGTGGATATCAAACTAAAGGAAGAGGCTCGCATTAGTCTGGCGCATGACACAGCTCTAACTCTCTATAAGAAGTTTCAGCCGATCGGTACAGAAGAAGCTGGTTTATTTATGCTTTGGTTCACTGTTTTTGGCGAAATAGCAGAGGAGCAGACACGCTTGAAAAATAAAGAAGCATTTGCAGCAGCCACAGAGTATATGTGGCGCAAACTTCGCGGTGAGAAAGAATCGCAGACAAGCCTGGCAGAAAAGTATAACCTCTCTGCTTCTACATTGCAAAAGTATATCAAGTACGTGCGCGAACGATTATAGATTATAGTGATAATGAGCAGAAAATTAGACGAAAGTCCATAGATTGATTAGGATAGAAAGAGAATAAATTATACGATTTAGGGTATCTATATAGTACCGAAGGAAAAGGAGTGGCTAGCTTTGGCAGCAGAAGATAAAATTTATGATGTCATTATTATCGGCGCGGGACCAGCAGGAATGACAGCCGCTGTCTATACATCGCGTGCGAACCTTTCTACGCTAATGATTGAGCGCGGCGTGCCTGGAGGGCAGATGGCAAACACAGAGGAAGTAGAAAATTATCCGGGGTATGACCATATTCTCGGTCCGGATTTGTCTACGAAAATGTTTGACCATGCGAAAAAATTCGGCGCTGAATATGCGTATGGTGATATTAAGGAAATTGTCGACGGCAAAGAGTATAAAATCATCAAAGCAGGTGCAAAAGACTTTAAAGGCCGCTCAGTAATTATTACGACAGGAGCCGAATGGAAAAAGCTCGGCGTACCTGGTGAAAAAGAATTAACAGGCCGTGGCGTCTCATACTGTGCGGTTTGTGATGGTGCATTCTTCAAAGAGAAAGATCTTGTTGTTGTTGGCGGCGGCGACTCGGCCGTTGAAGAAGGAACATATTTAACCCGCTTTGCTAAAAATGTAACGATTGTTCATCGTCGTGATGAGCTTCGTGCCCAAAAGATTTTACAAGATCGGGCATTCAAAAACGAAAAAGTGGATTTTATTTGGAATCATACAGTAAAGGAAATAAATGAAAAAGACGGAAAAGTCGGCAGCGTCACACTCGTGTCTACAGAGAACGGCGAAGAGCAGAAATTTCCGGCTGATGGTGTGTTTATCTATGTAGGTATGCTGCCGCTTTCAAAGCCGTTTTTGAATTTAGGCATTACTAATGATGCTGGCTATATCGTGACAAACGAAAAAATGGAAACAAAGATACCTGGCATTTTCGCGGCAGGTGATGTGCGTGAAAAAACACTCCGCCAGATCGTAACAGCAACTGGGGATGGAAGCATCGCAGCTCAAGCGGCCCAAAACTTTGTGGAAGAATTGAAAGAAGAGTTAGGGGTAGAAGCGTAAGTTTAACAGATTGTTAATCGGCTCGTAATGAAGCTGCAATAAAAATATGTTACATTAATTGAGTAATCTGATACACCCCCTATATTTAATCATATCCCTTTTGACGAGGTTGTTCCGATAACCGGCACTGACTTCCGCGGCTGAAAGCAGCCGCTGGAATTGCCGGTATGGAGCATCCTCTTTTTTTAGGTTCTCGGCTTAATAGAAGGTTCTGTTATGAAGAAAAGGCTAGCTTTTCTATATTATCTTCTGTTTTTAGAGCGGAAACGTTTTCTTAGCGGAACCCATCATTGAGATCAATGGAGTGAACATAGTATAATAATAAGAATGAGAGAAGAGACGGATTACCCGGTTTCTGTTGGAAGCCGGACTTACCCGGAGGTGAAGAAATGTGCAACGTGTAACAAACTGCTTGTTGTTAAAAGATGATAAAGTACTGCTTCTGCAAAAGCCTCGTCGCAACTGGTGGGTCGCTCCGGGTGGGAAAATGGAGCCAGGGGAGTCGATCCGCGATGCTGTCATTCGTGAATATAGAGAAGAGACGGGTATTTATTTACGCCGGCCAGCTGTAAAAGGCATTTTCACATTTATTATTAAAGATGGTGACGATATTGTTTCTGAGTGGATGATGTTTACATTTTTTGCTCAGGAAAGTGATGGCGTATCGATTAAAGAATGCGAAGAAGGCCAGCTGGAATGGCACCCGGTTGAAAAAATAAAAGAACTGCCGATGGCGGAAGGTGATCGCCACATTTTAGAATACATGGTACATGGCACTGGGGTGATTTATGGGGCTTTTACATATACGCCTGATTTTAAGCTGCTTTCCTACCGGCTTGATCCAAATTAATAAAAGAGATATGTACAGAGCAAATTGCTGGCATAACCGCTAAAAGAGAGAGGGGAATGAGAATGAGCAATAAAGCGGGAAGCGAAATGCAGCTGGTTATTATTACCGGTATGTCCGGAGCGGGAAAAACAGTGGCTATCCAAAGCTTTGAAGATCTTGGTTTTTACTGTGTAGATAATTTACCGCCGACCTTGCTGCCCAAGTTTTTAGAGCTGATGAAGGACTCAGGCAATCAAATGAACAAAGTAGCAGTCGTAATGGATATGCGTGGCCGGGAATTTTTTGATTATCTTTTTCAAGCCTTAGATGAAGCGGCTGAGATGTCTTCTGTTACCCCTAAATTATTATTTTTAGAAGCAGAGGATTCTGTGCTTGTTCGCCGATACAAAGAAACGCGGCGCTCTCATCCGCTGTCACCGACTGGTCTTCCTCTCGACGGTATTCAGCAGGAACGCGCCCTTTTGGAGGATTTAAAAGGACGAGCGCATATTATCTATAATACGTCTGCCATGAAGCCCAAGGATTTACGCGAGAAAATTTTAAGTGAGTTCTCACTTAATAAGAAGTCAGTTTTCACTGTGAATGTGATGTCTTTCGGTTTTAAATATGGTCTACCTATTGATGCAGATCTCGTATTTGATGTCCGCTTTTTACCTAATCCGCATTATGTGGACCATCTTAGACCGCGCACCGGGCTTGAAGAGGATGTATCCAGCTATGTATTGAAATGGAATGATACACAGAAATTTCTTGAGAAAGTGATTGATCTACTTTCTTTCATGTTGCCTCATTATAAAATGGAAGGCAAGTCACAGCTCGTTATTGCGATTGGCTGCACCGGCGGCCAACATCGTTCGGTCGCTTTAGCGGAACACATTGGAAACTACTTTGCCAGCGATTATCAAACCCGGATTACTCACCGGGATATTAATAAAAGAACGGTTCAAGCGCCATGAGGCAAAAACAAGAAAAGAAAGTAGTAATTATTGGTGGCGGAACCGGGTTATCGGTCCTTCTGCGCGGACTAAAAAAGCATCCGGTTGATTTAACGGCGATTGTCACTGTGGCTGACGATGGGGGGAGCTCCGGACGTTTGAGGAATGAACTGAATATCCCTCCTCCTGGGGACATTCGCAATGTGTTAGCTGCTTTGTCAGATGTAGAACCGCTTGTAGAAACATTGTTTCAACATCGTTTTAGCACGAAAAATGAATTATCGGGGCATTCGCTTGGCAACTTGATGATTGCAGCGTTAACGTCAATTACTGGTGATTTTGTTCATGCGGTGCAGGAAATGAGCAAAGTGTTAAATGTTCGTGGCAAGGTGTTGCCAGCAGCCAATCAAAGCGTTGTGCTTCATGCAGAAATGGACGACGGCACAGTGGTATCCGGGGAATCGAAAATTCCTTATTCCGGCAAGCGGATTAAGCGGGTGTTTTTATCACCGGAGGATATCCAACCTTTGCCTGAAACGATCCGAGCGATCAGAGAGGCTGATCTAATTATTGTCGGGCCAGGCAGCTTGTATACGAGTATTTTGCCTAATTTGCTTGTTCCGCAAATTGGCGAGGAAGTATGCCAGTCACCTGCCAAAAAAGTCTATATCTGCAATTTGATGACCCAGGCCGGCGAAACGCTTGACTTCACAGCAAGTGACCATGTAAAAGCCATTTATGATCATATGAGCTGTCGCTTCATCGATACCATTTTAGTGAATAATGATCCGATCCCGGAATACATCCAGGAAAAATATAAAGAGGAAAGAGCAAGGCCAGTCTTTTATGATGTTGATTTATTAAAATCATTGGGCCTAAATGTTATTTTTGATGAAATTGCGATTCGTGAAGGTGGCGTGGTTCGCCATGATACAAATAAGGTTTCTGAGATTCTTTTTCGGCTCATTGAGGATAAAAATAAATGGAAGAAGGTGGCGTAGTTGTCATTTGCTTCTGAAACAAAGAAAGAGCTAACGACGCTGGAGGTAAAGGATTGCTGTGCTAGAGCCGAGCTTTCAGCGCTCATCCGCATGAATGGATCGCTCTCTTTCTCCAATCGTCTCCTTGTCGTCAATATTCAGACAGAAAACGCAGCGATTGCCAGGAGAATTTATGTACTGTTAAAGAAAAACTATGAAGTAGAAGTAGAATTGCTCGTACGAAAGAAAATGAGACTGAAAAAAAATAATATATATATCGTTCGCTTAAAAGAAAGAGCGCGTGATATTCTTGAGGATTTAGCGATTATTGAAAATTCATTTTCTTTTGTGCACAATATATCTTCGTCCTTAATTGAAAAAAATGCTGTCGTCGCTCGTATTTACGCGGTGCGTTTTTGGCAGGAGGATCTGTAAATAATCCTGAAACATCTTCTTATCATTTAGAGATATTTTCGCTTTACAAAGAGCATAATGATGCTTTGTGCGAGCTGATGAATAGCTTTGACTTAAACAGTAAAACGCTCGAGCGTAAAAAAGGATTTATCACCTATTTAAAAGAAGCAGAAAAAATCACCGAATTTCTTAATATTGTAGGGGCTCACAGTGCATTGTTGCGCTTTGAGGATGTCCGCATTGTGAGAGACATGCGCAATTCCGTTAACCGTCTTGTGAACTGCGAAACGGCTAATTTAAATAAAACGATCGGTGCGGCTTTGCGCCAAGTAGAAAACATCCGTTTTATTGAATCATCTGTCGGTTTGGATGTATTGCCAGACAAATTGCGTGAAATTGCTGAATTGCGTGTAGCCCACCAAGATGTCACTCTCAAAGAGCTTGGTGAAATGGTATCAGGCACGGCAATCAGTAAATCGGGCATCAATCATCGGTTGCGCAAGATTGATGAAATCGCTGAAAAACTACGAGCAAATGAACCAATTAATAAATAATTGAAAGAGGAGATAGTTATGATTGAAAAAACAACAGAAGTTCAATTGAAAACAGGACTGCAAGCACGGCCAGCTGCATTATTTGTTCAGGAGGCAAATCGCTTTTCTTCGGAAATTCATCTTGAAAAGGAAGGAAAGAAAGTCAATGCTAAGAGTATTATGGGAATTATGAGCTTAGCGATTAATCGCGGTTGCACGGTGACATTGTCTATTGACGGCCGTGATGAAGAAGAAGCAATGGCAGCCCTTGTTGAGTTCGTTGAAAAAGAAGGGAACTACTAAAAATAGCGGGCGATGTGCAGAAGCGTTTTACAGATGTGCAAAGCCCGGTGGCCACTACATAAATACTTTGACATCATATTTCTTCAACCGATGACTTTATATCCATGTAGAAAGCAAAAGGGCTGCTCCAAAGCCAGCGGGTTGCTGGTTTTTAGAGCAGCCTTTTTTATTTTACTTGTTAGGAAGTTCGTTGCGTGTCAAAATTTTATCAATCAAACCATACTCAAGTGCGCGTTCAGCAGTCATAAAGTTATCGCGGTCTGTGTCTCTGGCAATCACTTCAAGCGGCTGTCCAGTGCGATCGGCTAGAATTTGATTTAATTTATCACGCAAGAAGAGAATGCGTTTAGCAGCAATTTCGATTTCAGTTGCCTGTCCTTGTGCTCCACCAAGAGGCTGGTGAATCATGACTTCGCTGTTTGGAAGAGCATAGCGTTTGCCTTTTGCTCCAGCTGCCAGCAGGAAAGCTCCCATAGATGCTGCCATGCCGATACAAATCGTTTGAACATCCGGCTTAATAAACTGGATGGTATCATAGATAGCCATGCCGGCAGTGATGCTTCCGCCTGGGCTATTAATATAAATGGAGATGTCTTTTTCTGGATTCTCTGCCTCAAGGAACAAGAGCTGAGATACGATAGAATTGGCTACATTGTCATCAATTCCACTGCCAAGCATAATGATGCGGTCTTTCAATAAGCGTGAATAGATGTCATAAGCACGCTCTCCGCGATTCGTCTGTTCAATAACTGTAGGGATTAAATTCATTTTCTTTCCTCCTTGAAAAATGAAATAGTTAGAAATTCTTATGTAGTAGTATCATACATTGATGGTCAATTAAGGTCAAATAATATGGCTTATTTGGAAAATGATTCTTCTTCATAGATTTCTATTATACCCACTTGAATTCCTGCTAAACCTGTAAGAAAAGCAACAGAACTTATTTGTGAGAAAACTTTCAAATAATGATTGCTTTTGCTAAAGGTTTCCGCTATAATTTTGTAGTGTACTGATTAAGCCCTCGTGGTGCAACGGATAGCACGTGAGATTCCGGTTCTTAAGATGTGGGTTCGATTCCTGCCGAGGGCGTACAGCAAGCAAAGCTCCACGGTTTTCCTGGCTTAGTGCCATGAGGCTGTGGGGTTTTTTTATTAGGTCAAATAGTGATGCATAGTTCTCTAGCCATCAACAACGATCAGTTATGAAAGGACCGTCATAAAAAAGGAAGTCAAACAAGCGATAAGCTAGCTGTTTGATCAAAAGGCTAAATAGCGAGCAAGGAACTATAGATGGGCTGCTCATTATCTAACTTTTTATGTAAACCCATTAAAAAGTATATAATATCCATTTATGTTATAGAACTAACAAAATAAAGGTTTTCTACTCTTTATTTTAGAACTTTTTCTTTGCGGCTTGATTTCCTTAGTTGGTTGCTGAAAACCTTACTCTGACGCGGATCGTTTAATTTATTTTGCTGTGACTTCCCCGTTTTATGTAACGCAGTGAGTGAAAAATTCTAAATTTTCATTCTCAAATTTTGATCCTGTTGTATAATAGAGTAGGAAGGGGGAGAGGAACTTGAGTATGCATTTAAAGCCCGGACTTTGGCAGCAGCAAACGATGAAACTCGCGATGACTCAGGAATTAACACAAGCAATTGCTTTGCTGCAATACTCTGCCCAGGAGTTAACCGAATTTTTAGAAGCGAAAACAATGGAGAATCCATTTATTCAATTAGAAGTATCCGAAATGAAAGCGCTTCAGCCGAAAGAGAAGGCAGGAACGCGCAAAGGGAGACTAGAAAAGAAAGAAGACAAAAACTGGGTGGAGCATTTAGCTGATCACTCCCAGACACTTACAGACTATTTAAGAATGCAGCTTTCGATCGTGCCGATGACTGCGGATCAAAGGCGCATACTTGATTTTTTATTATATAATATGGATGAAAACGGCTATATGTCGATTACAGTTGAAGAGGCTACACAAATGTGTCGCTGTCACGAAGAGGCGGTGGCAGAGGTATGGGAGTTAATTCGCGATTTGGAACCTGCGGGTGTTGGAGCGGCGAATTTACAAGATTGTTTGCTTTTGCAACTCGAACGCATGAAAGATGTGCCACCGCTTGTCCCAGCTATTATTAAAGATTACTTTGTTGAATTTGCTGAGAAAAATTGGCGTCTTGTTGCCAAAAAGCTGAGCGTTGACGTGAAGGAGATTCAAGAGGCTGCTGATTTTATTCAAAAGCTCAATCCAAAGCCTGGCTCTCGTTTTCACTATGAACAGCCAACCTATGTCCGTCCCGATTTAACGGTTGCGCTCAAAAACGATTCTATTGAAGTACATTTGCTGGAAGATGAAATGCCGAAAATTGTGTTTCAGAAAGATTATTTTGACGAGCTGGCAAGCCATAAAGATGAGCAGTTAAAGGAATTTATGAAAGATAAGCAGAAAGATTATCTTTGGCTCTTAAAAAGTCTAGAGCAGCGCAAAAGAACGATTCAGCGTGTCGGCCTAAAGATTGTCGAAAAGCAAAAAGATTTTTTCTTCTATGGGCCTAGCCGCTTGCAGCCGCTCACAATGAAGGAAATTGCTGATGAGCTTGAGATTCATGAATCAACTGTCAGCCGGGCTGTTCGGGGGAAATATATGCAGACTCCCTACGGCACATACGAATTAAAAACATTTTTCCCAGCAGGCTTGTCCGGCGGGACAGAAGAAACAGCTTCAGCTGCACAGGTAAAATCAAAGATTACTGAGCTTGTTAACGGCGAAGATAAGAAAAAGCCGCTTTCCGATCAAGAAATTAGTAATCTTCTAAAAGAAGAAGGATGGAAAGTATCACGAAGAACGGTTGCAAAGTATCGGGATCAGCTCTTTATTCCTTCTTCATCAAAAAGAAAAAGATACGACTGAGAATAGAGGAATAAAACGGATGAAAGAAGTTTGTTTTTATACGCGGCCCCAATGCCGGCTCTGCGAAGAAGCGAAGCGTACGTTGGAACTGGTACGGGAAGAAACGCCGTTTCATGTTCGTGAAATTAACATTGATGAAAGTGATGAGTTAACTGAAAAGTATGGTTTAATGATTCCGGTTATTGAATTAGATGGAGAAATTGTGCAATTTGGGGATGTAGACTATCCTACCATTAGACTTAAGCTTGATTCCTAGATTATTCATTAAAGAAAATTCATATCAATTGCTTTTCAGTACCTTCCCTGTTAGAATGTTTGGTGTAACAGGGATTTATTTTTTTATCCTAGGTGGGACACAATTTTAATGAAAGGGACAAAAAATGTCCCTGTTTCAAACGAGGGGTTTCAGATGCAAACAATTATTGATATTCAAAAAAAAATTGTGCCTGATTTGCTTGATGTTTTACAAAAAAGATATGAAATCTTGCAGTCGATCCGCTTGTCACAGCCAGTTGGCAGAAGATTGTTAGCGCAATCGCTCGGATTTACAGAGCGAACACTTAGAGCAGAGGTGGATTTTTTAAAAGCACAGCGCTTAATTGACTACCGCACAACCGGCATGGTTCTAACAGAAGAAGGTATGTCTGTTCTTGAAGAATTACAGGAGTTGATGGGCAGTATAAAGGGTATACATACGATGGAAGAGAAGCTGAAAAAGCAGTTCGGGCTGGATGAAGTAATCATTGTTCATGGAGACAGCGATCAATCCTCCTGGGTAAAAAAAGAGCTTGGAAAAGCATGTGCAAATAGTATAAAACAGCGTCTACTGGCAAATAATATCATCGCAGTAACAGGGGGAACAACAACGCTCGAAGCAGCTGAGGCAATGACAGCAGATTTTGCTGGCCAAAAGGACGTGGTTTTTGTACCAGCAAGAGGGGGACTTGGTGAAGATCTCTTAAATCAGGCAAACTCCATCGTAGCAAAAATGGCAGCGAACACAGGCAGCAAACATAAATTGTTGTACGCGCCTGATCAAATTAGCCGGGAAACCCATGAGTCGATCTTAAAAGAACCAACTATTAAGGAAGTGCTTGAGCTTATTAAGTCTTCTACTCTCGTCTTGCATGGAATCGGTGAGGCAATTACGATGGCGAAGCGCCGAAACACCCCTGAAGAGGAATTTCAGAAAGTTAAAGACGGAAAGGCAACTGCCGAAGCGTTCGGTTATTACTTTAATGAAGAGGGAGAGATTGTTCATAGAGTGTCAACAATTGGTTTGCAGCTCGATGATCTTGCCTCCGCCCATGATGTGATTGCAGTCGCTGGCGGAACATCAAAAGGAAAAGCCATCCGTTCTTATCTGCGTGGAGCACCGAAGATTACAGTGCTCATCACAGATGAAGCGGCAGCTGAGCAGCTATTAGCTGAACACTAATTTTGTTGGAGTCAAATAAACAGCTGATATATGTTCAAAGGCTGTTCACTATAAAATTTTTAATAACTTGAAGAGGGAGCGATTTATATGACAGTAAAAGTTGGTATTAATGGATTTGGACGTATTGGACGTGTCGTTTTTCGTGCGGCGTTGAAAAATCCTTCTATAGAAGTGGTAGCGGTGAATGATTTAACAGATGCAGAGATGCTCGCCCACCTTTTGAAATATGATACCGTACACGGCACATTAGAAGAAGATATCGCCGTAGAGGGAGAATATATTGTTGTTGGCGGCAAAAAAGTAAAAGTAATCGCTGAGCGTGATCCTGCCCTTCTTCCTTGGGGAGAGCTTGGCGTAGAAGTGGTTATTGAATCAACTGGTCGTTTTACAAAACGGGAAGACGCTGCAAAGCATTTAGAAGCAGGAGCAAAGAAAGTTGTTATTTCAGCACCAGCAAAGGATGAAGATATCACAATTGTAATGGGTGTAAACCAAGATAAGTATGATCCGGCCAACCATCATGTCATTTCTAATGCATCTTGTACAACAAACTGTCTGGCACCATTTGCAAAAGTGCTAAATGATAAATTTGGTATTGTGCGTGGCATGATGACAACTGTCCATTCTTATACAAATGATCAGCAAATTCTAGATTTGCCTCATAAAGATTATCGCCGTGCACGTGCGGCAGCAGAGAATATTATCCCAACAACAACAGGAGCGGCGAAAGCTGTTTCGCTCGTGCTGCCTGAATTAAAAGGCAAGTTAAACGGCATGGCGATGCGTGTGCCAACACCTAATGTTTCTGTTGTTGATTTGGTTGCTGAACTAAGAACGAATACGACGGCTGAAGAAGTAAATGATGCATTGCAAGCGGCAGCTGAAGGTGAGTTGAAAGGAATCCTTGCTTACAGTGAGGAACCACTTGTCTCACGTGATTATAACGGAAGCACTGCTTCTTCTACAATTGACGCCTTATCTACTATGGTGCTAGAAGACAATATGGTGAAAGTGCTATCCTGGTATGATAATGAGACTGGTTACTCTAACAGAGTGGTCGATCTTGTTGATTATATTGCTCAAAAAGGTCTCTAATTCGAATAGTGTGATACTAATAAGAAAATGTGTTATATTTTTCAATATCTTTATTGGAAAATGATAACCCAACATCTATAATGTAAATGGGATGAAAGGGGAGCGGGGAAAAAAAGATCCCCTCCTTTTTATTTATTTTTCTATTGAAGAGGGAGGACCTTTTTAGATGAACAAAAAGACGATGAAAGATTTGGATGTGAAAGGAAAGCGTGTGTTTTGCCGTGTGGATTTTAACGTGCCGATGAAGGACGGTGTCGTAACGGATGATACACGTATTCGGGCAGCGCTTCCAACCATCCAATATTTGTCCGACCAAGGGGCGAAAGTCATTTTGGCAAGCCATCTTGGCCGTCCGAAAGGCGAAGTAAAAGAAGAATTACGCTTAACGCCTGTGGCAGCCCGTTTGTCCCAGCTTTTTGGCAAAGAGGTAAAAAAAGTCGATGAAGCCTTTGGAGAAGCAGTTCAGCAAGAGATCGCCGCAATGAAAGACGGAGAGGTCCTATTGCTGGAAAATGTCCGCTTCTATCCAGGAGAAGAAAAAAATGATGAAGAGTTAGCAAAGCAATTTGCAGCACTTGCTGATCTTTACGTGAATGATGCCTTTGGCGCTGCTCACCGGGCCCACGCATCAACAGAGGGGATTGCCCATCATCTCCCAGCAGCTGCAGGCTTCCTTATGGAGAAAGAGCTAGATGTTCTCGGTAAAGCGTTATCTGATCCGGAGCGGCCCTTCACCGCAATTATTGGCGGCGCTAAAGTGAAAGATAAAATTGATGTCATTGATCATTTGCTTGATAAAGTGGACAATTTAATCATTGGCGGTGGTCTCGCTTTTACGTTTGTTAAAGCAAAGGGCTATGAAATTGGGAAGTCACTGCTTGAAGAAGACAAGATTGAACTGGCAAAGCAATTTATGAAAAAAGCAGAAGAAAAGGGTGTTGCCTTTCTAATGCCGATTGATGCTGTGGTTGCCGATAAGTTTTCTGAAGACGCAGAAGTAAGAGTCGTCGACATCGAAGACATCCCAGCGGATTGGATGGCGCTTGATATTGGTCCGAAAACGAGCAGCCTTTACCAAGCAGCTATCAACTCATCCAAGCTGGTGATCTGGAATGGACCAATGGGTGTATTTGAAATGGATGCTTTTGCTGAAGGAACAAAGGCAGTGGCCAAATCTCTTGCGGAAGCAGAAGGTACATATTCAGTCATTGGCGGCGGAGATTCTGCAGCAGCGGTTGAAAAGTTTCATTTGGCTGATAAAATGAGCCATATCTCAACAGGTGGCGGTGCTTCGCTTGAATTCATGGAAGGTAAGCAGCTTCCTGGGATTGTAGCTTTAGACGACAAGTAAAATCTATGAAAATAAAGAAAGGATGAAGCTTTATGCGCAAACCTATTATCGCAGGCAACTGGAAAATGCATAAAACAGCAGGAGAAGCAAAGAGTTTTGCTGAAGAAGTAAAAAACCTCGTGCCGGATGCTGTCGTAGTCGATAGTGTCATTTGTGCCCCTGCTCTGTTTTTAGACCAGCTTGTCCAGACGGTACAAGATTCCGATGTGGAGATTGGTGCCCAAACGATGCATTTTGAAGAAAGCGGAGCATTCACTGGTGAGATTAGTCCGAAAGCTCTCGCAGATCTTGGTGTAAAATATGTGATTATTGGTCACTCTGAACGCCGTGAACTGTTTAATGAGACAGATGAAACAGTGAATAAAAAAGTGCTTGCTGCTTTCAAAGCGGGGATCACGCCAATCGTATGTTGTGGTGAAACACTTGAACAACGTGAAAATGGGGAAACAAACCGTTTGGTTGCAAGCCAGATTGAAAAAGCGCTCACTGGTTTGACAGCAGAGCAAGCAGGAGAAGTTGTTATTGCCTATGAGCCAATTTGGGCCATTGGAACAGGTAAATCTTCCACAGCAGAAGAGGCGAATGAAGTATGTGCTCATATTCGCCAAACAGTCGCCAAAAAGTTTTCACAGGAAGCAGCTGATAGTCTGCGCATCCAGTACGGTGGCAGTGTAAAGCCAACTAACATTAGTGAATTTATTGCTCAGTCGGATATTGACGGTGCGCTTGTAGGCGGAGCTAGCCTGGAGCCTGCTTCGTTTTTGCAACTGCTGGAGGCTGTCAACCATGGCTAAATCACCTGTTGCATTGATTATTTTGGATGGCTTTGCCTGCCGGGCCGAGACAAAAGGAAATGCAGTAGTCCAGGCAAAAAAGCCAAATTTTGATCGCTATTGGGAGCAGTTTCCCCATGCGACCTTAACAGCGAGTGGGGAAGCGGTAGGTCTTCCTGAAGGCCAAATGGGAAATTCTGAGGTAGGCCATTTAAACATTGGGGCTGGCCGTATCGTCTATCAGAATTTAACACGCATTAATATCTCTATTCGTGAAAAAGAATTTTTCAAAAATGAAGCCTTTTTGCAAGCGATTCAACATGCGAAGAAGCATGGATCCGCTCTTCACTTGTTTGGATTGTTATCTGACGGCGGCGTTCATAGCCATATTGAGCATCTATTTGCTTTGTTAAAGCTTGCGGCACAAGAGGGGCTTAAGAAGGTATATGTTCATGCATTCTTAGATGGCCGTGATGTCGGTCCGCAGACGGCAAAGGGATATATTGAAGAAACACTTGAAAAAATGCAGGAATATGGAGTGGGCCAATTTGCCACCATTTCCGGCCGCTATTATGCGATGGACCGGGATAAGCGCTGGGATCGGGTAGAGAAAACATACCGCGCTATGGTTTACAACGAAGCACCATTTTTTGAGAATCCACTTGAAGTGGTGGAGGAATCTTATGCAAATGGCATTTATGATGAGTTTGTAGTGCCAGCTGTGTTAACAAATGAAGCGGGCCAGCCGGTGGCGAAAGTAGAAGATAATGATGCCATCATCTTTTTCAACTTCCGACCAGACCGGGCGATTCAATTATCAAATGTGTTAACAAATGAAGAGTTTGAAGGATTTGATCGTGGCGATCAGCTGCCGGAAAATCTCTACTTTGTTTGTATGACCCCTTACAGTGTGACAGTTAAAGGCGTGATTGCTTTTAACAATGTCGACCTGACTAATACAATCGGGGAAGTGTTATCTGCTCATGGGTTAAGCCAGCTGCGCATTGCGGAAACGGAAAAATACCCGCACGTTACGTTCTTTATGAGCGGGGGCAGAGAAAAAGAATTTTCGGGAGAAAAAAGAATTTTAATAAATTCCCCGAAAGTAGCGACCTATGATTTAAAGCCAGAAATGAGCGCCTATGAAGTAACAGAAGCGCTTCTTGATGAAATTAATAATGACCGTCAGGATGCCATTATTTTAAACTTTGCTAATCCTGATATGGTTGGCCATTCAGGGCTGTTGCAGCCAACAATCAAGGCGGTAGAAACAGTCGATGAGTGTCTGGGACGAATCGTTGATTTAATTATTTCCAAAGGCGGAGCTGCGATTATCACTGCAGACCATGGAAATGCTGATGAAGTAATCACGTTAGAAGGGGAGCCGATGACGGCTCATACAACAAATCCAGTGCCAGTCATTGTTACAAAGAAAGGCATAGAATTGCGGGAAGGCGGCATTCTTGGTGACTTGGCACCAACTATGCTTGATTTGCTGAAAATAGAGAAGCCAGCAGAAATGACGGGTACATCTCTAATTAAAAAATAAATGTTTTGTAAAAAAGGAGAGAATGTTATGCCAATTATTACTGATATTTACGCACGTGAAGTGTTAGATTCCCGTGGAAATCCAACAGTAGAAGTAGAAGTTTACACACAATCCGGAGCTTTTGGAAGAGCGCTTGTTCCATCCGGCGCTTCTACAGGAGAGTACGAAGCAGTAGAGCTGCGTGATGGCGATAAAAGCCGTTATCTTGGCAAAGGGGTACTGAAAGCAGTTGAAAATGTGAACGATGTAATCGCGCCGGAACTAGTCGGCAGCTTTGAGGTACTTGATCAAATCGGTATTGACCGTGCCATGATTGAATTAGATGGAACAGACAATAAGGGCAAGCTTGGAGCCAATGCGATTCTAGGTGTGTCTATGGCTGTAGCTCATGCCGCTGCTGATTTCCTCGGTGTTCATTTATATGAATACCTTGGCGGTGTGAACTCTAAACAACTGCCAGTGCCGATGATGAATATTCTAAATGGCGGTGAGCATGCGGATAACAACGTTGATATTCAAGAGTTCATGGTCATGCCAGTTGGAGCAGAAAGCTTTAAAGAAGCACTTCGTATGGGTGCGGAAATTTTTCATAGCTTAAAAGCCGTTTTAAAAGAAAAAGGACTAAACACTGCAGTGGGTGACGAAGGCGGATTTGCTCCAAACTTAAAATCAAACGAAGAAGCCTTGCAAACCATTATTGAAGCGATTGAAAAAGCAGGTTATACACCTGGAGAACAAGTGAAACTAGCAATGGATGCTGCTTCTTCTGAGTTCTTTAATAAAGAAGACGGTAAATATCATTTAAGCGGAGAAGGAGTTGTGAAAACTTCTGCGGAAATGGTGGATTGGTATGAAGAAATGGTTTCTAAGTATCCGATCATCTCTATTGAAGATGGCTTAGATGAAAATGACTGGGAAGGCCATAAAATGCTGACTGAACGCATTGGAAATAGAGTTCAGCTTGTCGGCGATGACTTATTCGTAACGAATACGAAGAAGCTTGCTCAAGGAATCGAACAAGGAGTAGGCAATGCCATCCTTATTAAAGTAAACCAAATTGGTACATTGACTGAAACATTTGATGCTATTGAAATGGCTAAACGTGCGGGCTATACAGCCGTTATTTCCCACCGTTCCGGTGAAACGGAAGATGCAACAATTGCTGATATCGCTGTTGCGACAAATGCCGGCCAAATTAAAACAGGCGCACCATCCAGAACAGACCGTGTAGCTAAGTATAACCAGCTTCTTCGCATTGAAGACCAGCTTGGAGAGCTTGCTCAATACTTAGGCGATAAAACATTCTATAACTTGAAAAAGTAAGGCAAATTAGGGCCGGCCTCCCATCCTTTTAAGTGATGGGAAGCTGGCCTCTTGTTATTTTATTCACATTTTTGTTTTTTTGTGTTAAACTTGGTGTATTCGTATGCTCGTTCATGGAGGTAGAAACATGCTGCACACTTTGTTAGTAACTCTGCTTGTGATTGTATCGATTGCGTTAATTGCTGTTGTGCTGCTGCAATCTGGAAAAAGTGCCGGGTTGTCCGGGGCGATTTCCGGCGGAGCGGAACAGCTTTTTGGTAAACAGAAAGCACGTGGGATTGATTTAGTCTTGCACCGTATAACGGTTGTGTTAGCGATCTTGTTTTTTGCTTTAACAATTGCTGTATCTTATTTTGGTTTGTAATGCAAAAAGGGCTGACCCGAAAGCCGGTTTTTACCGTTTTTCAGGACAGCCCTTTTTTTATTAATATCGGTTTTTATATCGTTGACCGGATCACCAATAAACACTCGTCAGGCACAGATCCTTATTTTGAAATATTATTTTACTTGTCGTTTCCTGCTCTTGGAGCAATGGATTCTGCTAAAATCTCATTTTGTTCATCAGCAAACTGTGGTGGTTGTTTTCGGAAGCCTTTCGTCATATACAGCAAGTAGGAAAAGCCGATGAGGGCCCAGATGATTCCTAATGTTAGAGAGTGGATGTCCAAGTTCACCCATAGCACACCAACAATCGCAGCTCCAATTAAGGGCATAACCAAATAATTAACAAATCCTTTCACTGTTTTATGCTGTTTCTTCTGAATAACAAAGTAGCTAATGACAGATAAGTTAACGAATGTGAAAGCAATCAAGGCGCCAAAATTGATGAGCGAGGTAGCTGTCACAAGATCAAGAAAGATCGCTGATAAAGAAACTATTGCTGCAATAATAATATTAAACATCGGCGTGCGCCATTTTGGGTGAAGATAAGCAAACCATTTTTTCGGAAAAACATTGTCTCTTCCCATAACATACAGCAACCTTGACACACTCGCTGTAGAGGCGAGTCCGGATGCGAGTGTATTGACGAAGGTAATGCCAAGAAAGATGGATTGGAACAAAGCGCCTCCCACATATAAAGCGATTTCAGGAAGAGCGGCTTCCGGATCGTTAAATCTGGAATTGTCAGGGAAAAACACCTGAATAAAGTAAGAAGTAAGAATGAAAATAATGCCGCCCCAAAGCGCCGTGAAGAAAATCGCTTTTGGAATCGTTTTCACTGCATCAGGCGTTTCTTCCGATAAGGTGGTAACCGCATCGAACCCTAAAAAAGAAAAACAGAGAATAGTTGCTCCGGCAATGAGGGGCCCTATTTCCATGCTATCACCAAAGAAAGGCTGAGATGTTAACAGTTGACCGGTTCCTTCACCATTGCTAAGCCCTCTGATAACAAGAAATACAAATACAACCATAATGGCAATCTGTATTAAAACAAAGAGTGTATTAAAATTGGCAAGAATGTTGATGCCTCGCACGTTTATTAGCGTGACAAGCCCGACAAAACCGACGACCCATACCCATGAAGGCACGGCCGGAAATAAGGCATTCAAATAAAGTTTAGTCAGTAAAGCATTGACCATTGGTAAAAATAAATAATCAAGCAGCGAAGACCAGCCGACTAAAAATCCGAGATGAGGATTAATGGCTTTTTGAGTGTACGTGTAGGCTGAACCGGCTGAGGGAAAGACTTTGACAAGCTTTCCATAGCTGGCTGCTGTGAACAGCATCCCCGCTAAAGCGATAAAGTAAGCGGCAGGCACGTGGCCGCCAGTAATGTCTGACACAATCCCGAATGTATCAAATACAACCATAGGGGCCATGTAGGCCAGCCCAATCATGACCACTTGCCATAACTTTAAGGATTTCTTTAGACGAATGTTTTCATTCAAGGTGCATCCTCCTTTTGTAGCATAAATTTGAAATCTCCAAACATTCTTACAATTTTTGTGCCAACTCTAAGAGAAGGACGAGAATAAATTTAAATTAATTAAGGAAAAGGCGAGCTTTTAAAAATATATTTTAAACTATTATTAGGTTTATTTAATGCATTATTTTTTGTTAATTCTATTCATTTTTGCATAAATTATTATTAAGTGAATAGGAAAATTAGATGATGAAGGACTTTTTATTCATTTGACGAGTTTTAGGATTTGGCACAAATCTTGCAAAGGTGTAAAAAATATAAGGGATAAAAATTGAATTTATAAATATAAAAGTCGATGAGGAAGAGAGTAATCATTATGAGGGACTTAGCGAATCAGGGATAGTGAAAGCCTGGTCGAAATCAAATGACGAACCGCACTTCTGAGACGCTTGTCTGAAAAGATGGTGATAGGGCAAGCCGGGTATTTCCGTTACCAAAGATGAGCCGGTTCCGTTATGGAACAAAAAGAGTGGTACCGCGGGAAAGAAACTCCCGTCTCTTCATGAAGAGACGGGAGTTTCTTTATTTTTATCATAAGGAGAGAATGATGATGATGTATAGTAACGAATTTGCACAAGCTCTGTATGAGGCATTAGAGGGAAGAATGGCGAAGGATCACTTGCAGCCATTAATTGAAAAGCCAAAGCATTTGGAACGTGGGGATCTAGCCTTTCCATGCTTTTCCCTGGCTAAAATTGAGCGAAAGTCGCCACAGTTGATTGCCGAAGAGATGAGCCAAAAAGTAAATTCTCCGCTTTTTGAGAAAGTAGAAGCGGCTGGGGGCTATCTTAATGTGTTTCTGAACAAACAAAAAGTAACTGCTCAAGTGCTGGAAGAGGTATTAGCGAAAAAAAATCATTTTGGCGCATCAAACAGTGGAAAAGGAAAAACTATTGCCATTGACATGTCTTCACCTAATATCGCCAAGCCATTCTCCATGGGACATCTTCGTTCAACGGTGATCGGCCATTCCCTTGCCCTCTTATTAGCCGAGTGCGGTTACAAGCCTGTGAAAATTAATCACCTCGGTGATTGGGGCACACAATTTGGCAAGCTGATTACGGCTTACAAAAATTGGGGAGATGAAGCTAAAGTAAGAGCAAACCCAATTAAGGAACTGCTCGCTTTGTATGTAAAATTTCATGAGGAAGCAGAAACGGACGTCCAGTTGGAAGCGGAAGGGCGCGAATGGTTTAAGCGGCTCGAAGACGGCGACGAGGAAGCAGCTAGGCTGTGGAAGTGGTTTAAAGACGAATCGCTAAAGGACTTTTCACGGATTTATGAACTGCTGGGCATTGATTTTGATTCATACGCAGGAGAGGCATTTTACAATGACAAAATGGACCGGATCGTCCATTTACTAGAGGAGAAAGGGCTGCTTATGGAGTCAGAGCAAGCTCAAGTCGTGTCGTTGGAAGAAGAGAATCTCCCTCCTTGCCTGATTAAAAAGTCGGACGGAGCGACCTTGTATGCCACAAGGGATCTGGCAGCCGCTCTTTACCGCAAAGAGACGTACGATTTTGAAAAGGCCCTTTATGTGGTGGGTGGAGAACAGAGCCTGCACTTTAAACAACTAAAAGCCGTATTGAAAAAATTGGGCTTTGACTGGGCGGACGACCTGGTCCATGTGCCGTTCGGTATGATGCGTAAAGACGGCAAGAAGATGTCGACGAGAAAAGGACAGGTGGTTTTGCTTGAAGAAGTGCTGCAGGAGTCTATTGCCCTTGCCAAAAAGAATGTCGAGCTGAAGAATCCCAACCTGTCGAATAAAGAAGAAGTAGCGAGACAAGTTGGTGTGGGTGCCATTATTTTTAACGATTTGAAAAATTACCGAATGAACGACATTGACTTTTCATTGGAGGATATTTTGCGATTTGAGGGAGAGACGGGGCCATATGTGCAATACACGCATGCAAGGGCTTGTTCTATTCTGCGAAAGGCTGGCTGGAATGCTGAGAAAGAAACGTCTATTCGATTGTCCGGTGAAAAAGAGTGGGAAGTGGTCGGCCTGCTGATGGCATTTCCAGAAGTGATTGAAAAAGCAGTAGTGACCTTTGATCCTTCACGAGTTGCCAAGCATATTATTGATCTGGCGCAAGCTTTTAACAAATACTACGCAGAAGTGAAAGTGCTCCAGGAGGATGAACAGAAGGAATCTCGCCTTGCTTTCGTTTTGGCTGTCACTCAAGTTCTAAAGACGGGGCTGTCATTGCTTGGTATTGAAGCGCCGGATGAAATGTAAAAAAACTCTATTTATCTCAAAATAAAAGTTGTGGACAGAGCGGAAAACGAATCAATATGTTTTCCGCTCTAAAACAGTGGGGTCCACACAGAAAACTATTTTAAAAAGTTTAAAATAGTTTGACTTTTCCTCAAACTGGTTTTATAGTAAAACTAACTACCGGTAGTTAGTAACATTTTATAACAATAGGAGCTGACAAAAATGAAATATCCACTTTCACCTGATGTAAAGCCTGAATTTTGTACGACTGGCACGTTTATGCGTTTGCCTTCCTCAAATGAAAATGCAAAGCTGGCGATCTTAGGAATGCCCTTTGATACAGCTGCTTCTTTTCGCGTTGGAGCGCGCTTTGCACCTCAAGCTATTCGCCAGGCCTCAATGACACTTTTTCCTTATCATCCGATTCATGAGGTATATCCGTTCGATGATTGCAATGCCATTGATATAGGAGATGTGCCCGTTATCCCTCATAATATCCATCGCAGCTATGAACTGATCGAAAATGCGATGGTCGATTTAATGAAGCAAGGAATCATTCCTATTGGTTTAGGAGGAGACCATTCTGTGACGCTGGCTAACCTTCGCGCTGCAGCCAAAATACATGGACCGGTTGCTTTAATCCACTTTGATTCCCATACAGATACATGGGATACATATTACGAGGAGAAGTACTGGCACGGTTCCCCGTTTATCCGGGCGCATGAAGAAGGATTGCTGCAACCAGATAAAGTATTTCAAATTGGTATTCGAGGAACATTAAATCACCCAGGAGATATGCAAGCGAGTTATGATTTAGGATATCAGGTAATCACAACCCCTGAACTTCATGAACGCGGATTCGAGAGTGTGCTAAAGCAAATGAAAGAGGTTATTGGCGACACACCGTGCTTTTTAACATTTGACATTGACTTTGTGGATCCTTCTTGTGCTCCAGGAACAGGAACATTGGAAGTGGGCGGTTTTAATAGTCTCGAAACATTGAAAATGGTTCGCTCCCTCACAGGATTCAATTATGTTGGCTTTGATTTGGTAGAAGTGCTGCCTACTTACGATCCAACGCAGATTACGTCCTTGTTAGCGGCTACACTTGTCCATGAATTTGCAAGCCTTACCGCATTAAATATTAAAGATAAAAACAAGGAAAACGTTCTAGCTAAGTAGTCTCGAAAGAAACACACGCAAAAAAATAGGTAGCTCCTCAAATTGTATTCATAGGGAGGGAAGGCTTCACCATGAATAGGTCTCCAGCATTGAAACGCTCGCTCACGTTGCGCCATGTAATTTTATTTGGGATTGCTTTTATGGCTCCGATTACTGTTTTTACAACATACGGCATTGCCATTAAAAGCACACACGGAATGATACCAGTTGCTTATATGATTGCCTTGATTGTCATGATGTTTACTGCATATAGTTACGGAAAGATGGTTCAGGAATTTCCGATCACAGGGTCAGCTTATACGTTTGTGCAAAAAGGAATCAATCCATCACTCGGTTTTCTTGTGGGATGGGTGATTTTGCTGGATTACCTATTCAGCCCTATGATCAGTGCCTTGCTTTTTGGAATTTTTGTGAATGCTTACTTGCCGGTTCTTCCTATCGGCGTATGCATTCTTTCTTTCATCGTAATTGTAACCGCTATCAATATTTTTGGGATTAAGATTGCGGCGAATGTAAATGCACTCCTTGTCTTTTTTCAAATTCTTTTTATCGTGGCTTTTTGTCTTTTATGTATAAAGGGACTTTTAGAAGGAAAAGGAAGCGGAGAGCTTTTCACATCTGCTCCATTTTTTGATCCAGAAGTTAAATTTGCAAGTTTATTAGCGGTTGTTCCTCTTCTTTGTTTTAGTTTTCTAGGCTTTGATGCCATAACCACTTTAGCGGAAGAAACAAAAGATCCAAAAAGAGTCATGCCCAAGGCGATTTATGGGATTGTCTTGATAGGTGGAGCATTGTTCGTTGCTTCTACTTATTTTGCCCAGTCTATCTTCCCGAACTTCAGTACATTTAAAGATCCTGAATCAGCTGCTGTTGAGATTTTTATGTACGCCGGGGGAATTTCTTAAATGCTTTCTTTCTCTCTGTAACTATAACAGCGAGTATTGCTTCAGCCGTCGCCTCCGGCGGCAGCGGAGCGCGTATCCTATATGCAATGGGAAGGGAAAACATCCTTCCAAACAAGATATTCGGTCACCTTTCAGCCAAGTTTCAGACACCTGTTTATAATATATTAATTATTGCTGCTATTGCGACGAGCGCTCTGTTTTTGAGTATAGAGACAGCTACTTCCTTTATTAATTTCGGTGCCTTGTTCGCTTTTACTTTCGTGAATCTTTCAGTGTTTGTCCATTACTTTATTAAAAAGAAACAACGTTCAATAAAAGGTCTATTGCTGTATATGCTTATCCCGTTAATGGGCGCCGGCACGACGGCTTTATTTTGGACGAAGCTAGACATTCATTCCATGACTTTGGGGAGTGTTTGGCTGCTCATAGGGCTCGGTTATCTTCTACATCTAACGAAAATGTTCAAGCAGCGTCCGCCTGAATTACACTTTGAGGAAACAGAATATGAAATGAGAATAGTCGAATAAGTAATTGCTAGATTTATAACTTACAAAAGAAAAGGGGACATTATGTTGAATAAGCAAAAAGAAGCGGATATTGTTCTTAGCAGTGAGGCTATATTTACAGGGCTTGAAAGCAACCCGCAGCCAGGGGCGATTGCCATTATTAATAATAAAATTGTAGCAGTCGGTTCGAAAGAAGAGCTGCGTCCATTTATTGGAGCAAACACAAAGGTGCTTGACTATGGAAGCCAATTAATTATGCCTGGTTTTCATGATTTTCATTTGCATGCGATGATGGGAAGTCTTGCATTGCAATGTGTGAACCTTTTTGATGCACGCTCGGAAGAGGAAGCGGTCGAAATGGTACGGCAGTATGCAGAACAGCATCCGGATGAACCTTGGATTATTGGTTTTATGTGGGATTCTAGCTATTGGGAGGACAAAAGGCTGCCGAGCCGTTTCTCCCTGGATCGGGTATTCCCGGACCGGCCAGTTGTATTATTTCATGCGGAGGGCCATTACTCATGGGTAAACAGCAAAGCATTGGAGGTTGCCAATATTAATAAGGATACGAAAAATCCTTCTTACGGAACCGTTGAAAAAGATGATAATGGGGAACCGACGGGCATATTAATTGAAGAAGCTTCTTCATTGGTAACGGAATATGCCTATGATCTTCCGAAAAATAAAAAAGCTAGTTTATTTAGAAATTTTCTTAAAGAAGCAGCTAGTTACGGGGTTACATCCATCAATAATTTGTATGGAACAGAAACATTGAGCAAGCTGGATGATTTTGAACTGTTCCGGGAATTTGAAGAGAATGACGAACTAACTGTGCGCATGCATCTTTTTCCACAGCTTGATGGCAACATTGCGCATGCGAAACAACTGAGGGAGAAATATCAGTCAGCCAAATTACGGGTTGCTGGATTAAAGCAGTTCATTGATGGGGTGGTGACGAGCCGGACGGCTTACATGCTCCAGCCTTACGCGGATCAGCCGGACACTTGTGGACATGCAGCTTTCCCTTCAGACCAAATAAAAGATTGGGTCATCGAGGCGGATAAAGAGGAATTTAGCATTCGTTTTCATGCTATCGGGGATGGGGCTATCCGTTTAGCTCTAGATACGTTCGAAGAAGCACAAAAAGTGAATGGAGCAAGGGATTCCCGCCATGCGATTGAACATATAGAAGTCATTGACAGAAATGACGTTTCCCGCTTTTCTTCATTAGGAGTAATCGCTTCTATGCAGCCGGATCACATGGCTTTATCTGAGCGTGGGGTCTATACGGAACGAATTGGCAAAGAGCGAGAGAAGGATGTTTTCATTATTAATACGCTGCAAAAATCAGGAGCACAGCTTGCCTTAGGAACTGACTTTCCGATTGATTCCTTAAATCCCATGTTGCAAATATATCGGGCTGTGTCGAGAATTGACAGCGGTGGAAAAAATGTATGGAATCCTGATGAGCGGATTACTGTATCTGAAGCTCTGCGTGCATATACGTACGGTTCAGCATTTGGCACATTTAGAGAGCATGAATTAGGAACGCTTGAAGCGGGAAAGCTGGCTGATATTGCCATTCTGGACAGAAATATTTTTGATGTGCCTGTAGAAGAAATTCTTGATACGAAAGTGGAAATGACGATCATTGACGGAGAAATTGTTTACTCTAAACAAGAACAACCATCTTTCAATTAAAAAAGGGCCTGTCTTTAGTTCGATTGACTAAGGGCAGGGCCTTTTTAGTTAAATTATTAAGGAAACACTTAGACTAAACAGTGAGAATCGTTTATCATTTTGTTAATGAAAGAAAAGGATTCGGAGGCTGCCAATGACAAAAGATAAAATTATCGCTATAGCGATTGCGCTGTTTGCTAAGAACGGATATGAAGGCACGACCTTAGCAGAGATTGCCAAGGGAGTGGGAATTCAAAAGCCGTCCATCTATAACCACTTTAAAAATAAAGAAGAGATATTTTTAACGATTTATAAGAAAATTTTGTGGAGTCATATTGAGGATGTAAGGCGGCTGATGGAGCGTATAAAAGAAGAGACGTCTGAAGAACAACTGAGACAAATTATGCTGTTAACGGCGCAAGATTACATAGATGATGAGGAAAAAACTACTTTTTTGAGAAGAGCAGTAGTCTTTCCGCCAGAGTCACTGAAAGAGCTTGTAAATGAGGAGTTTTTGTTATCGGAGGAAGCCTTGTCCGCTATTTTGCGCTCAATTTTCACACAAGGAATAGAAGCGAAAGAAATTCGTGAAGAAAACATAGAAGATTTAATCATTGCTTATTATTGTTTGCTTGATGGCATTTTCATTGAGCTGTCTTTTTACGGAGCAGAAAAGATGGTCCCAAGACTCCAAAATATATGGAAGATTTTTTGGGCCGGTATAAGCAATTAAAGAGCTCTCTTTCCATAGATGATTCATAGGAACATATGTGATGAACAGCGGCCTTTTCCCTGTATTCCACAGGGAAAAGGCCGTTGAATTTTCTTGGGAACACTAGATTCTTGCGTCTTTTTAGAGGGAAGAAGCTTTTTTATTGAAATGAGACAGGCCTCACGCTGGTTTCTAAGGGCATTATTTCGTAAAATGATAATGAATGTCTGTGGAACGGTTCATACTAGAGAAAAGGGGTTTTTGAATTATGAAATTACGTTTGCCGAAACCATTTACGTTTGAAGCTGGAAAGCGGGCGGTGCTTTTGCTTCATGGGTTCACGGGGAACTCTTCCGACGTGCGAATGCTCGGGCGCTTTTTGCAAAAGAAGGGATATACATCGCATGCTCCGCATTATAAAGGGCATGGAGTTCCGCCGGAGGAGCTTGTTCATACTGGTCCGCAAGACTGGTGGCAGGATGTGATGGATGGCTATGAGCATCTAAAAAATCTTGGCTATGAGGAAATTGCTGTGGCTGGCTTGTCCCTCGGCGGGGTATTTTCTTTAAAGCTCGGCTATACTGTTCCTGTGAAAGGAATTGTGACGATGTGCGCGCCGATGTACATTAAAAGTGAAGAAGTGATGTACCAGGGGGTTTTAGATTACGCCCGCCAATTTAAGAAGTTTGAAGGGAAATCGGAAGAGGTAATTGAACAAGAAATAGAGGCGTTCAAAAAAACACCGATGAACACGTTAAAAGCACTGCAAAACCTCATTTCGGATGTGCGTGATCATATCGATATGATTTATGCGCCCGCCTTCGTCGTTCAGGCTCGCCACGATGAGATGATTAATCCGGAAAGTGCCAACATCATTTACGATGAAATTGAGTCAACAATGAAGGAAATTAAGTGGTATGAAGAGTCAGGCCATGTGATTACCATTGATAAAGAAAAAGAACAACTGCACGAGGATATTTACGACTTCCTGGAAAAGCTGAACTGGAACGACTAATACAAAATGTAAGGAGGGACTGCTATGGATCAGCAAAATGAGCTTGTTGACAGATTATTGACATATATGAAGGAAGAGTCCTACAAGCCGCTCACTGTTAAAGAGCTGGAAGAGATGATGCAAATTGAAGATTCTGCTGAGTTTAAAGATTTTGTGAAGGCTCTTGTATATATGGAAGAAAAGGGATTGGTCGTTCGGACCAGAGCGAATCGCTACGGGCTTCCTGAAAAAATGAATTTAGTACGCGGTAAAATTTCCGGACATTCAAAAGGCTTTGCTTTTTTAGTGCCCGAAGAACAAGGAATGGACGATATATTTATTCCTCCGCATGAAACAAATGGCGCATTAAATGGCGACATTGCGCTTGTGAGGGTGACTTCGGAAACGAGCGGATCACGACGAGAAGGGACGGTTGTCCGCATTCTTGAGCGTGGAAAAACAGAGATTGTTGGTACATACACTGACAGTAAGCATTTTGGTTTTGTCATCCCCGATGATAAAAAGTTTGCGAGTGATATTTTCATTCCGAAGGAGGCTGCTCACGGGGCAATTGAGGGCCACAAAGTGGTTGTGAAAATTACTTCTTATCCGGATGGGCGTAAAAGTGCTGAAGGGGAAGTCATACAGATTCTTGGCCACAAAAATGACCCGGGTGTAGATATTATTTCAATTATTTATAAGCATGGCTTGCCACAGGAATTCCCTGAGGAAGTGATGGAACAGGCAAATGCTGTACCGGAAACAATTAGCGAAAAAGAGATAGAAGGCCGACGGGATTTGCGCGAAGAAACGATTGTCACGATTGACGGCGCCGATGCGAAAGATTTAGACGATGCCGTGACTGTGACAAAGCTCGATAATGGAAACTATAAGCTCGGCGTTCATATTGCTGATGTCAGTTATTATGTGACAGAAGGTTCTCCCATCGATGAGGAGGCGTATGAGCGAGGTACGAGTGTTTACCTCGTTGACCGCGTCATCCCAATGATCCCACATCGTCTTTCTAATGGTATTTGCTCACTGAACCCAAAAGTGGACCGGCTGACACTCTCGTGTGAGATGGAGATTAACTCATCCGGCGAAGTCGTAAGCCACGAAATTTTCCAAAGTGTGATTAAGACAACTGAGCGAATGACGTATAGTGATGTAAATGATATTCTTGTTGATAAAAATGAAGAACTGCGGTCGAAGTATGCACCGCTTGTACCATTATTTGAAGACATGGAAGAGCTGGCGGCTATCTTGCATAAGAAGCGGGAGAAGCGTGGTGCCATTGATTTTGACTTTAAAGAATCGAAAGTCATTGTTGATGAAGACGGCAAGCCGGTGGATGTCGTGCTGCGTGAGCGGTCCGTTGCCGAGCGGTTAATTGAAGAATTCATGCTGGCAGCGAATGAAACAGTAGCCGAACATTTTCATTGGATGGATGTACCGTTCATTTATCGGATCCATGAAGATCCGAAAGAAGATAAGCTGCAGCGTTTCTTTGAATTCATTACGAACTTCGGATTAGTTGTCAAAGGCACGTCTAACTCTGTACATCCGCGCGCTTTGCAGGAAGTGCTTGAGGCGATCCAAGGCAAACCGGAAGAAGTAATCATTTCTACCGTTATGCTTCGTTCCATGCAGCAGGCGAAATACTATGATGAAAGCCTAGGGCATTTTGGATTATCGACAGATTATTATACGCACTTCACTTCACCCATTCGACGTTACCCGGATTTAATTGTGCACCGTCTAATCCGTACGTATTTAATTGAGAAGCAGGTGGATCCGGCTACTCAGGCAAAGTGGGAAGCACGCCTGCCGGAAATTGCCGAACATACATCGAACATGGAGCGCCGGGCTGTGGATGCCGAACGTGACACAGATGAACTGAAAAAAGCAGAATTCATGCTGGATAAAATTGGGGAAGAGTTTGACGGCATTATTAGTTCTGTCACCAACTTTGGGATGTTTGTTGAGTTGGAAAACACCATCGAAGGCTTGATCCATGTCTCTTATATGACGGATGATTACTATCGCTATGATGAACAGCAATTTGCTATGATTGGTGAGCGGACGGGAAATGTTTTCCGCATCGGCGATCAAATTACCGTCAGAGTGAGAGATGTAAATAAGGACGAACAATCCATTGACTTTGAGATTGTTGGCATGAAAAATATAAGAAAACGTCCTGCTGTTCAGACAAAAACGATTAATGGAAAATCACAAAGCAAAAAAGCAAGCGGCCCGCAAGGCAACAGCGATGAAGGAGCGGGCGGCGAATGGACGAATCAGCCGCCAAACAAAAAGAAAAAACGCGGTAAATATTATGAAGGCGTAGCAAAAAAACAAGCGAAGAAAAGACGCCGGAATAAAGGATAACAGGCACCCGGCAGCTTCCAGGCTGCCGGGTCGGACTGAATAACGGAAGGTGAAGAAAAATGCCAAAGGGAGAAGGAAAAGTAGTTGCGCAAAATAAAAAAGCGCGCCATGATTTTTTTATCGAAGAAACGTTTGAAGCGGGGATCGTACTTCAAGGAACGGAAATTAAGTCAATCCGTGCTGGAAGAGTAAATTTAAAAGACGCGTTTGCCCGCATTCAAAAAGGGGAAGTGTTTGTATATAACATGCATATCAGTCCCTATGAGCAGGGAAACCGCTATAATCATGACCCGCTCAGAACGAGAAAGCTGTTATTGCACCGCAAACAGATTGATAAGCTCATTGGGGAAACAAAGGAAGCAGGTTATTCAATTGTCCCGCTGAAAATGTATTTAAAAGACGGTTACGCCAAGCTGCTAATCGGTCTGGCTAAAGGGAAGAAGAAGTTTGACAAGCGGGAAGACTTGAAGAAGAAAGAAGCAAAGCGCGATGTAGAGCGCGCGTTTAGAGAGCGGCAGAAAGGGTAAAGGGCGAACAACTGTTGCTTTTTCTATGAAAAATGGTATAATAAGAACTGTAGCTGAGCTTCGGACATTTGGTCCGGTTCCTATTTTATAATGGGGACGTTACGGATTCGACAGGGATAGTTCGAGCTTGGGCTGCGAGCCGAGGGGATCGTCCTCGTAAAAACGTCAAAGCCAATAATAACTGGCAAACAAAACAACAACCTCGCTTTCGCTGCTTAATAACAGCTGATAGCGGTTCCTCCCTCCATCGCCCATGTGGTAGGGTAAGGGACTCACTCTTAGTGGGCTACGCCGTAGTTCTCCGCCTGGGGACAAAGGAAGAGATCAATCAGGCTAGCTGTCCGGCCGCCCGTCGGTAGGCAAAAGGTACAGCGAAATCCGAATATATCGACTACGCTCGTAGACGTTCAAGTGCCGTTATCTTTGGACGAGGGTTCGACTCCCTCCGTCTCCACCATACATAACTTGGTGGATAACTCATAGAATGTAAAGGACTTACCATTCATGGTAAGTCCTTTTTGTGTTTGGTTAATAAATGAACTGTTTTGGATAATATAAGGTCAAATTTAGATAATAAAATTAAAGATTTGGCTGATAAATAGAGAAATCGGCTAATAAGTTAACTAACTTCGCTAGTATAGCCTGAAAAATTAGTTTTCTCTCTGTGAAATACTCTTTTTAAAAGAAGGCTTTTCTTAACTAATCTAGAATGACTATTCTTATAAAGGAGGCAGAGGGAATTGATTGTTAAAAAGAGAGACAAACCATTGAAAATTTTAAAATTGGAGGCGTTGCTAAGAAGACTTCCATCAGATCATCCTTATATCTATAAAATCAAGAAGGATCTGGCAAAGAGCTATGCAGGATATCGTGGAGAGAAGTCTTTAGATTACTATTTCAAGATTTTGCCGGAGCGAAACTATTTTATTTTTCATGATATTAGGCTTCCCTTTAAAAAAGGGCTGTTTTTTCAATTAGATACACTAATTTTAACCCCTTATTTCTTCTTAATCCTCGAGGTGAAAAACATTTCTGGAATTCTCACTTTTGATCAAACCTTCCACCAGCTTATTCGAACACTTAATGAAACAGAGGAAGCATTTCCAGATCCTATTCTCCAAGTGCAAAGACAAGCTTCACAGTTCATGTCATGGCTGTCAACTGTCAACTTTCCAACTGTTCCTCTTGATACTTTAGTGGTTATCAGCAACTCTTCATCCGTTATCAAATCTGCTCCCGCAAATAAAGTAATCCGTCCAGATATGATATTTGATACAATGCAAAAATTATATAATTTGTATCCTGATAGAGTAAAAAACGTAAAAGAACTTCAAAAACTCTCCATTCTCCTATTGGAAAGTAACACCGAATGTAACCAAGATGTATTAAAGCTCTATAACATTGATCAATTGGATATACTGCCAGGTGTTTATTGTGATTATTGTAAAGCTCTTTCCATGATAAGAAGCAGGGGAGGATGGGTTTGTCGAATTTGTGGACAGCTGTCCCGGCAAGCTCATATTCAGGCATTAATAGATTATTACTTACTTCTCGGAGAAACGATCACTAATCAGCAGTTTCGGCGTTTTCTAAGTTTTTCTTCTATTTCTGTTGCAACAAAATTACTAGCTGAATTAAAACTTGAGCATAAGGGGGTATGGAAAAGCCGGGCCTACTATTTACAGGGTCTGAATCGGCATTTAAAAAGGGACTAATAAAATATCACTGAGAAGCTTTACTAACCCAGCGCATAACAGCAGTAATGACATCTTCTAGTTCTTTGCCGATTGGGGTTAGTTCATAGATCACTTTTCTTGGGGAGGATTCAAATGTTTTCTTCACAACTAGTCTCTCATTTTCTAGCTCGCGCAGTCGTTCTGTAAGGAGCCGATCAGAAATGCCGGGGATTTCGTTTAATAATTCGTGATACCGTTTAGGGCCTTTCAGCAGTGTATAAATAATGACTCCCATCCAGCGCTTTCCGATGAACTCGATCGTGTGGTGAAAGTTATCGCAAATAGTGGTCTTATCTTTGTACTGAGAACAATTCAACTCATTTTGTTCGCTCATTCTATAACCTCAATGTTTTTATATAAATTTTAGCATATAGTATTTGACAAACCAAGCTTACTAATAGTAAGCTTGGTTTTGAACTTACTTAAAGTAAGTTCAATTAGGAGGGAAAGAAAGTGACAATAACTATGCAAAGTTTATCAGAAGTGATTCGCAATCGCCATTCTGTTAGAAAATATGATCCAACTTATAAAATTTCGAGAAATGAAATAGAAGAAATGCTGCAAGAAGCGATGCTAGCTCCTTCATCTAGCAACCTTCAGCCATGGCGCTTTATCGTTATTGATAATGAGGAGGTAAAGAAGGAACTAAGAGCCATTGCTTACAACCAAGAGCAAGTGGAGACATCTTCCGCTGTCATTGCTGTTCTAGGCGATGTAGAAATGTATAAAAATGTTGAAAAGGTATACCAAAGCAGCTATGAAGCTGGCTTTATGGATGAAGCGAGTATGAATAAACTGATTCAAAACACATATAATACGTATCCTAATGCGCCAGTTGAAGCAAGAGCCAATATTGCTTCATTTGATGCAGGGCTCGTCTCTATGCAGCTTATGCTTATTGCCAAAGCGAATGGTTATGATACGGTAACTATGGGCGGCTTTGATAAGCAGAAGTTTGCTGAGCGGTTTGATGTACCGGAACGCTACATTCCAATTGTTTTAATCGCTATTGGTAAAGCTGCTGCGCCTGCTCATAAAACGACTCGTCTTCCGCTGGAAGAAACAGTTCGTTTTATCTAACTAAATAGACGTTATTTAATAAAAGAGCATTTTCTGGTTTTTCAGAGTGCTCTTTTTATATTGCTTTTTCCTATCTTTATAAATTGAAAAAGTGGTTGACAATTATAATTATTTTTAATATTCTAAACAAAAATAGCGGATGACGATTGTGGGAGAGCGCGAGCAATAAGCCACCGAAGGAGCAAGTTCCAAAAAGACCCTTGGAGCTAATCTCTCAGGTAGAAGAACCACAATGGGACGCACCTCTGGAGAGCGCGTTTAGGTACGCCACCAAAGGGGAAGACTCTACGATCAATAAGAGTTAAACTCTCAGGTAAAAGGACAGAGAAGGGAAATGTTGCCCTTTTCTGTCCTTTTTTGTGTGCAGAAAAAGGTAGCGAGAGATAAATGTACAGCACATGTTTAAAAGAGGAAAGCTGAATAGGAGGCAAGGAAATGAGTTTGCAAAAAAATGATTTTACTATTTTTGAGGCGATTGAGAAAGAAAAGAGACGCCAGCATGAGACATTGGAATTGATTGCATCAGAAAACTTTGTCAGCCCGGATGTATTAGAAGCTATGGGAAGTGTAATGACGAATAAGTACGCGGAAGGATATCCGGGAAGGCGCTACTATGGGGGCTGTGAATTTGTCGATGTGGCGGAACGGGCAGCGATTGAACGTCTGACAAACCTATTTGGTGCTAAATATGCCAATGTGCAGCCTCACTCGGGGCGCAGGCGAATCTCGCCGTCTTTTATGCACTGCTTCAGCCTGGCGATAAAATCATGGGCATGAATCTTTCGCATGGCGGACATTTAACTCACGGAAGCCCTGTGAGTATTTCTGGCAAATGGTTTGAGGTTGTTTCTTATGGAGTAAAGGAGGATACGCAATTAATTGATTACGATGAATTAGAGGAGATTGCCCATAAAGAAAAACCGAAATTGATCATTGCCGGGGCGAGCGCTTATCCGAGAACGATTGATTTTGCCCGCTTTAAAGAGATTGCCGATCAAGTGGACGCGAAATTGATGGTGGACATGGCGCATATCGCCGGGCTGGTGGCAGCAGGGCTTCACCCTTCTCCTGTTCCTTATGCAGATGTTGTGACAAGCACTACCCACAAAACATTGAGGGGGCCTCGGGGAGGAATTGTGTTAACGAACGGCGAGGAAATCATTAAGGCTATTAACAAAGCAGTATTCCCAGGAATCCAGGGAGGCCCCCTTATGCACATTATTGCAGCAAAAGCGGTAGCTTTCAACGAAGCATCGCAGCCGGACTTTAAAGAGTATGCCAAGCAAGTTATCCGAAACAGCCAGGCACTGGGCGAAGCGTTAAAGAGGGAAGGAGCTGCTCTTGTTTCCGGGGGACAGATAACCACCTTGTCCTGCTGGATGTGCGTCCGTGGAGTCTGACTGGAAAAGAAGCAGAGCGTTTGCTTGAGGAAGCAGGTATTACCGTAAATAAGAACACGATTCCTTATGATCCGGAAGGCCCGTTTGTGACGAGCGGAGTGCGGATGGGAACAGCTGCGTTAACTACGCGCGGCATGAAAGAAGAGCAAATGGAGAAAATTGCTCAGGTGATAGCCGCCGTGTTGAAAAACAAAGGGGAACCGGCGGTACTGGCACAGGCAAAAGAAACAACGGCCTCTATTTGCGAAGCTTATCCATTATTCCAACAGTCAGTCAACGTATAGGAAAGGAGCAACAAAATGGAATTTCAAAGCTGCTTTGACATTATCGGGCCTATTATGGTAGGGCCGTCAAGTTCTCACACCGCTGGCGTTGTATCGATTGGCAAATTTATTTATGAATGGTTGGGCGGGTGTCCTGAAGAGGCGGATATTGTCTTCTATGATTCCTTTGCTGAAACCTATCAAGGGCATGGAACGGATAAAGCACTGCTTGGCGGTTTACTTGGCATGGGGACGGATGACTCGGGCATTCGGGATGCTCTGAAGCGGGCCGGGGAGGTTGGCCTGGATTATACGATTGAGCCGCAAGGAAGCTGCTTATTTTTTGACCATCCGAACACGGCTATGGTTACAGCTAGACGGGGGAACCAGCTTGTAAAAGTAGGCGGTGCTTCTCTCGGAGGCGGGTTATCGAAAATCTTTATGATCAACGGCCGAATGGTCGATATTCGTTTGAGCACGAGCGATGATTTTTCGGTGCTGGCTAGAAACTATCAGATATATCGATTAAGAGAAGAAATTGCGAGGAATGCCTGATGGAGATCTTATCAATGAAACAGCTTCTGAAGTCTTGTGAAAAGGAGCAGAAAAGTATCGGTGAAGTGATGCTGCTGCTAGAAGAAAAGAAATCAGGCAAAAATCAACAAACGATTCTTCGCATGATGGAAGAACGGCTCATCAAAATGAAGGAAGCGGTCGACAGTGGAACGGAGGATTCCTCATCCGCGCCGAGCGGAATTTCCGGAGGAGATGCCGTAAAAATGCGAGATTACGTACGCGGAGGAAAAACGCTTACAGGCAGCTATATTAGTCAGGCGATGACTTTCTCACTGGCTACTTCGGAAAGCAATGCCAGAATGGGAGTCATTGTGGCTACGCCCACTGCCGGAGCAGCAGGCATTTTGCCAGGCGTGCTCTTTTCGCTTCATCACAATGACGGAACGCCCTTTAAGGAGTTGGTTATGGGACTGTTTACCGCCAGCATGCTCGGCTATGTGATTGCTAATCGTTCGTTTATTTCCGGGGCTGCTGGAGGATGCCAGGCGGAAGTGGGCTCGGCAGCCGCCATGGCTGCTGGCACCATCACTGAATTAAAGGGCGGCAGCCCAGAGCAAGCTGTGCATGCAACGGCGATAGCGATGAAGTCTCTCTTAGGATTGGTTTGTGATCCGGTGGCAGGGCTTGTTGAAGTGCCTTGCATTAAACGGAATGCGATCGGTACATCCATTGCTTTTTCGGCTGCAGACTTGGCTCTTGCAGGAGTAGAAAGCCGCATTCCATGTGATGAGGTAATTGAGGCAATGTACAAAGTGGGGAAAGATATGCCAAGAACATTAAGAGAAACGGCTCTTGGCGGTCTTGCTATGACTGAGACTGGTCAGAGGATAAAAGAACAGCTCTTCTGCAGTAAGAAATAAAGCAATTTATGGATGGGAAAGACGATTGCTATATAAAAGGGATATCAGTGTTTATTTATATAGAAGTAACGATGACAGAGAGCAGCTTGAATAAAAGTGTTGTCGGTGGGAGAAAAAATGACTATTGCTTGGGGGAGCGGTAGCCATTTACAGGAAGAAGCTCAGTAAAAAGGCAGTGACTGTTAGGATAAAGACACCGGCTTATAAATGGGGTATAAACTGTTTTTTGATATATATGTTAGTTAAGTAGGAAGCGATTGGATTTATAAAATAAAGAGAACGTTTGAGGGGAAAGGGAGAAAAACAGATGACAGAAGCAACAGCGAATCTACTATATAGCGAAGAACATGAATGGGTACTTCAATTAAGTGAAAATCGGGTAAGAATTGGTATTTCTGATTATGCCCAAAAGCAGTTAGGGGATATTGTATTTGTAGAAAATCCAGAGATGAATGACGAAGTAACGGCCAATGAATCTATGGGAACTATTGAATCTGTTAAGGCGGTGTCAGAATTATTTTCTCCTGTCTCAGGCACGGTTATGACTGTTAATGAACGGTTAGAGGACAATCCTGAATTAATTAACGAGCAGCCTTATAAAGAGGGCTGGTTGATCGAAGTGGAGATGTCTAATCCGGAAGAACTGAAGGTGCTGCTAAGTGAAGGCGACTATGAAGCGTTTATTAATGAAGGAGAAAAATAAGGCCAGCAACGCTTGATAGAGAAAGAACTGGCAGCCAGGTATTAGAACTACTAAGAAAAACGATAAGAGAGAAGGCAAAGTGTGAATAGGTGATCCGAGAGCGCACAAGCCCAGGCGGCTGTTTCAAGCTGTAAGTATCATAGTCAATATTTACTGTCGCATGCAGGGTTCTTCCTGCATGCGTTTTATGTTCTCAAGGTTACAAAGGATGAATTAAATGTTGACGATAAAAATCTTCATAAGTACAAGAATTTTGGTTTATATACAAGAGAAAGAATATTGATTATTTTAAATATTCGTGATATATTTAAAAATTTGAATAAAAATATTGTTGTGATAACATAGTAGTTGTAAATGTGAATGGAGGTGGAGGATTTGTTTCAAGTTGGCGACAAGGTTTTTTATCCAATGTATGGAGCAGGGGTGATTGAAGCCATAGAAGAACGAGAAATCCAAGGGAAAACACAAGAGTACTGTGTTATTGCCATTCCTCTTAGTAAGATGGATGTCATGATTCCTGTAAAGGTGATCAAGAAATCACGAATCCGTTCGATTACTAGCAGAAAAGTAGCAAAAGAGATATTATCCGACTTTGATAATAAGGTATCTGATTGTTCGCTTTCGTGGAAGGAAAGGTTAAAAAAGAATACGGAAAAAATGAAGACAGGGGAAATGCAGGACACAGCTGAAGTAGTTCGAGACTTGCTTCATTATGAACGGGAAAAAGCGCTTAACTCTGTTGAAAAGCAGTTGCTTGACCGTGCCAAGCGTATTCTAATTAGTGAATTAATCATGATAAAAGATATTACGGAAAATGAAGCGGCAGAGTTACTGAAACTCACAAGTTGACGTAAAAGGGAAATGATTTTTCAAGCATGGTGGTCTGGAACATCTTGATTTAGAGCGTCCTGAATTTTTAGGATGCTTTTTACACTGATAAAATATTTAAAAGATTAATATTGAAGAAAAAAGTTAAAGATTCTTTGCTGACATCTAGAATAATGTTATCTCAATATGGATCTACCAAGGAAGGATCAGCTTATATCAAGAGTGAGAGAAGGTATCGCCCTTTTTATAGAAAGCGCTTTAACTATTTTTAAATCTTCAAAATATTTTACAATAATATATTGAAATTACAGAGCAATAGAAGTAATATAGTTCTAGCGATATATTGCATACTTCGAATAGGATCTTTATTGAGCGAAAATAGATTTTGTAATTTAGAAAGGAATAAACTATATGAAGTCGAAATTATCATTTTCAGCTTATCTTGCAATTGGAGTTATGTTGTTTGCACTGTTTTTTGGAGCGGGTAATCTTATTTTTCCAGCGCAGCTTGGCCAAAATGCCGGCACGAACGTTTGGCCAGCGGTTATTGGCTTTTTAACAACTGGAGTAGGGCTGCCGTTTCTCGGAATTTTAGCGATGGGCTTCTCGGGCAGTTCTAATCTTCAAGAACTGGCAAGTCGTGTCCATCCGATATACGCAGTTATTTTCACTTCGCTTCTTTATTTAACGATCGGACCATTTTTCGCCACTCCGCGTACAGGTACAGTCGCTTACGATATCGGTATATCTCCGTTTGTAGGTGAGGGCTCTGCACAAGTAGGGTTATTGATTTTTACTCTAGTGTTCTTTGGTGTTACGATGTGGCTGTCATTAAACCCTTCAAAGATTGTTGACCGGGTTGGAAAGATTCTATCACCAGCACTGATTATACTGCTCTTGATCTTATTAATTACTGTTATTGCTAAACCTATGGGATCTATTGAGGCTCCTCAGGAAATGTATGCAAACGGGGCATTTGTGAAAGGTTTCTTAGAAGGATACAACACAATGGATGCGCTCGCTTCGCTTGTCTTCGGAATTATTGTTATTAATGCGATTCGCTCCATGGGTGTGACATCCAAAGGAGAGGTATTATCCGCAACAATTAAAGCGGGGACTGTGGCAATCTTTTTCCTTGCCATCATCTATGTAGGTATTGCTTATTTAGGTGCTACAAGCACAGAGAAATTCGGAGTTTTTGATACGGGGGGCCCTGTTCTTAACAGCGCAGCTTCTTATTATTTTGGAAGCTTCGGAACAGTCATGCTGTCAGTGATCATTATACTGGCATGTTTAACAACAAGTATTGGGTTAATTACAGCGTGTGGCGAGTACTTCCATACTTTGTTCCCGAAAGTAAGCTATAAAAAGTTTGTTGTTTTCTTTTCATTGTTCTCATTTGTCATTGCGAACTTTGGGTTATCCAACATTATTATGTACTCAATTCCAGTCTTAATGTTCCTGTATCCGCTGGCTATTACTTTAATGTTGTTAACATTCTTATCGCCGTTGTTTAATCATTCACGGGTTGTTTATGTAGCAGCCACAATAGTAGCATTGCTAATCAGTACAATCGATGGCCTCAAAACATTCTGTGATTCATTCAGCATTCCATACTTTAATTGGATGAAAGCGGTAGTGTCATTTTATGAGCAAGTATTGCCGTTATACGGCCAGGGACTTGGCTGGTTGTTGCCAGTTTTAATCGTAATCGTCATTACAGGAGTGATTGTCCGTCTTCAAAAGTTATCAACTGTTGAAGCTTAATAAAAGCCGGCCCCCTCTCAAGAGAGGGGGCCGGCTTTTATGTTTATAGTGATTTGAGAGAGCGAAATTCTTCGATCGAACGAAGCCAGTTCTTCCTCATGCTTGCCGCAGCCCCTGTAGCATCCCGATCCTTTAAGTGTTTAATGATCGCTGCATGTTCTTCTATCGTCTTTTCCGTTAAAACAAGCGAACTGTGAAAAAATAATCTTCGAACATGTGATTGTAAAGATGGAATCATTTTAAGAAGATAAGGGTTGTTGGCTGTATCGACAATAATTTGGTGAAACTCTTCATCAATTTTTAGAGCACCAAAGTAATTTTTTGAACGTACAGCCTCAGCTAATTGTTCATTTGTCAATTCTAGCAGCAGGGTTGCTTCATCTGTTAAATGGGGGACAGCCAGTTCAGCTGCCAATGCTTGTAATGCTGCTAAGGGTGGGAGGATATCTTTCATTGATTCTTCTTCCACTCTTGTCACTTGTGTTGATTTACCTGGGTACATTTCTACAAATCCTTGTGCTTCAAGAAGCTGCAGCGATTCACGAATTGGAGTTCTGCTGACACCTAAAGCCTCAGCAAGCTCTTTGTCATTCAATTTTTCGCCCGGACGCAAGGTGCCGTCAATAATCCATTGTAGCAGCTGGCTGAATGCGCTTTCTTTTGCTGATTTTCTTACCAGCTTTGAATGATCAGTAGGTATTGGCACTGGAATTCACCATCCTGCATAAATTCTATATTTTCTCTATATATTATACAGGTAAACTACCTGGATAGGAATATGCAATATATTAATCTCTTATTTTATAAGGTAAACCGGTAAGAAACTTACCGTCAGATAAATTTTTCCTAATGATAATTATTATGGAATAAACAAATTTCAGGTTTATGAATAAACGGAAAAGTCAATAGTAATATATATAAAATATGTGTCTAAATTAGAAAAGATTATTGACAAAAATGTGAATTTGAGAAATAATAGAAGAAAGGGAGATGGATAAAATGGAAACTAAACGGAAGATGTTAAATGCAGTAAAGTACATCGGTGGTACAGTGCTTGCTCTTGGGATTTTAACTTTCTTAATCGGTTTCTTTGGAAGCGATTCCAGTGTGTTAACTCCTATGGGCATTGGGGCAGTTGTAGGAGCAGTTTTCGTCTTTTTAATAGGGGTATTTTTTGTAGCATCTGAAGAAATGCTTGATAAAGCTTATAAAGGTATGGAACCTTATAGAACAAAGTAAAGAGCGTCGCTTTAGAGACGCTCTTTTTTTTGTGTCAAGGCTTGATCAGCCAGTAATGGATCTTTTATAAACCTGCATCCAGGTGCTGTCGGGCGGAATGCAATTCTGGTGTGATGGCTTGATGGCCTGTGGCCCGTGCCAATCCGTAAGCGGGCATATTTCCATACATACATTCGTATTGTCCTTTAGGAACAATATATGTCTCATGATAAATGCCTACCACACCATTATTTCCGATTTTTTGATTAAACTCTCTCCATGCGGTAAGGTGGTTCTGTCCTTTTGCATAATCCATCAATTCGTCTGCAGAACGCCAATATTGCACCATGATAGTTGTTCGCAGTCCAAAAAACGATTCCATAGACAAAAAGCCAAGATCTTTATTTGTATACAGCTCTCGAATCATAGCTGGCATGGCTTTGAATACGGGCAGCCATTTATGAATAGCCCACCATTTATTCACTCGCATACCGATAATAAATACGACAACCTCCTCATTTGAACTGGCAGTGTAACGCCCGGGGAAAATTTTTTAGGCATATGATCCCTCCTATAACTGGTCAATTTTCTTCATAGAACACTCACACCATTCAATCGCTGCTTTTGTTGTCCTTTTTCCATAGTCCAATGTCATAAGCCAAAATTGGGCCTCGTGTTTGTCAGCATAGCTGCTATTAATCATGTGTTCAATGCTTTGATAGGTCTGATATCGCTCATGGAGCTTTTTTAAGTATTCTGAGAGCTGAGCATAAATAATGTTCTTCTCCTCGTGCTGGCTAAAAAACAGCTTAAGTAAAAATTCATTTTTTTCCGTTGGTAGCTCTTTGAAAGGCGCCTGAATCCATTCTTGGAGAGCTTGCTTTCCTTTGGGCGTTATATAATACTCTTTTTTATCAGGTTTTTTGTCTTGTAAAGTTGTTTCCACTGTTGCAAACTCTTCATCAACCAGCTGTTTTAGAGTAGGATATATTTGTCCATAGCTGACTTTCCAAAAGTAGTTTAAACTTCCATCAATCATTTGTTTGATAGAATATCCAGAGCGGCATCCAGTCGTCAGTAGCCCAAGTATTGCATACTTTGTTTGATTTTCTCTTGCCATTGTATCTCCTTATATCAATTAGTTATATATCATTTAGATATATTATATTGGATGAACAGCAAAAAAGACAGACTTTTAGGATAATATTCAAATCTTTCTTGGCAAATTGTCTGGATGATGATTTTAATTTTTAGAAGTGTGTGATTGCTGTATGTGAAAAAGAGTGAGTGTTCATTTATCAGGCTTGCCAATGCAATTGGCAAAAGCAGAAGAGGGTTTAATGGTCTATTCCACTATCCTATCGATTGAAGGAGCCTCTCTATTTGTCTGACTTCTTTTCCTGGAGTGGAGGGGGATCAATTTTCTTTTTTATCGGGCCGTTTGCCACTTTATTCATCAGGAGCTAGTTCATGACAGGCATCTGGCCCACAAATGTTTATTTTTATTAGTTTATGAAAAAAGAGTTTGCTTAACAAAAAGCTCTTGTTAAAATTGGGAAGAAGGCTATTTAATTTGTGATTTTTATGGGGAGGATAAGTGAATGTTTAAGAAAATGGCTGCCGATGCACTTGGCTTATCGGACATTGGAACGATTATTTCACCGGCGGATTATGATAAGACAGATGCTGATGACTATGTGATGCATGAAGATGATGAAAAAATTTATTTTTTAATTAAAACAAAAGCAGATGAATACTGTTTTACGAACCTCGCTTTGATCCATGTAGATGGGGAAAGCGCAGTGTCTTCTAAAAGAACGTTAAAACGTTATCCGTATGCTCAGCATAGAATCTCTAATGTTGTGCTTGAAACAGCCGGTAAAATTGATATGGATGTTGAAATTAAATTCCAACTAGGAAATCAGGCATTTGATATTGATGTTCGAAAAGACCAGATTGAACAATTAAAAGATTTATACAAAGCTTTGCTGCGCATTGCAGAGATTACTCACGAGAACAGCGTATACATAGATATGGCTTCAAAAAGCCTTGATAAAGCAGCAAATATTTTGCAGAACTCACGCACAGATGAAAAACAATTAGGAACTACTTATCGGGAATTGACCGACTTCGGTTTTACATGGATGACATCTGTCCGAGAGCAATATCACTTAAAGGATTTCGGGGAAATATTTGAGAAGTATATCAATAATTAATACACAATAAAAGCCCATCTGCTAGATGGGCTTTTATTGGTAGACATTATATACTTGCAGGCTGTTCACATGCTATTGAGCTACTTTTACTTGGTGATCTTCATGTTCATGCAAGCCCTCTTTGTTTTCTACATGAACTTTTACAGTAAATTCGCCAGCTGCAGCGAATGTATAGGCACCAGAGTACTCGCCGGGTTTCGTTTCTTTCACATCCACCCAATCGTGCTTATCAGGATTGGCCTTGTTCCAGATTTCATAGCGGACTTGTGCTTTTGCCAAAGGCGCTTCTTTCATTTGCAAATGAACGGTTAATGAAGTGGGGACATTCGCTTTTACGTTTTCAGGCTCCATGAAGTGCATAGCAAAGCCTTCTGCATGCTCTCCGTGATCATGACTGTGTCCGGCTTGTTTTTCATGCTCATGGTGATCTTCAGTTACCCCTTTTCCGACAGTCACTGGCTTTAAAGGCATTGTATGAAGGTCTCTTGCCTGCACATGTACTTGTACAGTAAAGAGTCCATCATGGTCAAAAGCAGTTTTTGCTTCGTATGTGCCGTCTTTATTGTTTTTTGCCTTGATCATTTTGCTTTCTTCTTTTTTGCCTTCTTCCCATACCTCAAACTTCACTTCATCAGCATCGGCTACTTTTTCATCACCTTGCGATACAGTGGCTTTCATAGCGATATTTTCGTTAACAGCTGCTTTTTCGGGAACATCAAGCACTGCTTCCAGCGGCTCTACCTTTTTCTGTACCGTCTTTGGTTTCTCCACTTCCTTCTTATCTGCCCCGCTATTACATGCAGCTAGTGCCGTCATAGCAAAGACGACGGCTATCATCCAGAATAGTTTCTTCATGTCCATTCCTCCAATTTATCAGTCTTTAATGAAAAGAGCCTCAGCTATTTGACAAGGTTTTTTTTATGTCTTTAATCATGTCATCACTGTGAGCTCCTAAGGTAAAGCTGTACTCCTCTACAATTTCTCCATGTTGATTCACTAAGTAAAAGTTTGTGTTATGAATGACCTGATTTGATGATTCGGGTTTTTGAATGAGCGTTTGAAATTCCTCTCTGCCGAACGTCTCGATTTGCTCTTGAGTATAACCGGTGAGCATCTGCCAATTCGACTCATCTTCTGTAAAACCAGCTATATACTTTTTTAACTTGTTCGGTGTATCCACAGCCGGATCGACACTGAAGGAGACAAGCTCCACAGGAAGGTCTTCTGCTCTCAAGCGTTTTTGCAAAGCAGCCATATTGGCTGTCATCGGTGGACAGACAGTGTCACAATTGGTAAAGATAAAATTAGCGACCCACACTTTTCCTTTCAGGCTTTCGCTGCCAAACGCTTTTCCATTTTGATTAGTAAAGGTGAATGATTTCATTTGATAGGGCTTGGTTTTATCCAAGCCGCAGCCCGAAAGCGCGATTAATGTCATGCTTAGTATAAGCAGCCATATTTTCTTCATGCTGCGCACCTCTTTTCGTCCATCACTCATCGCCTGGAGAAAAAGAATACTTGAACCAAGCGTAAACGATGGTTGTGAAGTTTATGTGAGAAATCCTTAGCAATTTTTAAACAACAGGATCAACAAGCAACGGCAAGCGGATAGAAACAATGATTTCTTGGGCTGCCCGTCCGTTGCGAATGGAAAAAGTTCCGCCGTGCAGCCTGACAATTTCTTTTACGATAGAGAGGCCAAGGCCGGTTCCACCAGTTGCCCGGCTTCTGGCTTTATCTGTGCGAAAAAAGCGTTCACCTATGCGTGAGAGATCTTCCTCTTGAATGCTGATGCCTTGATTGATTACTTGTAGGAGCATGTCGTTATCTTCTGCTTTTAAGTCAATGATTAGGGTGCTTTCTTTAAAGGAATATTTAATGGCATTATCCAGTATGTTGTAAATAACCTGCTGAATTCGCTTTGCATCACCGTCAATGATGAGATCTTCCTGGAAATTCACTTCCGTTCTAATCTTTTTTTCACTCGTATGAATGTCAAACAAGTGGAGCGTGTCTAACAGCAGCTGGGCGACAGCGATAGGTTCCTTATCGAGCACGTACATGCTTTCCTGGAGATGATCAAGATCAACTAAATCATGGATTAATTTTTTTAGGCGATCGGTTTCTTTTTCCATCGTATTCAAATATTGCTGGGCTTCTTCGGGCGAAGTATATATTTCCTGCTTTAACGCCTGTGTATAACCGCTGATGTAAGTTAATGGTGTTCTTAACTCATGGACGACATTGGATAAAAACTCTTTTTTCCGGATATCCTGCTTTTCCAAGGAAGAACTCATTTTGTTAAAGGCTTTTGCGAGCTGACCAACCTCATCGTTGGCACGAATGGGCAGGCGATTCGAATAATTCCCCTTAGATACCTCTTGTGAGAATTGCTGAATTTCTGTGAGCGGCTGAAAGAGTGATTGTCGGATCCGGTTAACGACAAGAAACAAGAGCAAGAAAAATATAGTGCCTGTTAAAATTAAGATGGGCAGGCTGCCCTGGAATACTTCTTGAATAGCTGCCAGCGGCACGTAAATATAAATAAATCCGATCAGTCCCGTTTCGCCCATAATAGGGAAGATGGCGCCGATAATTTCCCGGTTAAATTCTTTTACATAGCCTTCTTTCATGACATAGTTGCCTTGTTCTAACCGCTTTTGGTCTTGTTTATTGACAAGCGCTTCATAGTTGATTTTATAAGGGAAGTAGGTGGAAAGCTCGTCCAAATTGTCAACTGCAATAATCTCGTATTCAGATACGACATTGTACCAATGAATTTTTTCAATAATTTCTTTACTTAAAGTACCGTAGTGATAGTGGGAAGCTGTCCTTTCGCCCTGATAAATGACCGATTCCCTTATGCTATTCAAGTACAAGTCTTTATACAAAAAGTGCAAAAAGAAGAAGGCGAAAACAATGGTGAAGACGATACAGGACAAAATAAGAAATAGCACCTTTTGACTTAATGTAAAATTCTTTCTCACTAGGACACCTCAAATTTATAACCGATTCCCCAGACAGTTTGAATGAGAGCAGACTGATCCTTTAGCTTTAACCGCAATGTCTTCACATGAGTATCCACCGTTCTCTCGCTGCCGTTGTATTCCTCACCCCAAACGGAATGAAGCAGTTGCTCCCGAGAAAAAACTTTTCCTGGATGCTGTGCTAACCAAGAAAGCAGCTCATATTCTTTTAATGTTAATGAGAGAGAGCGCCCATTCACTGTTACTTTGTAAGATTGCATATCAAGAGTGAGCGGTCCGATCGTATAGCGATTTGTTTGCCGGGAAGAAGGATTGGTTCTTCTTAAAACAGATTCAATCCTGGCTAGCAGCTCACCAGGGTGAAAAGGCTTTACGATATAATCATCGCCCCCCAGTTTTAAGCCATGAATTTTATCCCATTCTTCTCCCTTAGCTGATAAAAAAATAAGCGGTAAATCATATCTTCTTTTGATCTCTGCTGCGAAAGTAAAGCCATCCATATACGGCATCATGACATCTACTATTAATAAATCAGGTACTTGCTTATCGATAGCAGAAAGAGCATCTATTCCGTTGGATGCTTCCATAACGGCATAGCCTTCTTTCTCCAAAAAGGTTTTTAAAAGCTGCCTCATTGTTTCTTCATCATCTATGATCATTACCGTTAATCCATTCATATATATCCCTCACTTTCTCTTCTTATTGTATCCATTATTTGTGAAGTTTTGGTGTGATTAGGCGGTGAAAAAGTTAAATTTCATGTACAACGAGATAAAAACTCCAATAAAAGCATTGACTGATTAGTCAATGGGTAGTATGGTTATATTGACTGATCAGTCAATAAGAGAGGCATAGGAAGAGGGGGAGAGATACAGTGGGAATTGTAGAGCTTCATAACTTAACGAAATCATATAAAAACAATCGGGGGATTGTAGATGTTTCTTTCTCGATCGAAGAAGGAGAGATCTTTGGGTTTATCGGTCCGAATGGAGCCGGGAAAAGCACAACGATTCGCACGTTGTTGAACTTTATTTATCCGACGAGCGGTCATGCTACTATTTTTGGAAAAGATATCGTGAAAAAATCGAAGGAAATTCGTCGGCACGTCGGCTATTTGCCATCTGAAGTTCATTACTATGATGATATGAAAGTGATTGACTTATTGACTTACTCGGCCCGCTTTCATAAAAACTTTAAAGAAAAAAGAATGAAGGACTTGGCTACCATACTTGATTTGAATTTAAATAGGAAAATTGAGGATCTTTCTTTCGGAAACCGCAAAAAGGTGGGCATTGTCCAAGCGCTTTTGCATGAACCACAGCTTATTATTTTAGATGAACCGACAAGTGGACTTGACCCATTGATGCAGCATCATTTCTTTGACTTGCTGCATCAAGAGCAAAAGCGCGGGGCAACGATTTTTTTCTCTTCTCATGTTTTAAGCGAAGTGCAAAAGATGTGTGATCGTGTGGCCATTATTAAAGAAGGCCAGCTTGTGAAAGTAGAAACGATGGAAAGCTTAACGAAAAATAAAATGAAGAACGTGACAATTGCAATGGAAGGCGCTGATCAGCTTTTAATAGAATTCGACGGAGTGATCAGTCGCGAAGTGAAAAGGAACGAACTCAAACTTCTCTACAATGGAGACATTCAATGGCTTCTCAAGCAATTGAACAGCTTGCCTCTGCAGGACGTGTTGATAGAGGAGCCGTCGCTTGAAGAAATCTTTATGCATTATTACGAAAGCTGAGGGGAGTATACATGATTATTCAAAGGGAATGGAAGCGTAGCCGCAAATCATTAATTATCTGGAGCTTGATTTTAGGGGGGCTGGTTATTTGGCTGCTAAGTATTTTTCCTCAATTTGCTGAGCAGCAAGAAGACATGGAGAAATTATTCGAGGCCTACCCGGATTCAATGAAAGATCTATTTAAGATGAACGAGCTCAGCCTTAGTACATTAATAGGTTTTTATGGAATAGAAGTATACATGATGACAACGCTGCTCGGAAGTATTTATGCAGCCATATTGGCTTCCAATATGCTGGCCAAGGAGGAAAACGACAAAACAGTTGAGTTCTTGTTATCAAAGCCGGTAACGAGAAATGAAATTGTGGGACAAAAAGCTGCTGTTGTGATTATTAATGTGTTTATTTTAAACATAGTAGTAGCTATGGCTAGTCTGATAGGCTTCCAATTGGCAAAAGGATATGAGGTGCCGTACAAAACATTTGCTTTATTAGTAATCGGAGCACTCCTGCTTCATCTCACCTTTGCAGCTCTCTCCTATTTGCTATCGGCTGTTATGAGAAAAACAAGAAATACATTGGCTGTCTCTATTGCTGTAGTCATCATCACTTATTTTTTAAACATGATGTCAGGTCTCTCAGAGGAACTGAATGTAGTGAAATATATGAGTCCGTTTTATTACATTGAGGCCGCTTCTATTATTAACGATCACAAGCTGGAGCCTGCTTACTCATTAATTATGGTAATGGTATGCTTGCTTAGTCTCTTTGCTGCGTTTATGGTATATAAGAGAAAAGATATTTCTGTTTAATAATGAAAGTACGAGGTGTTCAGCATTGTATGAAGCTTTTGAAAAGCAGCCTCAGGCTAAAAAAGATTTAATATTGAAAGTAGCCATTGAAGAGTTTGTGAAAAATGGCTATGAAAAAGCATCTACCGATATTATTACAAGCCGGGCCGGTATTTCTAAAGGGATTCTTTTTCACTATTTTAAAAGCAAAAAAAATCTGTATGTATATCTCGCATCCCATGTGATTGATCTGACAACGAAAAAAACGGTAGAGTCACTTGATGATATCCGATCTGATGATTTTTTTGAACGGATTAAAGAAGCTGTCTGGTTGAAACAAGAAGTGACAGCTCCTTATAAACAGGAGATGCAGTTTATCACGGATGTTCTGTTGCACCCGCCGAAAGTGGTTAAATCAGAGATTGAGGATTTATTAAGAAGAAAGCATGAAACCTATGGAATTGCTTTGATGCAAAGCCGCTTGTACCCGAAAGAATTGATCGATGAGAGCAGGCTGCGGCCAGGAGTGTCTAAGGAAAGGGTCATCCAAATGACAGCCTTTATCGTAGAGCAGCTTTCAGCAAAATATCAGACGCTTCAAAAAAATAAGCAATATAACTTTTTTGAGAACCCGGAACTGTTAATGAGTGAGCTTGATGCTTACCTCGATATTGTGAAACATGGTGTGTATAAAGCGGAATAATGAAAGGGACTGGCGAGTGCTAGTCCCTTTATTGTGCTTTTCTTCTCTTGCTAATTAAAAAAGTAATTTGTGCCATGGTAAAAGGCAAGGAAGATTTTTTCCGATAGGCAAGATATTTCGCTTCCCAGGAATTCGTATACTTTTCTTTAAACTTTCTTAAGCCTTGAAACTGGTAAAAAAACTGGCCGTGTAAAAAGATTTGGGCAGCAATTTTTTCACTTAAAAAAGAAAATTTGGAGGTGCCTACATTAGAAAGTGGGGCCATTCCCAAGTGGAAAAATAGATAGCCTTGGCTTTTCGACCATTCGAACAAGGAAAGAAAGATAAAGTCCATAGTGCCAGCAGGAGCACCTGGCTGAAATCTTATTAGATCTACAGAGATAGTCCGTCCGCCGTCGTATATTGGCATGAGGCTTGCAAATCCTACTATCTCATGGTTGGCTGTTTTCAAGATAGCTATTTTTGCTTTGTTGAGATAGTCTTCATCAAAAAAGCCAAGAGAAAATCCTTTTTCTTCTCTTCCTTGCAGCCACTGCTGTGAGACGTCGTTCAGTTCAGCTATGAGTTCTTTTTCAAAGGGAGGGTCAATTATTTCAAAGCGGTAATTCTCTCGTTCAAATTTATTTTTTACCGCCCTTTCTCCTTTCATCTTTTTTCCTGACAAAGTAAAGCTTTCTAAATGAACAGCCGCTTCCTCACCTAGTTTAAAAAAATCATAGCCATATTCATGAAGAGGAGGGAGCATGTCATTGCTCACTTCATAAAAAGCGAGTGTGTAGCCGTAAAGATCGGCCATTTTTAGAAATTCCCCAATTGCACGAGGAAAGTCTGCTTCTTCCCCGATTGGATTGCCGAGAATAACTAACTTATCAGCATATTTCTGATAGGAAAACAGCACTGTTTTTTCCTTGTTCCAGTACACATATTTATCATGCAGAAAAATCAAATGAGCCAGCACATTTCCTTTATAGTTGGAAAGATGATTGAAAATTTCTTCTTCTTGAGCTGCTGATGTCTCTGGAATCCATAGCCTAGGCTTACGGATCAGGTAGCCGATAGTTAAAATAAAAAAGGCGATAAGCAAGCCAATGGCCGCGCTAAGAAATAAATCGGTGTAACTAGTAATGATGTAAGGAGCTAATGCTTTCGGTACATTGAGCTTTGCCGAAGGCAGATTAAAATAGCCAATCAATAAATACATGGAAGTGATGATCAAAAACACAGTGAGATCAAACAGAGCCTTGCCCCAGGTGAGCACATAGCTTTCTCTATAAAAGCTGCCTTTCGAAGCTTTTAAAAGAAGGGCAACCGCTAGCATAAAAATGGCTTCCTCATAATCAATTCCTTTAAACAGCGAGAAAAGCGCAGCGAAGCCTAAAACGATCATCGTCAGTTGATAGGCACGTTTCACGTTGTAATTAATTCCCCGTGACAGGCCGAGTAAAATAAAACCAGCGGCCACTGAAAGCTGATGAGAGAGATTCATGATAGGGAAAGATAAAATTTCATGAGCAATCTTTATCCTTTCTAGAATCCCCGGCACAGCTGCAGATAAGAGCAAAATGAGTCCTGAAACAAATACAAGAACAGTCAGCAAAACATGGCTGATGTTCTGGATAACAGTGTTTGGCAAGTTGTCCCACGATTGATTCCATTTGTTCCAATAATCTTTTACAAATAGGGCTGCAGCCAGCAAAAATGGAAGCAAGAAATAACCTGCACGGTAAAAGATAAGCATCACAAGAACTTTTTCATCCAGTATGTCTAAATTCTGTGTTCCCCATATAAAAACCAAGTCAAACGATCCGAGTCCTCCAGGGATCATACTGGCTATACCTGCACAGGAAGCGATAATAAAAACAGGCACAAGTTCATAAAAAGGCAGAGGGATATCCAGTATAATGCTCAATATCCAAATAACCGAGAAAGCTAAGGACCATTCCAGCAGTGAAACGAGTAAAAGAGTGACAGCAGACCGGAGATTGATTAAAGAGCCTTTTCCCTGTCGGTTTTGATAAAAATAAAAAAGGGAGAAAAGAGGCAAATATAATCCAACTGCCAGCACAGCTAAAAACAGCCACTTTGTATCAACAATGAGTGGAAAGTCTTTGTAAGCAGTGGGGATCGTCCACGCAATCAAAGAAATGCCTGTTAAATAAAAGAGTGAAACAGAAGTAATAGCTGTTAGAAGCCTTCGCTTATCCAAATCATGCTTGTTATAAAAATAAGTCCGGAGCATCACTCCCACGAGGCCGCCAAAACCAATTAAGTTGGAAAAAGAATTAGTAATGAACGATTGTTTTATGAGCTTTTTTGTTTGGATTTTAATATTCAGAATACGAACTAAAACAGCATCATAAAAAAACATTGGAAAGATACCGCAGAAAGGCACAAGTAAAATAAGGGCCGTCTCTACCGAATTTAAATGCTTTATCTCGGAACGGATCAAGCGAATATCTAGCCCGTTAGCAAACTGTTTGATCTCTATTAAAGCAATTATAAATAAAATAACTGGAAAGCCAATTTTAATAAATTGAAAGAGTTTTTCCTTGTTAATACGCAGCATAAGTTACACCTATTTTCCGTTTACTAATTGTAGTGAAAAGGGAGAATGCACCTATAATTCTTATTGTAGCCGTCACCTGATTGCCTCAAACAAATTCCTAAAAAAGGATAAGCCCTCAAGGCACAACAGTTACATTTTACATATAGAGGCAGGAATCTACAATGAAATGTCGAAAAAAGTATTAGAATATATATGGAAACAGCTGGAGGGTACATAAAACAAATGGCCCGGTCATACATTAAATTGCCGGCTGATTCTGCAGGTTATATTCATATTATTCTGTATATTGGCAACATTTAGCCGATAAATAAATAGGAAAGTAGAGTGGATGGGATGAAGAAATTTAGTTTGGTAAGTTTCATGCTTGTATTCATTTTCATGCTTGCAGCATGTGGTGGAGACAAAACGGCCAGCACAAACGGGGACGGGAAAAAAGGGGAAGAAAAAAAGGAGTACACAGTGGGGATAGATACGACGTATCCTCCATTTGAATATGAGGAGGGCGGCGAGTACAAGGGAATTGATATTGATTTAATCCATGCCATTGCCGAAAGCCAAGATTTCAAGATTAAGCTCTCTCCGATGGACTTTGGGGGAATTATACCGGCTATGCAAGCGGGACAATTAGATGTAGCGATTGCAGGAATGAGTATCACTGATGAAAGAAAGAAAGTGGTTGATTTCTCAGAGCCATATTTTGATGCTGGCATTACGCTTGTTGTAAAAAAAGATAACAGCAGCATTAAGAGTGTCAGTGATTTAAAAGGAAAAACAGTAGCTGTGAAAAAAGGGACGATTGGCGCGAAGTTTGCTCAAGAAAATGCTGACAAAGAAGGCTTTAAAGTGACACAGTTTAATGATAGCCCAGCCATGTTTCAAGAAGTAGCCAATGGCAATGCGGACGCTTTAATTGAAGATTATCCAGTCATTGCTTATGCCATTGCCCAAAAGGATCTTGGTTTGAAAATCGTCGGCGACCGCTTGAATGGTGATCAGTACGGAATTGCTGTCTTGAAAGGTGAAAACAAAGAACTTCTTGAGAAAATCAATAAAGGATTGGCTGAATTAAAAGAAAATGGAAAATACGAGGAGATTTTGAACACGTATCTTGCGGAGTAAAGAAAGTTGAGAAGCGTGTAGATGGGTCACATGGAAAGTGAAGATCAAGCATATTCGAACATCATCAGCTTGGAAGCGCGCAGATAGCGCGCTTTCTTCTTAGAAGGAGAGAGCGTAATGGAGACAATTACTAATTCATTGCCGTATTTAATGAAGGGACTTCAAGTCACCCTTTATATCTTTGTCATTGCTATCATTTTAGGATTCATTCTTGGCCTAATCATGGCACTCTTGCGGCTTGCCCCGCTAAAGATTTTGAACTGGATTGCCAAAATCTTTATTGATGCTATCCGTGGCACACCGTTTCTGGTTCAGCTATTTTTCATTTACTTTGGTTTGAACTCATTGGAGTGGATTTCCTTTGATAGGACAACTGCTGGCGTCATAACCATTGCAATTAATGCTGGTGCCTATTTTGCTGAAATTATCCGAGCAGGCATCCAATCGATAGACAAAGGACAAACGGAAGCTTCCAGATCTATTGGCTTAACAGGTATTCAGACGATGCGCTATATTATTTTACCGCAGGCGTTCCGAAGAATGCTACCAGCTTTGACAAATCAGTCAATTATCAGTTTAAAAGATACTTCGCTCTTATCAATTATCGGCATCGCTGATTTAATGCAACAGGGATCTGTTCAGGTTTCTGCAACGTTTGAAGCGTTTAAAATCTGGCTCGTTGTTGGAATTATTTATTTTGTCGTTATTTATTTATTATCCGTATTAGGTAATTTCCTTGAAAGGAGATTTGAATTACGATGAGCATGATTGAAGTAAAGAACTTAAAAAAATCATTTGGTTCGCTGGAGGTGCTAAAAGATATTAATGCTGCTATTGAGGAGCGGGAAGTAGTATGCGTGATTGGGCCATCCGGTTCAGGTAAAAGCACTTTTCTCCGCTGTCTAAACCGGCTTGAGACGATTACGGGCGGAAGCGTAGTTATTAACAATTATGACATTACGGATCCAAAAGTAAATATCAACAAAGTAAGACAAGAAGTAGGCATGGTATTTCAACAGTTCAACCTTTTTCCTCACATGACAGTAGTAGAGAACATTATACTCGGGCCAATGAAAGCGCTTAACAACAGTAAAGAAGCAGCGATCAAAAAAGCACATGAATTGTTGGAAAAGGTTGGACTGCAAGAAAAGGCGACAAGCTATCCTGGCGAATTATCAGGCGGTCAAAAGCAGCGAGTTGCCATTGCGAGGGCACTGGCGATGAATCCGAAGATTATGCTGTTTGATGAACCCACTTCCGCGCTTGACCCGGAGATGGTCGGGGATGTGCTTGCGGTAATGAAGCAGCTTGCCCAAGAAGGGATGACGATGGTGGTCGTTACTCACGAAATGGGCTTTGCCCGGGAAGTGGGTGACCGTGTCATTTTTATGGACGGCGGGTATATAGTTGAAGAAAATAAACCGTCAGAGCTATTCGGAAATCCCCAGCATGAGCGGACGAAAGCGTTCTTAAGCAAAGTGCTATAAAAAGAATTTCAGCAGGGAAAGCACACTGGTAGAACTGGTTAGCAATGGCTAAATAAGCCCCGGGCAAGTGACATGCCCGGGGCTTATTTATGTTGCTGTTAAAAACAAACCATTGACTTATTATAAACATTTTAATAATATGTTTATTAAATAGTAAACGTTTAGAAAGGTTGTTTGTTTTATGGATAACACAGAGCGGTTTTGGAACGCTTCATTGGAAGAATTAAAACGCGGATATGTTTACGAAGGGAGTCATTGTGTTTGTTTGCTTTGTGGGGAGAGCTTGGAAAAGGGAATTATTTATCCGCATGAAGGAACATTCTATGAAGCGGAACGATATATGCAGCTTCACATTAAAGAAGAGCATGAATCAGTTTTCTCGTATCTTATTGGTCTTAATAAAAAAATTACAGGGTTAACCGAACATCAGAATAGACTCCTTCAGTTGTTTTACGAAGGAAAAAGCGATGCAGACATTCAGCGAGAAATGGAAATTGGCAGTGCATCAACTATACGGAACCATCGCTTTACTTTAAAGGAAAAAGAACGGCAGGCAAAAGTTTTTTTAACGCTTATGGAGCTGTTGAAGGAAAAAGATGAGCATGCTCCTACTTTTGTGGATGTTCCTCCAACCGCAGTGAGGATTGATGACCGTTATAACATAACTGAGGAAGAACGGGCATTTGTACTGGAGAAGTATTTTCAAAATGGTTCGTTAACCACATTTTCTTTAAAAGAAAAACAAAAGCTGATCGTACTCAGAGAAATAGCGAAACAATTCCACTCTGGTAAACGATACAGTGAAAAAGAAGTAAATGAACGCTTAAAAGTTATTTATGGCGATTATGTGTTGCTCAGACGTTATTTAATTGAATATGGCTTTTTAGACAGGCAGGCAGATGGTAGTGAGTATTGGTTAAAACAATAAAGATACAAAGGAGCATCCATCATGGATCGAAAAAAAATACTAAAACAACAATATAAAGAAACGAAAATTGAAGCGGGCATTTACCAGATTAAAAATAAGAAGAATGGCAAGGTGTTTATCGGCAGTACAAGAAATTTAAAAACGCTCAATGGAAAACGTTTTGAATTAGAGGTGGGCACAAACACAAATAAACATCTGCAAAGTGAGTGGAAAGAGTTTGGCCAAGATACTTTTGAATTTGAAGTGCTGGAGGTCTTAAAAAAGAAAGAAACGGGCTATTTTGACGAAAAGAAAGAGCTGGAGAGACTGGAGGACAAGTGGCTCGCCAAATTGGAACCTTACGGCGAGCGTGGATATAACCGGGAAAAGCCAAATGATAAACAGCAAAGCTGAGCGGAATTGCCGACTCAGCTTTGCTGTTTATTCTGTATATTCATAGGCTTTCAATTTACGATAAAGCGTATTTCTTGATATGCCTAGCTGTTTGGCAGCTTGCGAAATGTTGCTGTTATGTGTTTTTAAAGCTTGTTCGATTAGTAGCTTTTCCGCTTCCTCCAACGTATAGGCCGAGGGTGGAAAGCTCGGAGCAGCGACTGTCGATGCTCTTTTCGGTGTTGTCTGCAATTTTAAGTGATGAGTATCAATCCAACGGCCATCAGCGAGAAAACTAGCCTGTGTCACAACATTTTTTAACTCGCGGACATTGCCGGGCCAGTCATAGCTAAGCAGCATGTTTTCTGCTTCATTAGTAAATTGCTGAGAGCGGCCGGATAGCCCTATGAGAAAATGGCGGGCGAGCTGAATAATGTCTCCCCGCTCTCTCAATGGGGGAATGTTCAGGCAGATTTCATTTAAACGATAATAAAGGTCGGCACGGAATGACCCTTTTTTCGTTTCCTCCAGTAAATTTCGATGAGTAGCTGCAATGATGCGAACATCAACAGGATAACTCTGATGATCACCGACGGGCATCACTTCCCGTTCCTCAAGAACACGAAGAAGTGCGCTTTGTGCCTGCAGCGGCATGTCGCCAATTTCATCGAGGAAGAGAGTGCCCCCGTCCGCCGCGCGGAATTTTCCGAGACTGCCAGCATGGTCCGCTCCTGTAAAAGCGCCTTTTTTATAGCCGAAGAGTTCGCTCTCAATTAAATTTTTAGCTAAAGCACTGCAATTGACGGCGACAAAAGGTTTGTCTGCACGCATGCTTGCCTGATGAACGGATTGAGCAAATAATTCTTTGCCTGTTCCGCTTTCTCCATGAATAAAAAGTGAAAAATCGGTAGCCGCTGCCCTCTGGGAGAGTTGGATGACCTGTTTAACTTTCGGGCATTCGGCAATCATCCGGTCAAAGGTGTAACTTTTACGGGCAGAGGTGTGAGGTTTGATCATGTAGGAACGTCTTGAACAATAACCGGATGTTGGATAAATAGATTCTGTATGTAACGAAGAGGGATTAAAAGCGGTTCCAATACAATTGTTTCCCAACAGCTTCTTTGCTTTTTTGTTAGCATAAATAATGTGACTGTCTGCATTTACAGTGACAATCCCTTGGGAGTGGGAGCTGCTTAGTTTTTCTGTTTCCCGGATAAGCAGTTCATTTTCTACTTTTACATGTTCGGTTAGCAGCCGATAACCAATCGCATCGGCAGCAAGCATAGCCATAATTAAAGCATTATCCTGTATATTCGAACTGCGTGAACTGAAGTTGACGACTGCGGTCACTTGTCCGGCCTCATCAAAAATAGGGCTTGCCGAACAAGTCAGCACTTGATTTTCTAGAAAAAAGTGCTCACTTCCATGGATATTGACGGGCATTTTGTGCTCAATGCTGAAGCTGACTGCATTTGTTCCGCGAAAAGTTTCTCCCCAGCATGTGCCGATTGCCAGCGCAGGATTATTCATGAGGCCAGGTTCACTTATTACTCCATACGAATGCAAAATGTAGCCTTCATGATCAAGCAGGTCTGCTCGATAGTGATAGTCTTTTAGAAATTGATCGAGCTGCCGGAATACGGCTTCTGAGGCACGAATGAGTCTTTCATTTTTCTCCAGCAACTCCTTAAGCAAATTTCCTTCCGCTTGATAAAAAATGGGCTTGCCGTTCCGGTCGAATCCAAGGTCTTGACAGCGTCTCCAAGAATATTTTAGCCATGTTTGCTTATCGTTCAGCGCATTTCTAATCATCTTTTGGGTCTCGCCTCACTATAAAGTAATGAATTTTCTAATAATTATACTATAATCCATTTATTTTATAAACTGCTTGTCACGAAAAGGGGCAATGTCACAGAGTAACACAGAAAAAGTGTCACTTTTTGTGACAGTAGAAAAAAACGGTGCTTACGAAGGCAATAAACACAAGGGACGTTCTATTGGCACAGAAGTTGCTAATAAGAGAGTAAATGAGTGAAAGGGGAGAGAGAAATGGAATTTGAATTTGGTATTCCAAGCCAGGTTACTTTTGGTGCGGGCAGTGTAAAAAAGATTGGGGAAGTGCTCGCAGAATTACATGCTAAAAAAGTATTGTGTGTATATGATCAAGGGGTTAAGCAGGCAGGGATTATTGATCAGGTGTTTACATATTTAGAAGAAAGCGGCGTAACCATTATAGAGTTTGCCAATGTTGTGCCTAACCCGCCAGATACGATTTTGGAAGAAGGCGCTGATTTAGCTGTACAGGAAAACGTAGACGCAATCATAGCCATTGGTGGGGGCAGTCCGATCGACGCGGCCAAGGCAATTAACGTATTAACGACAAATCCGGGCCCGATCCATCAGTATGAAGGGTTGAACCTGGTGAAAAATCCAACCAAGCCATTAATCGCTATTCCTACAACGGCTGGAACTGGAAGCGAGGTAACGGCTGTTACGGTTATTACAGATACAAAAGGAGCCAAAAAGATGGTTATTGGCGGCCGCCACTGCGGAGCAGATGTTGCGTTAGTTGATCCAGAGTTAACAGTGGGTCTGCCGCCCGCTGTCACAGCAGCAACTGGTATGGATGCCCTTACGCATGCAATTGAATCATATGTTTCCAAGCTTGCTTCAGTACCGAGTGAGATCAACTCTTTAAAGGCAGTGGAGCTTATTTATAACAACTTAGAAGAAGCTTATAAAAACGGCAGCAATATCGAGGCGCGCACAAACATGCTGCTCGGCAGCATGATGGCAGCCTATGCCTTTAACTCTGCTCTTCTAGGTTTGGTTCATGCCATTGCTCATCCGCTCAGCGTGTATTGCGGTCTTCCGCATGGTGTAGCAAATGCATGCATGCTTCCGGATGTGATGGAATATAACGCTCAGGATGCAACGGTACAAAAGCGTTTTAAAGATATTGCTCAGGTGATGGGATTGCCGATAGGGGGCTCTCTGATGAAGAAGCGGCCAACCAAGCGGTAGAAGCGGTGAGAAGCCTGTCGAAGGCAATTAATATTCCTACATTGGAAGAGGCTGGCGTGAAACGTGAACAGTTTGAACAGCTGGCGAAGGCAACATTAAATGAAGAGATCAGCACGATGGTAAATCCGAGAGAGGTAAACGAAGAAGAGGTTATGAAATTGTTAGAACTTGCTTATTCAGCAAGAAAGGCGGGAGTATAAATGGTAAAGCAATATCAGCTATTTATTGATGGGAAGTGGACAGACAGCGCATCAGGAAAAACATTCGAATCGGTAAATCCGGGGACAGGGGAAGTCCATGCTATAGTAGCGGAAGGTGGAAAAGAAGATATTGACCGTGCTGTCAAGGCAGCGCGCCGTGCATTCGAATCCGGTCCGTGGGCAGAAATGGCTCCGAGCGATCGTGGGCGGCTACTTTATAAAGCGGCCCAGCTGCTTTGGGAAAATGCAAATAAACTTGCAGCCATTGAGTCAGAGGACAATGGGCTGCCCATTAATGAGACGACCTTTATTGCGATGCCGGCTACCATCGATGTATTGGAGTTTTACGCTGGACTTGCCAATAAAGTGCAAGGAGAAACGCTTGCTTCTCCGGCCGGCCGTTTTAATTATACACTCAAAGAGCCGCTTGGTGTGATTGGCGCTATTGTACCGTGGAACTTCCCGCTTATGCTGACAATGTGGAAATTGGCACCGGCACTTGCTGCGGGTAACACGATTGTAATTAAGCCGGCAGAACAGACACCTGTCAGTATTTTGGAAATGGTGAAGTTATTTCAAGAAGCAGGCATTCCGGATGGAGTGATTAATGTCGTACCTGGTTTTGGTGCGGATGCTGGGGCGGCACTGTCTTCTCATCCACAAGTAGATAAGATTGCTTTCACCGGTTCTACTGCGACAGGGCGCTTGATCATGCAGGCAGCCAGTCAAAATTTAAAGCCGGTAAGCCTTGAGCTTGGCGGCAAGTCGCCGAATATTGTTTTTGAGGATGCCAATATAGAAGATGCGGTAAATGGTTCTATGTTTGGCATCTACTTTGCACAAGGGCAAGTATGCGCTGCTGGTTCTCGCTTGTTCGTTCAGGAGAGCGTCTACGACAAGTTCATGAGTGAGTATGTGAGAAAGGTGCAGAGCATCCGTGTCGGCAATCCGCTCGAGCAGTCTACACAAATGGGGCCACAAGTATCTGAGCAGCAGCTGAAGAGAATCGAGCAATATGTCGCTGCCGGCCTCGAGCAGGGAGCACAACTGACAACAGGCGGGGAGCGCTTTAAAGGAGCTGACGGAGGTTATTATTATACGCCGACAATTTTTGAAAACGTTACTAACCAAATGACCATTGCCCGGGAGGAAATTTTTGGACCGGTCGTTTCAGTTATTCGTTTCAAGGACGAAGAAGACGCATTGAAAAAAGCGAACGACACACTCTATGGTCTGGCATCTGGCGTTTGGACGAATGATCTAAAGCGGGCTCATCGTATGGCGCGCGGCTTAAAAGCGGGCACAGTATATGTCAACACATTTAGTATGCTGGATAGCACGGCGCCATTTGGCGGCACGAAGCAAAGTGGATTCGGCCGTGAGCTTGGTATACAAGCGATGGATATGTATACGGAAACAAAACATGTGTGGGTTGACCTTGGCAAGGAAGGATTGAACTGGTACGGCGTGTAAATAGTTAATTTTTCGCTTCATTAAGAGCTATGTGATAGATAAAAAGAGTGGGGCAACAAGCTATTAAACAGCTTGTTGCCCCACTCTTTTTGTAGGAAAAATGTCTCTATTTTGGCGGAATTTGTTGAAATTTGAAAGGTGTGTGCTAGAATATGTTCTGGGTAAAAGATACTAATTTATTAACGGGGATATTAGGTTATAATACCCTATTTTTAACCTTTTGATAAGGTTTATATACCTGTTTGTATAGATTGGAAACGAGGGGATAATCACCAGTATTATAAATAAAGCTTTTAAAGTTCAGAGTGTTCTGTAGGAATTTGGACGGTCTTTTTTATATGAATCGACAGCCATCTTTTAGCCAAATACAACAGGAATGGAGAAGCAAAATGTTTGGATTACTTAGAAAGAGTTTTTTAGCGAGAATACTAGCCACATCAATGTTAAATATTTTTTTAGTTGGTCTTACACTTATTGTTTGTAGTTATGTCATTCAAGGACAAGTACTTGAATCGCAAGTACATAGCCAAGCAACGAAAATTATGTCCGGCACTTCCCAAAATCTTAATAGTGAAGAAATCATGGAGGCAGCATCAGATAGCAATGAGAATTCAAGTGTTCATAAAAAACTTCGGAGCTATTTTGATACAGTCTCTGCGAACAATCCGCAAGTTTCTCAGGCCTATATATTTGGAACTGAACTGGAGGGTGGAAATAAAACTTCAATTATTTCTATGCCAACAGCTGTCTTAGAAACGTTTAAAGAGGCAGATTTAAATATAGGTGATTTATATGAACAGCCAAAAGTGATCAGCGATTCGGTCAGAAAAATGCTGTCTACAGGAGAGGTCATTTATACAGATGTTTATACGGATGATTACGGTACATGGATGTCCGTTTTAAAGCCATTCAAAAATGAACAAGGAAAAATCACTGCTTACTATGGAATTGATATTGATGCAAGTATTGTGGCTAAAGGAAAGAAAGATTTACTCTTATACAGCTCTCTTGCTCTTTTAATTATTCTTGCTATTTTGTTAACCGTGCAGTTCTATCTTGTGCGCAAGTCTATTCTTCCTCTCAGAGAATTAGGGGAGGGCATCGAGAAATTTAGCCAAGGAAGCTTTGAGATCTCATTGAAAGAAGGCGACGATGAGATTGGAAGATTGAACAAGAAGTTCAATGAAATGGTGGTTGCTATGCATCAAATTATCCAGGCGATCAAGGAAGCATACGAGCGCAACGCCGACTATTCCGGAAAGCTTTCTGAAGCTGTTAAGGAAGGGAGCGACCATTACAGTTTCGTTGTATCTGAATTACAGCAAATTTCAGAGCAGATGAAGAATCAGGAAACGGCTACGATCGATAGTTCTTCCTCCATCAATGAAATTGTTTCAGGGATTTCAGCCATAGCCGATTATTCAGCTGACGTCAGCAGTAAAGCAGAAGAGTTAGAAACTCGCGCTCAAAAAGGGAACAAAGCAGTAAAGGATATTATTTCACAAATGAATTCAGCAGAACAATCCGTTGGAAACTCCTCTCAGGCACTTCAACAGTTAGATGAGAAGTCCACTGAAATTTCCGGGATTGTTAATTTGATTAGTGAGATTGCTGAACAAACAAATTTACTTGCCTTAAACGCAGCGATTGAGGCGGCACGGGCAGGTGAGCATGGTAAGGGGTTTGCAGTAGTGGCCGACGAAGTCCGCAAACTTGCAGAACAATCCCGTATATCAGCGGAGCAAATTAAGGGGCTAATTTCTATTATTCAGAATGAGGTAGATAAAGCCGTTTCATCCATTTCTGTTGGAGTAGAGACTGTTTCAACTAGCGTGAATAGCAGCGGTGAACTGACACAAATATTTGCCCACATTATGGATGATATTCACAAGGTAAGCAGTCAGGTCCAAGAAATTTCTGCTTCTACTCAGCAAGTTGCTGCCGAGTCTGAGGAAGTAGCTTCTGTTATTGAGCAATTAAGCGGCATTGCCAAACATAACACGGAGACTTCTGCAGGTATTAGCCAAATGACTGAAGCACAAAAAGGGAACATGGAGCTTATTGCTGACGATGCTGAGGAGATGAACAAGCTCTTCCAAAAGCTACAGCAATCCATTTCTATGTTCAAAATTTAACAACGATATTGGAGGTATGAATGAATGTCCCAAGTTTTACTTTCTTCAGAAATGACATCAAAAGATTATTGGGAGAAGGAATTGAAAAGTCCGCTGCCGCCTTTGAACCTGCCGCTTGATAAGCAAAAACATCTCTTGAAAGAGAGTCAGTTTCAAACCTTCTCTATGCCATTGGAATCATGCGCTGTAAAAGATGTATTTACATGGGCAGAAAGAAATAATAGCAGCTTTCGTACGTTCTTTATTTCTGCGTATCTCTTTTTGCTGCATCGGTTGGCGAATGAAGAAGAAATCATGCTCGGAATATCTGTTGACGGAGAAAGTATCGCACCCATAAGAGCAAATTTTGCGGGTTGCCAATCATTAGCGGATGTTCTTAATCAAGTGGCACAAAAAGTAGAAGATGTCTCTTTGCATCAGCACTTTAACTGGAGGGAAGTGCTCAAGAAAGAGGAGGAGCCCGGTTACTATACAACTTTCTCTTTTGGCAACCTTCCTGGAATAGAACAAACGAATCTAGGTTTTGGGCTGTTTACCGATGGCGCGGATTTATCATTGTTAATTGAATATAACTCCTCCCTTTTTATGGAAGAAACGATCAAACGATTTTCTGCGTACTTTGAAAATATTGTCGAATTTATATTAAACGCTGACGATCTGAATGTTCCTTTTCAATCGATTCCTATCATTACGACTGAAGAGAAAATGATGTATAAGCGTTTAAATGAAACGGCTGCTTCATTTAACGAAGGCACAGTGATCCATCAAGTATTCTCAAAAACAGCTGAGCGTTTTCCGGATCAAACAGCCGTTTCTTCCAACGGATTCAGCATCACTTATGCAGAGCTGGAAGAACAATCAAATCAAGTAGCGCACATGCTTTTGCAAAAAGGTTTAACTAAAGAGGAGCTCGTGCCTATTTTTATGAAAAGAAGCATTGGAACCATCGTTTCCATACTCGGCGTGTTAAAAGCAGGCGGAGCCTATGTACCGCTTGATCCGGATCATCCAGTTGAACGCAACAGTTACATTATAAAAGATACGAATTCGTCCATTGCCCTGGTGGATTCTGCTTATGTTGATTCATTTAGAGAATTGCTGCCTCAAGGCAAAAAATACTCTATTTTTTCAGAGACCGATTTTGCGGCGTATCCTTGCAGTTCTATTGAGGTAGAAGCGTCATCTGAACAGCTCGCTTATGTGATTTATACATCAGGCTCTACAGGACGGCCTAAGGGCACGCTCATCCGCCATCGAGGTGTGATCAATTTAATTAACTGGTCTACACAGGAAATGACATTTACGGAGAAGGATGTTCTTTGCCAATTTGCGCCTTATAGCTTTGATGCTTCTATTTATGATACGTTCAGCGCGCTATTTAACGGAGCACGACTATATTTGCTTTCCGACGAAGAAAGAATGTCAGTGGAAGCTTTTGCAGAGGCTATTGAGCGAGAGGGAGTAACATCTATCGCTATCTTGCCGACCATCTTTTTTAATGAACTGGTCGCAAAGCTTTCAAGTGAAGGAGTTAAAAAGTTTAAAAATATTCGTCAAATTACAATTGGCGGCGAAGCATTAATCATGGAAACAGCTTTCGCTTTCCATGAAAAATTCGGCAAGCATATTGCTATATACAATATGTACGGGCCAACGGAATGTACGGTTATGTCTGCTTTTTATAAAGTAAACGAGGAAATGCTAGATACGCCTACCGTACCAATTGGGCATCCACTCCATAACCATGCTGTTTATATCGTAAATGATGAAAATCAATTGTGTCCGATTGGTGTGCCGGGCGAGCTGCTTATCAGTTCGGCAGGAGTAGCACGTGAGTATCTGAATCAGCCTGATAAGACGGAGGCTGCATTTGTTCCGAATATATTCAATGACCCATTTAGTTCTGTTCTGTACCGGTCAGGAGACATCGTTCGACTGCTGCCTTCTGGAGAAATTGAATATGTGAGTCGAAAAGATTCTCAGATAAAAATCCGAGGACACCGTATTGAAATTGGTGAAGTAGAGGACGCGTTGACGAGTTATGAGCTGATAAAAGATGCAGCCATCATTCCCAAAGTGGATGAAGATGGGCTAAATGTTCTTGCAGCTTTCTATACAAGTGTGGCAGGAGAGGAATTATCTCAATTAGAAATACGGGATTTTCTTTTGCAGAAGCTACCTAAGTATATGGTGCCGACTTATATTCAATATATAAAGGAAATGCCGGTCTCGCCTTCCGGGAAAATTGACCGACGGACTTTATCAACTTATGAGCTCATGAAACAAGAGCAGACAGTTGCTAAGAATTTACCGCGGACAAAAATAGAAAAGGTAATTTCAGAAGCATGGAAGACAACTTTAAAGCTGCCTGCTATCGATATTTACGATAACTTCTTCGAAATCGGTGGTCACTCGCTTAAAATCCTGGAAACTCTCGTTCTATTAAAACCAGAGTATCCTCAACTAAAAATTAATGACTTTTTTATGTATCCGACCATCGCTGAACTTGCTTCCCGGGCGCTAGAGTTATCCGCTGTTACAGCAAATACTGAAAAAACAGCCGCTGTTCATGAAATCATTGATTTACCGGAAAGGCCAATAAAGATTGGCTCTGGAAATTCAGCTCAGTTGCTTGCGACTCAACACGTACTGTTAACGGGAGCAACCGGTTATTTAGGATCTCATATTTTACAGCAATTACTATCGCAAACGGAAGCTAACGTTTACTGTTTAGTGCGCGGTGATTCTGCTGAGCAGGCAAAAGGAAGACTGTGGAATATTCTTACTCATTATTTTGGTGAAGAGATAGAAAAGGAAGCACAGCGCATTACTGTGATTATAGGAGATTTAGAGAAAGAAGACCTCGGGTTGTCTGCAGAGGATCGAAGCTATTTAGAAACGTGCATCGACAGCATTATCCACTGTGGAGCGGATGTTAGGCACTTTGGAGAGGTTGATCACTTTTCTCGGGTTAATAAGCAAAGCACAGAAGCTCTTTTGAAGTTTGCTAAAGAGAAAGAAGGGCTGCGTTTTCACTATATTTCTACTTTAGGCATTCCGGAGGATCTTGCTTTAGAAGGAAAATGGGATAGCCTACAAAGTATGGATGACTGGATGAATGCTTCCTTAACAAATGTCTATGTAAACAGCAAGCTCGAATCGGAGAAACTATTATTTGAAGCTGCGTCAAAAGCGGAGATTCCAGTTACGATTTATCGCGCCGGCAATCTAACTTGCCATTCACAGACTGGAAGATTCCAAAAGAACATTGACAGCAATGCCTACTACCGAATGTTAAAAACGATGCTGTCCTTGAAAGTTGCACCGAAGGTAGAGTGGTATGTGGATTACACACCTATTGATTACGCAAGCGAAAGCATTGTTGCCTTGGCGGTGCAGCCGGAATCGGCCGGACGGGTGCTTCATATTTGTAACCAAGTACAAATCCATTATTCGGATATGATTGAGCAATTAAGAAAATGCGGTTATAACATTGAATTGAAGGAGCCAGAAGCATACGAAAATTGGCTGTTTGGCGACAACGATATCGATCCTGAAATTTTACAGTTGACTATAGCTCAGCTTGAAGGAGACGGGGCAAAGGACTCTCCCTACCGCTACTCATGCCCGGAAACAAAGAAGTTGCTTGCAAATACAAATGTGGCATGTCCGGAAATAGATGAGAAGTTTTTTGAGAAAATGATCTCATACGCTGCAAAAGTTGGTTACTTTCCGCGCCCATAGTGATAGCAGCACCTATATAGACAAATGACATATTGAATAGCGCTTGCTTTCATGGATGCTTTCTTGTTTGCTTTTGGGCAGACGTGCATCCTGAAAGACAAGCGTTTTTTCTTGGTCCGGGGATCCTATCGATAAGATGTCCCCTTATGCTACTAATTTAATATTTTTAAGGAGCTAAGCGCATTGATTGAGCTTTTTATTGTCGAAAGAACAGATATAGAACTGATTCCATTTGCTCTTTACTCTGTTTTAACAGATGAGGAGAAGAGTTATATTCTTCGTTATCGAAAGAAGGAAGATCAGATTAATTCTTTAATTGGCACTTTACTAGCCCGGTACTTAGCAGAACGTCACCAAATTATAGATCAACCGATAAAAAGAGCGGCGAATGGCAAACCTTATGTTGCGAATTTTGAGGGACAGATAAGCATTTCTCATTCCGAGGAATTTATCGCTTGTGCTGTTCACCCAAATGGCAGGATTGGCATTGATATAGAAAAGATCCGTCAAATAGATTTTGCGGTCGCGACAGAGTTTCTTAGTCCAAATGAACATCGTTTTTTTCAGACAAGAGAAAGTGAGGAGGAAAAATTATCAGCGTTATATACCTACTGGACACTGAAGGAGTCTTTTTTCAAAGCAGAAGGAACAGGGCTGACAGGAGGTTCGCTTACAGCTGTTGAATTTGAACTATCCAACCCGCCTGTTTTACGATTACCTGCTGAATTAGCTGGAACATGGAAGTTTGCTTACGCAAACCTGTCCCGCGCCTATCGCTGTTCAGTTTGTTATTCTTCTGTGAAACCGATGAATCTTCTCTTTGAAAAGATTTGCCTAGACGAACTAACGGCCTATTTTGTTAAAAGCGGTACAAGAAATTAAATAATATTTCATTCTTAATAAGTGTTGTCGGAGGAGAATGTTCAGTTATTTATTTTAACAGCACAAAGCAAAGCGGTCTTAGTCGTGGTGTACAGGCTATAGAGGTGTATATGGAGGCTTAATTATTAAGATAGAAAGAAAGCTGGATCTGAAAGGATAGTTTTTCTACTCTTTCAGATCCAGTTTTTTCGGAATTTTTAATTAGCATGAACGTTATATGGATGGTTTACTATTCTGGTTCTGAAGTTATCAAACAAAAAGTGTTTAATAATTATTATTTTTTAGTAAGTCTTTGTTGTAGGAAAATAACGGAACATTCATTATGATAAGGATAACAGAAAGAATTTTCTGACAAATGGAGGTTTTTATTATGATGAATGGCCAGGAGTATATTGAGAGTCTGCGAGATGGACGTGTTATTTACTTAAATGGAGAAAAAATTGAGGATGTCACGATTCATCCGGCTTATCAAAATTCCGTAAGATCGATGGCTCGTTTGTATGATGCACTTCATCAACCGGACACAGCCTCGATTTTAACAACAAAAACAAAGGAGGGGCATTTAACACAAAAGTTTTTTAAACCGTCTACAAGTGCCCAGGAACTGCTGGAGGCCCGGGATGCCATCGCTGAATGGTCCAAGTTAAGCTACGGGTTTATGGGCAGGACACCTGATTATAAAGCAGCCTTTACTGCTCATTTGAAACCATATGCTAACTTTTATAAAGGGTTTGAAGACAATGCACGCCGATGGTATGAAAAAACAACGAAGGAAGTGCCATTTTGTAATCATACGATTATTAATCCGCAAATGGACCGGTCCAAACCGCTTCATGAGAATCAAGATGTCTTTGTTCGTGTAGTAGAAGAACGGGATAATGGCATCATTGTAAGCGGTGCCAAAATGGTCGGTACATCGGCCGCCATTACCAATTATAATTTTGTCGCAAACTATTCGCCCGTTGATCTGGCGAAGGATGATCTTGACCACGCTTTAATTTTCTTCGTTGAAATGAACGCACCAGGGCTGAAGATAATTAGCCGGCAATCATATGAGCTGATAGCAGCAAAGTTAGGTACTCCGTTTGATTATCCCTTATCAAGCCGTTTTGATGAAAATGATGCCGTTATCGTACTTGACCGGGTTTTCGTACCGTGGGAAAATGTACTCGCTTACCGGAATGTGGAAATTGCAAACGGCTTTCGCGGCAAAACCGGCTGGATGAATCGGTATACGTTTCATGGGTGCACTCGCTTTGCAGTGAAGCTGGACTTCATGGCAGGCTTATTAATGAAAGCGACAGAGGCATCCGGTACAAAAGGGTTCAGAGGAGTGCAAGCGAATATTGGCCAGGTGCTCGCCTGGAGAAATATGTTCTGGTCACTTTCCACGGCTATGGCAACAGATCCAGAAAAGGGAGACAACGGCGTTGTTCTTCCGAATGGACAATCGGCCGCAGCTTACCGGGTTCTGGCTCCAATGGTGTGGCCAAGAGTAAAAGAGATCTTTGAAACAGTAGTAGCGGGAGGGTTGATTCAACTTCCATCCAGCGCGAAAGACTTTGAAAATCCGGAAATCCGCCAGTACCTGGACCAATATTATAAGGGAACGGGAATTGATGCGTTAGAACGAGTAAAACTCATGAAATTGATTTGGGATGCCCTCGGCACAGAGTTTGGTGGTCGCAACGAGTTGTACGAGCTCAATTACGTCGGAAACCATGAGAATATTCGGCTGGAGACGCTTAGAAATGCTGAGTTGTCAGGTCAAACGGCAAAGTACAAAGCATTTGTTGATCAGGCAATGAGTGAATACGATCTTTCTGGATGGACGACTGACACATGGGTAAATGCACACAAAAGCCCGGTTGGCACAGAGTGATAATTAAACCATGCAAGAAAAGCAGGTGATGGTGCATGAGTAATCAGACCTTTCCCGAGACTTCCCTCCATCTGTCAGAACGAGAGGGGATTATACAGTTGGATGATGAAAGAATCGTTCTGACCTCTTCCGCTGTTTTTGGCACGCTTCGTAAAGACTTGGCAGAAAACATCGGGAATGAACGGATGAAAGGGTTTCTTATTCGCTATGGTTGGAACCTTGGAGTCAATGATGCGAAGCGAGCGTTAAAAAAGGACTTTTCTTCCATAGAAGAAGTGTTAAGACAGGGGTCCGTTTTTCACGCATTGAAGGGTTACACGAAAGCAAAGACAACGAAATTCCAAATTCACTTTCATCCCGATAAGAAGGTAGAGGATGTGCATGTTGAAGGAATATGGTACAGCTCATACGAAGCAGAGGAAAATAGTAAACAGTTTGGTGTGGAAAAGCATCCTGTTTGCCATACACTGATCGGCTATGCAAGCGGGTACTATTCGACAGTCTGCGGACACACAGTTATTTTTAAAGAAATTGCTTGCAAAGGGACTGGAGATCCCGTATGCCGTTATATTGGCAAGTCTCTTCATTGTTGGCAGGGAAAAGCGGATGAAGAATTAAATTATTATGAGAATCAGACAATTGTAAAGGAACTGGAAGTTGCTTACAATATGTTGCTTGAAGAACGCAACAACTTAGAAAAGGCAGCGATCATTCATGAAAGGCTGACAGAAGAAGTTATCAATGGAAATGATTTGCAGTCTATTGCAGCAGCTGTTTATGAAACAACAAGTTGTCCTCTCCTAATCGAAAACACTTACTTTGAGAAGCTTGCTTGTGCTGGGATAACAGATGAGGAATATGCAAAGATAGAGGCTGGCTTTAAAGAGCTGCTACATCAAGGCGATGATAAGGTAACGATTAAAGAAACGAAAAGACTAAAGGATGAGCAGCACCAGCGTTTAATTACTCCGATCCGGCTGCAAAAAAAGATATTGGGCTATTGTTCATTCATTTATGAAACCAGTGTTAGGGACTTTCCTAAGGTTGATTCAATGATATTAGAGCGGGCAGCTACCGTTTGCTCTCTTTATCTATTAAATGAAAAAACGAGCTTTGAAGCAATGGAAAGAATGAAAGGACATTTTCTTGAACAAATACTAAATGGTTACTTTCCGTCGAAACAAGAAATATTAAAGCGGGGCGGCTATATGAATATTGATTTGAGCCTGTCTTTCCGGATGATTGTATTAACTTATCAGAGCAGACAAAGCCATCCGGTTAATGAACTGTTTTTTCATGAACAATTAATGGAAACAATCTTTCACTATTTTAAGCGCCAAAAAGTCCAGCTTGTAACTGGTCAGCGAGATGGAAACATTATTTTGCTCATTCAAACAGATTCTCTAACGACAGAGAAAAAGCTTCCTGAATTATGCAGTTGTCTCATTGACCATCTCGGTGGCGTATACCCAGCTTATTTGTTTCGAATGGGCGTGAGCACAAAAGGAAAACAAATTGAGCAAGCTGCTACTTACTATAAGGAAGCAATCATTGCTTTGAAGATTGGCGCACACAACGAAACACTCTTTCTCTTTGAAAATTTAGGAGTAACAGGGATCTTGCTAAGCTCGCAAGATAAGGAAGCTGTGAAGCAGAAGGCTCATTATTTATTAGGGCCGCTCTTTGAAAGTGAGGGAGCAAAGAAGAATGAGCTTGTTAAAACACTTTATATATTTTTAAGCAATGGTGGAAATCTTGAGAAAACCATGAATGACTTGTCCCTTTCGATGAGTGGATTGCGCTACCGGGTTGAAAAAATAGAATCCTTGCTTGATAAAGATTTGCGAGATCCGCAAGTAAGCTATGAATTGCTGCTAACACTAAAAGCCCTCATTGTTGCAGGTGACATTACTATTTTATAGGACCTATTAAAGCTGAATACACTAGTTGATTGTAGTGGAAGGCGGCGACTTCAACGGAAAAAGTGAGCTCTGGTTAGACCCTATAGGAGCGCGCGACGAAGAGGCTCACAGACCGCCCGCTTGCAGCGAAAATCAATAATCAACTATTTTTATAAAAAAGAGTGCCTCAAGAGATGTACTCTCTTTTTATTTCTTCTTTTAAATAGAAGAAAAAACAGGAAACATGTTAGTGATGAGCCGATCAGTGCATAAATAATATTGGCATACATGTCCAAAAAGAGAACAATCTTTTCCCACGACTCGCCAAAAAAGGCACCTGCCGAGACAAGAAGAAGATTCCAGACAAATGTACCGACAGAGGTCAAAAACAGAAACAATGAAAACCTCATCCGTGCCATACCGGCAGGGATAGAAATAAGACTGCGGACGAGTGGAATAACCCGGCAGACGAGAACTGTCCAATAGCCATAATCGTTAAACCATCGGTCCGCTTTGTAAATATCTTTTTTATCCAGATGAAGAATACGACCCCATCGGTCAATGATTTTCTCGAGACGCCCTACATCAAGCAAATTGCCGATTTTATATAAGATAACTGCTCCGGTAAGCGACCCTGCTGTAGCCGCCAATACGACCCCCGGAACTGTTAGCGTTGAGAAAGTGGTCATCGTCCCGCCGAAAGTGAGAATGACCTCAGAGGGAATAGGGGGGAATATATTTTCAAACGCGATTAAGAGGAAAATACCGACGTAACCATACTGCTCCATCATTTCAACCATCCAGCTTTGCATACAAGTACTCCCTCCAGTAAATTTTTGCTATTGTTCTACTATGATATGAAAGAGTTGCCCAAGAAAGTCTGTTTTAGATAAGTAAATAATAATGATCACAGATTTGGAAGAAGAAAAGACAGAGGGAGCGGCAGCCAGCTTCGGATATAACTAGTGGTCATCTGTCTATCATTTTATTTTTCTTGTGCACAGCATTAAAGCAAAAGAAGCAGAGTATATGAAACTATGTACAGTAAATGAGAGGGAGTGGCTTTTTTGATTTTCTTAAAGATCAAGAAACGGTTACTTTTGTAGTATTGTCGTTTGGCAATGGTTTTTAAAGGAATTTCACTAGGTAGATAGTGTGGTTTAAAAATAAAAGTTGTATATTAATAAAGATTCAGAAATATATTAATTAAAAGAAAATTAAGTCTAGACTAAATAGTTAGTTTAGATTAAAATACTATTGTGTAATACTAAATATTTGATTTTTTACTAATGATGAAAGAAGGAGAGAGTTACAATGTACCGCTTTCATTTGTTAGAAAAATCAGAAAATAGGGGGATTATTATGAGAAAGAGATTAAAGAAAAAGCTTCCTCACATGCTTTTGTCTGCGACTTTAGTAGCGGGTATATTATCTGGTTGTGCAGGCGGAGAATCAGGAAGCGGTGGTTCTGGCGGTGGCGGAGATGTCATTAAAATCGGAGCCAACCTCGAATTATCAGGAGCAGTAGCTTCTTATGGACAATCCATTGGCAAGGGAGTAGACCTCGCTGTTGAAGAAATCAACAAAGATGGCGGGATTGACGGTAAAAAGATCGAAGTAGTTAAAATAGATAATAAATCGGATGCAGCGGAAGCAACCAACGCGGCGATCAAGCTGACAAGCCAGGAAAAAGTAACAGCTATTATCGGAGCGGCAACAAGCGGTAACTCTGTAGCGCAAGTTCAAATAGCTGATGATAACAAAACGGTTCTTCTCACTCCTTCGGGCACGAGCCCTAACGTGACAGTAGGGACAAACAATAAAGTAAATGAGTTTATTTTCCGTACATGCTTTATTGATCCATTCCAAGGAACAGTGGCTGCCAACTTTGCAGCTAAAGATTTAAAAGTGAAAAATGCCGCCATCTTTGCAGATAGTGCAAGTGACTATGCAAAAGGCCTAGCTGCTTCTTTTAAAGAGACTTTTGAGAAAGCCGGCGGAAAAGTTGTCGCGGAAGAAGCATACGTAGCTAAGGATACTGATTTCCGCTCTACGTTAACACGCATTAAAGCAGCGAATCCGGAATTCGTATTTATTCCTGGATACTATGAGGAAGTTGGATTAATTATCAAGCAAGCACGTGAAATGGGCATTAAAGCGCCATTTATGGGCGGCGATGGCTGGGATTCACCAAAGCTTATTGAATTAGCCGGTGCTGATGCGTTAAATAACACATTTATCACCAACCATTATTCTTCTGGAGACCCAGATGAAAAGATTCAAAAATTCGTAGAAGCATTTAAGGCTAAGAATAAAGATCAATCACCAGATGCGTTTAATGCTCTTGGTTATGATTCTGTATATCTGTTGGCGGACGCAATCAAGCGTGCGGGAAGCACTGATTCAACAAAAATTAAAGACGCTCTAGCAGAAACAAAAGATCTGTCACTCGTTTCTGGTAACTTTACGATTGATGAAAATCACAACCCGATCAAAACGGCAACTGTTCTAGAGTACAAAGATGGCAAGCAAGTCTTTAAAACAAAAATTAACCCTTAATATGAACAATTGTCCATCATGCTAGTATGTGAGAAATGGGAGGAGCATCCTCCCATTTCAGTTTTTTCGTCGGTAAAAATAAACAGGATGCAAAAGTTTGTTTAAAAGGAGTGAGAATCATGGAATGGGTACAGCAGATTGTCAACGGTATATCACTCGGCAGTATCTATGCATTAATAGCCCTTGGCTATACGATGGTTTATGGAATCATTAAATTAATTAACTTCGCCCATGGGGAAGTATTCATGATCGGAGCATTTATTGGATTTTACGCGATTGGCGGCTGGGGGTTAAGTTTTCTGCCGGCCCTTTTGCTTGCTATGGCGGTTTGTGCTGTAGTGGGAGTCGTTATCGAAAGGGTAGCTTATAAACGCCTTCGCAATGCCACCAGAATTGCTGCTCTGATTACAGCTATCGGGGTATCACTTTTTATTCAATACGGGGTTATTTATATTCGAGGAGCCCAGCCGGAAGCTTATCCTAACGTTTTTCCCAGCAAGACATTTGAGATTTTTGGAGTAAACATTAGCAGCCAGTCTTTATTAATTCTTTCTGTTTCTATTATTCTTATGATTATCTTACAATTTATCGTTCATCGCACAAAAATGGGAAAAGCTATGCGTGCGGTTTCTTACGATGCAGAAGCAGCCCGATTGATGGGGATCAACGTTGACCGAACCATTTCTTTTACATTTGCAATCGGCTCAGCACTAGCAGGGGCAGCCGGAGTCATTTTTGGAACTTATTACACAAAGATTGATCCATTGATGGGAGTTATTCCAGGCTTAAAGGCATTCGTAGCGGCAGTATTAGGCGGAATTGGTATCATTCCGGGAGCGATGGTTGGCGGACTTGTGCTTGGAGTAGTTGAAACAATCGTCAGTGCCTTCGGTTATTCACTGTGGAGAGATGCCGCCGCCTTTATCATCTTAATATTAATTCTTATTTTTAAACCATCGGGCCTCTTTGGCAAAAATACTAGAGAGAAAGTGTAGGTGGGGCAGATGAAAAAAGCTAAAGGGTTTTGGTTATTTATTATTCTCTCAATAGTGATTTATGGAGTTGTACAATTTTTAATTAATTCCGGATCATTAAATCCGTTCTATGCTAATACGTTAATATTTATAGCTATCAATATTATCTTAGCAGTCAGTCTGCATTTAGTTATAGGAATTACCGGTCAATTCTCGATCGGGCATGCCGGATTTCTGGCTGTAGGCGCTTACATTTCTGCTATCTTTACGATGAAATTGGAATTTCCTTTTGTGGCCGCATTAATTGTAGGCGGAATTGTCGCTGCTTTAGCAGGCTTAATGGTTGGAATTCCGAGCCTGCGTTTAAAAGGAGATTACCTGGCTATTGCTACATTGGGATTTGCAGAGATTATCCGGATTGTTTTTCTAAATATTGATTATGTTGGCGGGGCTGCAGGAATGCAGGTTTCCCACTTTACAGATTGGACATATACTTTTATTTGTCTTTTGATTACTATTGTCGTTATTGTGAACTTTACGAACTCACGGCATGGACGTGCCTGTATTGCCATTAGAGAAAATGAAATCGCGGCAGATGCAATGGGGATTAATACGACATACTATAAGGTCGTTGCTTTTGCTCTTGGCTCCTTTTTTGCTGGGATTGCCGGCGGGCTGTATGCTCATAACTTCTATATCATTCAGCCGACAAACTTTGGTTTTCTAAAGTCTTTTGATATCTTGATTTTTGTTGTTTTAGGTGGTCTCGGCAGTTTGTCGGGAGCTGTTATTTCAGCGATCTTATTAACGATTGTCTCTACTTTCCTGCAGGACTACCCGGAAACGCGCATGATTATTTATAGTCTTGTACTTGTCATTGTCATGTTATATCGCCCTCAAGGATTGATGGGAACAAAAGAGATTACGGATTACTTTGGCAAATGGACAAATGCGAAAGGAGGGGACTCATATGGCAAGTAAACCGTTGCTACATGTCGAAGGTGCAGGCATTCAATTTGGCGGTTTAAAAGCTGTGTCAGGCATAAATATCGAAATTCATCAAGGGGAACTGATTGGGCTGATTGGGCCGAACGGCGCTGGAAAAACAACGACTTTCAACTTGCTCACAGGTGTATATGTGCCAACAGAAGGTGATATCTGGTTTGATGGAAAGCGCATTAATGGTTTGCTTCCTTATCAAATTACCCGTGGAGGGATTAGCCGCACCTTCCAAAATATTCGCCTCTTTAATGAGCTTTCTGTTCTTGATAACGTAAAAGTTGCCTATCACTCCCTTGCTAAGCATTCGATTTGGAGTTCCGTTTTACGTCTTCCCTCTTATTTTAGAGGAGAAAAAGAGATGGAAGAGAAATCAATCCAGTTTCTTAAAATTTTTAAACTAGATCATTTAAAAGATGAGGTCGCAAAAAATCTCCCTTATGGTCAACAGAGAAGGCTAGAAATTGCGAGAGCGCTGGCAGCCGGTCCGAAGCTGTTATTGCTTGATGAACCGGCCGCTGGGATGAATCCGCAAGAGACGGCAGAACTCATGGACTTAATTGCCTTTATTCGTAAAGAATTTAACTTGACTATTTTATTGATCGAACATGATATGAAGCTGGTAATGGGCATATGTGAACGGATTTATGTGCTGGATCACGGCCAGCTAATTGCTGAGGGCGAGCCAGAGGTTATCCGGAATCATCCGAAAGTTATTGAAGCGTATTTAGGTGAGGAGGTGGAGAGTGCCAATGCTTAAAGTGAATCAGATCAATGTCAACTATGGAAATATCCGGGCGTTAAAGGGAGTCTCCCTTGATGTAAATGAAGGAGAAATCGTTACTTTAATTGGTGCCAACGGAGCGGGGAAGAGTACATTGCTTAAAACGCTGTCCGGCTTGCTCAAGCCAAAAGAAGGAACGATTGAATATCTAGGGAAGTCAATCGCTGGAAAGCCTGCACAAACAATTGTTAAAGCTGGCATTTCCCATGTACCTGAAGGACGCCGGGTGTTTGCCAACATGACTGTAGAAGAAAATTTGGAGCTCGGTGCTTATTTAAGAAATGACTCGGCAGGCGTTCGTCAGGACTTTGAAAGGGTGTATGAGCTGTTCCCGCGACTCGAAGAGCGGAGAAAACAGTTATCCGGAACACTTTCCGGAGGAGAGCAGCAAATGCTGGCGATGGGCCGGGCTTTGATGGCTCGCCCGAAGCTCCTTTTACTGGATGAACCTTCTATGGGGCTGGCTCCGCTGCTTGTTCAAACGATCTTCCGTATTATTGAGGAGATTAACCGCGATGGCACAACCATTTTATTGGTTGAGCAAAATGCCCATATGGCTTTATCAATTGCTAGCCGGGCATATGTAGTGGAAACAGGACAGATAGTCATTTCTGGAACAGCAGAAGAACTGCAAGCAAGTGAAGAAGTAAAAATGGCCTATCTTGGCGGGCACTAACAATAAATTTCATCGCCCCTATTATTTGCAAAACCCCAGGCTGCTTCAGCTGGGGTTTTAATTGTGTAAAATACTCGTTTGGTAGAGGCTTTAAGATGCTATCAAAAAGGAAGGAAGGTCTAGTGGAAGAGGTGGAGTAAGAAAGGATAATTACATCAAGCAGCAAGTACAAAACCGCTTGGAAAATTACTGCTGCCCTTGAAGTAAATCAGGCCACTGCTACTCGGAAGATTCGCAACAATTCAGAAGATTTTCTGAAACAAACATAGAAACAGGCTTGCTACATGAGCAAGCCTGTTTCTATGGAAAGAAAAAACGTCATTTAGCTATTCAGCTTCTCGTAAATTGCTAATAGTTGCTTGCGTTCTTCTGCTGTTAATTTTTCAAATAGCTGCTTTCGCAACTGTTGTCCTTCTTTGTACGCTTTCCTCAGCATTTCATATCCGAGTTTTGTCAGGTCAAGATAAAGAATGCGCCTGTCGTTTTCATCGGCGAGCCGGACGGCAAGTTTTTTATTGATCAGCTTCTCAGATAGATGGGTTAAAGAAGGAGGCGTTAGACCAAGGGCCTTAGCAATGTCAGACGGACGGCTTTTGCCATGTTCGTTTAAGTGACTGAGTACGAGAATATGAGAAATGCCGAGATTTTCATTAAACGTTCTATTCCATTGGATAATCAGTTTATTTGTTACCTGGTCCATTGTGTGCAAAAGCTCAAAAATCGATTCTTGCTCCATAAAATCCCTGCTTTCTATCGTACTTTTTCTATCATATCATATTAAAAGAAAAAGCCCCTTTAAAAAAGGGGCAAGATGGTTATTGAGCGGAAAAGCCGCCATCAATGACGAGTTCTGCTCCGGTAATATAAGAAGACTCATCGGAAGCGAGGAATAGAACAGCATTTGCAATGTCTTCAGGTTGTCCTAAGCGCTGCAGCGGAGTAGCAGCTACCATTTGTTCGACATAGCCTTTTGTTGCTTCTAAGTTCTTTGTCATCGGTGTTTCAATAATCCCTGGAAATACGGCGTTTACGCGAATGCCCGCTCGGCCGTATTGAGTGGCTGCCGCTCTTGACATTGCCCGGACAGAGCCTTTAGAAGCGGAATATGGATTAAAGCCCATGCCAATCTGTGCTGTGAAAGAGGAGATATTGACAATTGCTCCTTTCTTCTGCTCCTTCATGTAAGGAACAACATGCTTAATGCCGAGGAAGGGACCAAAGCCATTAATTGTCAGCATTTTTTGCCAATCATCAATGTTTACTTCTTCAACAGGCTTTTCTGAGGAAATGCCAGCATTGTTCACAAGAATATCGATTTTGCCGAAGCGCTCTTTTACCTCTTTTAATAGCTGCTGCCAGTCCTCTTCAGAGGCAACATTCAATTTCATACCATGGATGTTGTCAAATTCGCTGCTTTTCTCCAGTGCAGCCTCATTAATATCGGCAGCAATTACAGTCGCGCCTTCTTGGCTAAAAAGGTGCGCCATGCGTTCTCCCATGCCTGAAGCACCGCCTGTGATAATAGCTACTTTATTTTCTAATCGTTTCATCATTATTCCTCCATTAACGTAGTTTAATGGAACCACCATCAACCATAATTGTTTGTCCAGTAATATAATCTGCGTCATCGCTTGCTAAAAAGACAGCCGTCCGGCCAATATCTTGTTCTGGTTTACCAAGTCGGCGAAGAGGGATCTTTTGAAGCATCTCATCGTACGCTTCTTTATTATTCTCGCGCCAATACTCTACACCTGGCGTCAAGGCAATTGGTGAGATAAGGTTGACGTTGATGCCGTCTGGCCCCCATTCATTGGCAGCTACGCGTGAAATGGCGCGGATAGCCTCTTTGGCTGCCGCATAGGAAGTTTGGGTAACCTGCCCTTCAAGGCCTGCTCCGGAGGCAAAATTAATGACTTTACCTTGTGTTTTTTTTAGCTCAGGATAGCAGGATTTCATGAAATTAAAAGTTGGATAAAAACCTGTGCCGAAAGAAAGGTCAAAGTGCTCCATGGTTGTTTCTGTAAAAGGAACATTTTTAGATGCGTGAGCATTGTTTACTAACACATCAATTCTACCGAAGTGATTAACGACCTCGCTTACAATGGTTTCAATGTTTTCTTGTACAGATATATCTTTAATAAAAAGAAGACCCTCATTTAATTGATTCACTTCTGTTAAAGTTTTTTTACCGTTTTCTTCATTCACGTCAACGATGGCTACGTGAGCACCCTCTTTTGCCATTGCTAGTGCAATGCCACGGCCGATGCCACCTGCACCGCCAGTTACGATGGCTACTTTTCCTTCAAGTTTCATCAGTTTCCCTCATTTCGAAATATATTTAGATATTTAAATATTTTACTCTTAAATAGTACCTGAAAATAAAACGATGGACAAGAAAATTGCTCATGAACAAGAAAAAACCAGGGCCTTTATGGCCGCTGGTTTATTTATCATCTTTATGGATGTCTGTTTCTTCTGCCATTTCAGTAGCTAGAGCAGGATTTTGCTGAATTTGACTTCTGTTTTGATCTTGTGTAAAAACGCGTCTCATCATATAAAAGTGGAAGAGAACTTCTGCAGCGGCAATCACCAGTGCTGTAGAGAAGCTAGCCCATCCAAGTGAAATATTTTCGTTAATAACGACGCTTCCGATCAGCCAAATACCGATATATGCTAAGCCAAAGTCAGCAACGGCTGCTGTCATATTTCCATAACGAGGTAAAACAAACAAATCGCCGATAATATAGGCAGCAATAGTTAAAAGAATACTTATGGTTAGGATTTCCCCGAAATCAACTCCGTAAAATACACCCATAATGATCCATACAGCTGCTGTTACTGCGACAAATTTGATCAATAGCGCCTTCGTATGTTCCATGCACTCACCCTCCTTATAAAGGTAGTGTGATTCTTAGCCAAAAAATTATTCTCTATGATCAATATCTATCCTAAAGAGAAAAAATAAAAAAACGGATTGCCTGTGTAAGACAATCCAGATAGTTATGCTTACATTTTTTGGGCCAACGCTTGATTAGCAAGGGCGACATCATTTTGCAATAATTTGTTTAAGTCGTATGAAGGATAATACCCCCTTTTATACATGTAGTTATAGATGGAAGTATGGGCTTGAATCGCGCCATTCAACTGTTTAACGAGTACGGTTCTTAAGGCGGGGGTAGCCGTTTCTGTAATAGCAATAGCTAGGTTTCGGACCGCTGTTTTAAGGAAGGCAAGAAGGTCCCCAGCATAAAATGGCAGTTCATCTGCTCTTGTTTCTTCTTCGCGTCCGGGATGTGGCACCATTCTGTAAAATCGGAGCAATTCCTGAATATTACCGGTGAGACTATTAATGGTCTGCTGATAAATAGTTCTTAATTCTGGGTCTGTAATTTTCGGAAAGGTTTTCTTTAGCTTCATCAATCCGAGCGATTGAAATACAGTTAGTTCATGTAATTCCATTGTTTCATGCCAAGCTAAATGACGTTGTCTATTCATAAAAGATCTCCTCCTATTTAGTGCAGTCCCAGTATTATATGCGGCATTTATACTTCGGGAATTTGTCTGTTTTTGCTTGTATAAATCAAAATAAGCAGCTGCATACTAACGGCGTACCACTCAACTACAGGAGGGATTTACTTTGATGAATCAAAATGAACAGACTCATACGAACATGCATGCAGGTGCCGTTTCGCCACAAATGAATCACGGAGCTCACGAGGTGCTTGATGTTCATGAAGTCTTATCCGGTGCGGTAGGTACGATGAATGAATACATGATGCTTCGTTCTCACGTGAAAGATCAGGAGCTGCGCGATATTCTTGACCGTCAATACCAATTCATGCAACAGGAGTACAACACAACATTGGATTGCTTCCAGTCCGGTCAGGACCCGGCTGTGCCGACACAAAGTTATAAAATGAAGCAGGATAATGACTTCATCTACGGCTTAACACCAACCCAGCCGAAAAAACCAATGCAATCGACATCTGAAATTAACGATGCGTTTATTTCCGGTGCCATGCTGGGGTCCATGAAGTCAACGGCTTCCATGAAAACAATGGCTGCTCTGGAATCAACAAATCCGGTTGTACGCCGTGTGCTGGCTGATTCAATCCCGAACTGTATTGAGATGGCATACGAGTTGTCTATTTATCAAAATAAGCATCATTACTATCAGGTGCCGCAATTTCCGCAGCAGGATATGCAGCAGATGATGCAATCATATGCACCAGCAACAGGTGCACCAGGCAATATGTCGACTCATTAATTAGCAAGAGCGCCATCCCTATCACACGGGATGGCGCTTTAAATTGTGTATCTACCTATTTATCTTTAAAGACAATGGTGGTTTATTCACTAAAGAGAATCAATAAGCTCTATCTGCACTTTTTCTTCTTTTATGTATAATGGAAAAAAGAGGTGAAGAGTTTGAATCAATTTACAGATTTAGGAGTCAGCACAGTATGGGCTGGAAAATTAAAAGAAAAGAATATCGAATCACCCACCCCCGTGCAAAAAGAAGCAATCCCACTTTTGTTAGAAGGAGAAGATGTGATTGCTCAAGCAAAAACAGGAACAGGCAAGACATTTGCTTTTCTATTGCCCTTGCTTGAAAAGATAAATATTCAAAAAGGTGAGATTCAAGGATTAATTGTCACGCCAACAAGAGAGCTGGCCTTGCAAATAACGGAAGAATTGCGCGGATTGCTGACAGAAGAGAGCGGCGTACATATACTTGCTGCCTACGGTGGACAAGATGTGGAACAGCAGATTCGGCGGCTTAATGAGCAAGTGCATATTGTGATTGCTACGCCAGGAAGATTACTCGATCATATTCGCCGTGGAACGGTTGATTTAACAGACGTGTCGATGCTTGTGCTCGATGAGGCTGATCAAATGCTTCATATCGGTTTTTTAGATGAAGTGGAGGCTATCATTAGAGAGACACCTTTTACAAGGCAAACGGCTTTATTTTCGGCAACCATGCCAAAAGATGTCCGTCAGCTGGCGAAGAGATATATGAGAAATCCACGCTCCGTTCATGTGAAGAGCAAAGAGGTAACGGTGGAACAGACGAAACAGTTTGTGATTGAAACGACCGACCGCCGTAAGCAACAGGCACTGTGTGAAGTGATTGATGAGGCCCAACCTTTTTTAGGCATCATCTTCTGCCGGACAAAACGACGCGTCAGCAAGCTATGCGATGAGTTAAAGGCAAAAGGCTATAATATTGATGAATTGCATGGAGACTTGTCTCAGGCGAAAAGAGAAAGGGTCATGAAAAGATTTCGTGACGCTGAATTGCATTTGCTTGTGGCAACAGATGTGGCATCCCGCGGGTTGGATGTAGAAGGAGTTACCCACGTATTCAACTATGATATCCCGCATGATATGGAAAGTTATATCCACCGGATCGGGCGTACAGGAAGAGCCGGAGAAAAGGGAGAAGCCTATACGTTTGCTGCCTTGAAGGATAAAGACTTCCTTCGTCTTATTGAAAATGGACTGGGTCGGCCGCTTGAACGGAAAATCGTTGAGCAGGCTGCTCCGCCCGTGGATAATAAAAGAAATCAGAGGCCCATTGGTTCTTCTAAAAAGGATCGACCGTCAGCCAGACAACGGCAAGGGAGAAAAAATAGGCGTAAATAAAGGAAGGGGGTGACCGAGAAGTTTTTGGTCACCCTTTTTGTCTTTATACGTGCTCGTTTGGTTTCTTTGCCGCTTTCGCTCGAAACGGATACCACCAATTCCAATCGCCCAGCAGCTTCATTAAGCTTGGCACAAGGAGGAGGCGGATGATCGTCGCGTCAATCGCAATAGCAAGAGCTATGCCAATGCCAATTTGTTTTACAGGTACAACACCGGTAAAAGCAAACGCCCCGGTGATCACAATCATAATTAATGCAGCGGCAGTAATAACTCTACTCGTGCTGGCAAGTCCCTCCACGGTAGACTTAGTATTATCTCCTGTATTCAAGTAATATTCGCGAATCCGGGAAATTAAAAAGACTTCATAATCCATGCTTAAGCCAAAAACGAGACTAAAGACGAGCACCGGCAAAATTAACGAAATGTCCATTTCATGAAGTCCGAGATGCCCTCCCTGAAATAGCCAGACGAGAATGCCGAATGTGGAGGTAAGCCCAAGAACATTCATTAAGATAGCTTTAAGCGGAATAATGATTGAACGGAAGGCGAACATAAGAATGATAAATGTCGATGATAAAATAATCGCGAGAATAGGACCGATTTTATCAAAAATCTCATCATAAATTTCTTGATTGAACTTTGGCTGTCCACCGAATTGAATGTTTACTGGCCAGTCTTCTTCGCTCCACTCGCGGGCCAGCCTTTGGGCAGCGTCTGAATTTGCTTCCACATTCAAGTGGATGGGAACTAACAGCTTGTCCCCTCGAACAAACGGTTGGACAGCTGGTTCCAGCTTTGCTTTCATTTGCGGCTGCTCAAGAGCGGCTGCGACTTGCTGGGGTTCTGATAGTTTGCTGATCGAAAAGATTGACTCGGCTTCATTTACTTCCTTTTCAGAGAGGAAAGAGTCTATTAGTCCCTTCATTTGCTCCAGGCCAGCTTCATCTAGCCAACCATCCTTTCGTTCAGCAACAGCATAAAGGATACTTTTATTTCTTTGCATGAAGTCCCGTTCAATTTTCTCATAGGCTATTCGTGAGTCAAAGGTTTTCGGCAAGGAATCGGCTGTCGGTATGGATAGCTTCATATCCTGTACAGGCATAACACCGGCGATCAGAATGGCCGTTGCGGCGATGGTAATTAAGACCGGACGCTTCATTACCATAGAGGCAAATGCCCGCCAGCGGCCACTATTATCTTTGTCTGTCCGAAGAATGCGCCACTTATAAATTCGGTCGTCAAGAATGTATAAAAGGGCCGGTAGTAGTGTAAGTGATCCGAGCACAGCAATAGCAATGACGACCATGCCGCCAATAGCGACATTCTTAAAGATATCCACATCAATCAACATCATGGAACCGAGACCGATAAATACACAGACAGCTGAGAATAAAATGGAATGCCCTGCCGTGTTAATCGTTACGATTAAGGCTTCTGTTTTCGGCTGCTTCTGGAATTCTTCTTTATAGCGATTAATGAACAGGAGAGAGAAATCGATAGACAGGGCGAGGCCGACCATCGGTGCAATGTTTAAAATAAAAATCGCCAGCTCTACTTCTTTTCCAATAAAGGTAAGTAAGCCGAAACCAATAACAATAGTTATCCCTCCGACGATAAGTGGCAATATAGAAGCAGTAAGTGTACCAAATGAAAGCAAAAGAACGAGCAATGCAACAGGGAGGCCAATAAGTTCTGCCTGTTTTAAATCATCTTGACTCGCTTTATTAATATCTTCAGAAATAACAGGTCCTCCTGTTAAGGTGATGCCTTCTTTTTCTTTTACCTGCTTTTTTATATCGCTAATAATGGCTGGCATTTCTGCTGTCTTGTCATCAATATGTATCATCGCATAAGCGGTATCTTTTTTCATAAGTGACGTATTGTCTAACGGTGATTCAATCGCTGATGCAAGGCCTAACTTTTTTATTTCAGTCAGTGTATATCCAATTTTGTCTTCAAATGCTGCTTTTGATTCCTTTTTCTCTTTTTCAAACAGCACCATAATTGTTGATTCAGGGAAATCAAACGTATCAGTTAAGTCTTTCTGGACTTGCTCATACTCTCCGTCTGTCCGAAATCCATCACCCTCAAGCATGGAAGGAAGTTTAGTCGCAAAAACCCCCATGATAATCGCGGCAGCAAGCCACAAAAAAAGAATGACTTTATGGAAACGGACAAGAAAGGAAGGAATATTCCTCATAGCCACGTTCTCCTTTTTGTCTTAATCATACGGTATCGCGCTTTGTTATGGAATGAAAAAGAGTGAAGAAGGCCAAACTAGAGATGTGGATAAAACACAAAAATGAAAGATGTAGCCAGGAGGTTATTATGGGAATTTTAAGTGGAAACCCTAAGAACGAACCAATGCATTATGGAGAAGTAGTCGGTGTATGGACGGCCCTCATGAAAGCTAACGGAGCAATCGGAGTTCAACAGACATTGCTTAATCATGCGGGCGATGAAAAGTTGAGAGAGCTCATAGAAGAATCTATTCGGCAAGCACAGTCAGAAGCAGCACAGCTTGAGCCATTATTGAAAGAAAATGGGGTCGGACTTCCTGCAGGACCGATGGAACGCCCACAAGCAGATGTGAACAGCATTCCTCCTGGAGCCCGTTTTCAAGACCATGAAATTTCCACTATTATGTCAGGCAGTATTGCTGCTAGCTTAGTCGCTTGCAGTCAAATGATTAGCCAGTGTATCCGCGAGGATATTGCTGCAATGTTTTTACAATTTCACAATCAGAAAGCTGCTCTTGGTGGCCGTTTTCTTCAGTTAAATAAAGAGAATGGCTGGCTTATGCCGCCGCCGCTTCATCAAAGCCGACCAATTACAGAAGGTTAAATAAATCGGCTGTCTTATAGATGATTATTTCATCACTTTAAGACGGCCCTTTCTTTTACTGGGAAATATGTTAATTAGCTATTGACAATGAGAAGCATTATCATCTATCATTGTTAGTGAGAATGAGTATCAATACAAGCGTGAAAGGGGAGCAAGTGTATTTGCGATAATAGGCATTGAGGGATGAAAAGAGCGTTCACAAATTGACCATTTATTCCGAAAATAATGCTAACTTTACAATGGATTCTTGCATAAGCAAGTATAGTTTTGTAAAATATGAAGCGAAGAGCTGTCAAAGAAAAGTATGTTTGGGTGAGGAAGAATAAGTATCTTCTGGAGGAAGCGTTAGTCTATAGGCTGTGAAAGCCCCATCTCTAACTGACAATGTGCTTAAACATGGTTTTATTGAACATCAGGCCTATCCCAGCAACAAGTTAATCTATTTAACTAATGGCAGCAAGGACTGCTAGATAGACTATTTAGTAGATAAAAAGAGTTGGGGAGTTACTTGTACCTGAAGCATTGAACAAGATACGAGTAAGTTTAACGCGATTTAAAAACGATGATATAAATGAGTGCGCTCAATTATATGCTTGTTTAAATAAGTTTCTTCATCCGGTGAAGATTATTTTTTCGTTATTTGTTGATAATGAATTTCATTATCGTCATCCATTTAGCTGATAGCTTAAAAATTTCTGTTGCGGCAGTAAGATAAGGGACATGGTTATGAAAAAGAGATATTTAGTGATTGCGCTGATCATTCTATCGATTCTTTCTATATTTATCGGAGTCACACACATTTCTCCGCTACAATTGTTTAATTTAACAGATGACCAGGCGCAAATTGTTTGGAAAAGCCGGATTCCGCGGCTTGTAAGTATTATCATCGCTGGAGTGAGTTTAAGCATTAGCGGTTTGATCATGCAGCAGCTGAGCAGAAACAAATTTGTTTCACCAACCACTGCAGGAACATTAGATGCTGCACGACTTGGAATTTTAATTTCACTTATTTTATTTACAGCCGCAAGTCCGATTGAGAAAATGATTGTTGCTTTCATTTTTGCACTGGCTGGCACATTTCTGTTTATGAAAATCCTCGATAAAATTAAATTTAAAGACACGATTTTCATCCCGCTTGTCGGGTTAATGTTCGGGAATATTTTAACGTCGATTTCTACTTTCTTCGCTTATAAATACGACTTAATACAGAATATGGCTGCCTGGCTGCAAGGGGATTTCTCAATGGTCATCTCAGGACGCTACGAACTTCTTTATATTAGTATCCCGCTTTTAATTATTGCTTACATATATGCGGAACGCTTCACACTGGCTGGCATGGGAGAAGATTTTGCCATGAATCTCGGCTTGAATTATAAGCGTGTCGTTAATATCGGGCTCGTAATTGTTGCTTTATCTGCAACTCTGGTTGTTTTAACCGTCGGCATGATCCCGTTTTTAGGCTTAATTATTCCTAATATCGTATCGATTTATAGGGGAGACCATTTAAAGAAGAGTTTGTCACACACAGCGTTACTTGGAGCTGTTTTCGTCCTGTTTTGTGACATTATCGGCCGGGTGATCATTTATCCGTACGAAATTCCAATTGGGTTGACTGTCGGTGTCATTGGAAGCGGCATCTTTTTATATTTGCTGATGAGGAGAAAGGCTTATGAGTGATAAGAAAAAGTTACTTATCCTGTCGGCGGCCGCTGTCCTGTTGATTGTTGTTTTTATGTTTACCGGTCTCGGAAACAATTGGGATTATGCTTTGCCGAAAAGAGGACTAAAAATCTTTGCGATTGTTCTGACCGGAGCAGCTATCGCATTTTCTACATTAATTTTCCAAACGATCACAAATAACCGTATTTTAACGCCAAGCATTTTGGGCTTAGACTCGCTTTATATGCTGATTCAGACCGTTCTGATCTTTGCGTTCGGTTCCACCGATTTAACATGGATGAACAAACAAGTCAACTTTGTTGTCTCTGTTATCCTAATGGTGTTCTTTGCCGGTATTCTTTACAAAGTTTTATTTAAACGTGAAGGAGAAAATATTTATTTCCTTTTATTAGTTGGTTTAATATTTGGAACGTTTTTTCAAAGTTTCACCTCTTTCATGCAGGTACTGATTGACCCGAACGAATTCCAGATTATTCAAGATAGAATGTTCGCAAGCTTTAATAATGTTCAGACGGATGTTTTAACACTCGCTGTCATTGTCCTTGTTTTGACATCCCTTTATTTTATTCGCTTTATGAAGTATTTGGATGTTCTGGCGCTTGGAAAAGAACATGCTATCAATCTGGGAGTGGACTATGATTATACAGTCAAACGGCTGTTAGTCGTCGTTGCCATTCTAATTTCAGTATCCACTGCGCTAGTTGGCCCGATTACATTTTTAGGTCTGCTCGTTGTCAATGTTACTTACGAGATGTTCCGCACGTTCAGGCATTCCTACTTATTAGCTGGTTCTATCCTAATTAGTATTATTGCTCTCGTGGGCGGTCAGTTGATTGTGGAACGAGTATTCACTTTCAGCACGACATTGAGCGTTATTATTAACTTTGTTGGCGGTGTGTACTTTATTTACTTACTGTTAAAGGAGAATAAAAAATGGTAGAAGTTAAAGGTGTATCGAAACGATATGGAAGCAAAGCTGTCATTGATCAAGTCTCCGTCTCGATTCCAAAAGGAAGAATTACTTCTTTCATCGGACCAAACGGTGCAGGAAAGAGTACATTACTGTCGATGATTAGCCGGCTTATTACGAAGGATGAAGGCGAAATATTGATTGATGGTGAAAGCGTAAATCAGGCAAAGAGCAAAGAATTAGCGAAAAAAGTGGCAATTTTAAAGCAGACGAATCATTTAAATCTTCGATTGACGATTCGTGAGCTTGTTTCCTTCGGTCGCTTTCCCTACTCACAAGGCAATTTGTCGAGAGAGGATTGGAAGCATGTAGACGAAGCAATTCGCTATATGGAGCTCGAAGATATGCAAGATAAATATATTGACCAATTGAGCGGCGGTCAGCGTCAGCGGGCGTTCATCGCGATGGTTATCGCTCAGGATACAGAATATGTTTTATTAGATGAGCCGCTTAATAACCTCGATATGAAGCATTCTGTGCAAATTATGAAAGTATTGCGGCGACTAGTAAATGAACTAGGAAAAACGGTTGTTATCGTCATCCATGATATTAACTTTGCTTCCTGTTATTCCGATTATATCGTAGCCTTAAAAGACGGCAAAGTCGTTAAAGAAGGCACAGTGAATGAAATGATGGAGCGGAATGTGTTACGCAACATTTATGAAATTGATATGAAAATTGAAACAGTGAATAACGAAAAAATTTGTGTATATTTTAAGTAAAGGCAGAGGAGAAGAGAGATTATGTGGAAAAAGCTATCATTACTTATGATCACAGCGATGCTAGTCGCTATTATGGCTGCTTGCGGATCAAATGAGGACAAAGAAAAGAGCAGCAGCAGTGAGCCGAAAAAAGAAACAGAAGAGGTAACAGTTAAGCATGAGCTTGGTGAAACGAAAGTAAAGAAAAACCCAGAAAAAGTAGTTGTCTTTGATTTCGGTTCCCTGGATACACTTGATAAGCTTGGTGTAGAAGTAACGGGGCTTCCTAAAGAAAATATTCCTAAATATTTGTCTAAGTATGAAGAGGATAAGTACGAGAATGTTGGAAGCTTAAAAGAACCAGACTTTGAAAAAGTAAACGAATTGTCTCCTGACTTGATCATTATTTCTGGCCGTCAAGCTGAATTGTATGATCAATTTGCTGAAATCGCTCCAACTATTTATTTAGCTGTTGACCCAGCTGACTTTATGAACTCATTTAAGAAAAATGCCACAACATTAGGTGAAGTTTTCGATAAAGAAGAGGAAGTAAAAACAGAATTGACGAAAGTAGAAGATGAAATTAGCAAGCTGAAAGAGCAAGCTTCAAAAGATAAGAAAAACGCTTTAGTCGTATTGGCTAACGATGGCAAAGTGAGTGCATATGGACCAGGTTCCCGTTTCGGTATCATTCACGACGTATTCGGTGTAACTCCGGTTGATAAAAATATTGAAGTATCTACTCACGGTCAAAGCATTTCTTTTGAGTACATTGTAGAGAAAAACCCTGACTACTTATTCGTAGTTGACCGCGGCGCTGTTGTTGCTGAAGGAGGCGGATCATCCGCTAAGCAAGTGATCGAAAATGATTTAGTGAAAAATACGAAGGCTTATAAAGATGGCCACATTGTTTATCTAGATCCTGGTTACTGGTACTTATCTGGCGGTGGATTAGAGTCTGTTTCTGCCATGGTGAAGGAAGTACAATCAGCATTAAAATAAGTGATTTAATTTTAACCTCCGGCAAGCCGGAGGTTATTTTTGTTTAAAAAAAGCCAAACGTGGAATAACATACTATCTTCATAAAGCCGGTTACAACCGGTGATTCAAATAAAATAGCAAAGGTGGTAGTTTATGTTTTTCCATAAGAAAGAACTTCAATTCCACGCAAAACCAGATAAACCGGATCCGGTGTACGCCAAACAATTGCAAGAAATTCTTGGCGGGCAGTTCGGCGAAATTTCAGTTGCTATGCAATATTTATTCCAAGGATGGAATACGAGAGGGAACGAGAAGTATAAAGACCTCATTTTAGATACAGGAACAGAAGAAATTGGCCATGTGGAAATGATTGCCACCATGATTGCACGCCTGCTTGATAAGGCGCCGGTGAATGAGCAGGAAAATGCAGCTAAAGATCCGGTTATTGGTGCGATTATGGGTGGGATGAATCCGCATCACGCTATCGTATCTGGACTGGGTGCCACGCCGGAAAGCAGTACCGGTGTTCCTTGGAATGCTGGATATATCGTAGCAAGTGGCAACTTATTAGCGGATTTCCGTGCGAATTTAAACGCCGAGTCTCAGGGAAGATTGCAGGTGGCTCGTCTGTATGAAATGACAGATGATCGCGGTGTTAAGGATATGTTATCATTCCTGCTGGCACGTGATACCATGCATCAAAATCAATGGATTGCAGCCATTAAAGAATTAGAGGAGAAAGAAGGAGTCATCGTTCCTTCTACTGTGCCTGCTGAATATGAAGCAACAGAGTTTTCACATAAACTGTACAACTTTTCAGAAGGGGAAGACAGTGTAAAAGGCAGCTGGGCTGAAGGAACCGCACCGGACGGAAAAAAATTCGAATATGAGGAAATGCCGGTCATCTACGGGGAAAAACCGATGCTGGCGCCAGCTCCCCCGTATATGCACAGCACTCCGCCACACGACCCACAATAAATCAACTATTTAAAAGGAGGAAACTACTTTGAATAAAGATGTATTAGAGGGCGTACTCTGTGAAGTGAACAACTGTGTTTATTGGGAAGAAGGAAATCGATGCTCTGCTAATGAAATTCTTGTGACCAGTCACCGGGGCCATCGAGCATCCAATGTAGAAGAAACAGATTGCCAAACATTTAAGAGAGAGTAAAGATACTTTTCAAAAAAGGCTTGCCACCAATGGCAAGCCTTTTTTGATTCGGATCAGAGAGCAAGACCAAAATAAGGAGGGAATGAGCTTATCCTTTTTGCTAAATATATAAGGAAGGGGGTGTGAACATTGGCGAAAGACGTACTTTGTGAAGTAAACAACTGTACTTATTGGGCGAAAGGAAACGAATGTACAGCAGATCGAATTTATGTGGTTAGCCATAAAGGGAATCAGGCCACTAACACAAAAGAGACTGATTGTAAGACATTTGAACCGGAAGTATAACAAAAAAGGCTGACTCGAAAAAAGAGTCAGCCTTTACAATCTGGATTTACTGTTTTATTAGCCAAAGGAGGACTTGCCAAACGATTCTTCTGATAACGGCAGGGAAATTCGAAAAGTCGTTCCTGTCGGTGAACTCTCTTTTAACAGGAGGTCACCTTTTAATGCTTGGGCTAGCAGTTTACTGTAAGGAAGGCCAAGCCCCAAACCGCGCACTTTGTATTTTTTTTGTTCGCCGCGGTAAAAGCGCTCGAAGATCAATGGCTGTTCAGCTAGAGGAATGCCGCTGCCATTGTCCTTCACTTCAATAGAGAGAAGGCCGCCTTCTTGTTCTGATAATATAACTTCAATTTTCCCATCCGAATCTACAGCATGGCGCGCATTATTTAATAAGTTAACGATGATTTGCTGAAGCCGAACGGCATCCGTTGAAATATATCGATCATGTGGCAGGGGAGACAGTGACACTGTAATTTCCTCAGTCTCCTGGCCCAAGTGCCATTGATGAACGATTTCAGAAATCAGCTCATTTACTGAATGCTTTTCCACTGCCACAGGCAGGGCTTTTGCTGAAAATGAATTGAAATCAAGCAAATCATTGACCATTTTTTGCATTTTCGTTGTCTCTTTTAAGGAGATATCAATGAAGTTTTGTGCTTCTTCGCCTGTCACCACTCCATCTTTTACAGCTTGTAGGAGTCCACTGATTGAAGTGACAGGTGTTTTTAGCTCATGGGTAACACCGGCCAGCAGTTCAGCACGCAAGGATTCTAGCTGCTGAAGCTTTTGGGCCATCTCCTTAAATGAGTGAACGAGATCGTATACCTCCTGTTCTTTAATTTGTTCCGGCAGGCGAACTTGGTAGTTTCCCTCCTGAATTTGTTTTGCCGCTTTTGCCACCTGGCTGATTGGAGTAGCGAGCCGGCGAGAGAGAATATAAATGGCAGCCCAGCCGAACAAGCCAAGACTGATAATCAGACCGGTGAGAAGACGGTATTCCTCTGTCACATTTTCCAGTTCATTCTCTGGCTGCAGCATGACGACCCAACCGAATATAATGTCATCTACCTTAATCGGCTTTTTAATCATCCATGTACGTGAGCCATTAGCCAATTCAGGAGAAAGTTTCAACACGTCTCCTTTCTTTTCCAATAGAGAAGCTGCAAAGGAACTTGTTTTAATGCCGGAGGTTTGCTGATTAGCCGAGAGTACTCGTCCTTTTGGATCTGTAATATAGATAGCTGGCGGATGTTCAGATTGCAAAAAGAGCTCCCGGCTCTTCAACATGTCTTCATCAATAGTGGGAGAGACACTTTTTTCCTCTTGGCTGCCGGCAATTCGGTTTGCTAACTCCTCTGCAATAAATTCTGACACTTCCAGCCGATTGTTAAGCATCGTATGCTGCAGCCAAATAACTGTAAGCATGGCGGCAATTAAAAGACCGAGGCAAAGAGCAGCAACATAACGCGTTGTCCAATAACGCAGCAAAGAAACTCTTCTAGTTGTTTTCATGAACACAAAATTGATACCCCAATCCCCGTAAGGTTTTAATTTCTCCTTCTGTCTCCGGCCAATTTTTCAAGGCTTTGCGGAGTCTTTTGATCGACAAGTCCACAGCGCGATCACTGCCGTCATAATCATGTCCCCACACATGCTCGATCAGCTGTTCCCGTGTAAAGGTTCGATTTGGCTGGGAGGCAAGAAACAGCAATACCGATAAATCACGTGGTGTTAATGATAAATCAATTCCTTTTAATGTGACTCGATGGGCCACACTATCAATGGTTAAGCTGCCATAATGCTTGAGAGCCGAAGTCGGGGGTTCGTTGATTGATCGTCTCAGAACCGCCCGCACTCGAGCTGCCACTTCTTCTCCATTGAATGGCTTTGTAATATAATCATCTGCACCATTATTTAATCCATCTAGCCGATAGGTTACATCCCCAAGAGCTGTCAGCATAATGATTGGACAGGCACTTGTTTGACGAATCTCTTTAAGAACGGTCCAGCCATCTGCCTTGGGCATCATGACATCTAACAGCACAAGATCAGGCGGCTCGGAATAGAATAAATCAATCGCTTGTCGTCCGTCGAAAGCTTGGATCACATGAAAGCCGGCCTTGACTAGATAAGCTTTTAATACTTGGCTGATAGCCAATTCATCCTCTGCAAGCAGTACAGAAGCAGTCATCTCACTTCACCTCAGCTCATTTGATTACTGGTGTATGTTCGTTAAACAAATAGCTTACATTTTTAATCATTATAATTAAAAAGCAAATAAGCTGCCAAATTGACAGCTTAAAGAAAGAATCTCATTTAGCGCTTTTCATGTAACGATAGCTGAGCTATGCGAACTTCGCTCTTAAGGGTTTGAACGTCTTTATTCGATGTATCAATGCCTAGCGCAGCAGCCTGCTGTTTTATTTTTTCTTCCCTTACTTCCTTAGCAAGTGTTTCTATATCTTTATCTTCAACGTTGATCCCGAATGTTTGCGCCTGTTCACGAATGACATCAGAAAAATCTCTGATCGGCTTAATCTGCTGGCCGTCCCGATATTTATAAGACGTCACTTCCGCATTTGTTGTGGCAGGGCCTGCTGCTGTCATGGAAGGAGCCGATCCTAAAATCCCAATTGAGAGCGCACCGCTCATCACGTACGACATCGTTCTCTTTTTCATCTATCTATTCCTCCTATGTACAGAAAGACTTCAATAACGATTTGATAATTTTAATGTAAGGGATGAATGTGTCAACAACATGTCAAATGAAAAAATTCTATGTTTATTTTGTTTTTATTAAGAGAAAAGTAGTTTTATAACGTACTTTTTTAATATGGATAATAGGTCAATCAGGCGATGAGATGAACGGGAGAAATTGATATAATAGGCCGGATGAAAAGCAAATCACTTATTTAGCAGAGGTGTAAACTTATGAAACTATCAAAAAAAATGGGAACAGCCGCCGCCGCATTGATTCTTTCGGGCAGTATTTGGACATCTCCTGCAGATGCAGCCAATCCTTTTAGTGATATTTCCAGCGGATATTGGGCATACCCGCAAATCGAAAAAATGGCTAATGAGGGAATCATCACTGGATTCAAAGATGGGACCTTTCGAGCAGGTGAACCGGTAACTCGGGCACAGAGTGCCATTTTCATTGGACGGGCGCTTCAGATTAAGCCAGGACAATCCAGCACAACAAGTTTTCAAGATATTTCACCTTCTGGAACAGCTGCTTATCCTTATATTGCTGCTCTCACACAACGGGGCGTATTTTCTAAAGCAGAGAGCTTCTATCCAAATCGCACGCTTACAAGAGCAGAGTTAGCAAAAATTATGGTAACAGCATTTAATTTACCTAGGGCTAAAGGTTCGAATTTTACCGATGTACCGGAGGGCCATTGGGCAGCTGAGTATATTGGAACTCTTGCAGGAGCAGGAATTACTTCTGGAACATCAGCTACTACCTTCTCACCGAACGGGAAAGTAACGAGAGGACAGCTTGCTGTCTTTATTAGTAATGTTCTGAAGCATCATCAGCCAAATGATCAAAATGAGGAACTGACGAATCCGCAGCCGCTCGATCATCAGTCAGTTACGGGTACTCATTCTGAAATCGCAAAGCAAATTTTAGGGCTTGTCAACCAAGAACGAGCGAAAGCAGGAGTAGGATCGTTGCAGTATGCCAATGATGTGGCGAAGGTAGCCCAGCTAAAATCAGAAGACATGGTGAAAAACAACTATTTTGACCATACTTCTCCCACATATGGAAGTCCATTCGAAATGATGGATCAATTCAGCATTAACTACACATTTGCCGGGGAAAATATTGCTGCTGGTTACAGTACAGCAGAAGCCGTTATGGAAGGCTGGATGAACAGTCCCGGCCATCGCGCCAACATTTTAAATCCCAATTACAAAGAAATGGGAATTGGGATTGCCAAGGGCGGCGATTATGGCATTTATTACACTCAGATGTTCGTAAAGCGATAAACATCACAATTTTCATTACGGCAAGGAGGAGCTGAACAGATGGACTGTTCAGCTCCTCCTGCTGCAATTGTTACACAAAAGGAAATAATTTGCTTTTCTCTTGGAAGATTAGCAATTTTATAGTATGATAAATTTGTTTTATGAGAAAGAAATCTATTGGACAATCGAGGTAAAAGAAGGATGAAAGTGCAAGAACAGAAACAGTTATTGTTGCTCATGCAGGAAGCTTATGAAGAAGCTTATCGGGATGACAGTAAGGTTGAAAAAGTTATGCACATAATTAAAGAAAGAATGCAGGAAATGTACAAGGAAAACGTACATAGCAGGTAAAAGGCGGCCAATGTGCCGTCTTTTCTTAATTTTTTATTGATAGGGAAAGGGGATGGAAGATATGGGAATGTTTATTGAACAAAAAACAATTTCGAGCGATCTGGCTGAGCGGATGGTGGAGGCCGCCAAGGAAAAAGCAAGAGAGCTTGGCATTGCTATTAACGTAGCGATTATGGATGCAGGAGGCAATTTATTAGCTTTTTCTAGAATGGATCGGGCGCCGCTATTAAGTATTGAAATCGCCCAGGATAAAGCCTATACAGCTGCTGCATTTGGCCGGCCTACGCATGAATGGTATGATGTAATTAAAGACAAGCCGTCTTTAAAAACCGGTATTGTTCATACAAAGCGGCTTACCGTGTTCGGCGGCGGCTATCCTGTACGTTGTGGAGAAGATCTAGCAGGCGGAATTGGAGTAAGCGGCGGTTCGACCGAGCAAGATCAAGCTTGCTGTGAAGCGGCACTTGGCTTGATAACTGAGTAAAAAAGAACATGGCAACAAATATGGAGGGAAGAAAAATGCAGCCACCGCGTTTACAGCCCGGAGATGAAATTCGGGTGATTGCTCCATCAATGAGCATGGCGATTGTAAAAGGAAAGCAGGTAGAGCTGGCCAAAGAACGACTCGAACAATTAGGTTTTCGCGTTACCTTTGGCCGCCATGTTGATGAGCATGACCTTGTATTTTCTACATCGGTTGAAAATAGAATAGAAGACTTGCATGAAGCATTTCGCGATCCGGCCGTAAAAGCGATTTTTACGGCAATCGGAGGATACAATGCGAACCAGCTCCTTGCCCACATTGATTATGAGCTCATTAGAAACAATCCTAAAATCCTCATCGGGTATAGCGATATTACAGCACTTCAGCTGGCCATCTATAGACAAACCGGTTTAATTACCTATTCTGGACCCCATTTTTCTACGTTTGGCATGAAGTATATGGCAGATTACACCATTCAAGGCATGCTGACTGCTTTAACGAATGATGCGCCCTTCGAATTAGAAACTCCTGAAACATGGAGTGACGATAAATGGTACTTGGAACAAGAAGACCGTACATATTATCCAAATGAAGGACCTGTTATTATCACAGAAGGGCGAGCAGAGGGACGGCTAATTGGCGGTAATCTTTGCACGTTGAATTTGCTGCAAGGAACAGAGTTTATGCCTTCTTTAAAAGGAGCAGTATTGTTTATTGAAGATGATAATGAAACTCATTTAATGAAGTTTGACCGCGATCTGCAGTCAATCCTTCATTTACCTGAAGCGAAGGAATTGAAAGCTGTGTTGATTGGGCGTTTTCAAAAAGAGTCCGATGTGACCGAATCTGCCCTCATTTCGCTGCTGAAAAATAAGCCGGAACTTGCTGGAATTCCTGTATTGCTGAATGTTAGTTTTGGTCATACAGACCCAATGGCTACATTGCCAATTGGTGGCCAAGCGGAGATTGCGGCACAAAATGGCAAGGCTGAAATTATTATTTACGGAGCGTAAGTTATATACAATGGTATGAAAGAGCCTGTTGTGGAGACATTTATCACAGCAGGCTCTTTGACTATGCCTGATTAAGCTCCTCCGGGATGCGACGATTTCCTCGCTCCCATCGCTATTGTTAATTTGCGCGGCCAATGCTTTAGAGAATATCAAAGCAAAATAATGCAATTTTATACTCGGTGAGAGAAACGGTTTATCTACCTTTTATAGTTGAAGGGTGATGTATTAAGTTAAAAAGGCGCTGAAGCGATAGCTTATTTGTCAGGGATATGGTAAAAATAAATAAAACGATGTATAGAGCCATCGTTTTATTTTTATATTTTTAAAGGAGTACCATGTTATGAACATAATCAAAGTAAAAGATTACCGAGAACTAAGTGAAACAGCTGCCAGGATTGTATTAAAAAAAGTAAAACAAAATCCGCAAATGGTATTAGGGCTTGCTACAGGAGGAACCCCTGAAGGAATGTACGAGCGATTAGTGGCTGATCATCGTACAGCCGGAACAAGCTATAAACATATTACAACATTTAACCTTGATGAATATGCCGGTCTGCCACGGACAGACCGAAATAGCTACTATACGTATATGAAGCACCAATTGTTTGATCATATTGATATACCGGAGGAAAATATCCATTTGCCGAATGGAGAAGCGAAGGACTTACAGGAGGAATGTCTTCAGTACGAGCAGTCAATTAGAGAAGCAGGGGATATTGATTTGCAGGTGCTCGGTATCGGAGGAAATGGGCATATCGGTTTTAATGAACCAGGTACTCCTTTCCATTCAATCACTCATGTGGTAACGCTTGATGAATCCACAAGAAAAGCAAATGCCCGTTATTTCTCTAGTCTAGCTGAGGTGCCAACACAGGCACTTACTATGGGCATTCAAACAATCATGCGCGCGAAAGAAATTGTATTGCTCGTTTCAGGAGAATCAAAAGCAGAGGCAATGGTTCAACTGCTGACAGAGGAAGCGAACGAGAGCTTTCCGGCCTCGGCTTTGCTGGCACATCCGAATGTAACAGTGGTCGTTGATGAAGAGGCATTAAAAAAAGTAGAAAAACAGTAACATTCATTACTTGATTAAATGATTGAAGGGAAAGGGAGTTAATATGGGGGTCGTTAATAAAGGGGCAAAAGTTAGACATAACTAAAAATAACCCAGGGGTCAACAAAGTATTGATTGGATGGGACTGGGATGGGAATTTTCGAATGGATGTAGGGCCGATTAAATGTAAAGAGGAAGAAGACTGCGATAAGTATTTTGGATAATTAGGGTAACAAAAGAGAAGACAGTTCTGCCATAACGATGGTGGGACTGTTTTTTGATGGGGCCCGTTAGAGTTAGACTGGATTGTTAAGTTTTACTGCAATCAAATGCTTTCCACACGAGGTAAATGAGCTTCTGTAGGTTCGGTTTTTCCGGGACTGGCTGCTCCCGCTATAATCACTAGGGAAAAAATAACATTCATCTTTAACCAAGCCTTTTGAGTAAGGATGATAGCAGCCGTTTTTTTGTCAAAGCATAGCCGTAAAAACGGCCCAAAGAGACAAAAATACGGCTTTTTTTATAAAATAAGCGGCAAAAACAACGATTTTTAGCTGGCATGTTCCTTGCAATTATAAAACTGAATAATCAGACAAAGGGGGATTTTTCATGAAAGAAACAGTCGTAGAAGAAGTTAAAAAGGTGGACAAAGGGACAAGTGTTATGAAAGCTGCTGTGGTCAATGAATTTAAACAAGATTTAGAAGTGAAAACTGTATCAAAGCCTAAGCCGGGGCCTGGAGAAGCACTCGTAAAAATGGAGGCGTGCGGCGTGTGCCATACAGATTTGCATGCAGCTCATGGTGACTGGCCGGTAAAACCAAAGCTGCCGCTTATTCCCGGACATGAAGGAGTGGGTGTAGTCGAAGCGGTTGGTGAAGGGGTCACGACTTTAAAAGTGGGAGACCGCGTAGGGATCCCTTGGCTGTATTCCGCTTGCGGTGAATGCGAGTATTGCTTGAAAGGGCAAGAGACTCTTTGTCCGAATCAAGAGAATGGAGGCTATTCTGTTGATGGAGGCTACGCGGAATACTGTCTGGCTGCAGCAGATTATGTGGCGAAGATACCGGATGAGCTCGACTCAGTGGCAGCGGCCCCTATCTTGTGCGCAGGAGTAACCACATACAAAGCACTTAAAGTATCAGGAGCTAAGCCGGGAGACTGGGTAGCGATCTATGGTATTGGCGGTCTGGGCCATATTGCTCTTCAGTATGCGAAGGCAATGGGATTTAACGTAGTGGCGGTAGATATTGCAGATGAGAAGCTGGTACTCGCCAAAGAATTAGGCGCAGATGAAACAGTGAATGGCATGCAAGAAAATCCAGTCGAAGCGATTCAAAACCGTGTAGGCGGCGTTCAGGCAGCTGTCAGCGTAGCGGTAACAAAAAGAGCGTTTGAGCAAGCTTATCAATCTGTAAAACGCGGCGGTACGCTTGTTGTTGTCGGTCTTCCAAATGATGAACTGCCAATTCCGATCTTTGACACAGTTTTAAATGGCGTGTCAGTAAAAGGATCGATTGTTGGTACTCGCATGGATATGAAAGAAGCACTAGACTTTGCTGCAAGAGGAAAAGTAAAAGCGCAAATTGAAACCGCTCCGCTCGATCAAATCAATGAAGTGTTTGAAAAGATGGTCCAAGGAAAAATCAATGGGCGTATTGTCTTGACGATGTAAGATTTAAGAGAAAAGTAGTTTTACAATAGATGACTGTAAATCGCGATAGGGGGAGCCGCAATGATTTATGCAAATCCGGGCCAGGAAGGGTCAAAAGTAACCTTTAAGAAACGATATGAAAATTTTATTAATGGAGAATGGCAGGCGCCTGTAGGCGGCCAGTACTTTGAAAATATTTCACCGGTGACGGGGGAAGTATTTTGCGAGGTAGCTCGCTCGCAGGCAGAAGATATTGAACTTGCCTTAGATGCAGCTCATGCGGCTAAAGATGCTTGGGGGCGGACATCCGTGGCCGAACGAGCGAATATTTTAAATAAAATTGCCGACCGCCTGGAAGAAAACCTTGAAAGGCTGGCGGTAGCCGAAACATGGGACAATGGAAAGGCCGTAAGGGAAACGTTGAATGCCGATTTACCGCTGGCGATTGACCATTTCCGCTATTTTGCCGGTGCGATCCGTGCACAGGAAGGATCGCTTAGCCAGATTGATGATGACACGGTTGCGTATCATTTCCATGAGCCGCTCGGTGTCGTCGGCCAAATTATCCCTTGGAACTTCCCGCTTCTTATGGGCGTGTGGAAGCTCGCTCCCGCCCTTGCGGCCGGCAACTGTGTCGTGCTAAAACCGGCAGAACAGACGCCAGCTTCTATTTTAGTCTTTATGGAACTGATCCAGGACCTGCTTCCTCCAGGAGTCGTAAACATTGTGAATGGCTTTGGGTTCGAAGCCGGCAAGCCGCTCGCCTCTAATAAACGCATTGCCAAAATTGCTTTTACAGGCGAGACGACAACGGGCCGCCTGATTATGCAGTATGCTTCGCAAAATTTGATTCCTGTCACCCTGGAACTTGGAGGCAAATCACCGAACATTTTCTTTGACGACGTCATGGAAAAAGATGATGCTTTCCTGAATAAAGCGATCGAAGGCTTTGTGCTTTTTGCCTTAAACCAAGGGGAAGTTTGTACATGCCCTTCCCGTGCATTGATTCATGAAAGTATTTACGATCAATTTATGGAGCGCGCGATTGAACGTGTCAAGCAAATCAAGACGGGCAATCCGCTTGATACCGATACGATGATGGGGGCCCAGGCTTCCAGTGAGCAAATGGAGAAAATCCTTTCTTATATTGATATCGGCAACCAGGAAGGAGCAGAATGCCTGGTGGGTGGCGGCAAAAACACGGTCGCAGGTTTTGAAAATGGGTATTATGTAAAACCAACGGTCTTTAAAGGCGCGAACAACATGAGAATTTTCCAGGAAGAAATTTTTGGACCGGTCGTTTCTGTGACCACCTTTAAAGATGAAAAAGAAGCACTGGAGATCGCCAATGATACGCTGTATGGGCTGGGCGCCGGTGTCTGGTCTCGCCACGTGAACCGGGCCTATCGCTTCGGCCGCAGCATTCAGGCAGGGCGTGTCTGGACAAACTGTTATCATCAGTATCCGGCCCATGCGGCATTCGGCGGCTACAAAATGTCGGGCGTTGGCCGTGAGAACCATTTGATGATGTTGTCTCATTACCAGCAAACGAAAAACCTGCTCGTCAGCTACAGCGAGGATGCCCTTGGATTCTTCTAATACAGTCCCTATACTTCATCGCTTCGACATGGCAGGTAAAGCATGCATCCTATATATCAGGATGATTGAAAAATGTTTTTGTGAATAGCTTAAAAGCAGATGGCAGAAATTCTGCCATCTGCTTTTATTTTTCATTTAGGTAATAGCGGATTTGTCGTTTGGATAATCCAAGTCGGGCAGCCGCTTGTTCACGATTGCCGGCTGTTTCTTTTAAAACATTATGAATGATTGCTGCTGCTGTTTTTTTCTCCATATTTTTCATTTGCCTAATTAGCTCGTTCAGCTGCATTGGATCTTCTCTCTTATATACGTGTTCGACTTTACTGGCAAATTGGCGCCATTCATCAAGAAAATTGGCTGGTGCAACCTGTACGGGCACCGACGCGGATTGATGCTGGCCGTTCACCTTTCCCGGCAACAAATCGGGAGTGATGTTCATGCCATCATTTGATAAAGCGGCAGTGCGCCGGATTACGTTGGAAAGCTCTCTCATATTGCCGGGCCAATCATATTCAACCATTCGATCAATCGTTTCCTTGGCAAATACTATTTTTGCATTTAGTTGTTCAATGAGCGATTGAATAAGAAGGGGAATGTCTTCTCGCCGTTCTCTGAGTGGCGGAATGATGAGCTTTACTACATCAAGACGGTATAATAAATCTTCGCGAAAAGATCCTTGCCGAACGGCTTCCTCCAAATTAACGTGTGAAGCGGCAATAATGCGTGCTGATGTCCGCTTTGGAATCGTACCACCGATTTTCATAAACTCACCCGTTTCCAGAACGCGCAATAGCTTTACTTGAGTAGCAGGGGTTGCTTCTGCAATCTCATCAAGAAATAAAGTCCCTGAAGAGGCAGCTTCGAAGTAGCCAATCCGATCTGCGGTCGCGCCGGTGAAGGCTCCCTTTACATGGCCGAATAGTTCGCTTTCAAGCAGCGATTCAGAGATAGCCCCACAGTTAATACCGATAAATGGGTTTTCCTTGCGTTCGCTTGCCGCATGCAGATAATTTGCAAGCACCTCTTTTCCAGTGCCTGTCTCGCCTTCTATTAAAATGGTAATATCTTTCGAAGCGATTTTATAAGCGAACTCATATAATTGATGCATCTTAGAATTTGTGCCCAGAAAATAGCCGAGCTGCCGGGCGAGAACCGCATAATCTGCTTCTTCGTTATTTTTGGGAGAACTGTCGGTCAGCCGCTCGGCAAGCTGCTCAATCGCTGTAATGTCCTCAAAGGGTTTTTCGATAAAGTCCGCTGCTCCGTTTTTAATCGCGTCTACAGCTGTTTTGACTGTACCGTAGCCAGTCATAATAACACAGGCACATTGAGGAGCTTTCAATTTTAATGATTGTAGAATTTCAAGGCCATTGCGATCGGGAAGACGAACATCGATAAAAGCAAGCTGAAAAACAGAATAATCATCAAGTTGATCAAAGCAATCGCCGTTTTCCACATGTGTTGTTCTGTATCCTTTTAATTCAAACAATCTTGCTAAAAACCGGGCAACTTCCCATTCATCTTCAACGATTAAAATATGTTTCATCTATTCACAGCCTTTCACTTAAAAGAGGGATAGCTAATGTGAATGTAGTTTGATATGAATTTGAACTTTCGACTAAGAGGCGTCCCCCGTGTGACTTGGCAATGCCAAAGCTAACAGGCAGCCCAAGGCCGGTTCCGCTGTTTGCCGCTTTCGTAGTAAAAAACGGGTGGAAAATATCGTTTATTATTTCTGGAGCAATTCCTGTACCATTATCCGTAACGGTCAGAAAAGCAGAGTGATGATCGCTCTTTGTTTCAACGATAATCTTTCTTTTTCTGCCTTTTACATCTTGAAGCGCATCTTTAGCATTAATGAGTAAATTCACGGCTACTTGACTTAACTGTTGTAAATTTCCGTTGATGAGAGGCAGAGAAGAAGAAAGGTTGATGTCCAATTGAATGTTCTGTTTCTCAATTTGTCGGCGTGTTAAACTAAGCGCTTCTTCTACTGACTGGTTTAAAGAGCAAGGCTTAAAGGAAAACTCCTCCTGCCGGGAAAAAGCAAGCAAGCTGCGGATGATTGTCCGACATCGCTTCCCGCAAAGATCGATATCATCAAGCAGTGGCCTTATCTTTTCATTTATATCATTCATGCGAAGAAGCAGCTGTGTATTTCCGATAATGGCTGTTAAGGGATTATTAAGCTCATGAGCAACTCCTGCTGCCATTTCACCGATCGCTGCCAGCTGACCGGAATGAAGGAGCTGGGCTTCCATTTGCCGTTTTTCTGTAACATCTTTAATATAGAGAATAACAGCATGGAGAGTAGAGTCTTCAACAAAAAGAGGGTAGCAGGAACAATCATAAAACTTATTTTGAAGCCGCAGTTCAGCATAATGCGGCTTTTTGAACTTAATGGTTTCTTCAAATGGATTTCGAGAGGATCGGGCGGCTTCTTTTATGAATGGCCGAATGTCTCCATGGGAATCCAGCGGCCAGGAAGAAGCTGCATCATTTTTGGATAAAACGGTTCCATTTGGTGAGATAACTAAAATGGCGTCAGAGACTGCACGAAAGGTTTCTTCCCATTGCTGTTTGCTTGCAAAGACTTCCTCATACAGCCGGGCGTTTTCCACGCATACAGCAATTTGTCCAGCTAAATGCAGAAAGAAAGCTTGATCCTTCTCATCATATGAAAAGGGAACAAGAGAGCCCAGGGAGAGTACGCCAATAATTTTCCCCCGGCTTGTTAATGGAAATAAAAAAACAGAGTGAAGATGGAGATGTTGAAAAGCTTCTTTTTCAAAAAAGTCGGAGTCATCGTCCTGTTGATAAATGCGTTCTCGCCCAGTTACAAATACGTCGTTATATAAAGAGTGCTCTTTAGGAAAGGAAGTCTCTTTTTTTAGATAGAATGAGTCTTCGGGAAAGATATAGGACAGACGAAGTTCATAACCGTCAAAGAGGGCGAGGCTCACCCGTTTGATAGGGTAGATGCTTTGGAGTTTTTTCAGCGTATTCTCCAGCATTTCTTGAACGGACATATTGATATTGAAGCTTCTCATCACTTCATTCATGATTTCAAGCTGGCTATTTCGTTTCTTTAATTCTTCCACTGTTGTCTTTAACTCTGTATAATAGTTTTGTTTTGAGGATCGGACCCCTGTTAATAGTTCAATCATATCTTGTTTTTTCATCTTAATCACCTATAAGGCTTTGTAGAGAAGTGCAGCTACTTCTTCTGCCGTAATGTCTCTAGGATTTGTAATCATACAGGCATCTGACAAGGCTGTTTCGCTTATTTCAGGGATGGACGATTCTGCAAATCCCATTTCCGTTAATGTGAGCGGGGCGCCAATATCAATGGAAAGTTTCTTAATAAAGTTGATCGCTTTTTCCCCGGCTGCTGAAGAGGGAAGCGATTGGACATCTTCGCCCATAAGCGCAGCGATTTCTTTGAATTTATCAGGCGAAGCCAGCAAGTTAAATTCCATCACATGAGGAAGCAATACAGCATTGATATCGCCGTGTAAGAAAGGATAGCGGCCGCCGATTGCATGGGCCATCGCGTGGACAGCACCGAGAATAGCGTTAGAAAAAGCAAGGCCCGCATGCAAGCTAGCCATCGCCATTCGTTCTTTCGCCTTCTTGTTGTATTTAGAAGCAACAGAGGGGCGTAAGTAACGGCACGACAGAGCCAATGCATTTTTGGCATGAACATCTGTGAGCGGGGTAGCTGCGATGCTGACGAAAGACTCAATGGCATGGGTGATGACATCCAGACCAGTAGAAGCGGTCAGACGGGCGCTTTTTGTAGCGAGCACATCTGGGTCAACAATAGCGATGTCAGGAACAAGTGACTTAGAGACAATCGTCATTTTTTTCTGTTGTTCTGTATCAACTATAACAGAAAATTGCGATACTTCTGAACCCGATCCTGCCGTTGTGGAAACCATTACTAGCGGCGGGAGGGGAGAGGAGATCTGGTCTACTCCTTCATAATCGCGGATATGACCGCCATTTGTTGCAAGAATCGCAGCTGCTTTTGCAGTATCAATCGCGCTGCCTCCTCCTACTCCAATGAGAGCATCACACTCATTTTCAAGATAGGCGAGGGCACAGGCTTCTGCTTCTATATCTTTTGGATTTACGCTGACATGGGAAAAGACAACGGAAGAAAGCCCTGCTTCTTGGCAGCTTTTTTCTACCAGCTCGGACCATCCAGCTTGGATGACACCTTGATCAGTTACAATCAGGGCGCGTTTTGCCCCGAGACGAATGCAGCTTTCTCCCGTCTGCTGGATTGAACCGCTTCCGAAAATTACTTCAGGCATCACAAACTTATACATAAGGACACCGCCTTTTATTTCATCTACTTTTTTATTGTATCATTACACATGGAAATTTTTATATAATAAAAAAAGCTTATTCAACAAAAACGGTTGAATAAGCTTTTTTTGTTAACATTATTTATATACTTTTACACGCTCGCTTAGCGGCTGGAATTCTTTCTCACCAGCAGGTGCTACTGGTTTGCCGAAAGGCATTTGTGCATGCAGTTTCCAAGAAGCGGGAACATTCCACTCATTGCGTACTTTTTCATCAATTAAAGGCTGATAATGCTGAAGAGTAGCTCCTAAACCTTCTTGCTCAAGAGCGGTCCAAACGATATATTGGAGCATACCAGATGATTGCAAAGAATATTCCGGGAATTTATCGCTATATGTCGGGAACTGTTCTTGAAGGCCCCTGATCACTTCTTCCTCTTCAAAGAAAAGAACTGTGCCGGAGCCAGCTTTGAACATCTCCATTTTTTCTTCGGTTGGGCCAAAATCTTTGGCAGGAACGATTTCGCGCAATGTTTCTTTTGTTAAATCCCATAGCTTATCATGTTGTTCGTCGAACAAAACAATGACACGACCAGATTGAGAGTTAAAAGCAGTAGGTGCATATTTTACTGCAAACTCAACGACTTCCTGAACGCGTTCATTAGATACTGGCTGTTCTTTACTGATTGCATAGATAGAGCGTCTTTCTTCTACTGCAGTATAAAAGTCTTTTGCCATAGTAATTTCCCTCTTTCTGCAAATGGTTTTACCGCCTTTAAAGGCAGTATGTGTGTTAGTTGAAGAAGTTATCCTCATTTAATAAAATCCCGATTGTGTTGAAAAATCATTTTGTTACATTTCGTAACTAAATATAAAATAAAAATAAAGGGATGTCAAGTAACTTTGTTTATTAAAGTAAAGAGATTTCCTTTTAAAGAAAAAGGGGTATAATAAGTATATAAAGAGGTGAAGACGATGAGTGATTTTCAGCTTTGCCCCAAATTTGAAAAGGGGATGCAGATGCTCGGAAAGAGATGGACAGGATTAATCATTAATCAGCTTCTCTCGGGTCCACAGCGATTTTCACGAATAAAAGCCGAACTGCCAATCAGCGGAAAATTGCTGACAGAGCGTTTAAAGGAAATGGAAGAAGAAGAACTCGTCACAAGAAAAGTATACGCAGAAGTACCTGTACGTGTAGAATATGAATTGACGGAGAAAGGAAAAGCCCTGAAGCCGGTTATGAAGGAAATTTCAAAATGGGCAGAAGAATGGGTTGAAATAACGGAAAAAAATTAAGCGCCTCCTGGTTTAAAAATAAGCAAGGGTGGAAAAGAAAGATTGTTGTATTTTTAAACTAAAGGAGCTTACAAATGACACAGGACCAGCAGCAGTTTCTCTTAGCCATGCGAGAAGCTTATGAAGCAGCACAACAACAAGATACGAAACTAAATGATGTACTCAAATTAATTGAAGAAAAAGTCGGCTTTATCATTGCGTCCAATCAATAAAAAAAGCCCGTTCAATGCACGCGATTCTTTTGGAAAAAGAGTCGGGCTTTGGACGAGCTTTTTTGGTCTTTCTGTCCAGTTATTGAGCAGGAAGAGCGAAGCAGTTAGGCCTCTTTTTTTCATGTATTATGCTGGATAAGTAGATGGGTAACAGAATGGCTAATTACCGTGCTTGCTATCATGCGCCAGCTTGTTTGATCAATAGGCTCCATTAAACATGAAGGTTGTTTTTTCAATAGCTGATTGGCGTGGAAGCGGCGTCTATAGCGAAACTCAATCATCAAATACAGCAGAGCTTATCAATAAAAAGGCCTCCTGTTATTTAAACCGGAGGCATGACATTAAAGTAAAGCTTTTTTAATTGTCGTAATGCAAGTCCTCCGTGGAGTCGCTTAAAGCGACAGCGGAATTCGCGACTTCCTGGGATGCATGTTCAATTTCATCAACAATACGGTTAAGTTGAGCCATTTCGCCTTCAATTCGATGGTTTTGTTCTTTTGTATTTGCAATCAGTTCCAATAGCTCGTTGAAATCTTCATCGGTTTTTCCCATACTATCCATGCCTTTTACGACTAACTCATTCACTTTGTCAACGGACTGGCTCATCTGGCCAATCAAGCTATTCGTCTTCATAATATGATCGGATACATTTGTAGTGGATGTTTTTGTTTGGTCAGATAGTTTGCGAATTTCTTCTGCTACTACGGCAAAGCCTTTGCCGTATTCACCGGCACGTGCCGCTTCAATAGAAGCATTCAGTGCTAGCAAGTTGGTCTGTCCGGCAATGTTGCCGACGATGGTAATAACTTCTGTAATACTGGATGCAATATGATTCAATTCAGCAGAAAAAGTCTGGATATCGGAGACTGCTGCCTGGATATCTGTTAGCTTCTCGCCTTGGTCTTTCAGCATTCTCTGTCCTCGAACAGAATGATTAGCAGATTCATCAGCGAGGGCCATGCCATCTTTTGAAAGCTGTAAGATAGCATCTGACTTCATGCTAAGTTCCCGCAGTGATGCACTTGTTTCTTGCGAAATAGCTGCAAGCTCCTGGGAAATAGAATGAGCGCTAGCAATCATCGTTTCTCTCTTTTGCTGGACTATGAGGCGGAGCCGTTCCTCTTCTTTCTCATAGGCTTCCAGAACAAGCTGTTGCTCAAGATTTAACAGCTTAGATACGGAGGTAATGGCCTCAATTTTTTCGTCGACCGTTTTATCCGTCTCAGAAATGAGTGCGATAAGCGAGTTGAATAGCTCCTGAAAAGCGGACATGTACCATTTTGTTTTCAGACCGATACGCACGTGTACATAAGCAATCTTAAGTCGCTTCTGGATAAACTCCTCATCTATTTCACCATTAAATAGCTCTTGAATGTGCTGTCTTAGTGTTTTCTTCAATCGGTCAACACTGCTGTGTTCTTTTATGATATTCAGCAGGTTGGATTGTTTGCCAATAGCATCGTAAAATGCTGTCACAATATCATCGAGGTGTTCCTCCACAAGCGGCTGAAGTGATTTTACGACCGTTAAATCGTGTATAGATAAGTTGATCATGTCTAGTTGATTCATCAGGCTGCCTTCAGGGCGCACAGATAGACGTCCGACTGCTGAGAAAGTTGAAGCTGTTTCGCTCTCGGCCGTTCTTTTTGGTTTTATTCTGAAAAATTTCATATCCCCACTCCTATATCCCTATCCTTTTCAATGATAGAGTCCCATGGCTCTTTAAAATACATTGCTTCTTGTCTTTCATATCGGAAGTTTACAAAAATTGTTTATAGAGAAGAAAAAAATGTTGTGTCTTTTTATTGATGTAAAGAACATTCGTCTTTATATAGACCTGCGTGCATACGGTATAAAGAGGAGAAAGGAGAATGTAGAATGAAAATTAGAGAGTTCTTAACAAACCCTTATATTATCGCTGTACTAGGTGTGTGGTTTTCTACTTCTTTTATTATTATTTTTTATATGAATTGGACATTTGCCGGGGTGGCGCTTCTAGGCACCTTCTGTTTCTTCTTATATATTTCAGCTGTTTACCGGTTCGTGCTCTACAAAGGTGCTCCTTGGTTTGAGAGACGAGAGGATGATCTCTTTATGTCGCTTTGGTATGCATGGCCTGTCTATGTTCTTGCCTCCCTTACTATTTTCCTATTATCAGATGAATTATGGGCACTTGCTTTTGCTGCAGGAGGAGCAGCTGGAATACTGGTTGGTGAGTTCCGCCATGTCAGTTTAGCGGAAAAAGGAGAAAAAGAACCGATGAAAGTACAGGTACAATGATGAGGAGTTAAAGAGCTATTTAAATTGGTCTCCTAGATGGAGCTTTCTTTAATCAAATTCAGGATTTGCTGATAAGTTTAAGCACATGAACCCCCTTCATGAAGGAAGGGGGCAATAGATTATTGAAGGGAGCTGGCTAATCCAGGCTTTCTTCCTTGCATAGGATTTGTCTTTTCGAAAGCAAAGCCAACGTTTAATATGGTTTCTTCTTTTAATGCTGGCCCAATAATCTGCAGTCCGGCGGGCATGCCAGCCACAAGGCCGCAAGGAACAGTAAGGGCGGGAAGGCCGGTTAAGTTTCCGGGTCCCGTAAAGCGGATGATATGGTCAATCAAATCTACTTTTTCACCATTTAAGTCTGCAAAATCTTCCCCAATATTTGGCGAAATAATAGGCAATGTTGGGGTAATGAATACGTCTACTTTTTCAAATGCTTGTTGAAATTCCAATTTAATTTGACGTCGTAGCTGCTGAGCTCGCAAGTAATCCACGGCTGAAGGCAGTTCTCCCAGCTCAAATAGTAAGCGAATATCTGCCCCAAAGTCCTCCGGTCGTTCTAAAAGGTTTCGATGATGGATCGTGGCTGCTTCCGATAAAATGGTGATCATTTCTGCATATTCTGCGTGTCTTAATGAAGAAATGCTCACTTCTTCTACTTTTGCCCCTTGATCGACTAGGGATTGAATCCCAGCTCGTACAAGCTTTTCTATCTTGGAATCGACATTTTTAAAGAAGAATTCCTCATTTACACCAATGACAAGACCTTTTACATCGCCGGTTAACATTTCTGTATATCGGCTGACAGGTGCGTGAATAGAGGTAGGGTCGTTTGGATCACATCCAGAAATAATCTCTAGCAACCCTGCCGCATCTTTAACTGTTTTTGTCATGGGGCCAATGTGGTCAAGAGACCAGGAGAGCGGGAAGCATCCATATTTGCTTACTCTGCCGTGTGTGGGCTTTAATCCTACAATTCCACAAGCGGAAGAGGGAATACGAATGGAACCGGCTGTGTCTGTCCCAAGGGTAGCAGTAGTCATATCCGCTGCAACAGCAGCACCGGAACCGCCGCTGGAACCTCCCGGGATTTTTTCTAAATCCCACGGATTACGACAGGCGCCATAATGTGGATTATTATTTGTGATCCCCCATGCGTATTCATGCATATTTAATTTTCCGGTAAAAACAATCCCGGCTTCTCTCATCTTGCCAATAACGGTGGCGTCGAAATTGGGAATAAAGTCTTTATGAATTTTTGAAGCCATAGTCGTTCTTTCGTTTTGGACATATAGATTATCTTTAACGGCCATCGGAATGCCATGGTACATGCCGCGATAATTTCCGTTAGCTATTTCTTTATCCATATAGCGGGCAGTTTCTTCCGCTTTCTCGCGAGTAAAGCTGATGTATGCATTAATTGTTTTATTTTGGGATTCAGCATGATCCAGAACAGCTTTTGTTAATTCAAGAGAAGAAATCTTTCTATTTTCAATCAATGGTGCCAATTCTTCCACTGATTTTGTAATAAGATCTTTACTCAATATGATCACCTCCGGGAATATTGCGAAGAGAAATATCATAGTCGTCTAAAGACGCACTGTCCGTTTCAGCTTTCATTTGCTCGATGGCCTGCCAACGTGATTCAAGAAGGGGAAGATGCTCCTCGGTTACGCGCACCCCTTGGTTTTCTAATCTTTCACGTACGGATAATTTCATTGCAAACCCTCTCCTTTTCCTTAAGTACAAAGAATGATTCATTCATCAATTGATAAGTATGCAAACCCCATCCACGAGTTCCGTCTTTATGATGTGGAGTAAAATCCTCCTTTCTGGTTCTTTTAACTGCAATTTTTATGCCAGTACCAAAATCTGTAAGAGATGGAGAAAGTGCTTATAAGAATGTTGTAAAATAAGACAATTTTATTCCAAATATTCAGAAATTAATTGTATGATAAAGAGAAAGAAAGCTTGTCCGATTTTGAGACAGCTTTCCTAAAATAGGACAAGGGGATGGGGATGACGTGTATAGTAAAGTTGGATTGTTGTTTTCATTAACAGGAACGACTTCCATCACAGAGAAATGGCAATGTGAAGCAGCAAAGCTGGCGATCCAAGAGTATGATAACGGGGAGCACACTATAGAGACTGTTGTGCGTGATATTTGTTCAGATCCGTTAAAGAGTGCTCAGGAAGCGGAGCAACTTGCTAAAGAGGGAGTAAAAATCTTTATTGGGTGTTATACATCAGCCTGTCGAAAAGCGATTTTGCCTATTCTAGAAACATACGATTGTCTACTTGTCTATCCTACTTTATATGAAGGACGTGAATGCCATCCGCATGTCTTTTATACCGGAGAAGTACCTAATCAGCAAGTTCACACACTTTTAGATTATTTAACAAACCAGTATGGAAATCGAGTATATTGTATCGGCACAGATTATATTTATCCCCGTGAAACAAATGAGCAAGTTCAAACATACTTGTATGAGCGGGAGGGAATGGTGGTTGGAGAGCGGTATGTTCCTTTCGGGCAGCAAAAATTTTATGATATTTTAGAAGATATTCACTTAAAGAAGCCTGATGCCATTTTTTCTACACTTGTCGGAAAAAGTATCATTTCTTTTTATCAGGATTATAAACGGATGGGATTCAATCCCGAAGAAATCCCTATTTTCAGTCCAATTACAAAGGAAACAGAAATTGCAGCGATGGGGAGTGAATACGGAGCCGGGCATTACGGTTCGGCAAGCTATTTCCAATCTCTCTCCAATGCATTAAACACAGAATTCGTTAATAAATTTCACCGATTTGCTGGAGGGAAGCAAGTTATTTCTTCTGTAATGTTTAATACTTACTTAGGCACTAGATTAGTGATTGACAGTATCTGCAAAGTAAAGAGTGAAGATCACCGCCGCATTCTATACGACTTAAGCGGCCAAACATTCGACACAGCATGCGGCAAAATCGTAGTAGATGCAGATCACCGGCATTTAGCACGTCCGGTGAAAATTGCCAAAGCGCTATCAAACGGTCAATTTGATATCGTTTGGGACTCAGAAGAAAACATTCCACCCAAACCTTTTAAGCTTAAAACTATGGAGTCTGATCGGGTAAATGAAATTGTCCTTGAAGCGTGGGGGAGAATTAGTGAAGAGGCTTTGTTGGTTTTATCACAGCGAGGGAAAATCTTATATATGAGCAAGAAAGCAATCGAACTAACGGAATTTCGCGAAGGACAAACTCTTACTAAGCGTGCCCTTCAACATCTACGGCAGTGTTTCCAAGTCAACAGCTATGAAACCAATGACCAACATTTATATTTATTAAAGCGTAAGACAAAACAAGTTTCTATAGATTCACCATTTTCATTTGGCCGTGTTCAGACATGGAGTGAAAATTACCGACAAGAATTAGAAGTGGCCAGGCTGGCATCCCAATCTGTTGCCAACGTGTTAATTCTCGGAGAGACGGGCACAGGAAAAGAAGTGATCGCTCAAATGATCCATGAGCAAAGCGATCGTAATCATGGCCCTTTCATCCCTATAAATACAGGGCTGCTGCCTAAGGATTTGGTTGCTAGTGAATTGTTTGGCTTTGCTGATGGAGCGTTTACCGGCGCGAAAAAAGGTGGAGCGGTTGGTAAGTTCGAAGCTGCTCACGGCGGCACACTGTTTTTAGATGAAATCGGTGACATGCCGTTAGAATTGCAAGTGGTTTTACTGAGGGCGCTAGAAACAAAGAAAATTGTGCGTTTGGGAGAGACGAAGGAAAGGGCTGTGGATGTGAGAATTATTGCTGCGACCCATCGGAATCTTGCGGAGGAAATAGCATACAATGGTTCTTTTCGCTCTGATCTTTTTTACCGATTAAACGTTTTATCTGTTATGATCCCGCCGCTAAGAGAGCGTTCAGAAGATATCGAGCATCTTTGTCAGCAACTCTTGCAGGAGTTTACCGTATTATATGGGCAGGGCCCGAGCCAAGTAAGTAAAGAGGCTTTGCAAGTATTCATTCAATATCATTGGCCGGGAAACATACGAGAGTTGAAGAATGTATTAGAACGAGCGTTCTTGCTTGCTGGCAAGGAGAATCAGCAAATCGAAACGATACATTTGCCGAATGTATTAATGGGATATTACCATCGGAAAGAGCATAGACCAAAATCTATCAAAAATTATGAGAAGAAGCTTATTGAACAAGCCTTGCTTGAAACAAAAACAGTAACGGAAGCATCTGAACGGCTTGGAATCGCCCGCAGCACCCTGTATAGGAAAATAAAAGAATTTGATTTGACGATTTAATAAGCGTAAAAAGAACCGAAACGATGCTTCCTTCGGTTCTTTTTCTTGTCTAATTAAATGAAGCAGAGTGAAGCGTAAGTTAGCAGGTGTTTCTCGCTAATATTTGAACATTTATTAACAAGGACACCCATTAATCTTAAAAAGCCTCCCGGTATACCGTATTGGGAGGCTGGCCAATTAGACAGATTGTAGAAAGTCAATCACTTGTTCTGGGGATTTTGCGTGGGCACTGTGAAGGTGAGCCTGCTTTTCGCCATTTTTAAAAATTAAAAGGCTCGGAATGCCCATGACATCATATTTTTCAGCTATTTCAGGAAATTCGTCACGGTCAATTTCATACCAGTCATATTGATCGTATTTAGCGATGATATCGTCGATGAACATATCCATGCGGCGGCAGTCGGGACACCAGCCAGCTGTAAATTTCATAATAACAGGTTTTTCTTGTGAAATTAACTGCTGAAATTGATCTTTGCTTTGTACTCTTTCCATTTCTCATTCTCCTTCAGTTTTCATTCTGTCTTCCATTGTATGACGTACGGCGGCCAGAGACAAATAAAACATTTCAATTTCTTTAAGCTTTCGTTAAATGAGAGTGATTCGGGCTGGCTTTTCCTATAATAAGAAAGAGCGTCTACAAGTGAGAGGAGCAGCACGATGCATTTATCCTACGGAATTACGGGATTTTATGAAAGCGGAGAAAATCCTCCGCCGCGAAATAACGGCAAATTATTTAAGCAGATGTGTGTTGAAGCGGCACAAGAACTGGCTGCCGAAATGATTGCCTTTCATAAGCCGAGAGTCGACACTAATTTTTTTGAAGCGGTTCTGGACAATGGGGAAAAGCGCCTGCACATATTGATGAACGCACACTACCCGATTGTTGCTTTTGCAGCTTCGGTGTCATTTAAACATATTATTTTTTATGATGAGCCAGCATTAAGCGGAATATTTAAAGGCTTTTACATTTGCGAAGCGAAAGAGCTTAACCAATTGTTAAAAATAACAACCCAGCCTATATTTTCGATTGAGCAAGAGAACGATTTGAATAAGGCGGAAATGGGGCAAATTATTCACTGGCAGCCGCGCACCATAGGAGAGCTGGTATTCAATTACTGGAGTTAGCAAAATTGGAGAGTGAAAAGTGTTTCATTTTATTTCCAGAAGATTTTCTTCTTATTAGCTGATGTTAAACTGTTGTGAAATCGCACTTTAACGTTATAATGTAAGATGTGTAATTTTATAAGAAAGAGGCATCTTTTCATGACTTCTCCAAACCAAAACTCCAGCCGTATTGATTACGGATTAATTTTGATATTGTTAATGATGTTTATAACGAGTTGTGTTGCGATTTATAGTGCCCAGACAACGGGACAATATGACAGTAACTTTGTAATGAAGCAAATTGTTTATTATATGGTCGGCATTGCCATTATTTTAGTGGTTGTCCGATTTGACTCCGACCAGCTAATGGGGATGTCCTGGTATCTATATGGGCTTGGTATTGCCTTGCTCGCTTTTTTGATTGTAGCGCCTTCCAGCATTGCGCCCGTTATTAATGGGGCAAAAAGCTGGTACCAGCTGCCGGGTCTTTCTTTACAGCCATCCGAATTTATTAAAGTATTTTTAATTTTAACACTTTCCCGTGTGCTCATTGTTCATCATCAGAAGAACCCGGTAAAAACCATTCAATCGGACTTCTGGCTTCTGATTAAGCTTGGACTTGTTACAGCTTTTCCGCTGTTGCTCGTCATGCAACAGCCTGACCTCGGAACGTCACTTGTATTCTTATCTATCTTGCTCGGCATGATTTTCGTTTCCGGAATTACGTGGAAAATCTTATTGCCGTTGTTTGGGTCTGCCGCTGCAATTATAACGGGTATTTTCTATCTGGTACTGTGGCATCCGCTTATTTTAGAAAAATACCTTGGCGTCAAGCAATATCAGTTCGGACGCGTTTATTCGTGGCTTGATCCATACACGTATGAAAGTTCGACAGGATTCCATTTAACAAGGTCATTGCTGGCGATCGGTTCCGGACAAACGATGGGGAAAGGTTTCGGTTATCGGGAAGTTTATCTTCCGGAAAGCCATACCGACTTTATTTTTAGTATTATCGGCGAAGAATACGGCTTTATTGGTGCGAGTATTGTCGTCAGTCTTTTCTTCCTGCTAATCTATCATATTACCAAACTCGCTTTAAGTACGAAGATACCGTACTATACGTATCTGTGTGCCGGAGTCATTGCGATGATTACCTTCCATGCCTTCCAAAACATTGGCATGACGATTGGACTTTTGCCGATCACTGGTATCCCGCTTCCATTCATTAGCTATGGGGGAAGCTCGTTAATGGGAAATATGTTTGCTATCAGTTTGATTTTTTCTATGACCTTCAATGAGCGTCACTATATGTTCTCTTCAGACAGATAATAATATATCCGAAAAGACTGATCCAAAGACAGGGAGCCCTGTCCGGATCAGTCTTTTTTGTCGTTTAGTTATGTATAAACAAGGTGCGGGATGCTGAGACTAAGATATGTAAATTTTAAAAGGAATTAACAGGACACCAGGCTGATAAATGTTTGATTAATTATTAACAGAGATTAGGTGAAAGGATGCAACGTTCAGCTAAAGCACTTGACACAATTCGCTGGTTATCAAGAAAGCTGAAGCCAAATTCAGATTTTGTAGAGAAAAACATGAAAATTGAAAGAAAAGAGGCTACGCTTTTATTTATTAAAACAGTCGTAGACAGTAATGAGCTGCAAAAGCTGATTATTAAGCCTTTTTTTGAAATGGATTCAGAAGCTCATTATGAGGCATACTTACAATCACTTCCTAGCCAGCAGGAAGTCACTTCCAGGGAAAACTTAATGATCGAGTTAACCAAAGGCAGTGTGCTTGTTGCTGTAAGCGGTCAACTGCTCTTATTTGACGTCAAGAAGGTCAATACAAACAATATTCTTGAAGCTGCTATTGAAACTACCACACAAGGGCCACAATATGCATTTAGTGAAGATATACAAACGAATGTCAATCTTATTCGGCAGCGGTACCATGAGCCGACGCTCACAGTGGAAATGCTTGAAGTCGGATCTAAATCTCATCAGGCACTGGCTTTAATATACGACAGAGAAACAGTTAGTGAGAGAATGCTGGATAATATCAGACAGAACTTGAAGGAACTAAAAGAACCCATCATCCAATCAACAGTAGAATTAAAAAGAATGATGAACAAAAAAAAGTATGCCTTGTTTCCAAAAATGATGGTGACAGAACGAACAGACCGAGTTGTCTATAACTTGTCTGGCGGCAAAATAGTCATCCTTCTCGATGGAGATCCATTTGCCATTATTGCTCCATGTGTTTTTTTCGATTTTTTATCAGCAATGGATGACAACTATTACCCGTACTTCGTAGTGAAATTTTTAAAAGGAATCCGTTATTTGGGAATGTTTCTTTCTTTGGTGCTGCCTGGTTTATATGTGGCGGTCACTTCATACAATCCAGAGATTTTCCGTGTGCAGCTTGCCATGTCTGTAGCTGGCAGCCGGGTAGGGGTTCCTTATCCGTCCTTTGTTGAGGTATTGTTTATGCTCATTATTATGGAATTGCTGATTGAAGCGAGTGTCCGGCTGCCAAAAGTAATTAGTGGAACGGCGACCACTGTTGGCGGCTTAATTTTGGGGACAGCTGCAACAGAAGCGGCTTTGGTTTCCAATATTATGATCATTATTGTCTCCGCGGTGGCCATTTCCAACTTTGCCATTCCGATTAATGAGATGAACACGGCTGTAAGGGTAATGAAGTATGTTTTGCTCGCCATTGCAACCATTTCAGGGGTAGCCGGATTGACATTGGGAGTTGTCGGCCTGGTGATGTATTTAACGCATGTCAACAGCTTTGGCGAGCCTTATTTAAAATTATTTGTGCAGAAAAAAGCGAATGAAAATGAAGGGATATAAATATGAATCGTTATTTCTATTACTTGCTTGCTGTTAATATGGTTGCTCATATTATTACTTCTGTCCCGATGGTACTTTTTGAGGCAAGAAAGGAAGGAGCCATCGTGTCGATGATTCTTTCTCTCGGTGCAGGAAGCTTGGTTATGTACTGGATGACGAGGATATTTACCCGCTTTCCCGGCAAAGGCTATCCCGAGTTGTTAAAAGAGTACACCAGTAAATGGATTGCCAAGCCGCTTCTTTTCTGTACGGTGCTCGTCTGGTTTACAGCGGGTTTAATTACCATTATTACTTATTCGGCCTTGCTAAAGCGATTTTTAAATCCCGATATGCCACTGATAGGTATCATTTCCATGATGTTGGTGTTTGTTTCCTTCGGTATATTGATGAATTCCAAAAGCGTGTTGTATACCGTAGAGGTTGTCTTTCTTATCAGCATTCCTATTACGATTTTTATTTTTGCAAAAATGTATGTAGATAAAGGGATGAATTGGGACTTCGTGAGGGAAGCAATGATGTATATCGAACATATGCCAGATTACTCGGCATTTGCTGCAGCTGTATACGTGGTGTTAGGACCGGCAAATTTAATTATTTTCAATCGGGTGTTTACTAATAAACAAACGATGTCGTGGAAGCAACTGCTGATTATAGTCATAACCGGAATATTCGCTTTGTTTACTTCTTATTTCATTCCAATTGGATTCCAGGGGTTCAAGAATATTGATCTTCTTGTCCATCCCTGGTTCCTTACAGCTGACTCTATTCGGATGAAGTTTGGCTTTATCGAGCGCGTTCTTTTTATGTTCGCCCTATTAAGCTTGGCGATTGCCTTTTTAAGCATACTTATTCATTGGCATGTCGCCATAGAGTTACTCAAAAATATTATTTGGTTTAAGAAACTGCAATGGAAAGGTTACAATCTTACTCCTTGGCTATTTGTGGCTGTTTTCTGGGTTAGCAGTCTGATGGTTATTCCTTATTTAACGGAACTCCAACTGTATACGTATACAGCATACGCGCTTGACTTGTTCTTTCCTTTTATCTTTGTCATATTGCTTAGTCTTCTGTGGATAAGAAGGAGGGCGAAGGCATGAGCAGAAAGACACTTTTTCTTGTTATTTCTATGCTTACCTGTCTGGCAATCTTATCAGGGTGTGGATTTAAAGACATTGATAAGAGGGGGTTTGTTGTTGCGGTTGGTGTAGATGGGACAAAAGACAAAAAGAAACCCTATCGTATTACCTTAAAGTTAGTAGTGCCGACAGGAGCATTCAAGCAAGCTCCAAAACCAACGTATGATTATTTGTCTATCGAGTCCGCTACTCTGGCAGAAGGGGTTCGAATGTTAAAAACACATACCGATAAAGAATTAGACTTTTCGCATGCAAAAGTAATTCTCTTAGGAAAAAACATCCTTGAACGTGACGCCAGACAAACATTTGATATTTTCTTAAGAAGAAGAGATTTTCAGGGAATTGCCTGGGTAGCGGTCGGCGACCCTTCAGCGGAAAAAGTTTTAAAAACAAATCCGACTACCGACGTACCGGGCTCCAACGCCTTGTTCAACATCTTCTCTGATGAAGGGACAGAAAGCGTCTATATTGTAACCACCTACGTGTACGACTTTGCCCGCCGGCTATTTGAGACTGGTCTTGATCCGATTTTGCCGATTATTCGAGCAACAGACAAGGGGCAAGAATATCGAACGAACGAGACCATTGTTTTCAAGGAGGGCAGGGAAAAGGTAAAGTTAACCCCAGAAAAAACGAAATACTACAACCTTATATCGGGCAGGGAGGAAAGGGCAGACATTGTTGTGAAAAAGAAGGAAATGCATATTACGATTGCAGTTGGCAAAGTACAGGCAAAGTATAAAATACTGACACCCGCCAATCAAGCACCTGTTTTAAAAATGACTGTGGATATTGATGGAATTATAGAAGAATCACAACATCCCGTACAGCCTGAAAAGCTAAGCCTTTACAGTAAATACGCGAGCGAGGCAGTGAAGAGGCGATCACTTCATCTCCTGGAATTCTTGCAAGAAAATGAGGTGGATCCTTTAGGATTTGGTCTTCGTTATAAGGCTACAAGGCTTCATAACCGAGATCTTGAAGCAGAATGGCAACGGATTTATCCGCGGCTAAAATTCGATGTAGAGGCTAAAGTGACGATAAAAAGCACCGGGGTTATTAAATAAAAATCCAGCCAGGAAAATGTATGGCTGGATTTTTCATTTAGTGTTAATGTACGTCGTTACTGCGAATGATAAGAACGTCACACTTAGCTGTGCGGGTAATACGCTCAGAAACACTTCCGAGGAAAAGACGTTCTACTCCGTGAATGCCGGTTGCTCCACAAATAATCAAATCCGCTTCCACCTGATCGGCAATCTGATTTGGAATCAATGACTTTGGAGAGCCGACTTCCATTACTGTATAAACTTTCGGAGCGCCTGCTGCTTCTGCTGCTTGCTTGCACCTAGCGAGAAGTTCCTGCCCTTGTTTTTCATTATAATCAGGAATAGAAGCATGGGCCAGTGCTTCCACTGAAGAGAAATAGCCATTATCAACAATATGTACAATATGAAGGGAGGACTCGTTACGCTTGGCAATTTCTATCGCTTTTCGAAGCCCTTGTTCTGCTTCATCCGAACCGTCTACTGCAATTAAAATATTTTTATAATTCATCGTTATTCTTCCTCCTTTTCTTTATTGTACCTAATCGATGGAAGAGAATCAGTAGAAAATAGACAAGATTTGCGAATAATTTCCAAACAAATAGAAAATATATAGCATTTCAGAGCATTTTGAATGAAATTGTTCAATCAGTCAGCAAGCATAAGAGATCCATTTTAAGAAATATGAATAAAAGCCTTTTTAGTGACGGGGTTAGCGGAAGAACATCTGCGGGTTAGTATAGAAATTGCCCTGGGCGAGTCAGTTTTTCGTACAGGGAAGTTTCTGAGTGAGAATAAGCTGTTAGCTAAAGAAGCAGAATAAACTGCATCATGTGATGAATGAAAAAAGATACAGATGACGAATATACGAACATGAGCGGCTTCACTAAATGATAAAGTAAGCAAGGATGGATAAGCAAATAGAGGTAAGGACCATAGCGATTAAAGGCCTGAACGCTTTTGTACGTAAGTCCCGCAGATTCACATTTAACCCGAGACCCACCATAGCTGCTGTCAGAAGCCAAGTTGTCATATTAGCTACTCCGTTCATTGTCTTGTCTGAAACGTGAATAGAGTGGCCGAGAATATAGCTCCCAAAAAGGCTCATCACAAGAAATCCAATTAAAGACCACGGGAATTCCACTTTTGCTTCGGAGTGATTCTCCGCTGATTTGCGCTTCATCAAATACATAACAATAAAGCATAACGGAACGAGTAGAAAGACACGCCCCAATTTGGCGAGCAAGGCCATAGCTAACCCTTCTTGGCCGGCCGGTGCTCCTGCTAAGGCTACATGGGCAATTTCATGCAGGCTGATGCCTGACCAGATGCCATAGTCAACCGCTGATAAAGGAAGAAACGGCCGTAAGATGGTATAGGCAATAGCAAATATTGTGCCGACCAATGCAATGATTCCGACACTAATGGCCGTATCGTCATCGTCTGATTTGACGATAGGAGCCACCGCTGCAATAGCAGCTGCTCCGCAAACACCCGTACCGACACCGAGAAGGAGAGAAATCATTTGATCAGCTTTAAGCAATTTAGCGATTCCTAACGTTAAGAAGATAGCAAAAATGATGACTCCCGCATCCCGTACGAGCAGCCCAAGACCCTCATGCAGAACCATACTAATATTTAGTTTCAATCCATATAAAATAATTGCCAGTCTTAGCAGTCTTTTAGAGGAGAAAGCAATACCGGAACGAATGACTTCTGGATATCCGAGTAATTGCCGATACGCAACAGCAATTATGATAGCGCAGGCTAACTGGCCGACATGATCAAACCCAGGCACCTGAGCTAATAAGTATCCCAGCAAAGCAATCAGAAACGTAAAGGAGATCCCGCCGATCCATGGAAGAAGAAAAGCTGTCTTGCCTTTTGGCTGGACAAGCTTTTTTTTGAGTTGAACATTCTGCATAGCCATTTCAATCCCTCCACAAAAATAGATTGTAATTTTATCTTAAAGGATGATTTGCTATAAGAAAAATAAATCATTATGATAGTGATAATAAGCAAAATGCATAATAAACTGAGAAAGGAGAAACATATGTATGGATCAACTTTTGCTTGTTTTTATTACAGTGGCAGAAAAAAAGAATTTTTCTCGGGCAGCAGAGGAATTGCATATGACGCAGCCAGCGATCAGCCAGTGCATCCAAGCGCTTGAGCGTGCAGTTGGATCGCGGCTGTTAGATCGCACAAATAAATATGTCCGCTTAAATAAAGCAGGGGAGATCGTTTACCATCACGCGAAGGAAATCACAGGGTTATATACTAAAATGAAGTGTTTAGTAGACGATTTAACGAACAAGGCAAGCGGGGAGTTATCGATAGGGGCCAGTTATTCATTTGGTGAATATGTGCTGCCTCATATTATTGCTTATTTGAGTAAGTATTATCCGCTCATTAAGCCAGCTATTAAGATTGGCAATACAAAGGAAATTGAACATTTAGTCGCCAGGCATCAATTAGATGTTGGGATTGTAGAAGGAGAATTCAAGCATGAAAGGCTGAATTTTGAACCATTCGCTGAAGACAAAATGTATGTGGTGGCCGCTGCTCAACATAAACTCGCTCGCAGAAAGTCCATTAGGCTGGCCGAGTTAGAGAAGGAGACATGGATTGTTCGAGAAAAGGGATCAGGTACACGGGAAGCAACAGAAAAAATGTTTCAGCTATTTGAACAACCGCCTGAACAATTAATGGAGTTTGGCAGCACACAAATTATAAAAGAATCCGTTGAAGCCGGTTTGGGCATCTCATTGTTGTCACAATGGGCAATCAGAAAAGAAGCAATGGATGGTTCACTTGTCATTTTAAAAGTAAAAGAAGCGCCGGTAAAAAGAAAATTTTCCTTAGTGACAACAACGGACCCATTCCAGCCGAAGGTCGTTGAAATCTTGAGCCAGTTGCTACGAGAGGATTTAGCCAATGCTATCCCAAAGGTAGAGATATAACCATTCGAATAGGGGAAAAGAGCGGCCGTCTTATTGTTTGGGCCGCCCTTTTGAGGATAGGAAAGCCGTTAGCTTTCCAAGTATCGATATAATGTGGATTTGCTAATCCCTGTTTCTTCCTTTATATCACTTAGGCTATATTTTTTGCTTTGATACATTCGGATAGCCTTCTTGACATTTTCATCCGGCTTTCTCGGTCTCCCGGTTGCAATCCCTTTTTGCCTCGCTTCATGGACACCGCTTTTAGTCTTTTCGCTTATCACATCACTTTGAAACTCAACAAGGTGCTTAACAATATCACTGAACCGGTAGCCGCTTTCGTGGCTAGTATCAATTTCCTCTTTTAGTGATTGAATAAATGCTCCCTTCATCTCCAATGTCTCCAAGAGCTCAACTAAATGGCGAGTGGAGTCAGCTAATGCAAAAAGTTTTGCCACGATAATTTTATCTCCGGGATGAAGTTCCTTAATCATCTGCTCAAGGGCCTTTCTCTTTTTGGCAGATGAATGTTCTTCTTTAATGATTTTTTCACATGACCAGTCTGCTAAAAGCTGTGCTTGGCTGTCGCAATTTTGATCTTCATAATATGGCCTCATATATCCGATTAACATAACGACTCCCCTAACTAGTGTAAAAGTTTCAGGCTGTTTACCTGAGAGTATGTAAAGTAACTTTTGCCTGCATTTTTACTTCCTCTATAACCAGGTTGGTGTTCAAAAAAAGTACCAAAAGGGTTCCTTTTTGGGAAGAAAGATGATAGACTGTTTTTTGTTCCTGTCGGCCCGGCTTTCATGAGAGTGAAAAGCCAAAACATCCTACTATAAATGAGGGGTAAAACAAGATGATAGAAAAAATAAAAAAAGATTGGTTTTCTAATATAAGAGCAGATGTTCTTGCCGGTATCGTTGTGGCATTAGCGCTTATTCCAGAGGCGATTGCTTTCTCCATTATCGCTGGAGTGGATCCGATGATAGGATTATATGCTTCCTTTACGATGGCTGTTGTTATCTCATTTGCTGGCGGCCGTCCGGCTATGATTTCAGCAGCAACTGGGGCCATGGCGCTATTAATGGGGCCGCTCGTGAGAGAATACGGGCTTAATTATTTGCTGGCCGCCACGATTTTGACAGGTATCATTCAGATATTATTTGGTGTATTTAAAATCGCGAGGCTCATGAAGTTTATTCCACGAGCCGTGATGATCGGATTTGTTAATGCGCTGGCTATTTTAATTTTTATGGCTCAAGTGCCGAATTTCATTGGCATTTCAACTCTAACGTATATTTTTGTTGCTATTACTTTAGTTATTGTGTATGTTGTTCCTCGATTTGTCAAAATCATTCCGGCACCATTAATCGCGATCCTCGTTTTGACGGCGGCAGCTATTTATACACAAGCAGATGTGCGAACAGTAGGAGACTTGGGAAACATTAGTCAACAACTGCCGCAGTTTCTCATTCCAGATGTGCCTTTCACATTTGAAACATTCGCTATTATCTTTCCTTATTCTATTGCTCTTGCCATCGTTGGCCTGCTCGAATCATTGTTAACTGCTTCGATTGTTGATGATATGACAGGAACCGAAAGCAGCAAAAATCGGGAAGCGAGAGGCCAGGGAATAGCCAATATTGTAACAGGCTTCTTTGGCGGAATGGCTGGCTGTGCGATGATTGGCCAGTCTGTTATTAATGTCAAATCAGGCGGCCGCGGCCGGTTATCTACTTTAGTGGCAGGATTATTTTTAATGTTTCTAATTATAGTATTAGGGGATCTTGTTGTACAGATTCCGATGCCGGTCCTTGTGGGAATTATGATTATGGTATCTGTCGGAACGTTTGATTGGTCATCGTTCTCTTACTTAAGGAAAGCACCGAAAACAGATGCAGTTGTGATGCTCGTCACTGTGGCGATTGTTGTTGCAACTCATGACTTATCTAAGGGAGTAATTGCTGGAGTGATCTTAAGCGCTATCTTTTTTACAGCTAAAATCTCTAAAATAAAAATCAATAAACAAGTAGAAAAAGAGCATACATTGTTTACAGTGGAAGGCCAATTATTCTTTGCCTCTGCGGATGACTTTGTAGATATTTTTGATTTTACGGTGGAGAATAAAAAGATTGTCATTGATTTTTCAGGTGCTCATATTTGGGATGACTCCGCCGTTGGAGCAATTGATAAGGTCATGATGAAATACAATGAGAGAAATAATAAAGTGGCGATTAAAGGATTGAACTCGTCCAGTCAAAGAATCGTTGACAAGCTAGCTGTACACAAAAACGCTAAATTAATGCCTCATTAATTTAGCGAATGAGGTGACAATATGTATAAAAAGATTTTACTAGCTGCAGATGGGTCAGAGAATTCCCTGAGAGCAGCGCGGGAAGCTGCTGAAATTGCTTTCCTCGTAAAAGACTGCAAAATTGAGGTTGTTTATGTGGCTGACTATTCAAAATCAAAAAGCGCTATCCTTCATTCCCAAGGAAAAGAAGAGCTGGAGCTCTCCCGGCGGGAAAAGCTTCATCAGATGGAAAAAGAATTACAATCACAGCATATAGCGTATGAAGTGAAAATTTTGCATGGAGAGCCAGGACCCGCTATTGTTGAATATGCAAATAAAGAGAACTTTGACCTCGTCATTATTGGCAGCCGCGGGCTTAATTCATTCCAAGAGATGGTGTTAGGCAGCGTCAGTCATAAAGTCATGAAAAGAGTAAATTGCCCGGCATTAATCGTCAAATAGTTTCCCTGTTTAAACAGCTTGCTTGAAGAGTGGCTATTCTCCAAGCAAGCTGTTTTATTTGCATAAAAGAGAAAGAAGAGTAACGAATGAAAAAGTGAAGCATTGTACATAGAAGTATATTGTTATAAGCTAATGAGAAAATTGGTAGCCTGTTAAAAAGCCGCTGGTTTGAAGGGGGCAAGCGAAAAAATTGGAGTGAATCAAGCGAGTGGAAAATAATCTGGACTTAACATTATAGATACCTATTCGAGAAGGAGTTATGTAAGTGATAAAAGCAATAGTTTTATTTATTTTAGCAGGTGTAGCTGAAATCGGGGGAGGATATTTAATATGGCAGTGGCTGCGCGAAGGGCGTCCAGGATGGTTCGGTTTTCTCGGGGGAACAGCGCTGTTTTTATATGGAATAATTGCGACTTGGCAACTGTTTCCTAGCTTCGGTCGAGTATATGCTGCCTATGGTGGAATATTTGTGGTATTAAGTCTGTTATGGGGCTGGTGGATAGATAAGAAAACGCCGGATTCCTTTGATTGGATTGGCGGTTTGATTTGCCTAGCGGGTGTAATTGTAATTTTATGGCCGCGTGGCTGACACAAACCGTTCGTTTAAAGCACCTCTCCTCTGGGAACAGTAATGAATAGAACATGACCTAAAAGAGGAAGGGAGAATAAACAGTGGCTAGAAAAGAACCGCATGAGAAAATGACAGATAAAAGCAATGGGCTAAGCAACACACAAGAGGTGTTGTACCAGAGTGAATTTAATCGTGCAGACGCTGCAAACAAAGAGAAAAATAAGAAAAATAAGAAGTAAAACGAGTGGAGCTGTTTTGAAAGTCAGTGTGATGCTGATCTTCGAAACAGCTCTTTATTTGTGATAGCTCCCTTGCGCTACGTTCGTTTGAATGTAAGAGCGCCATAAATTTTTCAAGGGGAAGCGACCTTAAGCTCTGATGGCTTCAAAAATTATTCATAGAAGGGGCTCTAGAAAAAGTGTTAAACTAAATTAAAACGTTACTAAACAGGAAATTAAAAATGGAGGGCTTCAAGGTGAGCTCATTGCTATTCACTTCCATCGTCTTTCTTTGCCTCGGGTTGCCCATTGCCAGCCTTGTTATTTTACTTTTACTTGGATTTTTTGAGAGGGAATTTGACTATTTACAGCTGGAGAATAAACAGATTCGTATGGAGAAGGAACTGCAAAGCATGGAATATTTGCAGTTGAGCCAGCAAATTCAGCCTCACTTTCTGTTCAACTCTTTGAATGCGATGTTGTCGCTCGGGCGTTTAGGACGAACAAAAGATATAGTGGAGTCGATGGAGCAATTTTCTCAATTTTTGCGCTACAAATATATCGAGAAAGATGCGCTCGTCTCATTTGAAAAGGAACTAGAATACACCAATCACTATTTGTCTGTACAGAAGATTAGATTTGGTGACAAGTTAAGTGTTGAATTTGATCTTGATGACCGAGCCTTGCCAACTTATCTTCCGCCCTATATGCTGCAAACATTTGTAGAAAATGCTTTTAAACATGGCCTTGAAAAAAAGGCAGGGGAGAAGACATTGTTGATTCGCTTGAAAAGAGAAGGAAGCTGGGTCGTCCTAACGGTCATAGATAATGGCCCAGAAACGATGGTAAAGACCCATGAACAGAAAGGAATCGGCTTGGATAATATAAGGAAGCGCCTTCGCTTATTATTTGATTTACATACAGATGTCAACATAAGGAGATATCAAGACAGAACCGTTGTGACTGCGCAGTGGCCATATACACCAGGGGGAGAGCATGAACATATTACTGGTAGATGATGAACCGTTAGAATTAGAGCAATTGGCGTTTCTCATTGGTGAAAGGTATCCGCTATGGTCGGTTTTTACAGCAGAAGACGCCGCTCAAGCGAGGAAAGTTTTAATCAGCCAATCTATCCATTTGGCTTTAGTCGATATTCATATGCCGGGAGAATCAGGACTTGATCTTTGCGCATATATACGCAACGAACACGAGGCTGAATGCATATTAATCACAGCATTCCAAGAGTTTGATTATGCTAAGCAGGCGATCCGCTTGCAGGTGCTTGACTATATTGTTAAACCAGTGATCAGCAAAGAGCTTTATCATGTGTTGGATGCTTTCAAAGAAAAGCACCGTTACCTAGAAGGTTCACCGCCCATCCAAGAAGCGCTCGCTATTATTCATCAACATTATCAGACCAAGTTAAATTTATCTGAGTTGGCAGAGAGGATTCATGTAGCGCCAACCTACTTAAGTCGTAAATTCTCCGAAGAGCTAGGTGTCAGCTTTCAGGAATATCTGGTCAAGTATCGAATTGAAAAAGCCAAAAAGCTTTTAAAAGAGGAGCCTCATTGGAGCATGAGTAAAATTGCAGAAGAGACCGGGTTTTCGAGCCAAAACCACTTCAATTATACATTTAAAAAACTCGTCCATTTTTCGCCGAGGCAATACAAGGAGAGTTTGATCGATGATTGACTGGTATGTCATCTTATTTTTAGGGACAGCTATTGTGATGGCTAACATTGATCGGGTAGCTGAACATCAAAGTGCATGGGATTACCTTTCTACGGGGAAAGCTCTTGGCATTCAAAAAGGCACGGTTTTACTGTGGCTTTCTTTTTTAGTAGCTGGGCTGTATGGTTGCCGATCTTTCTTACTTATCATTTTGGGATATTTATCGGGATAGCTCTTCTTGCAGGAACAATAATAGCCCTGTACTTCTTTTTAAAAGAGATAATAAAAAGAATTAGCCACCAGCTTGACCACAAATCAGGAATTTTGTCTTACTATCAAAAAAAGTTTTCTGCAAATGGGTATCGTTTCTTTCTATTATTAATGGTTATCGCAAATTTAGAAGGGGTGTTGCTGGAGCCAGCATTTGCAAATGTTCTGCTGAATGAAGGCTTCGGGAAGAATGCTTTTTTCTTTATCATGTTGCTTTTTATGTTTGGCCTAATTATAGCAGGACTTGGCGGGATGACTACCATTTATAAGGCGGGAACGCAGCTTCTATGGATAAGCAGTGCATCGGTGATCCTTATTTCCCTGCTTCTTTACTTAGGGGAGGGCACAAATGCGATATTCAATGATTACAAAAGAGTGGCCCAATCATTGACCTATGAAAGAAAATGGCTATGGATAACAGCCTGTGTGATAGCTTTTGCCGGAAAGCTTTCTATGAACGTCTTCTTTTGGCAGGTTATTTCTTCAATTAAAGAGAAGCATTTAGCCTCCTCTATTAAGCTTTCCCTCTTTTGTTCAGCAGCTGTTCCTTTTTCGTTATGTTTGTATGCGGTTTATCTATTGGGAAAGGGGGTAACACCTACTTTTCCGGTGATTTTAAATAAGATAATGGAAGCTCACAATGAAGCCGCTTCTATACTGATGATTATTATTTGGCTAGTAGGTCTCGTACACTCTGTTGGTCTCTCTCTTTTCTCGGTGACAGCTATTTTTATTCATTGGATGGAAACGGCAGGCAAACAGGTAACAACAAAGAAAATCTATTATTTTGCCATCGGGATAGCTGTTGCTTGTCTAAGTCTGCAAGTTCTCTTGCCAAGCTTCTTTTTTTGGTTTCTGTTCATGTATATCTTATTTTATTTATCTTTTTCTATCCCGCTATGGGTGTCTTTAAGAAAGAGCGGGCGTATAAATATCAGCGCTCCTTTGGCGATGGCTTTCATTTGGGCCGTAGGGGTTACTGTTTATACTCTGACGAAGAGTACGAGCCTTTCGCTTCAATGGGGATTATTCTGGCCTTTACATTGGGAGGAAGCATTTTTTTATCTAATTTTTCAGAAAAGGATAACTTTTCATAAAATATGGGCAAGATTTCGAAAATCAACCTCCTTCGCTTTTTTTATAATGAATAAAAAGGAGGATGACAATCGTGGCTGAAACACTTACACGTCAAAAGTATATTTATGAAATGAGTCATACACATGCGCCTGTTTTAAGAGTAGCCTCTGGCACAGAGGTAGTGATTGACACTTATGACTGTTTTCTTAATCAAATTACTTCTGCTGATACTGCATTCAATGCAATTGATTGGTCGCAAATTAATCCAGCGACAGGTCCTATTTATATAGAAGATGCAGAGCCGGGAGATATTTTGTCCGTGACAATCCATAAGATTGAGCTTGAAAAACAGGGAGTGATGGCAACGGGACCGCAATTAGGAACCATGGGTCACCGTATAGAAGAGTTTTCTGTGAAAGTGGTGCCGATTGAAAATGGAAAAGCCATTTTTAATAAAGATATAGCACTGCCTTTGAACCCGATGATTGGGGTCATCGGTGTGGCTCCTAAAGAGGGAGAAGTGCCCTGCGGAACACCAGGGGATCATGGAGGCAACATGGATACAACGTTAATCGCCGAGGGGGCAACGGTTTATTTTCCTGTTTTCCATCCAGGAGCTCTCTTTTCTTTGGGGGATGTCCATGCGGCTATGGGAGACGGAGAAGTTGGCGTATCAGGGATAGAAATTCCCGCAAAGGTCACAGTAACCTTACGAGTCATTAAAGGTTCATCGATCGAGACGCCCCTTGTTGAAAATGAGGAAGGAATTGCTTTTCTCGTTTCTAAAGAAACACTTGATGAAGCTGCTGATCAATCAGTAGAACACCTAGTTGATTATTTATTGCAACGTACAAGTATGAAGATTGACGAAGTGACGATGCTGTTAAGCGCGGCTGGCCATGTGCAGGTAAGCCAGATTGTTGATCCGTTAAAAACAGCTCGTTGTTTTCTTTCTAAAGATATTTTGAAGAAGCTTGGCATCAAAGAAATTTTTCAGGAGGGATAAGGGATGGCACTTAAAGCGGCACAATCATCATTACCCCCAAACTCGGGTAAGCCAGGTCTGAAGCGTTCTTTGTCCTTTTGGGATTTATTGATTTACGGAATGGTTTTTATGGTCCCCATTGCGCCTTTTGGAATCTATGGTGTGGTGGCTCAAGGGTCGAATGGGATGGTGGCCCTTGCTTATCTAATCGGAATGGCCGGCATGATTTTTACTGCATTTAGTTATGCTCGCATGTCAGAAGCTTTTCCGATTGCCGGATCTGTCTATGCTTATGCCCAGCGAGGAATCAACGAATCGGTAGGATTTATCGCTGGCTGGCTCATTCTTCTAGATTACGTTTTCATTCCGTCTTTGCTCTATTTAGTCAGCGCAGCAGCCTTGAGCGATGTTGTTCCGCAAGTTCCGATGCTCGTATGGGTAGTAGCCTTTATTGCGATTAATACATTAATCAATATTTTAGGCATTGAATTCACCGCTAAGGCAAATAAAATTATTGTTGTGATTGAGTTGATCATCTTAGCTATCTTTATCACAGTAGGTGTACTCGCTATTGTAAAAGGAGTCAACGGGGCGGAGTTCAACATTAAACCGCTTTACGATGAGAGTAAATTTAGTATGAGCGTAGTTATGGGGGCTGTTTCAATCGCCGTGTTGAGCTTTCTCGGCTTTGATGGTATTTCTACCCTTGCGGAAGAATCAAAAGAAGGAAGCAAGGCAATTGGCAAAGCATGTGTGTATGCTCTGTTAACCGTCGGCATTCTATTCATTATTCAAACATGGGTTGCAGCATTAATTTGGCCTGATTATGAAACATTTAAAAATCCGGACGTCGCTTTTTACCAAGTTGCCGAAGTTGTCGGCGGACCCTGGCTGAAAATGTTGACTTTGTTGGCCACAGTCTTTTCCTGGGGAATCGCCAATGCACTTGTGGCCCAAGCCGCCATTTCGCGCATTCTTTATAGCATGGCGCGTGACCGCAAGCTGCCGGTATTATTAGCGAAAATTCACCCTAAATATAATACACCTTACACGAGCACCATAGTCATTGCAGTTATTTCTATTATTGTAACATTCTTTTTCTCTTCGCAGCTGGATAAGTTGGCGTCTGTAGTAAACTTTGGGGCATTGTCATCTTTCTTGTTTTTGCATCTATCTGTGATCAACTATTACATGGGTAAGCAGAAGAGCAGAGATTATGTGCGCCATCTAATTTTACCTTTGATTGGGTTCATTATTATTGGCTATGTGTGGTTCAATCTCGATCCGCTTTCCAAGCAACTTGGCTTTTCTTGGCTTGGCATCGGTATCCTTTATCTGCTTTTTTTAAAGATTAAGAAGAGAGACATGTCACTGGATATTGAATGATAAAACTAAGAAGGCAGCCTGAGAATGGGCTGCCTTCTTAGCTTATGGACGTAAGAATCAGTAGCACCTCAGTTCTCGACAGATGAATAGTGTGCAGCCAGAAAAGCGAGGATATCATGGTTGATGATCTCAATATGTGAAGAGGAAGGGAAATGCCCCATATCATACGCCCGCCACTCCAGCAGGTTCCCAAAAAGGGGAACCGCTTTTTTTAATAAGGCATCCTCCGGGAAGAAAATATCAGTCTTTCCGGCAATCAGCAAAGTCGGAGAATGGTAATGCTTTAATTCACTTTTCGTTGTTAATTTTGGCATGTCCTGCTCAAGGGAAACATACTTAAAAATCATCCCAATGATCTTTCTATCCATTGCTTTCATGCTGCCCCAAGACATCGTATTGGCAATGGAGGCAAGGTGTTTTTTTGAACCGCTCATTTTGTAAAGAAGTAAAGGCATCATAATCTCTTTGATCATTTTTGTTTTTGAACCAAGGCTGATGCCTGCTGGAGCAGCAAGTATAGCACAGGCAATTCGTTGGGGACGAAAAGCTGCCAGCCGCAAAATAACCCCGCCCCCATATGAAGGGCCGATAAAGGCACAGCGCTCAATGTGGTAATGATCAAGAAGATCAGTGATCCACAACGCGAAGCTCTCATCTTTGGCTGATATCCTCGTTTCATCACTATAACCTGGATGTCCGATTGTATCGGGAGCATATACTTTATATTTACTGAGCAAGTGTTCAAACCAGGACAAGGTGACCGGGTTAATACAATTGCCACCTTGAAGGATAAATAATGGTTTTCCATCTTCTTTTCCCATCGTTAAGACATGTGTCCGGCCGAATCTTGTCGGCACATATTCTCTCTGTATTTTACAGCTGAATGATTGCAGGTACTCTTCATACTTTCCAAGAATAAGCTGTTTTCCTCGCTCACTCCTGTAGATGGATTTATTTTTCATGCATCCCGCCCCCTGTATAAAATAACTGTTTTGTAATCAGTATTTTAACAGAAAACACCATAAAAATATGAAAATCCAGGGAGGGATCAGTCGGTTAAATGGTAATGACGAACTAAAAAATCAGACATGTCCTTATTCATTCTCTCGATATGTTTTCTTGAAGGAAAATGTCCCATGTTGTAAGCTCGCCATTCAAGAAGGTCTCCAAAGAGAGGGGCTGCCCTCTGAAATAGCTTATTCTCAGGAAAGAAAACATCCTGCATGCCGGCAATCACCATTGTGGGTGAGTGATAACGTTGAAGTTCTTGTGTTGTCGTTAATTTGGGCAAATCATGCTCAAGCTTGACATGTTGAAAGATTGTGGCGATGATTTCTCTATCTATCGTTTTCATTTCACCCGCAGACATGGCATCAGCCACTGCTTCAATTTGCTTCGTTGAATCGTTCAATTGGTAAAGTGTAAATGGAAGGAGCATTTTCTTTATCGTCCACCATTTAGAGAAAGGGCTGATCCCGGCCGGAACAACGAGGATAGCGCAGTTTATTTTCTCCGGATAAAAAGCGGCAAGCCGTAAAACGATGCCGCCTCCGTAAGACACACCGGCAAAGGCACAGGATTCAATCCCATAATAGTCCAACAAGTCGTTCGCCCATAAGGCAAAGCTGTCATCTTCAGGATTGATTCGTCTTTCATCGCTGAAACCGGGATGACCGACTGTATCCGGCGCATAAATTTTATAATCAGCAAACAATCCCTCAAACCAGGAAAGTGTCATTGGATTCAGGCAATTGGCGCCGTGGAAAATGAATAACGGTTTGCCGTCCTCTTTGCCGAGTTTCAATACATGTGTTCGTCCAAACCTTGTCTGTACGTATTCTCTTTCTACTTTATCTTTAAATAACCGCAAGTAATCCTCATATTGTTGCATTACGTGGTGTTTAATATGAGAGTGCTCATAAATCATGTGTCTGCCTCCTATCCGTCTTTCTTTTAGAATAGCCACACTTTGCAAGTGGTATAAGTTAACGCTTATGAATAGAAACCATTAGGGAAAGTTAAAGAAGAAAGAAAGGTGAGTCTCTTGAAAAAAATAGCTTATTCTCTGTCTTTGTTTGTTGTTATCTTCTTAGGCAGCAGCATGATGAATGTAACTGCTCAAGGCGTCAGTAATGAGGACATGGAGGAAGTGCTGGTTGCCCAATTTCATGCCCAAATATCGCAATCCATAAAAAGTGCCTACAATGTTAGGTTCCCGCAATTTGAACATGCACGTATTCTTTCAATAAAAAAAGCGGCTTTACCCGAGCCATCAGAAGAAATGAAGCCGGGGGTAGAGTATGAAATTATCCTCAAAGTAAAAGTGCTGAATGTTCCGAGAGAGACAAATTCACTTATTATTACCATTGATAACAGTCAGTCAAACGGGGAATTTATTGTGAAAGATGTAAAGAAGGAGTAAGCAAAGTGATCTCAACATATACGCGACGCATATTTGGAATCAACTGGTTCGCCCGTAAATGATAAAATTACAGCCATCATCGACAAAACTCTGCTCGCAACAGGCTTATGTCTGCTTATAAATAAGGCTCTGTTAAAGAGTTGGTTGTAGCGATAGATGGGTGAACCCGACAATTCTGGTGAGACCCCGCAGGAGCGCATGCAACGAGGAGGCTTGGACCGCCCCCAGCAGACATCAACAACCGAGTATAACATAGTCTCATAAATAAAAAAACTGTCCGATAGCTAGCTATCGGACAGTCCCAATTCAATAGAGGGTTCCAGTTGGATATCAACATTTCCTTTAAGCGCTCGACTGATCATGCAAGATTTTTCCGCTTTTTCAGCAAGTTTTTTTGCTAATGACACCTCCCTGTCGGTAGCCTGGGAATTCAATACAATAATTGGACGATGAATGATTGTTTTGTAGGTAATGATCCCATTTATAACTTCCACTATGCCTTCCGACTCCATCGTCAAGCTGTCTTTTTCGAGATGGCTGCGCTCCATCATGGCAGCTAAGGTAATAATGTAGCAGGTAGCTGCAGCACCAAGCAGCATCTCATCCGGGTTTGTGCCGATACCGGGGCCGTCCATTTCGGGTGGAATGGATACTTTTGTTTGTAAATTGCCCGTTTCAATTTGGCCTACATCATTGCGCAGGCCGGGCCAGTGTGCTTTTAAATGAAAACTGTGTAATGTCATCGATTTTCTCTCCTTTTTTATAAGGTAAAATAACCACTCAAAGCCATTCAACCATTTCTTATTCTTTTATAAAATGGTGATTTGCATAAGCGGCAAAAGGTATGTACAAACCTGGCTTTATTAAAGTACTTCGTTAAATTGGTCCGCTTGCTCGCAATGGCTGTTATTTTAGAAATTTTTCTTTTCTCAATTAGCGGTGATTTGGAAGAGTGAATGAAATCATCAACTATAACAATGTGAACAGCAAACGTGTGAAAAATAGTTAGGCTTCTTTTTTCTTGAAAAAGAGGTTCTTGTTTTTCTTTTGTTTAGTGAAAAAAAGAAATGGCCAAGAAGGCTCTTTTTCTTTAGGACAAAGCCTCTGTTTCGCAGGAAATAATTTTACATAAAAATCCTTCATATAATTGTCAAAATCCGAACGTTTATTAAGATGTGATGTGGTATATATTAAGGGTAGATGGAATTTTTCAGAAAATTCTATTACAAATAATTTTTCTAATTAAAGTCTATGGAGACAAATGACATATAAAGGAGTGTAAAATTATGCGCATCAAGCACAAGAAATCTCTTGAAGAGCTTATTCAAGAGAATAAGGAACAATTGCTTAATGATAAACAAGCGATTGAAAAGATTGAAAAGCGTATCGAAGAGCGCCATGAGTTAAAAAAGCTAGCTTAACAAAAGCTAGCTTTTTTTACTTTAGGAACGCTTTCCCCACAGTTCCATAGGATTGGCTTGTCCCTCATTAAGGGGCATGTGAACCATCGAAAGGGTTCGTTCTTCTCTCGATTTTTTTAAATCGTCATAAATCTTTCCAGAGGTGGTCAGTCCGACTGCTGCTGCTTCCTCAACAGCCGCGCAATAAAAAACTTCTTTAATGCCCGCAAAATACATAGCTGCAAAGCACATCGGACAAGGCTCCCCACTTGCGTATATCGTATAACCCGATAAGTCATTTGTCTGTAGCTGTTCTTGTGCACGCCGGATTGCCAGCATTTCCGCATGACCGCTCACATCATATTTTTTATGGAGTTCATTGACTCCCTCAGAGATGATGTTGCCGTCTTTCACGAGTACTGCTCCAAATGGCTGGCCACCGCTTTGAACATTTTCCACAGCTAATTCTAACGCTCGCTTCATAAATGAATCCAATCTAACAACCTCCTCTGAAAACTCTTCACCATCATTATAAGGCATTTATCATTATTTTTCCTAAATGGACCACAGTATACTAAGAGAGAAGAAGTGATTTTGCTGAATAATAGGCTTGAACGGCAAATATATTGGATTGTGAAGGAGTCTTTTATTCAGAAAGGCGGTGTTTATTGTGCAGATCCATGTTGTCCAGCAGGGCCAAAGTGTATACCGGATTGCTCAAATTTACGGAACTACTGTGCAAGCGATTGCTCAGGCAAATGAATTGCCTGATCCTTCACGTCTCGTTGTCGGGCAGGCATTGGTTATTCCGGTTACAGGGCGATACCATCGGGTAAGGCAAGGAGAGTCGCTCTCCGTCATCGCAAGAACGTATGGCACAACTGTTAGCGAGCTTGCGCGTGTTAATAATATATCCGTGTCCGCTCCTCTTCAGATAGGGCAACGTCTATATATCCCTCCCCGGCCGAAGTCTACAATTGATGTGCTGCTTTATGTTGAACCACAAGCATCGGTGAGCGAAGCGATCATCAATGAAGTGCGCAATCGAGTTGGCTCTTTAACATATCTCGCCATGTTCAGCTATCAGGTCAATCGCGACGGATCGCTCAATGCCCCTACAATTGACAACATCCCTGCCATTGCTCGCGCTGCAAGGACGATCAATGCAATGGTTATCAGTAATATAGAAGAGTTCCAGTTTAGTGCTGATCTCGCGCATGCTATATTTACGAATGATGCCGCTCAAAATCAGTTATTTGGAAATATTATCCAAGTGGCTAATGATGTTGGTTATGAAGACATCCATTTTGACTTTGAATTGATGAGGCCTGAAGATCGCGAACTGTATAATACATTTTTGCGAAAAGCGAGAGACAGGCTTCACGCGGCCGGTTTAATGATATCGGCCGCTGTTGCACCGAAAGCGAGCGATGTGACAACTGGGATTTACGGCGCTCATGACTATGAAGCCATTGGGCAAATTGTTGATTTTGTGGCTCTGATGACTTATGAATGGGGATACACGTACAGTGAACCGCAAGCGGTTAGCCCGATTGGGCCAGTTAGAAATGTTGTGCGCTATGCCGTGAGCGTTATTCCGAGGAATAAAATATTGTTGGGGCAAAATTTGTATGGCTATAATTGGGCAGCTCCTTATCCACCAGCAGGAGGTCCGCCAGCAAGAGCTGTCAGTCCCCAGCAGGCAATCGCCATCGCATTAAGGGAAAATGCTCAAATTCAATATGATTACCAGGCGCAAGCGCCTTTCTTTCAGTACATCGATGATGCCGGAGTACAGCATGAAGTATGGTTTGAAGATGCGCGCAGCATTCAGGCAAAATTTGACCTGATCAAGCAATTTGGCTTAAGGGGGATTATGTATTGGAAACTTGGTCTCTCTTTTCCACAAAATTGGCTGCTGTTGGAGGATAACTTTACTATTAGAAAAAGAGCATAAAGACGATCAGATAAGGGGCTTCCGACAGGAAAGCCCCTTGTGATGTTTATTTAAAATGTGTTGGCCGCTGTTGCGGCCTTCCTTACGCCTTCTTCAATAATTTCTTCGGCTCTGTCAGGGAATTGATTATGGCCTTCAACAATAACGGTTGTGATATCATTTACTCCCCAGAAGCCAAGAATGGTTCTTACATAATTCATGGACATTTCTGTTGCTTGTGCAGGTCCTTCAGAGTAAACACCACCACGTGCTTGCAGAAGGGCCACTTTTTTATCAGTGAGTAAACCAACTGGACCTTCAGGTGTATACTTGAACGTTTTGCCAGCTTGCGACAAATAATCTAAATACGTATGTAGCGCTGCAGGCACAGTAAAGTTCCAGAGTGGGAAGGCGATGACGACTTTGTCTGCTTCCAGAAATGGATTCAAGTATTTATTGACAGTAACGGTAGCTGCTTCTTCCTCAGTTGTTAATTCTAAGCCTTTTGCTAATTTAAACATGCCGTTAATCATATCTGTGCCATAGTACGGCAAGTTTTCTTGAAACAAATCAAGCTCAGTGATTTCATCGTGCGGATGAGTTTCTTTGTAGCTCTCAAGGAACGCATAATATAACTTTACACTTACAGACTGATCGATTGGTCGTGGATTAGCTTTGATAAATAAAACTTTAGACATGCAAATTCCTCCATAATATGTAATTTATTATATTTATAAGATAAGGCGGTATTGTAGTCATTGTCTTTACTAGTTTAAAGTAAGAAAAAAGTTATTGTCAATCATTGACCCTCCTGGCTTTTAATAAGGAAGCCTGATAGAAAGGAGGGGGATAAGCTGTCAACAGAGGCTGTCCGGCCTTTTTTCCTGACAGCCTTTCTTTCGTATGTTGACGATTTAAGGCAATGAATAAATTTCACTATTCGGCGCTTCCTCTATCTTTGATCTGATTAGTTTGCCTTCATGAACCAGTTTCTGTAATCCCTGTTCGACATCAGCAGGTTTTACGCCTAATATTTCTGCAACCTTTACTGTCGATATAGCCATATATTTCGGCTTCTTGGATGAAGATAAAATCATCCCCTTGACCCTCTCAAATAATGGATCTCTCTCCATGTCTAATGACCTCCTTACCATAGAGTCCTTTAAAGTATTTCTTATGTAAAAAGGTATCCTACCTTTCTTCTTTATATACCAAATCCATTAGAAGAAAATTTATTGTTGAAATCTCCATTATTAGGGAAGGTATATAAAAGAATGTCAGCAAAGGAGGAGAGAGAATTGGCTTATCACAGTCCACAGCAAATTGCACAACTAGCAGTAGAGACTGGAGCGAGAAAAGTTCATTTGCCACTTCACAGTATGTTGTTATTGGGTTTTTTGGGAGGAGCCTTTATCTCACTCGGCTATCTTTTAGATATACGAGTAGTTGCCAGTTTGCCTCACGAGTGGGGATCATTTTCAGCCTTTTTAGGCGCCGCTGTATTTCCTGTGGGATTAATGCTAATTATTATCGCGGGAGGAGAATTATTAACGGGGAACATGATGGCTGTTTCGATGGCCTGCTTAGCTAAACGGGTTACTGTAGCTCAGCTTGCCAAAAACTGGTTTTGGATCACCATTAGCAATTTTATTGGAGCACTCTTCGTCGCTTATTTTTTCGGCCACATAGCCGAACTGACGGCAGCTGGCCCTTATCTCGAAAAAACGGTTGCAACAGCACAAGCTAAGCTGGAAGCTAATCCGTTGGCAGCGATATTTTCTGCTATCGGGTGTAACTGGCTCGTTGGATTGGCTGTTTGGATGGCCTATGGAGCAGAGGATATCGGTGGGAAAATATTAGCGATCTGGTTCCCTATTATGGCATTCGTTGCTATCGGGTTTCAGCACGTGGTCGCCAATATGTTTGTTATTCCTGCAGCTATCTTTGCAGGCTATTTTAATTGGGGAGATTATTTTTATAATTTTATTCTTGTATTTATTGGGAATGCTATAGGAGGAAGTCTATTTGTTTCAGCTTTTTATTGGATTGCTTACCGGCGGGAACTTGCGCCAGTCAGCAATACTGAAAGCAAGGAGGAATAAAGAATGGAAGAATCCGCATTCTCAATCCGGATAAATGACAAGGAATTCACGGCAAAGCCGGGACAGACTATCCTGCAGGCTGCTCAATCAGGGGATTTTTCATCCCTAGTATCTGCTATCATCCAAATCTAGGAACAATTCAAACATGTGACACCTGTTTCGTCAATGTAGGAGGAGAAATGGTACGAGCCTGCTCTACAAAAGCGGAAGCAGGTATGCAGGTAGACACGCTGTCATCACCTGTACGGGAAGCCCAATACGAAGCGATGTCACGAATATTGAAAAACCATGAGCTTTATTGTACGGTTTGTGACAATAATAACGGCAATTGTACCGTTCACAATACGGCAGAGTATTTGGAGATTGAGCATCAAAAGTATGAATTCAAAGCTAAGCCGTATCCTCCTGATCATTCCCATCCTTTTTACCGATATGAGCCTGATCAGTGCATATTATGTGGAAGATGCGTGGAGGCTTGCCAAGACTTGCAGGTGAACGAAACGTTAACAATCGATTGGAGCAGGGAAGCCCCTCGGGTCATCTGGGATAACGATGTTCCGATTGATGATTCTTCATGTGTATCATGCGGACATTGTGTTACTGTTTGTCCATGCAACGCCTTAATGGAGAAATCCATGCTCGGGGAAGCTGGCTATTTAACATCCATTCCTCCAAAAATTTTGGAGCCGATGATTGACTTAACGAAAGAAGTAGAACCTGGCTATAAAGAGATTTTTGCTATTTCAGAAGTAGAGGCAGCCATGAGAAAATCACGCATTAAGCGGACGAAAACGGTTTGTACATATTGTGGTGTTGGCTGCAGCTTTGAGATGTGGACAAAGGGCCGTGAAATTTTGAAAATTGAACCTACAGAGGAGGCACCTGTCAACGGCATTTCAACCTGCGTGAAAGGAAAATGGGGGTGGGATTTCGTGAACAGCGAGAAGCGGTTAACGACCCCTCTAATCCGCAAGGGAGATGAGTTTGTAGAAGCAACATGGGAGGAAGCGCTAAACCTTGTTGCCAGCAAACTCACAGCTATTAAAGAACAGCATGGTCCACACTCTATCGGCTATATTGCCTCCTCTAAATGTACGAATGAAGAAAACTTCTTATTTCAGAAACTGGCACGTGCTGTGATGGGGACCAACAATGTAGATAACTGTTCACGGTATTGTCAGTCTCCAGCTACTGCGGGGCTTATGCGGACGGTTGGCATCGGCGGGGACTCAGGAACGATGAGAGACATTGAGCAATCAGAATTAGTCATCGTGATCGGAGCAAATGCAGCCGAGTCTCATCCAGTGCTTGCGACAAGGGTAAAAAGGGCGCATAAATTACATGGCCAAAAGCTGATCGTAGCTGATTTAAGAGAAAATGAGCTGGCACAACGAGCTAATCTTTTTCTGCATCCAAAGCCGAGCTCGGATCTGATTTGGATCTCTGCCGTGACCAAATATATATTGGATCAAGGTTGGGAGGATAAAGAGTTTTTAAACAAGCGAGTGAATGGATTAGATGAATATATCACTTCTTTAGAAAAATTCACATTGGATTATGCAGAGGAAGCAACCGGGCTCACGAAAGAACAGCTGATTGAGACAGCGACAATGATTCATGAAGCTAAATCAGTGTGTGCGCTGTGGGCGATGGGAATTACCCAGCATACGGGAGCGACTGATGCCAGTACAGCTATTGCTAATTTATTATTGATTACCGGGAATTTTGGTCGTCCCGGAACAGGAGCTTATCCGCTGAGAGGGCATAACAACGTACAGGGAGCTTGTGATTTTGGAACAATGCCAGCTTGGTTGCCTGGATACGAACCTGTCCAAGATCAAGAAGCCAGAGAGCGCTATGAAAAAGAATGGGGTGTGACTCTGCCGGCAGAACCAGGATTCAACAATCACCAAATGGTGGAAGGTATTCAGACGGGGCAAATTAAAGCGATGTACCTTTTCGGAGAAGAAATGGCGCTTGTCGATTCAAATTCAAACCATGTAGAAGCGCACTTTGAAAAGCTTGATTTCTTCGTTGTTCAGGACATTTTCTTCAGCAGAACGGCTCAGTATGCAGATGTGATCTTGCCAGCTGCTCCAAGTCCTGAAAAGGAAGGGACGTTCACGAACACAGAACGGAGAATTCAAAGATTCTATCAGGTAATGGAACCGCTTGGAGATTCTAAACCAGACTGGAGGATTTTTCAAGAGTTGGCCAACAGGCTGGGTGCCAATTGGGATTATAAACATCCGAGCGAGATCATGGATGAAGCAGCCCGGCTTGCACCTGTCTTTGCAGGGGTCAGCTATGATCGTCTGGAAGAGTGGAACAGTCTCATATGGCCGGTCGCTGCCGATGGAACAGATACGCCCCTTCTATACAAAGACCGTTTTGCGTTTCCGGACGGAAAGGCAAGGCTTTATCCAGTTGACTTCACACCGCCGTATGAAGCAGGGGAAGAATATGACTTGCATTTAAATAATGGCCGGTTGTTGGAGCATTTCCATGAAGGAAACATGACTTACCGGTCGGAAGGATTAACTCATAAAGTTCCACACCCGTGGCTTGAAATATCGCCAGAGCTTGCTAGCCAAAGGAGCATTGAAGATGGATCTTTGGTACGGTTGACTTCTCCTTATGGCCATGTGGAAGTAAGAACGATTGTCACGGAACGTGTAAGAGGCAACGAGCTGTATTTAACTATGAACACGACTGAGGAAATCGAAGCGGTAAACCGTTTAACGAGCAGCTATCATGACAAGATTACTCATACGCCAAACTATAAGGAAATGGGCGTCAAGATGGAAGTTCTTGAAGAAAAAGGTGAACCTCCACTTCCACCGGTGAATCACCGGTTTGGAAACCGTGTTCCTCAGATCAGCGTGAGAGTAGAGGAAAAATGGAAACGGCTGGATTTCATACCGATTGAGGAAATTATTGAAATAAGGGGGGATGAGTATGGCCAAGGCAGTCAGGCAAATTAGCAGAAACATTCCAAATCAGCAGGAAGAACAAACTGAGGCAGTAACAGCCATCATCAAAGAGCTAGCCGATAATCGGGAAGCGATCGTCAGCACCATCGCAATTTTAAAGAACCTTCATGAAATGGGAGTTTTGAACATCGTTAAAGGCTTGCTTGAGCAGCGCACGGATGTGGGGGCCATTGCTATCCAGCAGATGAATCAGCCAGCGATGTACAACATTATTAAAAATGGAATGAATACGGCCAAATTTTTAGGAGCTGTAAATCCAGAGCAGTTGGCGAATATTCTAGAAGGTGTAAATCAAGGGATGCAAAGGGTCTCAGAAAGTGTAGAAAGAAAAGAAGATCCAGGGATTTGGAAGCTAGGAAAGAGCATTCGTACTCCTGAAGCCCGGGCCTCGTTGGCAGTCATGACGGAATTTCTACAAGGAATGGGCCAGGCATTTCAGCAGGATAAAAGGGAGACTCATTAATAGAAGGAGGGGTTTGCCGTGCCAAAGGGAGTCATCAGGTTGAAAAATAAGCTGACCCAGCAGGAGGCAGAAAAAGCTTCACAAGCATTGGAATCCGTGTGGGGAGTGCGAAGAACAGAAGTAAACCCGGCCAGCGGAGAAGCCGTCTTCAGCTACAATGAAGAGGCGGCTTCTTATACGGACTTTCAACAAGCTCTACTGGATAGCGGGTTTGAAATAGAAGAAGATCAAAATCATTAAAAAAGTAACGGTAGAAAGCATTTCTCTTGAGAAAAGGAGGAATAGAGATGAAAGTTTGCGAAGTGTGCGGAAGCGAGGAAGAAATGGAAATGAGCCAAAATGGAGAATGGCAATTGCAGGCGGGGTTACTGCACGTTTGTGAAAAATGCCGAACGGACCGTCAATTGCCCTCCTTCGATGAGGAATAACAAATAATCTGATGCTTGAAGGAACACCGTGCAAAGCGGACGAGCTGCAATCGTCTTTTGTCCGGTGTTTTTTGTTAAGTGGAAAAAGGAATATGAAGCTATGAAAAAGAATCGATTAGTTGTATGTTAAAAAGGGCCTATATGGAATAAAAAGCTAGTCGATTCTATCTAAACAGCAGGATAGCCACTAACGAACAGATACCGTCTTTAATTTCTTTATGTCGATTTCATATTTATTTTCATATCTTCTCGCTACGTCAAGTATCCCTTCCTTCGGCCCGTAATAGATAACTTTAAATTCATCATGGATATATTGAACAACGAAGAAGTCATCAAATTCTGCAAATGTGTTCTGGTTAACGGTAATAAATCCGCTCGTTTGGGCAGTGGTTTTAACGCTGATTCTCCTTCCCTTACTTATGACATCAAAGCCGTGCTGGTTCGTTTGTCTGGCTAGACTTCCATTTGTGTGGATCGCGCAAAGGAATTCGCCAATCCTTCCGATTAGATGCCGGAGTTCTGTCGGCTTACAATTTAGTAAGCTCATTTCATACTTTAGCATTTGGTTGTACTCTTCATAAAGTTTGCTGATCTGCTCTTTGCCAATGGAGGGAATCTGACTTCGGTTACCAACGGGAAAGTCCTCTTTTTTTCATAAAAGCTGCTTACTCCGTTTCTCCACTCTCCGATCACTATTTCTTCATCAGATCCTTTAGGTTTGTGAAAAATAAGGCCAGTATACGGATACTGTTCTCCTAAGTATTTATACGTATTTCTATTTATGTATAGAAATAAATGCTTATTAAAGGGGATTCCATTATTAAAGCGGTTATAACAGTAATCAGAAAGGATCACGCTGTCCGGATTCGTCCCAAATTGACTCATTAAAGCAGATTTCACATGTGAAGAGGTGATCAGTTCATTTAACTTACCTTGTAAGACAATCTTCATTTGTTCATAAATAGTCATTTTATGGCTGCTCTCCTTCTATTGTGCACTCAGCTATTCTATCGGCTAAATGTGGGTAAAGTGAATGCTAGCTGATGCATCTCTCTGCTGTGGAGTGTGTTTTTTGAAATCTTCAGACCATTGCGTTACGATGAAAAAGAAGAAATGTAAAAGAGAATTATGAGGAGGAAACCATTGGTGAATGAAGTAATTCAAACATTATTATCCCATCGCTCGTTCCGGTCGTTTGAAAACAAACCGGTAGATGAGGAACAATTAGATCAAATTATTCAGGCCGTGCAGGCCGCTCCAAATTGGATTAACGGACAGCAGCTATCTATTATCGCGATCAAGGACACGGAGCGCAAGAAACGATTTGCCGAGCTGTGCGGCGGACAGAAACATGTGGAGGAAGCAGCCGTCTTCCTCATATTCTGTGCAGATTTTTATCGGACACATTTGGCAAGCGAGATGGAAGGTATGCCGATGGAGGCTATTGAAGATATTGATACATTAATTGTTGGAGTGACAGATGTCGGGATTGCTCTTGGAACGGCTGTGGCTGCAGCTGAATCCTTTGGGCTTGGTACGGTACCGATCGGAGGCATCCGCCGCCATTCTTTAGAGGTGGTAAAAGAGCTCGCTCTTCCGCCTTATGTGATCCCGATCACCGGTCTATGTATTGGTCATCCCGGAAAGGACACCGGACAAAAGCCGCGCTTGCCGAAAGAAGCAGTCTATCACGAGAATACTTATCAGCAAGAACAAAAGCCGTTGCTTGAAAAGTATAATGACGATTACGCTAATTATTTAGTTGAAAGAAGCGGAGCGCAGCGGGCGGGCACGTGGACAAAAACAGTGGCCTCTTTTTACCGCCAGCCTTATTATGAGGGCATTGCTGACATGCTGAAGCAGCAGAAATTTCCTGGAGGAAAAGAATAGAAGCTATCATTCAATTTTTTTTAGGAGAGGAAGCCATGCTCAAAAGATTTACGTTAAACACGAACAGTCGTGATCAAATGATCGACGTGACTCAGGAAGTGAAGAATTTCATTAAGGAGCAAGGGATACAGGATGGGGCTGTTGTTGTGTATTGTCCCCATACAACAGCAGGCATAACGATCAATGAAAATGCAGATCCAGATGTAAAGCGGGATATGATTCGGCGCTTTGATGAAGTGTATCCGTGGGAGCACTCATTGGATCGGCATGCGGAGGGCAATACAGCGGCCCATATGAAATCTAGCACAGTCGGGTCATCCCAGCATGTCATTGTTGCGGAAGGCCGTCTGCTTCTTGGAACGTGGCAGGGCATTTATTTTTGTGAGTTTGATGGGCCACGCACACGTAATTTTTACGTAAAAACTCTGTAGCTAGCAACTTGTAGAACGCTTAAGGATATTTTTTATCCATCCCGAGCCTTGGGTATGGAGATTACCAAAGAACGGAAGCTGTATAACACAGCTTCCGTTCAGTTTGTCGACAAAAGGGGTTCGGAATAGTCTTATTCCGAACCCCTTTTGATTTTTCGGTAGTTTTAAAGCCATTCGAGAGAAAGATAGACCTCTCCGAGGTCATCATTTAAGCCATTTCTGGTTCTCGCCAAGTCCAGCTGGCCATTTTCTTGAGATTCATGGCAGCGAAAGTAAGCATCGCTTGCATCGACAATTTTTTAAGTCCCCTTAACGTTGTCCAACGCATGCCATGCTTTTCTTTTGCATCTGCGAATACACGCTCAATCGTTTCTTTTCGCTCCGCATAAATCGCTTTAACTTCTTCGTGGTGGCGAAGATGGTCGGCCTCTTCCATATATTTCTGCCAAATATGGCGTGTCACCACTTTTTGATGATTTCTGCTTTCCGTGCATTTAGCTAAAAAAGGGCAGGAGGTACAAACCTGTTTGGGTGATCTGTATTCACGATAGTCTTCCTTATTCGTCGTTGAGTAATTCAATACTTCCCCTGCCGGACAAAGGTAACAGTCAAAATGTTCATCGTACACATAGTCATGCTTTCTGAAGAAGCCCTCTTTTGTGCGCGGCCGTGTATAAGGCAAAGCAGGTGTCATGCCGTTTTCCATTAAATAACTGGCAATGGCAGGTGTTTTGTAAGCTCCGTCTGCACCAACAGCTTTAGGTTTTCCTACCTTTTCTATCACTTTCTCCATTAACGGCTCTAAGATTTGGCTGTCATGTGTGTTGCCTGATGTGACCATTGTGCCAATTACGAATCCCTTACGGTCTGCGGCCGCGTGAAAGGAATAGGCAAATTGTTTGGTTCGTTCGTCTTTAACGTAGTAGCCACTGTCCGGATCGGTTGTACTTTCCTTGATTTCTTTTGTTTCTTCTTTATCGAACTTATCTGGCGGGAACGGCTTTTTTCCATGATCCTCTCGGTCCTGATTAATCTCTTCTCGGAGGCGTTCCTGATACGCGCGTGTTTCTTTGCGAACCATTTTCTTTTCAAATTTACGCTTATTCGCGCTAGCTTTTACATGAGTGGAATCCACAAAAACGTGCTCCGCACTAATGAGCTTTTTCTCGGCAGCTATTTTTAAGATACGATAGAAGATCTGTTCAAACAGGTCGGTATCTTTAAAGCGACGCTCGTAGTTCTTACCGAAGGTAGAGAAATGCGGCACTTTATCATGGAATCCATAACCGAGAAACCAGCGGTAGGCCATATTCGTTTCCACTTCCTCGATCGTCTTGCGCATGGATCAAATGCCAAAGGCATATTGGATAAATGTTAGTTTAATTAAAATAATTGGATCAATGCTTGGGCGGCCCACTTCCGCATACAATCCTTCCACCAAGTCATAAATAAAAGAGAAATCCATCGCTGCCTCCATTTTACGGACCAGGTGATTCTCTGGTACAAGCTGGTCTAGAGCGATCATTTCTATTTGATTCCGTTGGATTGGATTGTTTTTCGAAAGCATCTTTCTCACCTCAAGTGTTTGATCTATTTATTTTAAAACAGGTATGGTTGTACGGCTACTCTAACTTTGTAACCCCTGTTGATTGAAATGGATGGCGCAAAGACTCCTGCGGGATCAGCGGGACAGGTGAGACCCCGCAGGCGCTTTCGCGGCGAGGAGGCTCACCGCCCGCCCCGCGGAAAGCGAAGCGCCTGGAATGGAAATCAACAGCCCTCATTCACAAGCAAAATAAAAAGGACTGTAGACAAACTCTAGAATTTCATTGAGTTTGTCTACAGTCTGAACGGAAGCTGTATAACACAGCTTCCGTTTTTTGTATGCATTTATCGGAAAAGTACAGGGATGGGAGGGATTCAGCCGGCATCGTGTCTCTGTGAGGAGAGAAGACAGACCGGGTGACGGTTAGGAGAAGTTTTTTAGATTGATACCAAGTAACAATAGTTGTTCATTCAATCGTTCTACCAAGAGAAAAGAGGGCTCCTTTATTCAAAATAGAGTTAAGAACCCAAAAATGAATAAAAGTTTGGTCGCCTTGTTCTCTTTCTTATTCCTGAACGGTTCATCCAGGCTATTTGCGCTGTGTTGTATCGGGGCTCTATTTTATTTCGATCGCATTTTAAAGGTGGCATGAATCTTGCTTTTCTATTATTAAAAGGAAAAAAGAGCGATTCTTGAGCTAAGGAATAGTATTTAATTCTTTAGGCCGCTAAATCGAGTGAAAGGATGGGGTAAAATGGATATAACTTTTTTGTTAGATGAGACTGAACTGCAATCCAATCGTTTCGTATGTTGTATTACGGATCACCATCGTTACGACTTAGCGATTATTGATACAAAGCAGTTTTTAGGTAACAGCATTGTTCTTTCTCTTCAAAACGGCCAAATGGTACTCATGTGTGAAGAGGACATTGAAAACAGCCCATACTGGGCCCAGAGGCTAGGGGTTGAAGAAGAAGACATAAAAGCCATCCAAGATTTTCTTTATACGGCGTTAGGAACATACGAACCAGCTAAGCCTTCTTATTAAATAGGAAGTCTGCTTTCTTATTGGTTTACTGAGATGTACTGGAAATGTAAGAGATAAATAACGGCCTTTTCTTGATCATTAATCAGGGAAAGGCCGTTAAATTTTTTCTTGAATGTGGAACAGCAATGAAATGAATCGACCTGCTTGAGAAAGCAGCAAGCTCTTGGATACAAGAAATGTAGAGAATATCTTGTCAAGCTTGGTGCAAACTAGAAATAGTTTTGCCCAATCCTTGAAAGGGTACTTTTCAATAGCTGGTGGAAACCGGGTGAATGATGACGATCCGTGCAGGGTTGACTTGTTTCAAATGTAAATAAAGGAGAGATGGAAATGGGAAAAGTATTAGCAGTTTTGTCTAGCGGATATAAAGATGAAAAAAATAATTACGAAACAGGCTGGTGGGGGGAAGAATTATTTGCTCCATTGCAGATTTTAGAAAACGCTGGCCATCACGTAGACCTTGCTTCTCCATTAGGTGGTAAGCCAACTGTTGATCTGGCAAGCCTTTCTCCGGAGTATGATCCCGAAGGAACGTATAAAGCCCTGTATGAATCTGGAAGAGCAGATGATACAAAAAAGCTCTCAGATGTACAGGCGAATGACTATGATGTCATTTTGATTGTTGGCGGGCATGGAGCGATGTATGACTTGGCAAAAAATGAAGATTTACACCGTATTATTAATCAAGTGTATGATCAGGGCGGCATTGTTGCTGCAGAGTGTCATGGCCCGGCTCCGCTTATTTGGACATTGCGTCCTAATGGAAAAAGTATTATTGCCGGCAAGAGAGTAACGGGATACCCGGATGAAATTGAACCGGAAGGCTTGTTGGATATTTTGCCGTTTAGTCTGGAGCAGGAACTCACTCACATTGCTTCATATGATAAAGGGAATTTAAGCGAAAAAGCGCATGCTGTCTGGGCGAGTGAGCAAATTGTTACGAGCCGTGATCCATTCTCTTCTGAACGAATGGGAGAAGAGCTAGTTAAAGCGCTTGAAAAAAGAAAATAAAGGCCAGTGTAAGAAAAATGATATTGGAAAAGAGGGTGAGCGACTGTGAAGGCAATTGTCATTGAGCAATATGGCGGCAGCGAGCAATTAAAGGAAATGAACATCCAAAAGCCGAGCGCCGGGAAGAATGAGGTCATTGTGAAGCTCCATGCAACTTCGATTAACCCGATTGACTGGAAGCTCCGGGAAGGCTATCTACAAACAATGATGCCATTTGAATTCCCGATTATTTTAGGATGGGATGCTTCAGGCATAATCGAAGAAGTTGGTGAAAACGTTGAAGGGTTCAAAGCGGGTGACAGAGTGTTTGCACGTCCAGAAACAACGAATAGAGGAACATATGCAGAATACACTGCGGTCGATTCACACTTGCTTGTCAAGATTCCGGATAATATTAGCTTTGAAGAAGCAGCCTGTGTGCCTCTTGCTGGACTGACCGCATGGCAATGTTTGTTCGATTTTGGAGAAGTGAAAGCGGGAGATAAAGTGCTTATTCACGCAGGGGCCGGCGGAGTCGGAACCTTTGCTATTCAGCTGGCTAAACATGCTGGTGCCTATGTCGCTGCGACAGCGAGTACCCACAACGTTGAATTACTGCAATCTCTTGGAGCCGATCAGGTGATTGATTATAAGAAACAAGATTTCGAAACAGCCCTTGCCGATTTCGATTTTGTGCTCGATTCATTGGGAGGAGAAAATCAAGAAAAGAGCTTTACAGTTTTGAGAGAGGGAGGCAGAATGGCGTCTATCGTTTCTGAACCGGATCAAGAAAAAGCAGCGCTTAGGAATATTAAAGCGAAGAACATTTGGCTCGTTCCAAATGGAGAGCAGCTGGCAAAAATGGCCGATCTTTTAGCGCAAGGTAAATTAAAGGTCATAATCGGACACCGGTTTCCGCTGACGGCTGAAGGGATAAAAGAAGCCCATGCCTTAAGTGAAACCCACCATGCAAAGGGAAAAATCGTGATTGAAATGTAAGCGGACTGTTTCATATCAAGAAAAAGGCGAGCAGATAAAAGGCTCGCCTTTGATTTTTTATAAGCTTTGGCTCGCTTCTGCAGCCGGCTTATGCTGGTAGATGACTTCAAAGGTTATTAGGTGGGAGCCAATGATTGGACTATCCTCAGGATTTTGCTCGCGGCTTTGCTGATGGGCATTCTTTGCTCCTCTTCCTTCTACCCAGTTATCAAAGAATTGACGGTCTTCCCATGTAGTGCAGATCTTTAACTCATCATAATCGGACAAGCTTTCTGTTTTTAGTACTTCCATCAATACAAATCCCTCAAATGTATGAACAGCTTTCGGCCTGGCGAAACGGGATAAAACCTCTTCTGCTCTTCCTTTTTTGATTTTAATCGTATTCACAGCTTTCATCATTCTCATAGAACTGCCTCCTCAGACAATAATTTATCTATATATTCATACACAGGAAAAGCCGGCTCTCCGCCCATCTCTGCATGGCGGAGTAGTGGAATGCCGTGTGCCCCTTTAGCATGAAGCAAAGAGGGGCAAGCACTAAGCATGGCCTGAATGATAGGCAGCTCGCCAAGCATAGCGGCGGCAAAAATGTCCATTCGCGCTCCTCGGTCAAGAAGAAATTGGGCAATATCTCTTCTGCCTGTGTGTGCTGCTGCGCCGAGCGCACTTTCCCAATCATCGCCTCCCCAGTTGATAGAGGAGTGAAGAAGTGCAGGTTCGGCTGCTAACAGCTTCTTTACCTCATCGAAATTCCCATGGGCCGCCACAATAAATTCTCTCACTGAATCCTGATTAAGAGGTTCTTTTTTCATGCATACTCTTCCTTTCTTAATTTAATCGGAGTAAAAAAGGCTTTGCCATTTTCCTGATATATATGGGCATCAATTTCAAAGATCGAGCGGAACATTTCCTTGCATAATACGCATTGGGGAAGGCCTTCATATTCGATTTTGCCATTTTTTAAAACAATTAGCCGATCGCTGTAGCGCGCTGCCTGATTGATATCATGCAGCACCATGACCACAGTCATATTAAATTGATCATTAAGCTCTTTCACCAGTTCCATGACTTCCAGCTGGTGAGAGATATCAAGGAAAGTAGTGGGCTCATCTAACAACAAAACATCTGGACGCTGGGCAATCGCCATCGCAATCCAAGCTCTTTGTCGCTCGCCGCCGGAAAGTGTCTGCAGCATACGGTTTTGTAGAGGGCCAAGTTGTGTAACATCAAGGGCCCATTGAATAATATGCTTGTCCTCTTCTTTCAGTTTGCTGTAAGCTCCCCGATAGGGATATCGACCAAATTCAACGAGTTCTCCTACGGTTAAATCTAGTTGATGATCCTGCATTTGCGGAAGCATGGCTAGTTTTTTGGCTACCTCCATGCTTTTCATTGACCGGATGTTTTTACCGTCAAGGATCACTTCACCGCTTTTGGGAGAAATAAGCCGGGAAATGATGCGCAGAAGTGTAGATTTCCCTGAACCGTTTGGGCCGATTAAGCTGACAATTTCACCTTTTTCAATATGAATATCTGTATCTTTCAATTGAAAGGAAGAAGCATGCTCGAATGACAGATCTTTAGTGAGAAGCAAATGAATCCCTCCGTCTTTGAATCATATATAAGAAAAATGGCCCGCCTAGAAAGGCAAGTAAAATGCCGACAGGTAGCTCAATCGGATTAAAAGCACTCCGGGCCACTGTATCAGCGACAACAACAAGCAGACCGCCGCCAAGTGCTGAGGCAGGGAGTAAGTACCGATAATCACCGCCGATAGTGGTTCTTAGTATATGAGGGACGACCAATCCGACAAAACCGATGAGCCCTGATACGCTGACAGCAATACCAGCAAGGAGCGTGCTAAGCACAATCAGCAGAAACCGGCTCCGTTCTACATTGTGTCCAAGCAGTTTGGCCACTTCATCGCCAAGCCGCAAAATACGAATATGCTTAATTGAAAACAGAGATAAAATCAGAGCGGCAGCTGTATAATAAACAATCATGTTGAACTGTACCCAGCCGGTTCCGCCAATTCCCCCGGCAAGCCAGGGAAGAACAGATTGCACCCGATCGCTATACAGCATCATGAGCGCGCTCATGATGGCGCCAAGAATAGCGTTAATAGCAACACCGACCAAAATGATCCGGACAGGGGACGTGCCGCCTTTCCACGACAAAATGTAAATAACGAGTGCTGTAATAAGGGCTCCGAGAAAAGCGGCGAGTGGCAGAAACATAAGATAAGCCGGGAAAATAATCATAATAGTTACTGCAGCTAAGCCAGCCCCTGATGAAACTCCAATAATTCCCGGATCAGCGAGCGGATTCTTCATCACTCCCTGCAAAATGGCTCCCGAGGCGGAGAGACACATGCCAACCATCATGCCAACAAGCATCCGCGGAAGTCGAAGCTCCCATACAATCCTTCTTTCAAGCGTGTCAGCTGTATGAAAAATGCCATTCCAGATGTCACTAACTGAAAAAGAAACCGTTCCAATCATCAAGCTTGATAAACAAGATAGACACAGCAATAAGCCAAGAGTCCAGATGAACCAGGTTCTTTTCTTGGAGAATGGGTGGGCCTTTGCAAATTCTTTTACTTCTATGGCTTCCACTTTATTTCACCTTTTCGAGACTTTCCTTCATTACTTCCAACGCTTCGGTTACTTTTGTTCCAGGGTTAGTGCCAAATAAGTGAGAAGGCAGAACAACAACATTGCCGTTTTTCACTGCATCAAGGTTTTTCCAGGCAGCACTTTTCATCATTTCTTTTTCAAACGCTGATTTGACTGCTTCAGGATCGCCATGGGTAATGAGCATAACAGCCTGTGGGTTTCTTTCGATGATCTTTTCTACACTTAAGCTGGCATACTGAGGGAACTTTTCCTCCTTTGGAAAGTCAGAGGCGATGTTTTTTCCGCCGGCTTTTTCTAGTAAATCTCCAGAAAGGGAGTTTGGCAAGGCAGCGAGATAGGTGCCAGGAGCTCCATACACTAGGAGCGTATCGACCGGGTTGCTTTGACTTTTTTCCACACTTTCTTTCTTTTCGTCAATAACTTTATTCAACTCTTTCGCTTCAGCTTCTTTTTGCAATAGCTTTCCGTACATCGTAATGGTTTCTTGAATGTCTTTTACCGAGTTGGCTTGTGTGTAAAGAACCTTTGTTCCTTGCTGTTCAATATTTGCTGACTGTTGTTTGAAACTTACAGGAGCGGCTAAAACAGCGGGATGGACTTCACTAATTTTTTCAAAATTCGGCTGGTGTAAATTACCAATTTCAGGAATGTTTTTCATTTCTTTAACTACATGTCCATTGGCTGTCGGCCGTCCCGTTACATTCGCGCCTAAAGCTAACAAAATATCTAAATCTCCTGAACTCAGGGTAGCGACAGACTCGGGAGCGGAATCAAATGTAATCGTCTGTCCAGAGTCATCCGTTATTTCGATTCCAGCTGATTCTTTCGCTTGTGCTTCGCTATCCTTTCCAGCTGATTGCTGTTCACTGGCACTGCAGGCAGCTAACATAAACAGCAAGGTCAAGCCAGTAAAAAATAGAAATGCTTTTCTCATTATGCAATCCTCCTAAATAAAAATGATAATCATTATCATTAGTTTTAATAATATTGATAATGATTATCAATGTCAATGATGTTTTGGAAAATAAAACTAATTTTTCGTCTATCTGGGAGGTTAAAATAGGAAAAATATCTTGCTGAAAGGGACGGAATACAGCAAGATTTGACCGTTATTCATTGAAGAGAGGCGGCAAAAGATCGGTTTCTGCAGCTTTAGGATAGCTAAGTATTCAGATATAATCTTGATCTTCAAAGGTGTCTGATTTTCCGAGTGGTAAAGTCAAAAAGTTTTTCCTCTAATTTCAAAACACTGTATCTTTTTCTTCATTTATGAGTGCTTCAACTGCCTGGCTAACATAAGAAATACAAAAAATAACGTCTTCCATATAAGAGGAATTCTATCCTTGACGGCATACAACTTGCATAAAGTACAATGACATTTCATAAATTGGGGGAAGGAAATATGGAACATATAAGCATTCGACCTGTTGTTGAAAGTGACATACCACAGCTGATGGATTTGATGTATGAATACATCGTCGATTTTTATAACTGTGATCGTCCGGATGAAGGCTCACTTGAAAAATTAATTGTACATTTAATTGCCAATCCTTATGAGGGCATTCAATTTGTGGCAGAAAAAAGTCCTCGCCAAATCGTCGGGTTTTCTACGCTATACTTCACTTTTAATACACTGGAAGTAAAGCGTATGGCTATCCTCTACGATTTATATGTAACATCGGCCGCAAGGGGACAACAAATTGGCGAAAAGCTGCTTCAGCATAGCATTGATTATATAAGAGAAAATAATTATTCCCATATGATTTGGGAAACAGCACACGATAACCTGGCGGCTCAGGCCTTGTATGATAAGGTAGGAGCGGACAAGGCTGTGTGGCTAAACTATGAAATCAAATAACAGAACAAAATGATTATGCAAGCATGAATAAACTATTTAAAATAAATTAGAAATAGAAAGAAAAGTGTGAAAATTTTTTTGTTTTCCGCAAAGATGATATATTCTGTAATTGTAAAGAAACTGGAATGGGGGAAGCGAGATGGAGATTTATCAGGCAACACAAGAGGATATCAATGGAGTGGCTAAGCTGTTTAACTCATACAGAGTTTTTTACAAACAGGCCTCAAACATACAGGCAGCAGAGGACTTCGTACGCGAACGAATGGAAAAGAAGGAATCTGTTATTTTTACAGCAGTTGAAAATGGCGAGTATATTGGATTCACTCAATTGTATCCCGCTTTTTCGTCTGTTTCAATGAAGCGGATCTGGATTTTAAATGATCTATTCGTAACAGCGGAAAGTAGAAATAAGGGAGCAGGGAGACAGCTGTTACACGCTGCCAAACAATTTGCAAAAGAAACAGATGCGAAAGGATTGAAGCTACAAACAGCAGTAGACAATATCTCCGCACAACATTTATATGAATCAGATGGATGGATAAAGGATGAGCAGTTTTTCTATTACGAGCTAAACGTCTAATAAGATCTTAAACGCTCAGTTCGTCTGTCAGAAGCTTATCCACTGTCGGAATATCAGCGGGTGCCCATTTTAACGAGCGTAGCTCTTGAAGGGGCACCCATTTGATTTGTGCATGTTCTTTTGCTTTTGGAGCTCCTTCTACGATGGTTGCTCGATAGGTAAGCAAGTTCACAACAACATGAGGATGCTCATGAGACACATCTTCAATCAATTCATGAACTTATACTAGGCAGCCTAGTTCCTTCTGAATTTCTCTCACGAGTGATTCCTCAGGAGTTTCTCCCTTTTCAACTTTTCCTCCTGCAAATTCCCATAAATTCGGTAAAGGCATGATCGGCGAGCGTAAAGCGCATAATACACAATCATGTTCATCAATACAGACAGCAGCGACGACTTTGATCGTTTTTCTCATTAGAGCCCCCTTAGCAGATCCAACTTTTAATAATGGCTGATAAGTATATTTGATATTCTGCCGACAGATTGATTTGTTATGCGTTAGCAGTCAACCATTCCAAACAGTTTTTATATGAGGTTATAAAAGAATCCGCTCTGTTGTTCTTCATAACAGGCGGATCCATACAAAATGAACGGCTTATTCTTCTATCTTACTTAGACAATATTCACATTCATTATGATAAGACTCATGTTGTTCAATGATTTGTGCTCCGCACTGGCAGCATTCTTTTCCTGGAATATTGCGATAAAATTCTAATGGCATCATAATGACGACCTCCAATTTTTTAATTATTCTGACTTATTTATCTTTGAAACCATTGTATTATAACAGATTTTAAAAGTCAACATCTGTTATACAATTGTTTTGCTTTTTTTTACAAGTAGCTTTACTAAAAAGAAATGTTGTTTTTTCAATCTGGATTATAGCGAAAAACGTCCGTCTGCAGTGAAGATCAACAAACAAATATAACAGGGCCTTACGAATAAAAAACTGTTGCTAAAGCCTACTATTCTAGGCTTTAGCAACAGTTTCTAGCTAAACATATTTATGGTTGTAATAATAATTGGCATGGCAAATACATCAATTAAGAAGGCGCCAACAATCGGAACAATCAAGAAAGCTTTTTGAGAAGGGCCAAATTTGTTTACAACAGCGCTCATATTAGCGATGGCATTAGGGGTGGCCCCGAGACCGTGCCCCGTAAATCCGGCGACCATAACAGCTGCATCATAATCCTTGCCCAGTAGCTTGAAGAGAACGAAGATGCCAAACAGTGCGATGAATAATACTTGAATAAGTACAATAATGATCAGAGGAAGAGCAAGGTCGGCGATCTCCCACAGCTTGATGCTCATTAGGGCCATGGACAAAAAGACACCCAGTGTAATGTCGCCAATGAGCGAGATGCTTTTCATTTGGATAATGCCTTTATCGAATTGATCAAGAATATTACGTACAATAACAGCAACAAACATCGCACTTACGTAATCAGGTAGAGAAAAATCGGTGAGGCTTGTGAATAAATTCCCGAGATAGGACCCTAAAGCCATACATAACGTAATGATGAATACCTGCATCATAAACGATTGGGATGTGACAGGTGATTCTGCTGCTTCCTCCAAGCCGGTTGATGTTGGATTCAGCTCTGTTTCGGAAGGCTTTAAATGATATTTACTTACTAAATATTTAACAATTGGTCCGCCGACTAAGCCGCCAGCAACCAGTCCCAGGGTAGCAGCGGCAAGGCCAACGGATAAAGCAGAGTCGATGCCCGACTTTTCAATGGTTGTGCCGAATGCTGTGGCGGCCCCATGGCCACCTTCCATTGATACAGAGCCGACCATGACACCAATGAGCGGATGGATATCGAGTAATTTCGCGAAGGAGACACCGATCACATTCTGCATAAGTGCTAAAAAGCCGCATGACAGCCAGTAGATAATGAGTAATTTTCCACCGAGCTTAATTAAAGCGAAACTCGCTCCCAAGCCTACAGTTGTAAAGAAAGTCAGCATGAAAAGTCCTTGAAGGGAAGTATCTAAATTAATGCTTAAAAGATTGGTGCTTTTTAATACGGTTGCAATGATGGCAAATAAAAGCCCGCCGACTACCGGGGCAGGAATACAAAACCTATCCAGGAATGTAAGTTTTTTATTTAAAAATGTTCCAATCATAAAGACAGCGACCGCTAAGAAGATCGTAGTTACCTGGTTGATTTCGACTGTCATAGTTTCACTCCTTATTATGTGTGATTCTGGTTGAAATGACGCATGACTTCTGCGATAAGATAAGCAGCAAGCCGGACGGTTCGGTCTCCTTCATCGTATAACGGATTGACTTCTGAGATGTCGAAGCTAAGCAAGTTGTTTTTTGCAGCTATGTATCTCAAAAGTGTTTTAACTGTTTTCGGGTCCAACCCAAAAGGGGAAGGAGCGCTGACTCCAGGAGCTGCATATGAAATAATGGAGTCTGTACACAAAGTTAAAATAAGAAAATCATGTTGGGCAGCAAACTGATCAATTTTTTTAAAGGTTTGCAGAAAATCATTAGCCGCCACGTCTTCCTCGTAAATATAAGTGCAGCCTAGCTTGTCCGCCGTTTGGAAAAGGGCTTCTGTATTTCCAAGCTCTTGGATGCCAATACATAAATAGCCTGCATTTGTATCATGTTCAAGAATTTGTCTGAACATTGTACCGGAGGAAGGGAGAGGATCCTCTCTCATATCAAAGTGAGCATCAATATTGATTATGCCTAATGAAGCATCTGGTCCGATATGGCCCCGGGCTCCTAAATAGTGTCCATATAAGGTTTCATGCCCTCCTCCTAAAATGATCGGAACAGAGGAGCTGTTATATAGCTTGCCGATAGATTCGCCAAGCTCTTTCTGGGCTTTTTCGAGTGCTTCTCCCTCACAAGAAATGTTTCCTATGTCTATTATTTTTTTTTCTAGACGGTATGGAAGGCTTGATAAAAATTGTCTGATCTTATTAGGAGCAAGAGCCGCTCCAAGCCTGCCTTTATTGCGTCTAACTCCTTCCTCACACTCAAAGCCAACAAATCCAAAAGCGCTTTCATTTTCCGCTAATTTTTGGGCATCTTTTAGCGCCACTATCTGATGAAGACGAAAAGAATTCTGATCCTTCTCACTATCAATTCTGCCGTCCCAATATTTTTTATCTGGCAACGTGTAAATAATAATCACCTCATATCTGTATTATCGTTAAATTCTGAAATTATTTACTTTTTTATTATAAAGCAGGCCTATATATAATTACTAATATAGAAAATGTATGTTTCTATAGTTTTTATCTATAGGAGGATAGAAATGGAAATTCGCCATCTTCAATATTTTATTGCAGTTGCTGAAAAAAACACGTTTACTCATGCAGCCTCCGCTTTGCATATCTCTCAGCCCTCGTTAAGTGCCGCCATAAAAAAATTGGAAAACGAGCTGGGTTTAGTTTTATTGGATCGCAGCAGCAGAGAGGTACAGCTGACGAAAGAGGGGAGAGTGCTGTATCAGGAAGCGAAAAAACTCGTTAATCATTTTGAACATGTGACTGGTGAAATGGAAAGGCTGAAAGAGCATGGCCCTCTTGAATTATCTATTGGGGTGATCGAGTCAACTAAGTATTGGGTACCTAAAGTGCTATCACGTTTTAAAGCGGAGCAGAAAGATGTACGCATTAAATTAATGGACACGTTAAGCCTAACGGATGTCGAAAAAGCTTTAAATAACTTTGATATTCATTTAGCGATAACGAATCAGTACATTAATAATGACGAGATTGAAATGGTGCCTATATATGAAGAAAAGCTGGTTGCATTGCTGCCGGAAAAACACCCTTTACGGCATCAGTCTTCTCTTGCTGTCGAGAACTTGGACAAACAACCTTTCATTGTGTGCAAAGAAGGATTTCAGACAAGGACGGATGTTTTGCATGCTTTTCAAAAAGCCGGAATCCGGCCGAATATACAATTTGAAATTGAGCGTTTTGAAACAGCTTGTCGGCTCGTTGAAGAAGGATTGGGGATGACGGTTCTTCCAGAGAATTATGTAAAACATTCAGAGAAAACTCTTTTTCATATTAAGCCGTTGGAGGACACGGATTTGTCACGAACCGTCTACTTGGCGTTCGATAAAAATAGATATTTGCCCCCTTTAGTCCTGCAGTTTATTTCTTTAGTGAAAGAGTTTTTTGCAAAGGATTGATTCCATTCTCAAGTAATAGAGCCACCAGTAAGTATCTATTTTTGTCTTTAGTTATGTATTTACGGTTATACAAAAGTAGGAGAACAAAAATTAGATTGGTTATAAAAAAGCTGCCTTTTTAGAGGCAGCTTCTTACAACCGTTGGCCTTGTGGCTGTTTTAAAATTTGAAGAAGAAAGGAGCTATAAAGCAATAGTTCAATAATAAATAATGCAAAGATTAGCGGTGCACCTGCTGTAAGAATCGCAGTTTTCGCATTGACAAGCCAATTCGTCTGCGGCTTCACGAGAGAAGTAAACGTATAAAACATACCAAAGGTGAACAACCTGCTCCATTGGGTGACATGATATGTCCAGATCCCCTTCTTGACTCCATCATATCTTAAGCGTTGAACAAGCCTGCAAATTTCAAGGAATTCAACGAAAAGAAAAACGATACTGACGAATATCCACCATAAGACAGCCGAACCTCCGTTAATAGCACCTGAGGAAATACCGGCAAATCCGTTAATAGATAAAGCGCCATGTAAGATGCAATTAGTATTAGCCCAGTGCTCTTTCATATTCCAGCCAGCTGTGAAAAGATGCCGGATGATCAAGAAGGTGCCAACAGCATAAAAAACAATTCCAATAATAAGGAGCGTCCAGTTAAACAATGAAGGAATCTCCCTGTAGATTTCATTCAACAACAAGACGAGAGATTGAGTGCTAACGGTAGTGAGCAGTAAAATCCCGTGTATATTTACTTTTTGGCTTCCTCTTAATTCGTAAAAAGACCGGCTGGCCTGCCATAGATAGTAGGGCCAAAGGAAAATGGAAATATATAAAAGAAGCCATGTAGCCCATTGCCAATAGCTGAATTGCTCAAAAATAAGAATGGCGCAGATGGAAGTACCAGCGATCCAGGTACCAATACCGAACCGGTTCAACGGGTCGACGATATGCAAAGGGATAAATCGCTTATAAATAAACGATAGAATAATGGAAAAAGAAAATGTGAGCCATAGAGCGATGATCACTGCGCTTAGCAGCTGAACAAGGAAAGAATGAGAACCTGCCATGTGAGAAAGCACGCCGCGGATTATAATGCCAAGAGCCATAACGATTGCTGGGGTAGAGGTCTTAATGAAAATTTTTTTGAGAAAAATAAAAGTCATTAAACAAATAGAAATGACTATAAATAATATCAAGTAGAACATTGCTTTCACCACTTTTATAGAGTATTTTCATAGAATAACATGACCTCTAAAGAAAAGGGAGAGGATAAATAGTAGGGAATTACTCCTCCTTCTATAGTATTTCCTAGGATTTTACTACCAAAAATAACAAAAAAACCTATTTATCGAAACTTTTCGACCTGCAATTCGTATAGAATAGGTAGAAGACATATATAAGGGAGGAACCATCTATGAAGAAATGGACAGGATGGATAGCAGCAGGAGTATTGACTCTTGGTCTTGCTGCTTGTGGAGAAACGGCAAAGCCAACGCCGGAAACACCAAAGGAAGAGACGAGCGAGAAGACGTTAGGAGAAGTGTTTAATGAGGCGGTTAAAGTTTCTAATGAAACAAAAAGTGTAAGCGCCAAGATGGATATGAAGCAAAAGATCAGTTATCCAAAAGAAGAACAATCCATGGATACAGCGATGAATATGGATATGAACATAACGATGAAGCCGCTTGCAGTTTATCAAAAGGGTACGATGGCAGTTCCAGGTGAAGGCGGCGAGCAAGCAAAGCCGATGAATATTGAGTCATATATGACAGAAGAAGGATTTTACATAAACGAGCCTGAGAGCGGGCAATGGATTAAGATGCCAAAAGAAATGTACGATCAAATGATGAATATGTCTCAGCAGCAAGTGGAGCCTGCAGAACAGCTGAAGCAGCTCGAACAGTTTAAGGATGATTTTAAATTCGAGCAGACGAAAGATGAGTACGTATTAAAACTAGATGCTGCAGGAGAAAAGTTTAATAAACTCATAGAAACACAAATGTCTCAAATGACGCAAGGGGCAAACGGTGAAGAAGCAAAGGCAATGATGGAGCAAATGATGAAGGCAATGAAAGTTGAAAAGGTAAATTACACTATTTATATTGATAAAGACTCGTTCCAGACGAACAAAATGGATGTAGACATGGATATGTCTATGGATATAGAAGGAAATGCAATGAAAACGTCTCAAGTGATGCATATTGTTTATAGCGATTACAATAAGGTAGCACCAATTACAGTTCCAGAAGAGGTTAAGAATAAAGCTCAGGAAATGCCAATGCCAGCTATGGAATAATAATGGGGCCCCGCTTTTATAAGCGGGGTTTTTTTATGTACAAGTAGGTAACACTATCTAGCCCATGATTTACATGCTTATTTTTTATGATAAAGAAGATTCTTTTCAGATAAACTACTAGTGATTCAAGATAACCTGCTTTTCATTCATGATAGAATCCTAAATCTCATGAAAAATACGGCCTGGTTTCAAATCGTCCTTCAATCATATTTTTGAGTGAAGGACTTTTACTTGCAGCTAATAGCCATGGATCATGATTATAAAAATGCATACGTATACCGCATGGTATCTGTCTAGACGGCAGTGTAAAATGATAGGAAGCTTAAATGAAAGAAAGGTGATTTTGATGAATGTATTATTCGTCATGATCGGCGGGTTTTTAGGCGCTATATGCAGATACTTATTGGGAGAATGGATTCATACAGCGCATGGTTTTCCGGTGGGTACTTTATTGATTAATCTGATTGGCTGTTTATTTCTTGGTTGGTTTCTAACGTATGTCAGTCAAAACAAGAAAATAAAGCCTGAAATTACTTTATTAATAGGAACAGGTTTTGTCGGCTCCTTCACTACTTTTTCGACATTTTCAGTGGAAGTGATGCAATTATTTGGGGAGGGGCGCTTTCTTATCGCATTGTTTTATATTCTATCCAGCCTGTTACTTGGCTTACTGTTGGCTGGAGTGGGGCGCAGATGGGCATTATCCAATGAAAAAGAAGGTGTAAAAAGATGATTTGGCTAATTGGGTTGGGTGGGGCTTTCGGCGCGGCTGCTAGGTTTTTTATAGGTGGGATTCTCAATAAAAAATCATTATTTCCAATCGGCACGTTGCTGATAAACCTTATTGGTTCTTTCCTGCTTGGCTGGCTCGCTGGCCTTCATTCAGCCAGCCGTATTAGTGATGAACTGTGGTTTTTAGGAGGTGTCGGCTTTTGTGGAGCGTATACAACCTTCTCTACATTTGGTTATGAAACGATTACGCTGGCTGAAGCAGGGAGAACTAAATCAGCCGCTGTTTATGTAGCTGTTTCTGTGATAGGTGGCTGTATCGCAGCGGCGATCGGATTGATCATGTAAAGAGAAATGACAAAGTACAAATCATTCCAATAGCTCATTGAGGTATTGTCACGTGTCTTTATAAAGACATTAATAAACAAAGCCGGTTAACACCAGTTATTAAAAAGGGGTTAACTGGCTTTTTTGATTGCTTCGGAATAAAAGAGAGGCAAGAACAGAGGGTGAGCATAATTTTATGATGGATAATCTAGAGTGACAATCAAATCGTTACATATTGTCATAATTCATGAGCTGTATTCATACCGTACCATTTGGTGGGAAAAGCATGATTTTTTTCACGTGAACGCAAAAGAGAGGCAGATGTCTTAGGAAGATACTGAATGGGGGAAAGAGAAGTTAGGCATTGTCGATGAAGACGTTGAAGAGGTTTAGGCTCTGTATGAGGAGAACCAGAGTAAGTGAGTGCAGGTTGCTGCCAGCTAGTAAAGGATGGTTTAGCCAGGTCATTTTTTTATAAGGGAAAGGTAAGACAGAAGAAAAATTGCTATTAGACACAGAGACCTATTGGCTCTTATAATTAAAATTAAAATATTTTAAATAATTTAACAATAGGTAAAGGAGAATTTAATGGAACAGTTGGCAGCGGAAACAAATAAGGGAATGCCAAAAAAGAGTTATTCGCTTATGACGCTTGTCTTTTTTTGCAGCGGGCTATTCATTGTATCAGCTCTTTTTGTAACCATCCCACTTAATCCGGTGTTTATGGCTGAATTTCATCTTACGGCAGAAAGAGCCGCATTAGCGACGAGTGTGTGTTCGTTATGCTATGCACTTGGGACAGTTTTCTTCGCGCCTTTTTCTGATCGGTACGGGCGAAAACGAGTGATTTTGTTTGGCTTATTTGCACTGGTGATTATTTCACCAGTGATAGGCCTGCTAAATAACTATGAAAGTATTCTTTTATTTCGAGGCATTCAAGGGTTTATGGCTGCTTCGTTTGCACCAACTGCGTTAACTTTCATTACAGAGCTGTATCCTTCTAAAAAAAGGGTAACGGCTATTGGTTTTATCAGTGCTGGATTTTTAATGGCAGGAATTATCGGGCAAATATACAGTAGCGTGATCAATGACCTGTTTAGCTGGAATTACGTGTTTTATATATTTGGATTAGTGTATGTCGTAATGGCGCTGGCATTTTATACGGTTGTTCCAGAAGGCACTGCTTTCCCATCTGGGAAAAAGAGATCTATTGGCGGGGCTTTTGCTAGTGTATTATCTCAACACTTCTTTCGTCTTTGCTATTTTATTACCATTCTGTTGTTATTAAGCTTTGTAGGGATGTATACCACACTGGAGAACTATTTGCGTGAAGCTTATGCGCTGGAGGCTACACAGATTTTACTCGTTAGGTCAGCTGGAGTCATCGGCATGCTGCTCGCGCCGTTTGGTGGCAGACTTGCTTCGCGATTCGGAACGTTTCCATTGATGCGGAGCGGTCTCATTTCAGCAGCGCTAGGCCTTTTTTGTATGGGGATTTCAGGCAATCTCTTCCTGATGATAATAATGAGCATTGTCTTTACAGCAGGAATTTCCGTTACTGTTCCTGCACTGATTTCGCTGCTAGGCCAACATGGAGGCAGAGAAAAGGCAGCGGCCATGTCATTATATTCCTTCTTTTTATTTATCGGATCAACGATCGGGCCGATAATTGCCGTGTTGCTTATGAAAACAGAGAATTACGTGCTGGCATTTGAAATGCTAGCTGTTTTACTAGCCAGTGGTTTTTGTATTACATTTCCGCTTGCTAAACAGGCAGCAAAGCGATAAGGACTGCTTGCTTTGCTGTTACAAAAATAAACAGTTTCGCGCAGGCCTTGTAGTGTGCCTGCGCGAAGCTTTTTTAGGGGTGAGTATTTTGATTAAAATAAAACTGGTTGTTCCGCGTAAAGGCTACATTAAAGAGGCATTTGAGCGATTTGAGGAATTTAACCAGCTGGAGGAAAGAGAAAATCAACATGGGAAAATGGCAGAAATTGAGCTGGAAGAGGTAGTAGTGGCTGCCCACAAGATTGCAGAATTAGAATTGGATGCTGATGTTATCATATCAAGGGGATTAATGACAAAGCTTTTAAAAGAACATAATGAATTTATGCCAATTGTGGACATTCCAGTGCAAGGGATCGACTTGATTCGCTGTTTGTCCGACTGCAAGGCACGCTTCGGGAGAAAGAAAGTGGCTGTGATCGGTGCTCTTAATATGATTTACGGAGTGGAAAATCTGGCGGATATCGTTGACTTGCCGATTCAGTCTTATATTTTGGAAGACATAGAAAAATCAGCGAGTTTAGTAGACTTAGCTGTCAATGAAGGCTGTGAGATCGTAGTGAGCGGATTGAGCACTACTGAATATGCAGAAGCCATTGGTTTGGGGGCCGCTATTGTAGAGACAGGAAAGGAGTCCTTCCGGCAGGCTTTAATTGAGGCAAAGAGGCTGGCACTCGTCAGTTTGAGGGAGCAGGAAAAAGCTGAACGCTACCAGACCATTCTTAACCATGCATATGAAGGGGTAGTAGCCATCGATTTAAAAGGAGAAATTTCTGTTTTCAACACGGCAGCCCGTGAAATTCTGGCCATCTCCGAGAAAAATTTAATTGGACAGTCTATCTACGAGGTTTTGCAGAAAGGAAAGTTCAGGGATTTGCTGCTCAATGAAGGCGATTATCATGAGGAGATTGTTTCTTATCAGTCTGTACAATTGTCGGTAAAAAAAGTTGGAAACTTTCTAAAAGGAAAGAAAGTCGGTAATATGATTGCTTTTCAAGACGTGACCGGCATTCAGGAAATGGAAGGGAAAATCCGTAAAAAATTTATTCCCGTGGACACGTAGCAAAGTACACATTTGCAGATATTCTGTTTTGCAGCACGGAAATTGAAAAAACAATTGAGACGGCGAAGCGTTACAGTGAAGTGGACTCCAATATTTTAATCATCGGGGAAACAGGTACAGGAAAAGAAATATTTGCTCAAAGTATCCATAATCACAGCAGGCGGAAGAGCAATCCGTTTGTAGCGATTAACTGTGCAGCTCTCCCTGAAGATTTGCTGGAAAGTGAGCTGTTTGGTTATGCAGAGGGTGCTTTTACAGGAGCAATGAAAGGCGGAAAGCAAGGTTTTTTTGAACTGGCCCATCGGGGAACGATCTTTTTGGATGAGATTGGAGAAATTTCTCCAAAGCTTCAAAGCCGGCTGCTCCGCGTGCTTCAGGAAAGGGAGATTATGCGTATCGGAGACGACAAAATTATTCCGGTCGATGTGAGGATCATTGCAGCTACGAATAAAAATCTTATTCATATGGTCAAAGCTGGTGACTTTCGCGAAGACCTCTATTATCGCTTAAGTGTATTGGATCTTAACCTTCCGCCTCTTCGAGAGCGCAGGGAAGATATCCCGGTGCTAGTCAATGCTTTTATCGGCAAATCCTTTCCAGGTCATACACATCCTATGATCACTGAGGCAGCTTGTCAAAGGTTAAGCAAAGCAAGCTGGGAAGGAAACGTGCGCCAATTGCAAAACTTTTGTGAGAGGTTAATGGTTCTTTGCAAAGGAAGAATCATTGATATATACGACATTGAAAAATACCTGCCGGATCCGGATACAAATGAGGAAAGAGAACGTCCATTCCAGGAATCAAAGAGAAATGTTGCGAGGGCATCCTCGGTGTCTGAGCGTGAACAAATTATGCAGGTATTGAAAAATTGTCATTACAACAAAGGGAAAGCGGCAGACGAATTGGGAATGAGCCGTACAACTTTGTGGAGAAAGATAAAACAGTGGAACATTGAAACGAAATGAAACGTTTTGAAATGAAATGATTCAGAGTGAAACGTTTTGTTAAAAAATTATATGAGACATCAATCATACAAAACGGCTTTCTATCAAAAAAAATGGATTTTTGAAAATTGGCACAATTTTTGCAAATACATATACAAAAGGGTGAGCAAGATGTTAATAAAAAAATGAATCATCATCTCAACATGAAAGAGGGGAAAATGTGAGCTATCTAGTGTATATTCCTCAAGATATTGAAGAAGCGGGAAAAAATTATTTACTCGAAAGGGGATACAAGCTTAGAATAGGTTCTAATTTGTCACAACAAACCCTTGAAGAAGAAATTAAAGATTGTGATGCCTTGTTAACAAGATCAATCGCTATCATTAACAAAGAGGTCATTCAGTCAGGGAAGAAGTTGAAAGTGATTGCTAAGTATGGAGTAGGCTTGGACAATATTGACGTAAAGACAGCTACAGAGAGAGGGATTTATGTAACGAATACTCCAGAGGCAAATGCAAATACAGTTGCTGAGCATGTGATGGCATTTATTCTAACTCTGTCCAAACAATTGTTATCAGCCGATAAAGAATTAAGAACTGGCAACTATGGAGTTCGTCATCTGCTGTCCAGCATGGATCTTGAGGGGAAGACATTAGGGATTATTGGCTTGGGAAGAATAGGAAAACTATTGGCACAAAAGGCAGCCAAAGGTTTTGGAATGAAGGTTATCGGTTATGATCCTTATTTAGCTGCAAGTACGAGTTCGGATTTGGACATTGTGACAGACTTGGAATGGGTATTTCGAAATGCTGATGTGATTAGCTTACACCTGCCATTAAGTGAAACAACAAAAGAAACGATAGGAAGCCGGGAGTTTTCCTGGATGAAGCCGTCTGCTTATTTTGTTAACGCTTCCAGAGGAGGCATCGTAAGGGAGAAGGACTTAATCGAGGCTTTAACAACTGGTAAGATTGCCGGAGCAGGAATAGACGTATTTGAAATAGAACCGCCTGATAGAGACAATCCGCTTTTTCAGCTGGAAAATGTAATTGTGAGCCCGCACAGCGCGGCACTGACGAAAGAAGCCTCTGTACGGATGGCCGTTCATGCGGCAATGCAAGTAGATCAAGTACTTAGAGGAGAAAGGCCTGACTGGGCCGTTAATGATTTGCTAAATAAGGAGATATCAATATAACGGACGAAAATAGTTTCTTCGCAGCGGCTAAGTAAATAATTTTATGGACAATAAGGACGGTGAGCAGATGAAAAAGCTGGTTTATTTAACAAGTACGATACCGGCACTTGGTTCGCTTGTTGTAATTAATCGGGTAGAACCCTACGTACTTGGAATGCCGTTTGTACTTTTTTGGGCCATTTGCTGGGTCTGCCTGACATCGTTGTTCTTAATTATTACGAACAAACTGGATCCTGCCAATAAGGAGGAAGAATAAATATGAATACAGCCCTTTTGGTTATTCTTTTCTTTCTCATTTTATGTATCTGGCTGGGGCTTCGAGCGCGTAAGGGAAAGAATATGAGCCTAGAGCAGTGGGCTGTCGGCGGACGCGGCTTTGGAGGCATTATCGTTTTTTTCTTAATAGCAGGAGAAATGTTTACAACCTATACATTTTTAGGAGCGAGCGGCGGTGCTTATAGGTCAGGTATTCCACCCGCTTTATATGCTTTCAATTGTTTTTACTTTGTAATCGCTTACTGGTTGCTGCCGCCAATCTGCTAAGGAAAATAATGTGATATCCCAATCTGATTTTTACGACAAAAAGTACAACAGTCCGGCATTAGGTGTTCTTGTAGCCATCATTAGTGTAATTTCTATCATTCCTTATTTAATTATGCAACTAAAAGGATTAGGTATTATTGTATCGGAAACTTCTTATGGCTCTATCTCCCCGAATATGGCCATCATGGTAGGCGTGATTGCGATCACGATTTATGTCACGGCTTCAGGTATGCATGGTGTAGCCTGGACGGCCGTTATCAAGGATATTATGATTTTGGCAGTTGTGGTCTTTATGGGAGTGTACTTTCCGCTTCATTATTACGGAGGCTTGCAGCCAATGTTTGAAGCGATCGATACAGCTAAAGAAGGGTTTCTAGTCTTTCCAGAGGAAGGGTTGAGCGTTTCGTGGTTTATTTCTGCCACGATCATGACGGCGCTGGCATTCTATATGTTTCCTCATATGCTGGCGGGAGTGTTTTCTGCCAAAAGTCCAAAATCACTTCGCTGGAATGCCGGAATCATGCCAATTTATCAGGTAATCATCATTTTTTCACTGCTTATCGGTTTTTCAGCCATTCTGCAAGTTCCAAATCTGCAGGGGGCCGAAGCAGACTTGGCTTTATTTAAAATGGCAAAGATGTCGTTTGATCCCTGGTTTGTCGGTGTCATTGGAGCTTCGGGAGCAATGGCAGCGCTAATTCCAAGCTCGTTAGTACTAACAGCAACAGCTACTATTCTTTCTAAAAATATTTATAAAGTATGGAAGCCGGATACATCGGATGTCCAGCTGGCAAGGTTAAGTCGAATATTGGTGCCGATCATTGCATTGGTGACTCTTTACTTTACCTTTAATGGCGGAAACTCAATTTTTACATTGTATTTAATGGCTTACAGCTTCATGGCACAATTATTCCCGGCATTGTTTTTCAGTTTGTGGAAAAAGAACCCGGTTACTGTACAAGGAGCTTTTGCTGGAATGATTGTTGGGATTTTGATTGTCGTCTATTCCACAATCTCGGGCACAACACTAGCTACACTATTTCCAACATCCCCGCAAGTAATTAAAGATCTTGACGTAGGATTGGCTGTGCTGCTCATTAATGTCGCGATTACACTTGGGGTAAGCGCTATCACAAGAAAGCCCTTCATTAAGAAAGAAACAAATAACGATGTAACTGATGTAGCAAACTGATCAACTACCTTTAAAAATTTAATCATTATCATTTACTAGAGATAGAAACAGGAGGAGTACCTATGAAAGTTAGTGGAGGCAAAGCAGTTGTAGATGTCATGGTGAAAGAAGGAGTAAAGAAAGCTTTTTGTGTACCGGGAGAAAGTTATCTCGGTGTTATGGATGCACTATATGAGCATCCTGAAATTGAGCTGATCTCCACTCGTCACGAGGGAGGGGCCTCTTTCATGGCAGAAGGGTATGCCAAAGCATCCGGCACGGTAGGCGTTTGTATGGCAACAAGAGGAGTAGGAGCTACAAATTTGGCAATTGGCATTCATACAGCTGCCCAAGACTCTACACCATTAGTGGCACTTATTGGCCAGGTAGAACGGCCTTTTAAAGAAAAGGAAGCTTTTCAAGAGGTGGATCTGGCCGGTTTTTTCAGTCACCTATGCAAATGGACAGTAGAGATTGACCGAGTGGAAAGAATTCCTGAATTGCTGCACCGGGCATTTCATATGGCACGCTCAGGACGACCAGGGCCGGTTTTAGTGGCGCTGCCGCATGATATGTTGGAAGACGAAGCCATCATGGCTGAATATTCATCTTATCTTTCCAGCCGACCGCGTGCACATGCAGATGAAGTGGAACGAGTAGTAGAAGAAATAAGCCAAGCAAAGCGACCGATTTTAATGGCAGGAGGCGGTGTTATCCATGCCAAAGCACAGTCGCTGCTCGTACAGTTTGCTGAAAAAATGAATCTTCCTGTAGTAACGGCTTTCCGCCGATTTGATGCTTTTCCTAATACGAATGCCTGCTATGCAGGATGGCTCGGATTTGGAACACCAAGCAGCTTGCTTGATGAAATACGGGATGCGGATGTGGTCATCGCTTTAGGAACACGCTTTTCTCAGGTAGGCACTCAGGATTATACATTGCTGTCAGAACAGACAAAATTGATTCATATCGATATTTGTCCGGATATCTTTGGAAAGGTGTATCTTCCTTCTATAGCCATCGAAGCAGATGCAAAAAGCTTCCTGGAGATAGCATTAGAGGCTGCTGAATCAAAAACGATCCGTACAGATAGAGAAAGAGTTGAACAATTGCATGTGGCCTATATGGACTTTTCGGAAACAAAAGCAGATTATACAGAGAAGTTTACAGATATGGATGGATTTATGCATGATATTGTTGCCCAGCTTCCAAAGGATACAATTATTACAAATGATGCTGGAAACTTCTTTGGCTGGCTTTCCCGTTACTACCGGTTTGAAAAGGAAAATACGTATGTCGGACCAACATCCGGAGCAATGGGATACGGACTGCCTGCAGCCATTGGGGCGAAATTGGCCCATCCTGACAGGCCTGTTGTATCCTTCTCGGGAGACGGCGGTTTTATGATGACGATGCAAGAGATTGAAACGGCTGTGCGATATAAAATTCCTGTGATAGCGATTGTCGTGAACAATAACATTTACGGAACGATTCGCGCTCATCAGGAACTCCATTTTCCGGATCGAATGATTGGGACGGATTTAACAAATCCGGATTTCGCTGAAATGGCCCGTTTATTTGGAGCCCACGGAGAAAAAGTGGAAAAGAACACTGAATTCGTGCCAGCATTGCAGCGAGCCATGGCTTCTGGAATGCCTGCTGTAATAGAAGTAGTTACTAACCCTGAAATTATTTCTGTAAGCCAGGACAAGACAAAAGTACAAGAGAAACTCGTATCTAGTAATTAATCCAAACAGGAACGTTGCCTTTCAAACGATTATCACTTTTTAAAAAGACATTTAGGGGGTTTCATAATGACAAAACCATATTTAGTTGTAGAGTGGAATGATACAGAAACAGATGCAAAAGGATGGCTTGTTGTCCATAATTTTGTAAAAGGCTATACCGGCGGCGGTACGAGAATGCATCCAACGGTAACAAAAGAAGAGGTTGAAAGATTAGCTGAAGCGATGGCTTATAAATATGTAGCCTGTGAATGTGGAACAACGGGCGGTTGTAAAGCCGGCATTGCTTATGATTACAAAGCACCGGATGCCTATGCAGTATTAAGAAGATTCTTGATTGCGATGATGCCTTATATTGATATCGGTGTATCTTTGGGAAGTGATTTAGGCACTAAATATGAAGACGTGCTTAAAGTATTCAATGAATTCGGCATTGATATTCCTCTTACAAAATCAATGAAGAGAAATCCAGATGTTCTGCAAGGAATAAAGGACTTTGATGAACTATTAGGAACAAGAATTGACGGGTTGCTTCTAAATGATGTAGTAACGGGGTATGGTGTGGCATTTTCCGCAGATGAAGCTTGGAAGTTTAAAAATGGAAAAGAAGATGCAAAAGTTGTCATCCAGGGATTTGGCTGTGTAGGAGCAAGCTGTGCGTTGAAAATGTCTCAGCTAGGCTATAAAGTCGTTGGAATTTCCGATGCAAATTTGCTAGTAACATGTGAAGAAGGATTGGATATCCAGAAGCTGATTGACCATAAAAACATTTACGGTGAAATGGATCAAGCTTATTTCGAGCCAAACTACGCTGTAAGACCGAATACAGAATGGCTAAGTGTAGATTGTGATATATTGATTCCTTCCGCTCTGGAAGATGTTATCAACGCATCTAATGCTGAAAATGTAAAAGCAAGCCTGATTGTCGAAGCGGCAAACATTCCGATTTCTGCCGAGGGAGACGAAATCGTCAAGCAAAGAGGGATTGATATCGTAAATGACTTCGTCGCCAACCTGGGAGCAATCCGATTTTACGATGCAGTTATTTTTGGCCTCGTTGACCCAAATCCGCAAGCTGTCATTGATGATATTGAAAAGCTGTGCCGCAAAAATACGAATCGCTTGTTTACGGAAGCAAAAAATCAAAACAGATATCAAAGAGAAGTGGCTTATGAAATTTTTAAACCAACGATTAGCGATTTATTAGAGTATGAAGAGCCGAGCGAAACAGTAGCTGTCCAGAAGTGAAGGTTAATTTCCGAATAATGTAAATATTAAAAATAATGATTCGTTTTCCAGAGTGTGGGAGCACGCTAACGGTTAGAAACGGGGGAATATAATGCACACAGAACAAGGGAACCAACCAAAAGAATTACAGCGTTCGATGAAGAGCCGGCATTTATTTATGCTTTCCTTAGGTGGGGTCATTGGCACTGGTCTTTTTCTAGGATCGGGTTATGCCATCGGTGAAGCAGGCCCTGCAGGGGCCATCGTAGCTTATTTAGTCGGTGGTTTATTAATGTACCTAGTAATGGTCTGTCTCGGCGAATTATCAGTCATCATGCCGGTATCAGGTTCTTTTCAAGCCCATGCTGCTCGGTTTATCGGACCGGCTACCGGATTTGTTATCGGCTGGACGTATTGGATGAGTTGGGCCCTTTACGTCGGTCTGGAGTTTATAGCGGCAGGTTTGCTCATGTCCAGATGGTTCCCTGATACGCCCGTGTGGGTATGGTGTACAGTTTTTGCCTTACTCTTATTTGGTATCAACGCTTTGACAACGAGAAGCTTTGCTGAAACAGAATATTGGTTCTCAGGAATTAAAGTGCTTACCGTTATTTTATTCATTGTTATTGGCGGGGCTGCCATGTTTGGGATTATCCCGATGGAAGGAAATCCTGCGCCATTCCTGACTAACTTTGTCGGTGACGGATTATTCCCTACCGGATTTACCGGCATATTTATTTCGATGATGACAGTTGTGTATGCCTTCCAAGGATCAGAAATCATGGGGGTGGCAGCCGGGGAAACAGAAGAACCGGAGAAAAACATTCCGCGGGCGATACGGAGCATCGTTATCCGCATATTGCTTTTCTACGTTCTTGCTACTTTTGTTCTTTCCGCCATTGTTCCATGGAAAGAAGCAGGTGTATTGGAAAGTCCCTTCGTTACTGTATTCGAAATGACAGGCATTCCTTATGCGGCTGACATTATGAACTTTGTTATCTTAACAGCAGTTCTTTCAGTAGGAAACACAGGATTGTTTGCTTGTACGAGAATCCTTTTCTCACTTTCTCAAACCGGAATGGCACCGGCTGCATTTGGAAAGGTTAATCGCCGCGGTGTTCCGATGAACGCTTTGCTTGTCACTCTTGTTTTTGCCTTGTTGTCTTTGCTTACTAGTGTAGTAGCAGAAGAAACATTGTTTGTGGTGCTGCTTGCCATCAGCGGGGTTGGAGGAGTACTTACTTGGATGGCCATCGCTTTTGCCCAGTATCGATTCCGCAAGCAATACATTAGAGAAGGTGGAAGGGTTGAGGATTTAAAGTTTAAAGTTCCTTTCTTCCCGTTCGTACCGATTCTTTGTCTGATCATGTGTACAGGTATTTTTGTGTTCACTGCTTATGATCCGACACAGCGCACTTCGTTATATTGGGGCTTCGGCTTTGTTGCTGTTTGTTATCTCTTCTACTATTTCAAATTTACGAGAAAAAAGGCGGAAGCACCTGCCTTAACAACGACAGCCGAACAGCCTGATAAATTAGCTCCATAAAAAGCAGGTGTGAGGGGACTCTTCAGCCTCATGATAAAAGGAGTCCCTTTCAAAAGAATGATAATTTAGCAGCAGAAAAATAGATTATGGGAGGAGAACACATGCGTTATTTAAACTACATTAATGGTCAATGGAAAGAACCATCTACAGGAGAATATAGAGAAGATCTTAGTCCGCATAACGGAGAGAAGCTTGGGGAGTTTCCTTCCAGTGCAGCATCGGATTTACATGAGGCAGCAGCTGCTGCAAAAGAGGCGTTTCCTGCCTGGAAAAAGCTTTCGTTTCAACAACGCGCTTCTTATTTGCAAAAAGCGGCCGCTATTTTAAAAGCCAATATACAGGAAGTAGGGCGGGACCTTATAAAAGAAGAAGGAAAAACATATACGGAAGGAATGGGCGAGGCTAATCGTGCAGTCAGCATTCTTGAGTACTTCGCGGCAGAAGCAAAGCAGCCGCTAGGGCAGGTCATTCCTTCAGCCAATGCAGAGACCTTTTTATACACATCACGCACACCGCTCGGGCCAGTTGGGCTGATTACACCATGGAACTTTCCAATTGCTATTCCTGTGTGGAAAATGGCACCGGCTCTCATTTACGGAAACACAGTAGTTATTAAACCAGCTGATTTGACACCAAAATCAGTCTACCACGTGATGAAAGCATTCGATGAAGCTGGCCTTCCAGCGGGCGTTGTAAACTGTGTGTTTGGCAGAGGTTCTGTGATCGGTAATGAACTAGTGAAGCATCCGGCTATAAAAGCTATTTCTTTCACTGGGTCTAATCAGGTGGGCCGGGAAATTCAAAGGCAAGCTATTGAAAGCGGAAAGAAAGTACAGATGGAAATGGGCGGAAAAAACCCGCTTATTGTTTTAGAAGATGCTGATCTAGAGAGAGCGGTCGAAATTGCTGTGGGCGGTGCTTTTAAATCGACAGGACAAAAGTGTACAGCAACGAGCCGGGTCATTGTGGAAGAAGGAATTTATGAAGCGTTCCGTGATCGTCTTATCGAGCGAACAAAACAGTTAAAAATCGGCGATCCTCTCGATGAAACAAATTATATCGGGCCTGCTGTGTCAAAAGCACAGCGCGATGGAGTCATGGAAATGATTGAAGCGGGGAAAGCAGAAGCTTCACTTTTATGTGGGGGAGAAATCCCGGCTGAAGAGGAGTTACAGAACGGCTTCTATGTTCAGCCGACCGTATTTGAAAACGTTCCGCAAGATGCCCGCATTGCCCGTGAAGAGATTTTTGGACCGGTCATCGCTTTGTTTAAAGTGAAAAATTACGAAGAAGCAGTAGAAATGGCCAATGATACTGAATATGGCTTGAGTGCGGCAATCTGTACAAATAATTTAACACTAGCACAGCGCTTTGTTGAAGACGCCGAGGTGGGGCTGGTACACGTGAATTCTGAAACGGCCGGAACCGAACCGCAATTGCCGTTTGGCGGCAACAAAAACTCAAGCACCGGAAGCCGTGAGCAAGGGAAAAGTGCGATTGAATTTTATACCGAAGTAAAGACAGTTTATATGGATCGTATGTAGTCCGCAAGAGAAATAAACATTTTAATTGATTATAAATGATGAGAGGGGCCTTTATTATGACAGCAACAGAAAAATTAGAGTTTAATTCTACACAACCTTATTCACGTTATGTGGATCCAGCGGTGTTCAAAGAAGAAAGAGAAAAGATATTTTCTAAGAATTGGATTTTCATTGGTCATGCGAGCCAGCTGGCAAAGCCGGGTGACTTTCTGACGATGGATGTGGCGGGAGAGCCAATCATTGTAACACATGATAAAGATGGTGAATTGCGTGCTTTTTATAATATTTGTCCACACCGTGGAATGAAAGTGGAGCAGAAGGATCAGGGCAACAAAAAAATATTGCAATGTAAGTATCACGGCTGGACATTTAAATTAGATGGGAGTGTCAACCGAGCACCTAACTTTAAAACAACTGAGCTGGGAGCACACAGCTGTATGAAGTCAGTTCGTTTGGAGGTACATCATTCCTTAGTTTTCGTTAATTTGGATGAGCAAGCACCATCGATGTCAGAAGCTTATCAAGAGTTTTTAGGAGAGATGGCGAAGTTCTCCTTCTTTGATTCAGTGAAGCTGATTAGAGAAACACGCCGTGTTGTAAAGGCAAACTGGAAGGCCGTTGTTGACAATTATCTTGAGTGCGATCACTGTGCCATCGCTCACCCGGGATTTGCTAAGTCCTACGACTTATCGAATTTCTGTACAACGGCACACGATAAATTTACTCATCAATATATGGCAGCCAGTAAAGGTGCTGACGAAAGTGAGCTTGCTCGCTTTTACTGGATCTGGCCGAATATGATGATCAATGTCTATCCGGGAGATGGCAATGTTAACACGATTCAAGTTGTTCCTTTGGATGAAGGCACTTCACTTGGAATCTACCGGGATTATTCAATTGATGAAACGGCTACAGCAGAGAAAGAAGAATATTTCAAATTTGTGGATCAAGTAAGGCTGGAAGACTTTGAACTAGTGGAAGAGCTACAGAAAGGCTTGGGCTCCAAAGCATTTGCAAACGGAATCTTTTCTCCAACTGAAAATGCGGAGGAATATTTTCATCAACTTGTTGACGCAGCCTTGAAGAGCGAATAATCGACTAATAGTTGAGATTGATTAAATCGGAGGATAAGAACATATGGACCAAGGTAATAAAATGTATGACATCACAATTATCGGGGGAGGGCCAGTAGGATTATTCACCGCTTTCTATGCGGGGATGAGACAGATGTCTTGCAAGATCATTGAAAGCTTGCCGCAGCTAGGCGGCCAGCTGTCGGCCCTTTACCCGGAAAAATACATTTATGACGTAGCCGGCTTTCCTAAGGTGAGAGCTCAGGAGCTTGTCGATAATTTAAAAGAGCAAATGAATCAGTTTGATCCGACCGTCTGCCTCGAAGAAGCAGTCGAAGGACTGGAAAAGCAGGAAGATGGTACGTTCAAGCTGACAACGAACGCGGGTACGCACTATACGAAAACAGTGATTATTACAGCGGGAAACGGGGCGTTCCAGCCGAGAAAGCTGGAGCTTGCCGGCTCGGAAAAATACGAAGGAAAGAACCTTCACTATTTTATCAACGACCTGAACCAGTTTGCCGGAAAGAAAGTACAGGTCTTCGGTGGCGGCGACTCGGCGGTGGACTGGGCGCTGATGCTGGAGCCGATCGCCGAGCAGGTGACCATTGCCCACCGCCGCGATAAATTCCGTGCCCACGAGCACAGTGTGGAAACGATGAAGAATTCTTCAGTCAATATCAAAACGCCATTTGTGCCGACTGAACTTGTTGGGGAAGAGAGAATCGAACAGGTCATTCTCCAGGAAGTGAAAGGGGAACAGCAAGAGGTGATCGAGGTCGATGATGTCGTCGTTACTTACGGATTTGTTTCTTCCCTCGGTCCCATTAAAAACTGGGGACTAGACATTGAGAAGAACAGCATCGTCGTCAATTCTCGGATGGAAACAAACATCCCGGGGATTTACGCAGCGGGAGATATTTGTACGTATGAAGGAAAGGTGAAGCTGATTGCGAGCGGCTTCGGCGAAGCGCCGACGGCTGTCAGCAACGCGAAAGTATACATTGATCCAAAAGCGAAAGTACAGCCGTTACACAGCACAAGTATAATGGGCGAAACAGAGAAAAACACTCAGAAGGTTTTAAGTTAATAAAGATATGTATTTATAGCGCGGGGGAAAACCCGCGTTATTTTTTGCTTTTATATGAAAGGCGTAAGTTCATAGGAACAAGGTGAACAGTTATTGATTTTAATTTTCTGAAAAATCAATTAAGATAAAGAAGAAGGGACAAATACATGACCAGGGGATGAGAGAAATGAATGTACCGCTTATAGTTACGCAATTTCTTGATCGGGCTGTTACTTATTATGGAGAAAAAACAGCTGTCATCACTCCAACAGATTCGCTCACTTATAAAGAATTGTTTGCAAGAGTTCAGCGCTTATCACGTGGCTTAAGAGCAGAGGGCGTCAAAAAAGGGGACAGAGTAGCCTATCTTGCTCCCAACTCGCTAGAAATGCTGGAGGGATTTTATGGAGTATTCCAGCTGGGGGCAGTCATGGTACCGCTCAATATTCGTCTTAAACCAGAAGATTATATATTTATCCTTAATCATAGTGAAGCTAGAGTGCTTTTTGTAGATGATGATCTTTATTCGCTCATTGAACCGGTAAAAGAAAAGTTGACAACTGTTGAAAAAATTATTGTGCATGATAAGAGCAAGGGGTGTCAGGAGACTGACTACAATGAATGGCTTGCACGGTTTTCCGAAACTGCTTTCGAAAGAGCCGATGTCGAGGAGGATGACCTCGCCAGTCTGTTGTATACGAGCGGAACAACAGGCAACCCTAAAGGAGTGATGCTCACCCATCGCAACAATTACCTGCATGCGATGTCTTCCATGCATGCAATCCGCGTGTCAGACAGAGACATTTATCTGCATGTTTTGCCAATGTTCCACGTAAATGGATGGGGAGCGCCGTTTTATTATACAGCTAATGGCGCTACCCATATTTGCTTGAAGAAAACAGATCCGAAAACCATTTTTGAAGCAGTTGCCGATCATCATGTAACCGTGATGCATATGGCTCCAACAGTCTTGAACAGTTTGCTGCAATACAATGAAGAATACAAACCGCATATCAAGCAAAAATTACGTGTTGTCCTCGCTGGATCTGCACCGCCGCCAGCTTTTGTTGCCCGTGTGGAAGAAGAGCTTGGTTGGGAGTTTCTGCAAGTATACGGAATGACAGAATCCTCCCCGCTCAGCACCTATTCAGCGATTCGGCCTCAGTGTGACGGATTGCCTTTAAAGGAAAGATACCGAATGAAAGCAAAAGCCGGTTTCGCGATGATCGGCAATGAGGTGCGCGTTGTAGATGAGTTTGGAGAAGAGGTGCCCCATGATGGACAAGCGATCGGTGAATTAATTGTCCGCAGCAATGGCGTGATGAAAGGATATTGGAAAAATGAACAGGCTACGATGGAAGCCATCCGCGATGGCTGGTTATACACGGGAGACATGGCGACGGTAGATAAGTATGGGAACGTCGATATCGTTGATAGAAAGAAAGACGTCATTATTAGCGGCGGTGAAAATATTTCTTCTATTGAGGTAGAGGGAGTATTGTACGAGCATAGTGATGTTTTAGAAGCAGCTGTTGTAGCCGCTCCCCACGAGAAATGGGGAGAAACACCACACGCTTTTGTGGTAAAGCGTCCTTCTTCGAATATAACAGAACAAGAGTTAATTGATTTTTCGAGAAGCCGGCTCGCTCATTTTAAAGCAATCACTGGGGTGTCATTCGTAGAAGAGCTGCCCAAAACAGCATCTGGGAAAATTCAAAAGGTTCATTTGCGAAATGAGTATTGGAGCTCTGCAGGCACATCCGGCCGCTTCGTTAATTAATAGAAAGAGCTTGGACCATTAGTGGTCCAAGCTCTTTGCCATTAGTTCTTCAGAGATTCTCCTAGCGCTTCTCTTTTTTTATAAAACTCTTTGAGGAAGCTTTGCTCATAAGCATAGCCCGCACGGATCAGCGTCTGTTCATTGAACGTTGCAGCTGCTAGCTGTAATCCTACGGGAAGTCCTTTTTCTGTCAAGCCGCTCGGAATAGATAGAGCAGGCTGTCCGGTTAAATTAAAGACAGACGCATAACGGATCATCGCATCAAAGATCGGTTCCCTTCTGCCGGCGATTTCAAATTCTTCTACACCAATTTTTTGGGCAGTATCCGGCAGTGTTGGTGTCGCTAATACATCAATTTGTTCGAATAGCTGTTCAAATTGCTCTGTAATATCTGCCTTTCGTTTGATTGCTTTAATATAATCCAACGCAGAGAAGGATCGGCTTGCCTCCAGAGCTGCACGAACATCAGGGCCGAATTGGTCAATCGCATGATGCAAACTATTTTCATGTACGAATCCTGCTTCGGAAATGGCAAGAGTGAACACTAAAGCAAGATCTTCAGCTGTAAATGGCACCTCAATGTCAATCAGCACAGCTCCGAGGCTTGCTAAATTATTAAGGGCCTGTTTGTAGAGAGACAGGCTTTCTTTATCTATATACTCGTTAAAGTAATTGGACGGCACGCCGACACGGAGGCCACGAATGTCCTCCTGTAGATTTTCTGAATAAGAAAGACCTGTTAAGGCTTCCATCATAATGGCTAAATCATCCACGTTTTTGGTCAATGGCCCGACATGATCGATTGACCATGAAATATTCTTCACGCCAGTCGCATCAACGAGATGGTATGTAGGCTTCAAACCGATCACACCGCAAGAAGCCGCTGGAATACGGACAGATCCACCCGTATCCGTGCCGATGGAGGCAGCACATAAGGAGGCGGCAACTGCTGCTCCAGACCCACCGCTGGACCCGCCTGGTGTGTATTCTCGATTCCACGGGTTCCTTACCGGTCCGTAAAATGGATTATTCGATGTAATGCCGAATGCATACTCATGCATATTGGTTTTGCCCAGATTGACGGCTCCTTCCCGCTGGAGAATCTGGAAAGCGCCAGCATTGGTATCCGGAATAAAATTTTCTTCGATTTTCGATCCGCTTGTTGTACGAATCCCTTTCGTGTATAAGTTATCTTTATAAGAAAGGGGAATGCCTTCTAATATTCCTGTTAATTCATTGGCTAAAAATTTTTTCTCTGAAATTTCCGCTTGTTTTAAAGCCTGTTCAGCACAAACTGTGATATAAGTGTTCAAGTCTTGATTATGATCGATCCGCCTCAAGTAATAATTAGTGACTTCAACTGGTGAGAATTCTTTGTTTTGATAATGAGCTTTCAGTTCACGAATCGTTAAATTTTTCATGGTTCCTCCCCCTTAATTGTTATATCCCTACCTCCATTATTTTATCATGAAATAGTTTCAAAAAATTAAATATTAAAATAAACAAAAAAGAATGAAACTTTTTTGCCCAGTTTTTGTCCATTTTTTGATACAGTAGAAGTGAATACATAACAAGGGAGAGATGAGGAATGGAAAAAGCAGAGAAACAAACATTATTTAAAGAGGTAATGGGGAATTACCCAACGGGTGTAACGATTGTAACAGGGGTAACCGAAGATGGAACACCTGTTGGGTTGACTGTGAATTCATTTGCATCTGTTTCACTTGATCCATTGATGGTGCTGTGGTCAATCGATCATGGTGTATCAACAATTAAAGCATTTACTGAAGGAGGCAAATTTGCCGTGCATGTGCTTGCCGGTGAGCAGCAGGAGCTTTGCAAAACGTTTGCCACTAAAGGTGTGGACCGCTTCAGTCAATGCAAATGGAAAATGTCCGAAAATGGGCTGCCGATTATTGAAGGAGCATTCGGTGTATTTGAATGTGAAACATTTCAGGCAGTCGAAGCAGGCGACCATACTGTCCTGATTGGCAATGTAACCGACATTCATCTCGATAAAGGAAAAGATCCAATGCTGTATCATCGCCGCTGCTTTGGACCAATCCCAGCAGAATTTTATACTGAATAATACTTCCTGTCCGTTGCTTACTAGCAGCGGACAGTTTATTTTGAAAAAAGATCCGTTTGACATCAAAGAAAAACGGTTATATAATAAATCTCGAAATCGAGATAATTTGTAAAGGAATTGATAATCATGGCTTCAGCTGACCAACAAGACTTATCTTTGAAACTATTCGTTGTATTATCTCGGGCTGTACAATCCGTAACGAAACGAGTAGAAGAAGATATAAAAAATTATGGACTGAATACAACTGAGTTTGCAGTACTTGAACTGCTGTTCAGCAAAGGGGATCAGCCCATACAGAAAATCGGCGAGAAAATATTGCTTGCAAGCAGCAGCATCACTTACGTTGTTGATAAATTAGAGAAAAAACAACTGCTCGTGCGGAAACCATGTCCAACAGATCGACGTGTCACGTATGCTTCTATTACCCCTGAGGGCCAGGAATTAATGAGTACTATTTTTCCTAAACATAAAGAGGCCATTCAGGAAATATTCGGTGGATTAGATGCTAAAGAAAAAGAAATAATGATCACCCAATTAAAAAAACTAGGTTTTTACGCGCAAGAACTTTAAATAATTTTTTTAACTATATATCTCGAATTCGTAATATATGAAATGATAATAAAAGAGGAGGAAATAAAATGATGAATGCAGGGTTATTAATAATACGTTTAGCTATCGGTCTAAGCTTTGCCGGACACGGGGCACAAAAATTGTTTGGGTGGTTTGGAGGCCATGGAATTAAAGGAACGGGAGGTTTCTTTGAGTCTATAGGAATGAAGCCGGGAGTAACGATGGCTGTTTTAGCTGGATTGGCAGAATTGATTGGCGGAGCACTATTTGCTTTAGGACTGCTTACACCGTTAGCAGCTGTCATTATTGCTGGAACGATGGTCGTCGCTATTCTAAAAGTGCACGGACCAAATGGTTACTGGGCTACTGAAAATGGCTATGAGTATAATCTGATGATTATAGCAGTAGTGATTGGTGTTGCCTTAATCGGTTCAGGCCAATATGCATTAGATGCCATTATTTTTCAAGGAAATTAAACTAAACACGTAATAAGAGGAGGGGGATCAAATGATAACAATTTATCCAGCAAGCTCACGCCATACAGCAGATCACGGATGGCTGAAGAGCCATTTCAGTTTTTCCTTTGCGGAATATTATAACCCCGAAAATATGAACTTTGGACCGATGCGAGTGCTAAATGATGATATTGTCAAACCCCATCGAGGATTTGGGGCTCATCCGCATCGTGAAATGGAAATCGTGTCAATTGTTTTAAGTGGGTATTTAAAGCATGAAGACAGTGCGGGACATACGGCGACAACAACTTTTGGAGGCGTCCAACGGATGTCAGCAGGAACAGGGGTGATTCATTCGGAAGTTAATCCTTCTTCTGATGAAGATGTAAACTTTCTGCAGCTATGGTTTGAACCGAAAGAAAATGGTTTAACGCCTTCCTATGAGCAAACAAATTTTGATGTGGATCAGTTGAAAAATCAGTTGCTTCCTATAGTAAGTCAAGAGCCTATTTCCGAACAGACCGCGTATATCCACCAGGACTTAACAGTTTATTTATCAGATTTAGAGAAAGGTCAGGAACTCACATTTACGCAAAAAGAAGGACGTCGGATCTTCTTGTTTGTGATTGAGGGAAAAGTTATGATAAACGCTGAAGCCGTCTTACACCAGCGTGATTCTGCCCGCATAACAGAAACGGGCACTTTACAAATAATCGCAGAATCTGACTCGCGATTTATGCTAATCGATCTACCGTAAAGAATGAGAGAATGATTTTCAAAAGGGGAGCCTAAACGCTTAAGCAGGGCTCTCCTTTTGATATTTAATAAGCTCTATGCAGCTGTGGGAACTTTTTCTTTCTTAGTGCGGAACGCAACAAAAAATTGAACGATCATGCATGCGAGATTGATGGCAATCAATCCGATGACAGAGAATAAAAAACCTCCGGTTGCATCATGAATCCACCCGATCAAGATCGGTCCTGTTGCACTAATAATATAGCCTGCTGACTGAATCAGCGCTGACCAAGCAGCAGCTTCTTGTCCGCTTGTAGTTGCATCAATTGGCAGCAGCAAGTTGAGCGAAAATAAGGAAGCTGCTCCAATTCCAAGAAAAATAGCGGCTACCCAAGGGAATATTGCAAGGTACACCATGAGAAAGCCAATGAACTCTACGCCAGAAAAAAGCAGCAATAAGAAGAGACGGGAAGGATACTTTTTAATAATAAAAGGAAGTAGCAAATTTGCGGGAATTTGTACAACCGCAAAAATAGTTAGCGCATTGCCGGCATAGCTTTCACTGTAACCCATGCCTTGTACAATCGGAGGAAGCCAGGCAGTGATCGAAAAAAAGATCATTCCTGACAGGCCAAACGACCATATCAGCAGCCAGGCCCTTGGATTTCTCCAAGGAAGGGCAGGGGACGGCTGAAAGGCGGAATTGTTTTTTGAATGATTAACCTGCCGTAAAACCAAAAGCCACCAGAGTGGAATGGCGATTAAAGCCAAAACAGTCCAAATGCCAAGCGCAGCTCGCCAGGAATGCAGTCCGCTTTGAAGCGGCGCGGCTAAGCCGGATGCAAGAGCGGCTCCCATCGTCATAGCAACGGAATAAACACTAATCATTTTCGGTACCTGGTGAGGGAAGTGGCGTTTAATAAACCCGGAAAGCAAAGGGCCCATAATAGCGGCGCCAATGCCGATTACGAATGCGGTAAAAAGTAAAAAGAAAACCGAGTTCGTAAAGAAGCGTAAAAATGTGCCGAGACCAACTAGGAGGAGAGCACCTCCTAAAACCCGTTCCATGCCGATACGATTTCCCAGTTTGGCTGCTGCTGGCGAAAAGATTCCCATGCAAAGGACAGGAATGGAAGTTAGTAAACTTGCTGTTGAAGCGCTAATTCCTAAGTGGCTTCGCAATGACTCCAACAAAGGGGAAATGGAGTTGATTGCAGGGCGCAAGTTTAAAGAAGCCATAAAGAGAGCGAGCGCCATCAGAGTGGCCCTAAATCTTTTCATTTTCTTCACACCTTTTCTTACTCATTTAAGCTCAAGGTTACCTGAAGATAAATGATTGGACAATTCAATAAAAACTATTATAATCATTTAAAAAATCAATGATATGAGGAGAAAGGCCGGCATGGAACTTAGACAGTTAGAATATTTCATGACTCTTTGTGAAGAGCTTCATTTTACAAGAGCATCAGAGAAAATTGGGATTTCTCAACCAACACTTAGTTTGCAAATACGAGCGATAGAACAGGAGCTGGGAACTCCGTTATTTGACCGTATTGGAAAGAGAATTGCTCTAACAGAAGCTGGAGCCATTCTTCTCAAGAATTGCAAGGGAATGTTTCGAAACCTTGAAAATGCCCTTCACGAGATAGAGGAACTTCGTGAATACCAGGGAGGCACTGTCGCGGTCGGCGTTTTGCCGGCAGAGCTCGATTACCGATTTACTCCTTTATTCATCGATTTTTACAAGAGATTTCCTAACATTCACTTAAATCTCTCTGCATCTACTGTTGAAATTACTAAGCAAGTACTTGATAACGAAGTGGATATTGGGATTACACTGCTTTTATCACAGGACAGCCGTTTAGTCAGCCTCCCCTTTATCGCGAAGAGTATGTGTTAGTCGTTTCAAAAAACCATAGGTTAGCTAACCGTCACTCTATCCGTTTAGCAGAGTTAAGAGACATGCCGATGGTGATGTATGCTAAGCAATTTTTAGGAAGGCGACTATTAGAGGATCACTGTCAAAAGCATGGCATTCAACTAAACACAGTGGTAGAAACAACGACGGGACCTTCGCTTTTCCGTTTTGTTAAAGAAAATATCGGGGCGACTCTCCAGCCACTGCCGCTCTCCCAATCGCTAAATGATCCCAGTTTGTGCTTAGTTAGGGTGAGCGATGACCCTCCTGTACGAGATATTGGGATTATTTACAGGGCGGATAAGTATCTAGGATTTGCGGTGCGGAAGTTTATTGAAACGATGGAAGAAAAGTTAAAAAGCCCGTGATCCTTCTGACTTTTGGAACAGCCTGATTTTTGGGCTGTTTTTTAGTTATTATGTATAGGCATTTTGTCGGCAGGAGAGCTTCATTAAAATTGTTTTAGGAATTTTTCGTTTGATGTTTACTTATTTTCATAGATATGATAAGTTTGCCAATGAACCAATCATCCTACAAATTTGAGGTGTAGACATGAACATTGAAAAAGCGAACCGTATCTCACTTGTGGATCAAGTCGCAGCACAAATAGAGGAATTAATTGAGTCCGGTGCTTGGCCGGTCGGCACGAGGCTGCCTCCGGAAATGGAATTGATGGAACAATTTGAAGTGAGCCGCAATACACTTCGTGAAGCCATACGCGCACTTGTGCATAGCGGTCTTTTGCAGACAAGACAAGGAAGCGGCACTCATGTCTGTTCGACGAGCGCCCTCGGCGTGGCTATTGAACGGCGGGTAAGCAAGTCGGATTTGCAGGAAACCTTGGAGGTCAGACATGCACTTGAACGGGAAGCAGCCCGGCTGGCGGCTGTTCGGCGAAGCGATGAAGATGTCAGAAAGCTGAGGTCTTATTTAGATAACTGCCGTCAGGCGATTAATGACGGGGATCAGGAAGGTTATGCAGAAGCAGATATTCAGCTTCATCAAGCTGTTGCTGCAGCTGCTCATAACCGCCTGCTGATTGAATTATATGAGCATATGATCGATGCCTTGCATTCATCTGTGCGCAATCTTGTTGAGCTTTCCTTTTGCACAGCTACTCATCAGCATATTCATGAAAAGCTCGTTGAGGGCATCGCGACACAAAATGAAGAGGCGGCAGCAGAAGCTGTTAATGAATATATGGTTTACTTAAAAGATTTGCTGTCTGCCGGTTTGGAGGAATAAGAATGGGAGAACCACAAGCAATCCAATCTATTGAACAAAATCATGCATCAAGAAGATGGAAAGTCGTTTTTTTAATCGTGGGGATTATTTTGATCGGTGCCAACCTTAGAGCACCTTTAACTTCTGTCGGACCCCTCGTACCAGCTATTCGGGAGAATCTTGGAATATCAAATGCTGTTGCTGGCACGATTACGACGCTTCCTCTGCTTGCCTTTGCTTTTCTATCGCCGTTTGCGCCAAAAATCTCTCGGCGGTTCGGAGTCGAACTGACATTATTTGTCGCTTTAATTGCTTTGGCAACAGGAATATTGCTCCGTTCCTCCGGGGGAGTAGCAGCCTTATTTGCAGGGACAATTTTACTCGGATTAGCGATTGCTCTTGGCAATGTGTTGCTGCCTGGCTTTATCAAACAACATTTTTCTGAGCGTCTTGGTGTGATGACAGGCATTTATTCCGTTTCCATGAATCTCTGTGGCGCTATCGCCTCGGGCCTTAGTGTACCGCTTGCTGCCAGCGCTGGTTTTGGCTGGTCAGGCGCTCTCAGGGTATGGGCAGTATTAGCATTCATTGCTGTTTTCTTTTGGTTGCCGCAGCTGCGTCGTAAAAAACAAACAGCAGTGCCAGGAGGCAATCGCTCAGGCAGCCGGTTATGGCATTCTCGTCTTGCCTGGCAGGTTACTTTATTTATGGGATTACAATCGTTAATCTTTTATGTAGTAATTACCTGGCTGCCGGATATCTTACAGCAAAAAGGAATGGATGCCGGATCAGCCGGCTGGATGCTGTCAATGATGCAATTTTCTGTTTTGCCGTTTACATTTATTGTGCCGGTGCTGGCAGGCCGGCAGGAAAACCAACGTGGGATTGCAGCTGCCACGGCCGTCTTATTTACGGCCGGACTGATTGGCATACTGTTTGACGATAGTGCCCTTTTGCTGCTATGGGTGATTTTTACCGGTATTGGAGCAGGATCTGCATTTAGCCTCGCTATGATGTTTTTCAGTCTGCGTACGAAAAGTACACAGGAAGCGGCAGAGTTATCGGGAATGGCGCAGTCATTCGGGTATCTTCTGGCTTCTGTTGGACCGGTTTTGTTCGGCGGATTGCATGATCTTACCCATAGCTGGACGATTCCTTTAACCATGCTGATTGCGGCTTCAGTGCTTATTTTTGTCACTGGCTTATCTGTCGGGAAAAAGGGGTACGTTACTTCGTCTGCCCAAAAGTAAAGTGGTGAAAGCTCAAATTTAACTATAATCAATCTTTGAAAGAAGCTTAGGATGACCAGTCTTTTCATGGTCATCCTAAGCTTTTTTATTATAGTGCCTCTCAGATGATCCAAGCCATACAGCGCCTGCCATGATAAAAAAAGTAAGCATAAGCAGTGGAATAGTATACCCGGAAGAATAGTCTACAAGCCATCCGAATAATGAGGGAGAAACAACAATAAACACTTGATTTAACGTTAAAGCAAAACTCACTGTTAAGGTGGAGAATTCAGTGGTTGATTTTTCCGAGACGAGCACGATGAACAGGCTGAACCAGCCGATTCCCAAGAATCCTATCCAAAAGCATAGAAGGTTAATTGCCCATAAAGGGAGATAAGATGGCAGAAGAATAAGACCCAATACAGCCATAGCAGAGGCCCACATCGTTAGTTGCAGGGGCTTGCTTCGATTTCCTTTAAATACATGGTCGCTGATCCAGGCCAAAATAATCCGGCCAAACATTCCGCCAGCCAACGCAAAACTTAAGAAAGACCCTGCTGTGCTAAGCTTCACATGCAAAGTGTTCGTAAAGTAGCTCATTAAGTGGGCAACAAGGATAATCTGCAAAGAAACCATAATCATGCCAATGAAAAATACAGGATAAAGACTAGTGTTACTTTTAATTGTATTGATTTTTTCCATGAAGCGGTGTTTTTTGCTGCCATTCTTTCCATGCTTAATATCTTTGTAGAATAAAAGAAAGACTAAACCACCTGTTATAGCAACGGCTGATTGTGCTGTTATGACGGCGGTGGCCCCATTGTAATAAAACAAGAAAGGAAGAATCATTGAAGCGACGGCCCCGCCGATAGGGATTCCCGTTTGCCTGATGCCCATCGCCAGTCCGCGGTGCTGCTTAGGGAACCATTTCATAATAGCACTGCTTCCGCCGGGCTGGGCGGTGCCGTACCATAAGCCGACAATGGCCAAAATGATAAGCAGTAAAACATACTGATCTGTTAAAGAAGCAGCTAAAATACTGCAGCCCAGAAACACAGCGCCTAAACCAACGACCCACTTCTCTCCGTGTTTCTCCATTAAATCTCCAAAGAATAGCATAGAGAAGATCGGACCAGCGTTTACTGCGGATACTAACAGGCCAACTTCCAATTGTGAAAGCTCATATTCTCTTTGATAGAAAGTTGCCAGCGGACCTATCCCGTAAGTGACAAATGTGGCACAGGCTTGAGCAAGAGTAGCAATGAAAAGAATAAGCCACTTGTAATTTTCCTTCTTTGCAAACAACATCACTTTCTCCTTTAAAAACCTCAGATTTAAATAGTGTCTCTATCATAACGTATGGAAAGTAAGAAGAGCTATTTATTTCTTGAACAGCCAAGATGGCTAAACTTGTCTTTTTTTAATAGAAAATGTCTGTAATATTACTTTGACAGACAAAGTAATATGAAGTATATTGTAATTGTAGGAGGGACGCCTAATGAGTGCGAAAATATCATCTGATTTAATCAGAGGCCATACAGATACGATCGTCCTTGGAATTTTAAAAGAAGGGGACAGTTATGGATATGAAATTTATAAAAAAATTATTGAGAAAAGCGAAGGGCAGTACGAATTAAAAGAGGCAACTCTTTATTCCAGTTTTAGAAGGCTTGAACAAGAGGGCTGTGTCACTTCTTATTGGGGAAGCGAGACACAGGGAGGCAGAAGAAAATATTACAGTATTACTGCTTCCGGTGAAACGCTTTATAAACGAAACTGTGATGATTGGGAGTTTACCAAAGAAGTCATCGACAAATTATTGTAGAAAGGCTGTGAAAAAATGAAGAGCAGGATCAAGGAATATATTGAACAAGTATTTGCTGATTTTCCTCCCTCCAATCAGCTTAATGAATTAAAGGAGGAAGTAGAGGTTAATCTGCAGGAGAGGATTCAGGAATTTACTAATCAGGGGATGAACGAAGAAGAGGCGTTTCAGAAAGCAATCAGCCAGCTTGGCGATGTGACGAAGGTAGCTGAAGACATCGGCATAAAAGCTCATTATGAAGTTATTGATCATATGTATAATAAAAAACCGCTCCCTAAAGTCCATGTGTTTGGCTATGTCATTAGCATTGGAATTTTACTGTTCGGGATGATTACGGCACTGCTTGTCCATTTGCGGATGGAAGAATACTACATTACTATTTCCACCTTGTTTCCATTTGCCCTTGTATCGATCAGTGCGCTTGTTTATTTAGGGTTGACTCAAGAAACTCCACATCATTTTGGAATGAGACCGATCCGGGCAGCAGGCTATACAGCAGCGACGGGAGTTTTACTGTTTGGCTTATTTACCGCTGGTATTGTTTATTTTCAAGGGAGTGTAGAAAATGGTGAGTGGGTTGCTACGTTGCTTCCATTTGCTATTCCTTCCATCTGCCTTTACGTGTTTCTTGGACTGACAGAAAAGGACCGCAGCAAACACGACCAAGAGTGGATGAAGTATACAGCCAAGTATTATAATCCGGAATATCAAATGATACGAGGGAGTATCTCGGGTGCTTTATGGATTTTTGCCTTTGCTACCTTTCTTCTCATTGGTTTTATTATTAGTTGGAAGTACGCGTGGATCGTATTTATTTTTGCGACAGGTGTAGAGGTATTGATCGGAGCCATTCCTTTCAAACAGAAAAAAGCTTTATAAATAAAAACGCGAAGAGTTAAGTGTCTCTTCGCGTTTTTGTTCTACATCTTTTTGTGCGCGTCTGGTTTTTCAGAAAAAACTATTATCTCTAAAATCTCCAGTTTCTCCCCTATAATAATAACAATTAAACAGTAGATGGGAGAAGGGAGAGGTTAGATGAAAAATGTTGTAATCATTCTGTTTGGCTCATTTTTAGTAGGAGTCGCTTACAATTTTTTTCTCATCCCGCACGAGATATTAAGCAGTGGGCTTAGTGGGGTAGCAATTATGTTTGGTCTGATCACTCCTTTAAATACAGGCGTGGTAAACCTGATTTTGAATTTGCCGCTTCTAATTATTGGGTTAATCAAGCTTGGAAGGCGCTTTATCAGCTACACGATTTTATCAGTAGTCACGATTTCATTCAGTCTCTATGTGATACCGATTGTTGAAGTGTCCACAGAGCCTATCTTGTCCGCACTGTTCGGCGGAGTGATTACGGGAGCCGGCATTGGGCTGATCTTCCGGGCTTCTGGTTCATCAGGTGGATTTGATATTATCGCCATGCTTTTGACAAGGAAGAAAGACTTTCCGCTTGGCTCGATTTTAACAGCTATGAATGCTGTAGTCGTCCTGGCTTCTGGATTTATCTTCAGCTGGGATGCTGCGCTCAATACGCTGATTGCCATTTATGCGACAGGAAAAGTGGTTGACATGATTCATACTAACCATGTCAAGCTAACATTAATGATCATTACTGCCAAAGGGGAAGAAGTGAAAGGAAAGCTTCTGGCAAACTTGTATCGCGGTGTTACGCTAATGAACGGAGAAGGAGCCTACACGGGTGAAGGACGGTCCATACTCGTGACGGTTATTACGCGTTATCAGCTTACTGATGTAAAGAAAATGATTCATGATGCTGATCCTGGGGCCTTTGTTAATGTTACCCAGACGGTTGAAGTTGTTGGCTCATTTCACCGGCCTTCCTAGAGAAAAAACCTTTTCCTAACAGGAAAAGGTTTTTTTTATGTTTCCAGGATTACTCACCGCCTGGGGCATTTACTGACTGCTTGTGCACGGACCTGGTGACCGTGTTTATGCGCCTAGCTCATCAAATCGCTGCAATATTCGCGGATCAGCTTCGACGCTTTCGTCTGACTGATGCCGAGGTCATTGGCGACTTTTCGTGATGATTTATACATCTGGTAAGATCTTCTGATGAGAATCCGTTTTGTCTCATCCAATGCCTGGTCGAGAGTGTGGGGAAGAGAAAGCTGGGTAAGAGGCCCGGCGTTTTCCGTAATCATATCAGGCAGGTCAGACACTTGAATGACAGAGTCGCTAATCACAACTAGCCGTTCAATGAGATTTTCCAATTGTCTCACGTTGCCTGGCCATGGATAATGAATCAAAGTATTGAGACATTCTTCTGAAATGACTTTGTTCGTATGGTATTTTTCGTTAAACTTATTTAAAAAATTATATGTCAGTGGAATCACATCTTCTTTTCGCTCGCGGAGCGGTGGCAGATGGACATCAATCACATTTAGACGATAAAACAAATCTTCGCGAAATTGTTTGTCCTTGACCATTTGGACTAGATTCTGATTGGTGGCAGCAATAATGCGGATATCGACTTTTTTTGTTTCACTGCCGCCAACAGGGATAAATTGCTTATCCTGAATAACCTGAAGCAGTTTAGCTTGAAGAGCAAGAGGCATTTCGCCAATTTCATCGAGAAACACAGTGCCGTTGTCCGCCGCCTCGACCAAGCCGGGCTTTCCAGATTTGCTGGCGCCGGTAAATGCCCCTTTTGCATAGCCAAATAGTTCGGATTCAAGTAACTCTTCTGGAATAGCAGCACAATTGATTGTTAAAAATGGCCCGTTTTTCCGCTGGCTAATTCGATGAATAAAATGGGCAAGCACTCCTTTTCCTGTGCCTGATTCTCCCTCAATCAAAATCGTTGAATCTGTAGGTGCTACTTTTTCACAGAAGGAGATGATTTGTTTAATCTTTTCGCTATTTGTAATGATCCGCTCTGCTTCTTCTTCAAAGTGAGTTATATTTGACTCACCTGCTGCTTCTTTCGCTTTGAACATTTTATACGTTTGTGATTCTGTTGACGTTATGACAACAAGTTCAATCTCCCCTGCTTCATTTAAGAGCGGAATAGCAGATGTGAGCAGTTCTGCACCAATATATGTTTGCTGTTTCATATAGCATGGTTTCTTTCTTTTATACACCTCAGGAACAATAGAAGGTTTCCAATACCCTTTTTCGAACAATTCAATGTTATATTTACCGATTACATCGGTGGGCTTTAATCCATAATGACGTTCACACGCCTGATTAACATAAAGAATCCGCATTTCACCATCAAGTACAAAAATCTCATCGGAAGAATGATCGAGTATTTTTAATAACGTCTCCAGTGTCATCTCAACGCTGTTTTTTTCTTCTGCATGTTTCACAGGCATTCCCCCTTTTGTAAATCAAGTGAGTTATATTTGACTAACTATTCTTAACTTTGAGTTAAATATAACTCAATTTAAATCAAAATTGAAAGAATTTTCGTTATTTTTTTATCGTTTTCGCTAATTTTAGAAGTTGGCATTGGAATTGCATATATACAACCAACAGGCAGTCAACACTGTCTTGAAATATCCGTTTATTCCAAAGAGGCAGACTCAAGGAGAACTATTTTTGTAGTAGAGGGGGAATGACGATGAAGCAACAGCCGGAAATATTTGATATTACAATTATTGGCGGCGGCCCGGTTGGGTTGTTCACCGCTTTCTATGCGGGAATGCGTCAGGCTTCAGTTAAGGTGATTGAAAGTCTACCACAGCTTGGCGGCCAGTTATCCGCTTTATATCCTGAAAAATATATTTATGATATTGCTGGCTTTCCAAAAGTACGTGCTCAGGAGCTTGTTGATCAATTAATCGAGCAAATGAATCAATTCGAAACGGCAGTATGTCTGGAACAGTCAGTGGAAAGCATCGTACGAACAACAGATGAAGTGCTCGCTATCACAACGAATGAAGAAACCCATTACTCAAAAGCAATTATTATCACAGCTGGAAATGGAGCTTTTCAGCCACGTAAGCTGAAACTTGAAGGCGAAGAAAAATTTGAAAGCGCTAACCTTCATTATTCCGTTCAGAATTTAAATCAGTTTGCCGGAAAGAAGGTAGTGGTATTCGGCGGAGGGGATTCAGCCGTTGACTGGGCGATGATGCTTGAGCCAATCGCAGAAAAAGTAACGCTCATCCATCGTAGAGATAAGTTCCGTGCTCATGAACATAGTGTAGAGCTGTTAAAACAGTCAAAGGTCGACATTGTAACACCGTATGTGCCGATGGAACTTATTGGCGAAGAAAGAATTGAAAAAGTCATTGTGACGGAAACCAAGAGCGGTGAACCACTTGAAATTGAAGTCGATGATGTACTCGTTAACTATGGTTTTGTCTCGTCCCTTGGACCAATTAAAGAGTGGGGACTTGAAATCAAAGGAAATTCTATTGTAGTAAATTCTCGGATGGAGACAAATCTGGAAGGTATTTATGCCGCTGGAGATATTTGCACCTACGAAGGAAAGGTCAAGTTGATTGCCAGCGGTTTTGGAGAAGCACCCACAGCTGTCAGCAACGCGAAAGTGTATATTGATCCGAGCGCAAAAGTACAGCCGCTCCACAGTACGAGTGTGATGGGCGAAAAAAACAAAAGTACCCATTCTGTGTAATAGCGAAATCAAGTAGCAGGAAGGAGACGAGTAGTGTTGGCTAAATACACGATAGTAGACCAGGAGACGTGCATTGCCTGCGGCGCCTGCGGGGCAACGGCTCCGGAGCTGTTCGATTACGATTATGAAGGACTTGCCTTTGCTGTTCTTGATAACAATGAAGGAGCAATGGAAGTACCAGAAGACCTTGAAGAAGATTTAGAGGATGCGCTTGATGGCTGCCCGACAGACTCTATTAAAGTGGCTGAACAACCTTTTGCGTGTAAAAAGGCAGAAGTCAGCTGAAGGGCAAACGTCTTTCTCCAAAACGAAAGCGCTTTAAAAACAGTCCAGGCTGATTCAATTAACACAATTTATTTTACGGGGGAGAATGAATAATGGCTTATAATAAAGTAGAAAACGCGACGAACCGGACATTTGAGAGAACAATGACTTATGATCTGTATACAGATCCAAAGGTATTGGATAAGGAAATGGATCTTATTTTCTCAAAATCATGGCAGCTTGTCGGGCATGTCAGCCAACTAGAAAAACCAGGCTCTTTCTTTACGACGGAAGTAGCTAAAGAACCAATCATCGTTGTTCGTGGCCAGGATGAAGTAATTCGCGCCTTTTACAATGTTTGTCCACACCGTGCGACGAAGCTTGAACAGAAGGAAGCGGGGAAGAAGAAAATCCTTCAGTGCGGCTATCATGGATGGACGTTCAAGTTGGATGGAAAGTTAAATAAAGCGCCGAACTTTAGAGGGGAAGACGCTGCTTGTGTGCAGGATGCTTGCTTGCGTTCTGTGCGCATGGAAATTTTGGAATCTTTAATTTTCGTTAACTTGGATGATCAAGCAAAGCCGCTCAGTGAATCTTATGGGGATTTCTTTGAAAGATTGAGCAAGTTTCCTTTCTTGAGCGAACTGAAAAGAACCGGTCAAAAAACACGTGTCATTAAAGCTAACTGGAAGGCATTCATTGACAACTATTTAGAATGTGACCATTGCCATGTAGCTCATCCAAGCTTCGTTGCAACACTGGACATGGATGATTATCAAATTATTACATGTGAGAACTACTCTATCCAAGGATCCATTGTAAAGCCTGATAAAAATTATGGTGAAGCGGATTTGAACAAGGCGGAAATGCAGGGTGGGACCTTTTACTGGTTATGGCCAAATTTAATGGTTACGATTTATCCGGGACCGGGAAATATGGCAACGATTCAAATGCTGCCAATTGACCATGAAAACACATTGGCTGTTTACACGTATTACTTCCGCGATGAAAACTTGACTCAGGAAGAAAAAGACTTAGTTGCTTTTGCGGAACAGGTTCGTCAGGAAGATGTGGACTTAGTAGAGCTGGAACAAATCGGTTTCCGGTCTCGTGCGTTTAATAAGGGCAAATATTCTTCTTCGGAAAAAGCGATCGTTCAATTTCATGAAATGGTATTGGAGGCCCTCAATGAGTAAATTAACGAGTAAAGAAAATTCTGTTAAACAGTTTCTTTTGATCAATGGTGAAAAAGTAGAAGCGCCGGTATACACCCCGCTCTGCTCTCCTTATTCCGGGGAGGAGATTGCCCAGATTGCTATGGCCGACAGAGAGCTGACAAAGCAAGCCATTACAGCTGCTTATCACGCACGTGAAGCGATTGGAAAAATGCCTGCTTATCAACGGGCGGAGATCTTGGAGAGAGTAGTTGCTCTTTTAAAAGAAAGAGCGGATGAAGCAGCTGAAATTATTTCTCGTGAATCAGCTAAGCCCATTGTCTTCGCTAAAGCAGAAGTAGCAAGAACGATTGAAACCTATAAGTTTTCTGCGGAAGAAGCCAAAAGAATTCATGGTGAAACGATTCCTTTTGATGCGGCTGCGGGCGGTGTTGGCCGGATCGGCTATACAGTAAGAGAACCGATTGGAGTGATCGGTGCTATTACACCGTTTAATTTTCCACTCAATTTAGTTGCACACAAGGTCGGTCCTGCCATCGCAGCCGGTAACACAGTCGTATTAAAGCCAGCTTCACAAACTCCACTTTCTGCTCTTTTCATCGCAGAGCTCTTCGCAGAAGCTGGTCTTCCAGCCGGCGTGCTAAATGTGGTAACGGGACCGGGAGGAACAGTGGGAGATGCCATTGTTGAAGATGATCGTGTTAGCATGGTGACTTTCACAGGAAGTCCAAGTGTGGGTATTAGCATTCGCAGTAAAGCAGGGTTGAAGAAGACAACGCTTGAGCTGGGCTCTAATTCAGCATTGATCATCGATAAAGATATTCAGATCAATGACATCATTGACCGCTGCATCATGGGAGCCTTCTCCAATCAAGGCCAGGTATGTATTTCCCTGCAGCGTGTCTATGCTCACGAAGAAGTGTACGATGAGTTTACTGCGAAATTTACAGAGGCGGCAAAGAAATTGAAAGTCGGTGATCCGCTTGATTCCGATACGTACATTTCCGCTTTGATCGCAAAAGGGGAAGCAGAGCGCGTGCTAGAGTGGATCGAAGAAACAAAAGGAAGCAGTGCCCAGATAGCAGCAGGAGGTAAACTGCAAAACGGCATTTTAGGGCCAACCATCATTACAGGGGCGGAGCATAAGTTGAAGGTATCTTGCCAGGAAGCGTTTGCTCCGGTTGTCGTTGTTAATAAAGTAAGCAGTATCGAAGAAGCGGTGGAATTAGTAAATGATTCCCGCTATGGACTGCAGGCAGGAATTTACACAAATAATATTAAGAATGCTTTGTACGCTTCACAGGAGCTGCATGTTGGCGGTGTCATCATCAATGATGTGCCGACATACCGTGTAGACCAGATGCCGTACGGCGGTGTGAAAGAAAGCGGCACAGGCCGTGAAGGCATTAAGTATGCAGTGGAAGAAATGACTGAAATGAAATTAGTCGTTTGGAACCAAAGCTGAAAGAACGAGGGAGATTATCGTGAAAACATTTAAAATAGCGGTGATTGCCGGGGATGGCATTGGACCGGAAGTTATTAACGAAGGGGTTAAAGTATTAAATAGAGTAGCTGAACTTGATTCAAGTTTTCAGTTTGATTTTACTTACTTTCCATGGGGATGCGAGTTTTACGCAGAAAATGGCAAAATGATGGATGATGACGGAATTGAGCAGCTAAAAGAATTTGATGCAATTTATTTAGGAGCCGTTGGTTTTCCTGGAGTTCCCGATCACATTTCACTCTGGGATTTACTATTGAAAATCCGCAAAAGTTTTGATCAGTATGTGAATATTCGTCCCGTTAGACTGCTGAAAGGGGCACACTTGCCGCTTGTTGACGTGAAACGCGAGGACATTGATATGCTGTTCATTCGTGAGAACAGTGAAGGAGAATACTCGGGTGCCGGTGACTGGCTATTTAAGGGGCAAGAACATGAAGTAGTATTGCAGAACAGCGTGTTTTCCCGTAAAGGAACAGAAAGGATTATCCGCTATGCATTTGAAACAGCAAAGAGAGAAGGAAGGTCTCTTACAAGCATTTCCAAAGCGAACGCCTTGAATTATTCCATGGTTTTCTGGGATCAGGTATTCGATGAGGTAAGCGCGGAATATCCGGAAGTGGAGACGGCGTCCTACCTGGTTGATGCAGCTGCCATGCTGATGATCAAGGATCCGAAGCGTTTTGAAGTAGTCGTTACATCCAATTTATTTGGGGATATTTTAACCGATCTGGGAGCCGCTCTTGCCGGCGGTATCGGGCTTGCTGCAGGGGCCAACATTAATCCTGAGCGTAACTTCCCGTCCATGTTTGAGCCGATTCATGGATCGGCTCCGGATATTGCAGGACAAGGTGTCGCAAATCCACTGGCATCTATTTGGTCTGCGAGTCAAATGCTTGACTTTTTCGGCTATGAGCAATACGGCCAAGCAGTATTAGCTGCCGTTGAACAATTACTTTTAGAAGATAAAGCGTTAACGCCTGACATGAACGGAACAGCCTCTACGTCCGAAGTAGGGGACCGGATAACAGAAATTATCGCTTCATTAGTTCCAGCAAAATGATTTTTAGATAAATAAAACAGTATCGCCTGGGGAAACTTTCCTCGGGCGGTATCGCTATATTTTTTTGAAATTTCTTATTTTACCTAGGACTTTATAGGAACGTAGAAGATGCTCAGCGGTTTGCTCAAGGGGATCATGGATAGTGTGTTAAATTTAGAAACCGTTTGCATGTTAAGAGAGTTTTTAAGGGAGTGGGAGGATGCAGTAGCATCTTTTGATTGGCAAACTTTAAAGGAGTGGTTAGGTGAATAGCAAGAAAGCTGTATTTTATTCCTCTTTGGCAATCAGCTTATTATTAATTAGTGTAGGTGTATTCGCACCAAAGCAACTGGAGAAGTTTTCGAATTCGTCACTTAATTTTATTTACAATAACTTGGGATGGTTTATTCTTGCCAGTGTTTTTATTTTCTTTGCTTTTTGTATGTATATTGGACTGTCAAAATTCGGGCATATTCGTTTAGGGGATGATGACGATCGGCCTGAATATAAAACGGCCACCTGGATTGGCATGCTTTTCAGTGCTTCTATCGGTATCAGCCTCGTGTTTTGGGGCGTGGCAGAGCCTGTCTCCTATTACATTGACCCTCCATTCGGCAAAGGATCTTCTGAGGAATCAGGCAAGCTTGCTATGCAGTTTGTTTATTTGCATTGGGGCGTTTCGGCCTGGGCTTGTTATGCACTCGTAGGAGTTTCTTTAGCTTTCTTTCAGTTTAGAAAAAAACTTCCGTCTTCATTGAGCTCTGTCTTTTATCCTTTGATTGGAGATAAAATCAGAGGCCCTTTTGGCAAAGCGATTGATGTCATGGTTATCCTTTCGATTGTTATTGGAATTGCTACATCGCTCGGTTTTGGTACGCTGCAAGTAAACAGCGGCATGAATTTCCTTTGGGGAATACCGGTGGATATCTTTACACAGGCACTCATCATCATTGTAGTTACCTTTATTTATGTAGGTTCTACTGTTTCTGGCCTGCAAGGAGCAATGAAGCATTTATCCAATCTGAATATGTTCCTCGCCTTTGCTTTATTAGGCTTCGTTCTTTTCCTGGGGCCAACCCAGTCTATCTTTAAAATTTTCTTCCAGGGTGTTGGCGATTATGCTCAAAACTTCATCGGCATGTCGTTCCGAACAGAGCCATATAACGATGGTTCCTGGATTGCTAGCTGGACACTATTTTATTTTGGCTGGTGGATTGCTTGGGCGCCGCTTGTTGGTAGTTTTGTCGCCAGAATTTCCAAGGGCAGAACGATTAAAGAGTTCATGATGGGCGCCGTCTTTATTCCTGTACTCGGTTCATTCTTCTGGTTTGCAGTAATGGGAGGATCAGCAATTCACCTTATTCAAAATATGGGAGAAAAGGCGCTCGCGACTGCCGTATCAACCGATGTTACTTCTGCGTTATTCCAGTTCTTTGAGTACTTCCCAATGAGTGCGTTTTTAAGTGTACTGGCAATGGTGCTTGTCCTTGTGTTTTTCATTACATCAGCCAATTCAGCTGTATTCGTATTAGGAATGATCAGTGAAAATGGCAATCCAGATCCTGCACACCGGACAAAGATTATATGGGGAGTTGTTATTGCAGCAGTTTCGGTCGTGCTTATTATGACCGGCGGTTTGCAAGGTTTGCAATCAGCGCTTGTGGCAACAGCTGTACCTCTTGCTTTTTTAATGCTCGTGATGTGTTATTCAACGTATAAAGGTCTGAACGATGAATATATCCAGTCATCTGAAAAAAAAAATAAAGAGTTGAAAGAACAAAAGGATATTCCCGAACAAAAGGCTCTTTAGAATAAATGTTAAAAAGCGGACTTTTCAAAGTCCGCTTTTTATATGTAGAAATTGACTTTAGACATACAAAATCATTATAGGCTAGCTCTCACTTTGTACGGCTTTTTCTGAAGAAGTATTAAGAAGGGCAATGCCAAAGATGATAAGAAATAGTCCGCCGATTTTCAAGGCGCTAAAGCTTTCTCCGAACAACCATACACCAATAATAGCTGTTAGTGCTGTTCCAGCACCAGACCAGACAGCGTAAGCGAAGGAGAGGGGAAGACTTTTCAATGCAAAGCTGAATAAAGTGAATGCCGATAGAAAACCGATGGCCACTCCTATGGAAGGTCCTATATTGGTAAACCCGTCGGATAATTTCAGCATGGTGGACCCGAATATTTCTAGCAGTATAGCAAGTGTTAAAAAAAGAACGCCTCTCATATTTATTTCTCCTTAACTATTTAGTAAGACAAGTCCAACGATGAGCAGTCCTATTCCTAAGATGCCTTGCTTGTTTACTTTTTCTTTGAAAAATAATACACCCGCGATAACAGTCAAAATGGTACCGCAGCCGCTCCACGTAGCATAAACCACTCCTAGAGGCAAGGTTTTCAAAGCTATAGATAAGGAATAAAAGGCCACTCCAAATCCGACAATCACTCCCGCTACCGGAAGCAAGCGGGTGAACCCATTGGAAAGTTTCAGCATAGTAGAGCCGAATACTTCCGAGACGATAGCAATTCCTAAAAGCAAATAGGGAAGAAACGTCATTTGATACCCTCCACTTAGGTAAAAACTTTACAAATATTTTAACACACGTTGCCGAACCTTCTGGTTAAAAACGAAAGCGTAGGAAAATTGTAACTTTTTTCAATGGGCGGACGTTTCTTTTTTTATAAAATAGAGGTGAAACGATTACAGTTTTTGTAAAGGAGGCTTTTCTTATGAATGCTGTTCGTGTATCACCAACAAAATGGAATTGGTTCTTAGCCTTAGCTGGAGTCATTATTCTCTCCAATTTTGCTGCGCATCATCTTCTTCCTCTTCCTGCCAATGAAATGCAGATGGTGACAATTGGTTCGCTATTAGATTTTGTTCTTGTCATCCCGCTTCTTGCGTACCTCTTTGTTTTTCGCCAAAAACGGCAAATGGCTCCCGTAATTGGCGTGGCATTACTTGGTTATTTTGTCGGGAAAGCAATTATCCCTGATGGCCGCCTGGCCGGTATGGAGTGGATCGGATGGGTATTGTTTGCAGGGGAGGCAGCCCTTTTTGCTGCTGAAATCTGGATTATTTTTCGGCTTATTAAAACAGTCCGTACTATCCGTCGAAAAGTACAGGCCACTAGAGGAGCTGTTACCTCAACACTTGCTGTCTGGCAGCAGGCAGAAACTGCTTTCTCAGAAAATAGATTTGCAAAAATTATTATTTCTGAATGGATGATATGGAAACTTGCGCTTGCCAGCTGGAAGCAAAAAGCACCTGAATCTGACCGTCATTTTACGGCTCACCGCCAGACCAGTGTTCTCGCTTTCAATGTGATGCTCATCCATGCTGTTGTATTGGAAACGGTCGGCGTGCACTGGATGATCCACTCGATGAATCCGGTTATTGCTTGGGTAATGGTTGTCTTAAATATATACACCGTGCTCTTTTTTATCGGAGAAATCCAAGCGATCCGTCTTAACCCGATAGTTGTAGAAGCGGACAAAATTACTGTCCCTATTGGCTTAGTTAAAAGAATTACTGCTACAAAAGAAAATATTTTCTCGATCCGGCGCACAGAGGAGGGAGAATACAACGAAAAGGATCAAGATGCTTTTCATGGTGTATATGCCGATATGGAAAAAGGCGAGCCACAAGTAGTAATTGAATTAAAGCAGCCGGCGACGGTTCACTATATATACGGGTTTACTAAAAAAGCAAAGAGAATCTATTTGCGTCTTGACCAGCCGGAAGAATTTCTAGCAGCGGTGGAAGAAGAAGGGTTAAGCAGAATGGCTACAGGAGATGAACAATATAAGTAGAATAAGAAACGAGACCGTACATAGCGGTCTCATTTTTTATTAATTGATAATCATTTTGGACGAATGAAATGTGTCAAGAAAACGCTCTGCTTTTTTAGATAAGTAGCGGTCTTTTAGCCAGATAATAGCGGATTCTGATTGGATGGTGCAATCTTCAATTTCAACTACTTTTAAACCATTCGTTGGAAAAGAGAGCAGTGTAGATTTTGGCAAAAGTGCTGTCCCTAAGCCTGTCCGAACAAGTGAGAGCAACATCGCCGCATCAGGGCATTCGCAAATGATATTTGGCTCGAAGCTATGCCTTGTACATTCATTAACGACAAGTTCATAGAGACCGACACCGCTAACCCTATGCAACAGCATGAGAGGCATGCCGCTAAGTTCCTTCATTCGGATAGTAGAAGAGGCTTCGCTTTTTTCAGGGATAACGGCAACAAATGGATCAGTTGGCAGCGGCAAGTAAGAAAATTCCTCCATTTCGAGAGGAAGCCGAACAATAGCAAGCTCTACTTCGCGCTGTTTCACATAGTTGGCTAATAGAGAGGAATCGCCTTCTTTTAATCGGAATTTAACACGGGGATATTTCTCCCTGAAATAAAGAAATCGTTCAGGTATATAAGAAAAGCATGTTTTTACAGACCCGATGGATAAAACACCTTTTAAGCCGTCTCCCACTTCCTTCACTTCAGTAACGGTTTCTTCCATTTGCTCCAGCAAGTATTTTGCTTTTTTATACAGCACTTCTCCCGCTTCTGTTAACTCAAGGCTTCTGCCTTTACGTTCCAACAGCAAGACACCGAGTTCTTCCTCTAATGCTTTTAGTTGCTGGCTAAGAGGAGGTTGAGCCATATGCAGTTTTTTAGCCGCTTTTGTAATCTGTCCTTCTTCCGCAATGGTAGCAAAATAGCGAATTTGCCGAATATCCAACTTTGGAACCCCCTTACATATATGTATATTTTTTTAATATGGTTAACCAATATTTTTAATATTTTTAATATTTCAATTCCTATGATAAGTTATAAATGTAAACGATTCCACCATTTTTTTCAAAATCTTTTTAAAATTTATTTGGTGAAGAATCTATTAGAACGAATGAAGGAGTAAAGCTGTTACTTCTTTATAACATTATTTTGATGATAAAAAGGAGCGAAGGAAACATGTCAAAAGTTCAGGAAGCAAAAGAAAAGTTAAAAGGGTCGATTGCACCGGTCATTACTTCTTTTAAACAGGATGAGAGTTTAGATCTCGATACATTCAAAAGCTTAATCAACTGGCAAATTGAAAGCGGAAGCCACGGAATTTCCGTGACGGGTACATCGGGAGAGCCAAGTTCCCTAACCGTAGAAGAAAGAGAGCTTGTGATGGAAACAGCGATCCAAACGATCAATGGACGCGTCCCATTCGCACCGGGCACAGGTTCCGTCAACTTCAACGAAGCGCTGCGCTTAACGAAAGCGGCACAGGAAATGGGCGCCGACGCCGCAATGGTCATCGTTCCTTATTACAATAAACCTTCTCAGCACGCGCTTTATACTCATTACAAAACGATCGCCGATGCGGTAGATATTCCAATCGTTGTCTATAACATTCCAGGACGCACAGGCGTGAACCTGGAAGTGAAAACACTGGCTCGTTTAGTGGAAGACTGCCCGAACATTATCGGGGCGAAAGAGTCTAATAAAGACTTTGAACATGTAAACCGCGTCCTGTTAAATTGCGGAAGAGACTTTAAGCTGTTCTCTGGCATTGAGTTGCTTTGCTATCCGATGCTGACGATCGGCGGTGCTGGTTCCATCAGTGCGACAGCGAACGTCGCGCCAGCACAAGTGGCAGAAATGCACAACGCCTGGATGGAAGGAAATACGGAAAGAGCGCTTGAGCTTCACTATGAATTGATGCCATTAAACGATGTGCTCTTTAAAGATACAAATCCAGCACCGGTCAAAGCCGCTCTCGGCATGATGGGCAAAATCGAGCCGGTTCTGCGCAAGCCAATGGCGTTGCCAACGCAGGAACTGCAGGATGAAATCCGTGACGTACTGAAATCGTACAATATCTTACCGGAAGGTATTTCAGCGAACTAATGAACTGAGCGAAAGAACGAATGAGTCTCTATAAAAATGGTTGAGGAAATGAAAAAGGAGTGACCATGATGCAAGTACAAGCAGCTGGACAACAAGAGTTAACCCATAAACGAGTAGAAGATGTAAAACTCTATATTGATGGTCAGTTTACCGATGCCGAAGCAGGCGCTACCTTTGAAAATGTGAACCCATTTACGAATAAGGTAAATAACGTGGTGGCCGAGGGTCGTGCAGAAGATATCAACAAAGCCGTAGCTGCGGCAAAGAAAGCGTTCGAAGAAGGGCCATGGGGCAAGATGAAAGTGGCCGAACGCATGAAGTATATTGAGCGTATCGCTGACCTGATCGAGGAAAACGCGGAAGAAATTTCTTATCTGGAATCCCTTGATACAGGTCTTCCGATCAGCCAGACGAAGAAACAGGCAGCTCGTGCCGCAGAGAACTTTCGTTTTTATTCCCGCATGGTGCAATCCGTATTGCACGGAGAATCATACCCAATGGATGATGAATTCATCAATTACACTGTCTATAAGCCGCTTGGACCCATTGGACTGATTACACCATGGAATGCGCCATTTATGCTGGAAACATGGAAAGTTGCTCCAGCTTTGGCAACGGGGAATACCGTGATCCTGAAACCGGCGGAGCTATCTCCTTTGACAGCGAACAAGTTAGCGGAAGTCATCAATCAAGCCGGCCTTCCAGAAGGGGTGTTCAACATTGTGCATGGCTTCGGGGAAACAGCAGGCGCGACGCTTGTGGCACATCCAGATGTAAAAGCCATTTCCTTTACTGGGGAAACAACGACAGGCTCAATCATTATTAAGAATTCGGCCGATACGTTAAAGAAAACCTCCATGGAACTGGGCGGTAAGTCCCCGCTAATCGTGTTTGAAGATGCGGACCTTGACCGCGCCCTGGATGCAGCGGTATGGGGAATCTTCTCCTTTAATGGTGAACGCTGCACAGCGAACTCTCGTCTGTTCCTTCATAAAAACATTAAAGAGGAGTTCGTGGAGAAATTAAAGAAACGCGTCATGAATATTAAGATCGGCGATCCAATGGATGCAAAAACACAGCTTGGACCTCTAATTGAAAAAGAGCATTTTAATAAAGTTAAAAGTTACATTGAATTAGCAAAAGAAGAAGGCTGTGAAGTGATTCAGGGAGTAGTGCCCGAAGAAGTGAAAGCCGGCAACTTTGTGCCGCCCACACTGTTATTAAATGCTAAAAACGAAATGAGAGTGTGTCAGGAAGAAATCTTCGGACCGGTGATGGCGGTCATCGAATTTGAAGATGAAGCAGAAGTGGTTAAAGCAGCGAATGATGTGCGTTATGGCCTTGCAGGATACGTGTGGACGAACGACATTAAACGCGGCCATCGTGTTGCTCAGGCAGTCGAAGCCGGCATGATCTGGATCAATGCACAAAACGTGCGTGATTTAAGAATCCCATTTGGCGGAATGAAAGACAGCGGGGTCGGTCGAGAAGGCGGTCGTTATGCACTCTTTGAATTCTATACAGAACCAAAAATCATTCACGTAGCGATTGGCGACCATCATATTCCACAGTTCGGTAAGTAAACGGAACATTTAAAAGAGAGGGCGCTAAGCCAGCGCCTTCTACTTTCAAGAGTGTGTAGTTACAGGCACTAGCGGCTCGAGGTCATAAGCCGCTGATCAAGCGCCTTTCACTTTTATTAAAAAGGAGAGAGTTATATGCCAGCTAAAACAGGTAAGGAATACATCGAGAGAGTCGACCAGGCTCAAGCGAACGTCTGGATTAATGGAGAGCAGGTAAAGGGAAAAATCTCTGAGCACCCTGCATTTAAAGGAGTCATGAAAACACAGGCTGAGTTATATGATATGCAGCATGATCCAAAGAAAAAAGATTTTATGACATATGAATCGCCAACGACGAGTGATCGTGTCGGTACTTCTTTTATCCAGCCAAGAACGAAAGAAGACTTGGAAATGCGCCGTAAAATGATGCAGGAATGGGCGAGACATAACAACGGAATGATGGGACGCTCACCGGATTACATCAATGTTGGAATGATGGCTTACGGATCTGCATCGGAAATGTTCGGCAAGCAAGACCCTTTCTATGCTCAGAATATGTCGAAATATTATGAATACTGTCGAGAAAATGACTTATCTTTAACTCACACGCTGATTCAGCCGCAAGTAAACCGGGGTGTGAATGCGGCTCAGCTGCCGGATCCATATATCGCAGCCCGCATTAAAGAAAAGACATCAGAAGGCGTTGTAATTAAAGGCGCTAGATTGCTGGCTACCCAAGGCGGCATTACAGATGAAATTATGGTATTCCCTTCTACTTTATTAAAACAAGCGGAAGAAGAAAATCCTTATGCTTACGCTTTCTCTATTCCAAATAACACACCTGGATTAAAGTTCATTTGCCGTGAATCATTTGATTATGGAAAGTCCAATTTTGATCATCCGCTAGGTTCTCGTTTTGAAGAAATGGATACGATCGTTGTTTTCGACGATGTCGTTGTTCCTTGGGATCGCGTATTTGCTCTTGGTGATGTAGGAGTCTGTAACCAGGCATATAACGAAAGTAATGCAGTGGTTCATATGACGCACCAAGTCGTTTCTAAAAATGTTGCCAAAACAGAGTTTATTCTTGGCCTTGTTCAACTAATGATCGAAACAATCAATATCGGACAATATCAGCACGTTCAGGAAAAAGCATCTGAAATCATTATGGCACTAGAAACGGTGAAAGCTTATGTCGCGGCATCAGAAGCAAATGCTAAAGTTGATAAATGGGGCATCATGACACCGGACTTTACGCCATTGAATATTGCTCGTAACTACTACCCGAAAATCTATCCTCGCTTCAGTGAAATTATGCAATTGCTTGGTGCTAGCGGTTTAATGGCCATTCCAAACGAAGCAGACTTTAATTCAGAAATCCGTCCGGATCTCGACAAGTATTTGCAGTCTGCCACTGGAAGCGCTTACGACCGTGTGAAATTATATCGCTTGGCATGGGATGTATGCATGAGTGCCTTTGGAACGAGACAAACATTGTATGAGCGCTTCTTCTTTGGTGATCCAGTCAGAATGGCAAGCGCACTATACAACGGCTATGACAAACAGGAGTACGTAGACCGTGTAAAAGAATTCTTAGATCGTTCAGAGCAGCTCATTCAAAAATAATCCGCACAGTTTGATATTTTCATAAGAAAAAGGGAGGCAGGGGCAATGGATTTTAACATTATCCGTATTGCAAGAACCGTATTAAATGTAAAGGATCTTGAGCGTTCAAGAAAATTTTATGTCGATGCGCTAGGGTTTATAGAAACAGAAAGCAAGGATGATTGCATTTATTTAAGAGGATTAGAGGAGCATGTTCATCATAGCTTAGTATTGAAAAAATCCGAGAAAGTGGGTGTCTACGCACTCGGCTACAAAGTAGAAAAAGATGAAGACCTTGATAAGCTTGCAGTCTTTTTCCAATCAAAAGGCCTGAAAACAAAGTGGCTTGAGGAGGGAACACAGCATGCGCTCGGTCGTGCGCTTCATGTCCATGATGTATCGGGGATGCCGCTTGAATTCTTCTGTAAAATGGATAAAGCCGAGCGTCTGCTGCAACGTTATGACTTATATAGAGGCGCAAGAATTCAGCGCATTGACCATGTAAACTGTGCGGTGCCTGATGTTCAGAAAGCCTATGACTTTTTCATTAACGAATTAGGATTTGCTTGTTCTGAATACACGGCAACAGAAGATGACAGTATTTGGGCGGCATGGCTGCATCGCAAGCCGAGCGTTCATGATCAGGCATTCATGAATGGAGAAGGCCCGCGCCTTCACCACTTTGCTTACTGGCTGCCAGATCCATTAGCTCTTATTCATTGCTGTGATGTACTCGCTTCACTCGGCTATGCGGACAGCATTGAACGCGGACCAGGCCGTCATGGTTTATCCAACGCCTTCTTCTTATATTTAAGAGATCCGGATGGTCATCGAATTGAATTGTATAACGGTGATTACTTAACAAGTGATTCGGACTTTGAACCGATCCGCTGGGATTTAAATGATCCACGCCGCCAAACGTTCTGGGGAGCGAAAGCACCGGACAGCTGGTTCAATGAAACGTCTCCATTCCTTGATATTGAAACAGGGGAATTCGTAGAAACAGAAGCTGCCAAGCTGGAACAAAAGAAACCTGAATTTATTATCTAATGCAAAGTAATGGGGGAATCAATGATGGATGATCGGTTATTCCGCAATGCAATGGGGAAATTTGCGACAGGTGTAACAGTTATTACAACTGAGTTGGATGGAGAAGCACATGGAATGACGGCAAATGCCTTCATGTCCGTGTCACTCAATCCAAAGCTCGTCTTAATTTCGATTGGTGAAAAAGCAAAAATGCTTGAGAAAATTAATGAATCCGGCAAATTTGCTGTTAACATTTTAGCAGCAGAGCAACAAGAAATATCGATGTTGTTTGCCGGCCAAATCAAGGAAAAACGTGAAGCGGAATTCGACCGCATTCAGGATGTTCCAGTAATTAAAGGTGCGCTTGCCAATGTTGTCTGTAAGGTGTATTCAAAGCAAGTAGCTGGAGACCATACATTATTCATCGGTGAAGTGCAGGATATTGTTTTACGTGAAGGAACACCGCTTACTTTCTTTGAAGGAAAATACGGCCAGCTTGCAGAAGGACAGCTCGCTTAAGTAAAACGAAAGGGGACGTGCAACTAATGGAAACGATTCACATTGAACATCCAAACCAAATCCCAACAACAGCCGGATCAACTCCTTGTGTGCTGGCGCTCGGTTTTTTCGACGGAGTCCATATTGGACATCGCGGCATTCTTGAAGCGGCAAGATCGGCGGCAAGAAAAAAAGGCTATCAATTCAATGTTATGACCTTTTATCCCCATCCGAAAGATATCCTCTTTCCTGAGCGGGAGCCAATGACATACTTGACGCCACTGCCGGTAAAAGAAGAGCGTTTCCAGGAGATTGGTGTGGATCAATTATTCATTGTGAAGTTTACTCCTGAATTTGCAAAGCTGTCCCCTGAAGACTTTATTGAGCATTATATTGTGAATCTTCACTGTAAACATGTGGTCGCTGGATTCGATTACCATTATGGCCATAAAGGGAAAGGCAACATGAAGACACTCACTGAGGCAGGATACGGAAAATTCGAGGTAACAACCGTCCAAAAGATTGAGCAGCAAGCTGAAAAAATCAGCTCTACTGCCGTGCGTGAATTGTTGGCTACTGGAAAAGTAGAGAAGGCTTCTGACTTGCTTGGTCAGTCTTATGAGGTGAGAGGAAAAGTGAAGCAAAACTCTCTATTTTACAAGAACCATCAATTTATAAAAGTGGATATTAATCAAGATTACCGCCTGCCGAAGCTCGGTGTTTATCGTGTAGAAGCAGAAATCGAGGGCCGGTCGTATGAAGGCATTTGCCACCAAATGACCGTTATAGGCCGCCAACCATTCTTGCTTATCCAGCTAAAAGAATGTTTTGCAGACACCTATGGAAAAAAAGTAAACATCAAATGGCTAAAATATATGTTTGGCAAACAAAAAGAAACAGCCGAAGTGAATGATTATATTCAAAGAGAGGACATGGTCATTTAACTGCTGCTTTGTTAACAAATAAAAAGGAAAGAAGGGGAGCAGCCAAATGTCTCCCCTTTCACCCTGTCTGGATTTCTTTGAGAACAAGAGCATAAAAGTAGTTATACCTATTGTCAAAGGAGTGGAAAAGAGATGGTAACAGCAAAGGTGAAATTTCATGGCACGCTGCAATCAGATGAAATCAATGTGAAGCTGATGGAAGGTGTGGTGGAGAAGGAAGGCCAGTCTTTTAACTTTGATCAGCTGGTTGTAGATGCACCGGTTTCCGGTACTGTATATGGCACGCTCTTAAACTACAAAGGAGCCTTGGAAGCGCTGGGGGAGGCGGTCAATGAGGCCCCTTACAAAGCGTCTCCTAAAGCCCCGATTCTTTACATTAAACCGGCAAATACAATCAATAGCCATAAACGGCCGGTTCCACTTCCAGAAGGCATCGAAGCACTTGAAATCGGAGCCTCAATGGGATTAGTCATTGGCCGTACAGCTACACGAGTGAGTGAAGAAGAAGCATTCGATTATGTAGCTGGCTATACGGTAGTCAATGATGTCAGTATTCCACACGAAAGTGTTTATCGTCCAGCTATTAGACAAAAAGCACGTGACGGGTTTTGCCCGATCGGTCCCTGGATCATCAAGCGTGAAGATGTGCCAAATCCTGATCAGATACATACCCGTGTATATATTAATGGAGAATTGCGCCAAGAAAACACAACAGCAAATTTAATTCGTCCAATAGCCAGGTTATTGGCAGACGTAACCGATTTTATGACGTTGCATGCTGGAGATATCCTGCTTGTAGGCATTCCTGAAAAGGCACCACTTGCCAAAGCTGGCGATGTTGTTCGCATTGAGGTAGAGGGAGTGGGCGCGCTCGAAAATACGATTGTGCCTGAACAAGAATTAGCAGAGGGGGGCTTAAAATGAAGCGGGCAAAAGTTGCTTATGCAGGAGCGATTCACGAAGCTGTAGAGAAAGATGAGGGCCGTTTGCAGCTGAATGACGGCCGAATGGTTAAGAAGGAAGAGGTCGTATGGCTGCCGCCAGTTGAACCGCGGACCGTTTTTGCTCTTGGCCTCAATTATGCTGATCATGCTGCAGAGTTGTCCTTTAAAGCACCGGAAGAACCTCTTGTTTTTTTGAAGGGTCCAAACACATTCATTGGCCACTGTGGACAGACACGACGTCCAGGAGATGTAGAGTATATGCACTATGAATGTGAGTTGGCTGTTGTGATTGGCCGTCCAGCACGCAATGTGAAACGAGAAGAGGCGTATGATTATGTATCAGGCTATACCGTTGCTAATGACTACGCCATTCGTGATTACCTGGAGAATTACTATCGTCCCAATCTGCGTGTGAAAAACAGGGATACATGTACACCAATCGGCCCCTGGTTCGTTGAAAAAGAAGCTGTTCCGGATCCGATGAACCTAACATTAAGAACATATGTCAATGGAGAGCTCACTCAAGAAGGTAACACGAAAGATATGGTCTTCGATATTCCTTATTTGATCGAATATTTAAGTAGCTTTATGACGCTCAACGAGGGAGATATCATTTTAACAGGCACACCGAAAGGATCGGTGGATACGAAAGTTGGCGACGAGGTCATTACAGAAATAGAAGGCATTGGCCGCCTTGTTAATACTATTGTAGGAGATGAGACATTTGGCATTCGCACCGCTTCTGCGAAAGTAACATCCAAACAGACGATGTAAAAAAGGGGGGAACTTCTATGCCACACTTTATTATCGAGTATACAGATAATATAAAAGCAGAGGCAGATATTCCAGCCTTGCTAAAAAAAATCAATCAATCGCTTATTTCTCATGACGATGTATTCCCAGTCGGGGGATTCGCTCCCGGGCGATTGAATTGCATGATTATTTCATTGCCGATGGCACAGAGGACGATGCATTTGTCCATGCTGCACTGAAAATCGGCGCTGGCCGCCCAGAACCGGTGAAAAAAGCGGTTTGCGATGAATTGTTTGCTATTATGAAGAATCACTTTGCTGATCTTTTTGCTAAACGTTATTTGGCTCTCTCAATGGAGCTAGTGGAATTTAGCGAGGCTGGCACGTACAAGCAGAACAATATACACGCCCGTTATAAGAAAACAACCTCAGAAAAATAGAATACGAAAATGAAAGTTGCATTGAGAGGGTTAATAGCACGGTTATCCTTTAGCTTATAACTAAAGCTTGTCCCATAACAAACTTTAGTTATGAGTCTTTTCTTTGTTTAAACAGAAAAATAAAAGGAGGAATTCATCATGTTTGGCATGGAAGATCCAATAATTGCTTTTGCCTGGATTGGCACCATTTTATCGATGATTGGCTGTGTTGTGTTTGGAGCAGTCATGTGGAATCGCGGGGAAGGAGAATGAAATAAATGAATTTTACTATATTAATTCCTATCCTTTTACTTTACTTGGGTATTATGTCGGCACTTGCCTATTACGGTTATAAAACAACAAAGTCAGAAGCTGATTATTTAGTGGGTGGACGAGGAATCAATCCTACAGTCATGGCGCTTTCTTATGGAGCTACCTTTATCAGCACCTCTTCTCTTATTGGTTTTGGCGGTGTGGCCTCATTATATGGATTTGGACTATTATGGCTTTGTTTTCTAAACATTGTTTTTGGGGTCTTTATTTCTTTTGTCTTTTTTGGGACACGCATTCGAAAACTTTCGGAAAAGCTGGAAGCATACACATTTGCTGAGCTTTTAGGAAAGCGCTATCAATCGAAGTTTATTACTGTATTTTCTGGAATCATAATTTTTGTATTAATGCCTGCTTATACGAGTATTGTCCTTGTAGGCGGAGGACGCTTTCTTCAGGAAACTCTTTCAATGAATTATAATGTTGCACTGTTAGTATTAGCTGTCATTGTCGGCTTTTATGTACTAAGCGGTGGAATTAAAGCTGTTATGTATACCGATGCCTTTGCAGCGGTTGTCATGTTTGTCGGTATGGCTATCTTTCTGTTTATGGGCTATAAAGCAGTGGGAGGTGTGATTGACGGACATGCTGGATTAACGGCAATGAAGAATCTTGTTCCTCAGTCTTTAGTAGAGCAAGGGCATCGCGGATGGACCTCCATGCCGGAATTAGGTTCTCCTATTTGGTGGACGTTAGTCAGCACGATCGTTATGGGAGTCGGGATCGGTGTACTAGCTCAGCCGCAGCTTGTTATGCGATTTATGACAGTCAAAAACAATCAGGCACTGTATCGTTCGGTGATCGTTGGTGGAATCTTCATTTTCTTTATGACAGGTGCTGCTTTTATGCTCGGTCCGATCAGTAATTTGTATTTTCAGGAGCATGTAGGAAAGCTTTCCATAGAGGTAGCTAAGGGAAATGTAGATCTCGTGATTCCCGCGTTAATTAATCATTTAATGCCGGAATGGTTCGTCTATTTATTCACGCTTACCTTATTGTCGGCTGCTATTTCAACTATCAGTTCTCTTATTCATTTGCAGGGATCTGCTTTTGGGCAAGATATCTTGAAAAGCTTTGGTATTCAATCGTTTTTAGGAATGGATGCTTCCCGTATCGGTGTGCTTATCGGTATTGTGGCGGCAGTTGCTTTGTCTTATGTATTGCCTGAAGGGGTCATCGCACAGGCGACAGCTTTTTGGTTCGGCATTTGTGCGGCTGGATTTCTCCCGGTTATGATTGGGGCGTTTTTCTGGAAGCGGTCGACGAGAGCAGGAGCTAAGGCCAGCATGATTGTTGGATTTACAGTTAGCATCTTAGGGTTTATGTTCCTGCACGAAAAGGAGGCTGTTGTCCTTGGGTTATCAAAAGCTTTATTTGGAAAAGATACATTGTTTGCTTATCCAATGACACATGTTGATCCATTGTTTTATGCACTGCCATTATCTACTGTTGTCTTTATCTTTGTAAGTTTGCTTACGAAAGATAAACTAGAGAAGGAAGAACAGCAACAGAAGGAGAAGGCGGTGTGATGCCGTCACTCTAGAGGGATGGGATTAAGACTTTTGGCAAACATTCACTTTCTGTGTTTCTCGTCAGACTGCGAAAAATAAGACTTTCATTGATGATCTAGACATTCTTTTCACTCAACAAAAAGGCCCTTATCAAAGGTCCTTTTTGTTGAGTGGAATTAATTAATCATTGTCACGTTGTTTTGCGCGAGCATTTCCGCCTTTTTCACCGATTTCTTCGTAGAAATCTTTATCATGGTTTTCAGAAGTGGCTTCTCCGCCTTTGCGGCCAATTTCTTGGTAGAAGTCTTTGTCATGATTTTCAGAAGTGGCTTCTCCGCCTTTGCGGCCGATTTCTTGGTAGAAGTCCTTGTCATGATTTTCAGCAGTAGCTTCTCCACCTTTGCGGCCAATTTCTTGATAGAATTCTTTGTCATGATTTTCAGCAGTAGCTTCTCCGCCTTTGCGGCCGATTTCTTGGTAGAAGTCCTTGTCATGGTTTTCAGAAGTGGCTTCTCCGCCTTTGCGGCCAGCTTCTTCCACAGTCATTTTTTTGTCGTTGTTTTCATTGTTGTTTTTTGCCATTTTATACATCTCCTTTTAATTTAATGAATCATATGGTTTTTATTACCTTTTTATAAGGTTATTAAACATTTATTTTTATATTTTTATTCGTTAGATTCTCTTTGCTCAGCGCGAGCATTTCCGCCTTTTTCACCAATTTCTTCATAAAATTCTTTTCCATGATTTTCGGCAGTAGCTTCTCCGCCCTTGCGGCCAATTTCCTGATAAAATTCTTTGTCGTGATTGCGGGCAGTAGCTTCTCCGCCTTTACGGCCAGCTTCTTCTACAGTCATTTTTTTATCTTTGTTTTCTGCCATTTTGTATCCTCTCCTTAAATGGAATATTTGGTGTACGCTTGTTATATATCCGCTTTAAAGTATTTAAAACCATATAATTATATAAAAAGTAAAAACCCCAACTTTTTTCTTAGATAAAAGTATTTATTTCCTTTAACTGTATGAGAAGATATTAGAGAGAAGAAGGAAATGATCTGTCGCGCTTTAAATAGGAGGAAGCCATTTATTTGGGAAAAGCTCTCCGCGTGTTATAGAATAGAAGAGACATTATTTTCTAGAAAGGAGAGTGCGATGAATTTTACAATAGAAAACATTGTTTTATTGTTTTCTATATTATTGTTAGTTGGTGTTATAAGCGCTAAGTTTTCTACAAGGCTTGGCTTGCCGTCGCTCGTCCTGTTTATCGCTGCGGGTATGGTATTAAATCAATTTGTCTTCTTCGACAATGCCTGGCTTGCCCAATTACTAGCAACCGTTGCATTGGTCATTATTTTATTTGAAGGTGGCCTGCAGACAAAGTGGGAAAGTGTAAAGCCAGTTTACAAGCCGTCCTTGTCACTTGCCACTATTGGAGTAATTGTTACCACTCTCACTGTCGGCATTGCTGCTAAGTTTGTACTTGATCTAACTTGGGCAGAAGGCATTCTTGTTGGTGCGATCGTTGGCTCGACTGATGCAGCAGCTGTTTTTAGTGTGCTTGGAAACAAGAATGTTAAACGGAAACTGGCAACTGTGCTCGAAGCAGAGTCGGCCTCCAATGATCCAATGGCCATCTTTTTAACGATCAGTCTTATTCAAGTAATTCAATCTCCTTCATTCGATCCTCTTACCCTCGTTTTGAGCTTTTTTTGGCAAATGGGGCTTGGACTTTTCTTCGGTATTTTGTTCGGTATAGCTTCCGTTTGGATTATTAATAAGATCAACCTCGATTCATCCGGTCTTTATCCGGTTTTATCTATTGCCTTATCTATTTTTGCCTTCAGTGTCGTTACGATCATGAATGCAAGCGGATTTCTAGCAGTCTATGTGATGGCCATCGTTATAGGAAACGCCGACTTAACTTATCGCCACTCTATTCTTGGTTTTAATGAAGGGTTGGCGTGGATGATGCAAATGGTGATGTTTATGATTTTGGGCCTCCTTGTTTTCCCGAGTGAGCTGCTTGATGTCGCTTGGCAGGGCATTATATTAGCTGTTTTCTTGATGATTGTTGCGCGTCCAGTTGGAGTATTTGTCAGCTTATTGTTTTCGAAAATGAACGTCAGGGAAAAGCTTTTTATTTCATGGGCAGGTTTAAAAGGAGCGGTCCCGATTATTTTAGGGACATATCCGCTCGTGGAGGGACTTGAACATGGACAGCTTATGTTTAATGTGGTCTTTTTCGTTGTTCTTTTGTCCACAGTGATTCAGGGAGCGAGCATTTCTAAAGCCGCTGAATTGTTCGGTGTGACCCGGACAGGGAAAAAAACTGAATCGCCTCACAGTTTGGAACTTATATCCATTGGCAAGACGAACAGCGAGATGGTAGAAGTGCGCATTTTGGAAGAATCAGCTGCAGCCAATAAGCGCATTCATGAAGTTGATTTGCCGCCTAAAACGTTAATTACCGCTGTTATACGGGGCGACCAGCTTATTACTCCGGAAGGGTCAACGAAGCTTTTTCCTGAAGATGTGCTTTACGTGTTAGTGAAGAAAGAGCAGAAAATGAATTGAAAAAAGTGATGATGAAAAGAAAGGAAGAGCAAAAAAGCGAACAGCTCACATAAGAGAGGATCACGTGTATACAAGTGATCCTCTCTTATTTTAGTTACGCATTCTTTCAGGCAAGTTCTGAATAGATTGGATTACACCGTCCAGTTTTATTTCGATTCTATAAAGTAAATAAAAGGTGACGGCAATCGGAAAGCCAACTTCCTGAATAAAAGGCATGAGTGTCTCCATTTTTTATCCTCCTATGAAGAGGAGGAAAGCCGAGAAACCGGCTTTCCTTCTGCTTGCTAGTTAATGGGAATAGGTGTCACGCTGCGATCGATAACATGAGCCCCTTTGATGCCTGTCAAAGCTCCGGAAGTCGAGTTAAATACGTTTGACTGAATGATTGCGGTCATGGCTTGTTTTACGACCAATGGGTCAATCGGTTCTTTAGGGTTTTCAATCGACAAGGTCGCAGTTTTATCTAACTGAGTAGCAAATTGCAACTGAAGAACTTTAGCCATTTTTTATTTCCTCCTGTTAATTGATTTCAAAATAATCATTCCTTGCAATTGTGACAACTGGTTTATCAGTTAAAGTAGCAATCGCTGTGCCAGCTGTTTCTAATTCAGTTGCCGTTGCCATTTCATTCACATTGGCAAAAGTTTTTGTTTTGTGAATTGGTTTTCCTTCATCATTTAACCCGTGATCAAAGACGAGACTTAACGTGGACTTCATCAATATTGCTTGTGCCATGCTGATCACCTCCTTTCACTTCCTACATACAGAAAAAGAGTGATAAAGGATACCCTCCTGCATAAAATTTAATAAGTAATATTTTTAATATTTTTGTAACATAAGTGAAAAATATGTATTATAATGGTGAAAAATAGATAAATAGATAAAATTTAGAGGGAAAAAAGGGGTAAGAGAGATGAAGAGAAGATTAATAATCATGTGCAGCTTCCTACTGCTGTTTATTTGTGCAGGGGGAATGCCGACTCATGCGGCCGAGAAGAAGAACATTTACATAGGGCTCCATGATAAAATGCTGCCGTTTACAACAGGAGAAGCCTTTATCATCAATGGTCAGGCAGTTGCTCCATCAGAAAAACTATCACGCTATTTATATATAAAAGAAACCATCAAGGAAAAAGAAGGAGTTTATATCTTTGAAAAAAATGGCCAGCAGCTGAAAGTAAACATCAAAACGAAGGAAGCCTTGCTCGACGGGAAAGCTGTGGCCCCTGCAGTTACTTACACTGAAAATGGCAAGTTTTATATTGGAATTCGCTGGATTGCAGAGCAGTTTGGTTTCCAGGCAGATTACTTGAGTGAGCATAAAACAGTACGCCTCTATACGAAGGCTGGATCAAAGTTGTCCAACGAAGAGTTTTTAGTGGCTAATCAACCGTTTTTTGATCGATTGAAAAGTCCGCCGCCAGCTAAAAAGCCAGTCGCTTATGTAACGTTTGATGATGGTCCAAGTGCTCAATCAGCCAGCATTTTAAAAACCCTTGCTTCCCAGCAAGTGAAAGCAACATTTTTCTATATTGAACCCAATATTTCAAGGTATGGGGCTGCGGCGAAAAAAGCTGCAGCAGAAGGGCATTACCTTGCCCTTCACAGCGTAACCCATAAAGTGAACCCGCTTTATAAGTCGCCACAAAACTTTATAAACGAAATGGAAAAAACAAATCAGACATTAAAGAAAGTGACTGGCCAGTCCTCTGTTTTGGTTAGGGCTCCGTTTGGAAGTTCCCCTTATCTAAAACAGCCATTCCGTGATGCTTTAGTTAAAAAAGGCTATCGGTTGTGGGATTGGGATATAGACAGTGAGGACTGGAAATATAACACATCTTCGAAAGCGCGTATTTTGCAAAATATTCAAGCGGGAATTAAATTGCAAAAGAAGAAGGGCGATCAGAATGTTGTCATTTTACTGCATGAGAAGAAGATCACTGCAGAAATGCTTCCGCAAATCCTAGTTTATTTAAAGAAGGAAGGATATGAGCTGAAAGCTTACAATCCCTCTGCCCATGTAACCCAGAATTTCTGGAAGGACGGAAGACTGTAATCAGTTGATAAAACGGTGGAATTTTCTGAATAAACATATTTACTTTTATAGCAGCTCTATGTATAATGGAGTCAAATTAAATAGTTATAACTAGGGGAGTCCAATGAGCTGGGCTGAGAAAGGAACGCGATGAAGTTTCTTGACTCTTGGGACCTGATCTGGTTCATACCAGCGTGGGGAAGTTAAAACAGTTATTTATTATGATTACTTCTGCATACATATTAGCCGGGTCCATCCATTGATTGGACACCGGCTTTTTTATGTACATGAGTGAGCTTTTCCACATGCTATGCCCTGCATCTCGTCCTTAAACGATTAATCCGTTGAAAAGGAGAGATTTTTTTATGTCCACATCCTCATTAAGTGAAAAAAACATTTCCATTATGTCCAGTTTCTCGGGTAGTAAGAAAGTTTATATTGAAGGTTCTCGTCCTGATTTAAAAGTTCCCATGCGTGAAATCAACCTCACTCCAACAACTGGTACGTTTGGTGAGGAAGAAAATCCGCCCGTGCGTGTATATGATACGAGCGGTCCTTATACAGACCCTCATTACACGCTTGATATTACAAAAGGATTGCCGACTATTCGCAGTCCGTGGATTAATGAACGCAATGATGTAGAGGCGTATGAAGGAAGAGAGATAAAACCTGAAGACAATGGCTATAAAGAGAAAAACGATCCCCGAACCAATCATCATCTATTCCCTAGGTTAAAGCGCCAGCCACTGCGTGCAAAAAAGGGAAAGAACATTACGCAGCTTCATTATGCAAAAAAGGGAATAATTACACCCGAAATGGAATTCATTGCAATCAGAGAAAACATGTCACCTGAGTTTGTCCGCGAGGAAGTAGCGAGAGGAAGAGCAATCATTCCAGCTAATATCAATCACCCGGAAATTGAACCGATGATTATTGGGCGCAATTTTCATGTAAAGATTAATGCAAACATCGGCAATTCAGCTGTTTCCTCGTCAATCGAAGAGGAAGTAGAAAAAATGACATGGGCAACACGCTGGGGAGCGGATACTATTATGGATTTGTCGACAGGAAAGAATATTCATACGACCCGTGAATGGATTATCCGTAACTCACCCGTTCCAGTGGGGACTGTCCCTATTTATCAGGCGCTTGAGAAAGTGAACGGTGTAGCAGAAGCTCTTACTTGGGAAGTGTATCGTGATACATTGATTGAACAGGCGGAACAAGGGGTAGATTACTTTACTATTCATGCTGGAGTGCTTCTCCGCTATGTGCCATTAACAGCTAAGCGCATGACTGGGATTGTCTCACGCGGTGGTTCAATCATGGCTCAATGGTGTCTCTATCATCATCAGGAAAATTTTTTATATACTCACTTTGAAGAAATCTGTGAAATTATGAAAGCCTATGATATTTCTTTCTCTTTAGGAGATGGACTGCGTCCCGGCTCCATTGCTGATGCCAATGATGAGGCACAATTTGCTGAGTTGGAAACACTCGGGGAGTTGACTAAAATTGCATGGGAACACGATGTGCAAGTAATGATAGAAGGACCCGGCCATGTGCCCATGCACCTTATTAAAGAGAATATGGATAAGCAGCTTGAAGTTTGCCAGGAAGCCCCTTTCTACACACTGGGTCCGCTAACAACGGACATTGCCCCAGGCTATGACCATATTACCTCTGCAATTGGAGCTGCGATGATCGGCTGGTACGGCACAGCGATGCTTTGCTATGTCACACCGAAAGAGCATTTAGGGTTGCCCAATCGGGATGATGTACGCACTGGGGTAGTGACTTACAAAATTGCTGCTCATGCTGCCGATTTGGCGAAAGGGCACCCCGGAGCTCATAAGAGGGATAACGCGCTGTCAAAAGCACGATTTGAATTTCGCTGGAGAGATCAGTTTAACCTGTCCTTAGATCCGGAACGTGCGCTGGAATATCACGATGAAACCTTGCCGGCGGAGGGCGCAAAAACTGCTCATTTCTGTTCAATGTGCGGCCCGAAGTTTTGCAGCATGAGGATTTCTCAAGATATTCGCAATTATGCTAAGGAAAATGAAATAAATACAGATGAAGCATTTGAAAAGGGGATGGAGCAAAAGGCGAAGGAGTTCAAGCAAGCCGGCAGCAGTATATACCAGTGAGCGGGAGGAGAAATGCAGATGACTGTCCATAAAATTGAACGGGAAATTGATCAATTAAAAGCAAAGCTGGTCCTTCTACAAAATCGTTTAAGGCTCATTCAGCAAAATTGTGACCATCATTATAGAGGTAATCAGTATTATGAAACTTGTGCCAAATGTAAAAAAGTGAATGTTTTATATTATTAAAGTGAACGGCCGCGAGAAGATTCTCGCGGCCGTTTTTATAAAAAAGAGAGGTAAAGAATGCATTAAGGGGGCTGTGCGGGTGGGCATTCGCACAGCCGCTGTGCATATTATTCTTTCTGATGAGAGAACAGCAACGGGACAAGTAAACTGTTCATGTATTTATCATATTTTAATTGAGAATGAATGTCAACTATAATTGATAATGATTTTCAAAATCAATGAGAATGGACCACCCTTCTGAGCAGCAAGGGACAGGATAAACAGAGAGACTAAAAAAACTTAGGCGAGGAGTTATGTGGAGAGCGCGCGATTAGGATCATTCTTGTTAGCAGACACGTTTCCTTATAGTATTAAACCAATCACCTTGCTCATAGAAGTCTAACCCCTTGCAATATTTTCTCACTAACCTTGAATCTTTTGACTGGCTAACCGATTATTGAGCCGCTACCTTGACCCTCCTGTTTTTAATGTAACGATTATGGAGGAAGGACGATGAAGATACTCGCTTTTTGCTAGTTGGGATGAGACAGAGGGTTCCAAATAATCAGGTACTTCGCTAATTAATTATGATGGTTGAGCATGTATATAAATGAACATTGGAATAAAGTGTGTGAAGTGAAGATTGTCTTCAAGGTAGTGGACTGAAGGCAGTCTTTTATTTGTATTCTGAGAAAGTGCTCTGTCTAACAGCTTTCAATTAAAGGAGTAAATTGAATTGGAGCAAAGTTAAAGGTTTACGTCCTTTTACTAAAATGAAGAAAAACCATACAGCTAAATGCAGAAAAAATAGCATATGTCCTTAAGGCGATGTAAGTAAGCTGATAGGATATTTTATATGAGTTCTTTAACAATTTTACAACATAAAAATAGTAGGAATTTAGGTCAATATTTATATAATCTAGTTTTTAAAGGAGGAAGAGAGGCATCCATTTTGCGAAAGAAATCAAATGAAGTTTGAAAATTTCAATTTTTTCTTCTTTATTCGTTGCACCAAATGAAAGGTTGGGTTATATTAGTAATAGAAATAATGAATGAGCATTCATTCAAAGATGTGAAGGGGGAATTATGTTGGTTCAGCACATTCAAAAGGCTGCCGTTTTAGGTTCAGGCGTAATGGGTTCAGGAATTGCTGCTCATTTGGCGAATATCGGTATCCCGACTTTATTATTAGATATTATTCCGCGCGAGCTCACAAAAGAAGAGGAAGCGAAAGGTTTTACAATTAACGATAAAGAAATCAGAAATAAATTCGCTGCCAATGCTTTGAAAAAGCTGCTAAAGCAAAAGCCTGCTCCGCTCACATCGAAGAACAACATTCAATATATTACAGCGGGAAATCTAGAGGATGATTTAGAACAACTAAAAGATGTTGATTGGATCATTGAAGTAGTGGTAGAAAACTTAAATGTAAAAAAACAAGTGTTTGAAACGATAGAAAAATATAGAAAGCCCGGCAGCATTGTCAGCTCGAATACGTCAGGAATATCCATCGAGGCGATGGCGGAAGGGCGTTCAGAAGAATTCCGCCGTCACTTTCTCGGTACCCACTTTTTTAATCCGCCACGTTACTTAAAGCTGCTCGAAATCATTCCAACGAAAGATACCGATCAAGAAGTACTCCAATATATGAAGACGTTTGGTGAGGATACTCTCGGTAAAGGAGTAGTAGTCGCCAAGGATACGCCAAACTTTATTGCCAATCGTATTGGAACATACGGATTGCTGAAAACGGTTCAGGAAATGACAAATTCCGGACTTTCTGCCGGTGAAGTAGATTCCATTACCGGGCCATTAATTGGCCGGCCGAAAAGTGCCACGTTTCGCACGCTTGATGTAGTGGGGCTTGATACGTTTATTCATGTGGCCAACAATGTTTACGAGCAAGTAGAAGGAGAAGAAAAACAAGTATTTGATGTACCGGAATTTATGGAGAAGATGCGCGATAACGGTTGGATTGGCGCAAAGAGCGGCCAAGGCTTCTTTAAAAAGGAAGGGAAAAACATTCTGGAGCTTAATCCGACAACAATGGAATACAGTGAACGTAAGAAAATGAAAGCGGCTTCAATCGAATTGGCGAAGCAGCAAAAAGGATTATCGGCAAAATGGAAGACGCTCATCTACAGTGATGACAAAGCTGGAAATTTTTTATGGAAGATCATCGCACCGGTGCTGATTTATTCGGCTCGCCTCACTGGCGAAATTGCCGATGACATTGTCTCGATCGATCAGGCAATGAAATGGGGATTCGGCTGGGAGCAAGGACCGTTTGAAATATGGGATGCGATTGGCCTGCCATCTTCTTTGGGAAAAATGGAGGCAGAGGGCTTCGAAATTCCGCTTTGGGTGAAAGACATGATGGAAGCCGGCCATTCTTCTTTCTATAAAGAGGAAAATGGAGAGGTGTATTTTTATCATAACGGCGGGTATCAAAAAGTTTCTGTCAGCGAGAAAGTAATTGATTTAAAAAAGCTGAAGAAACAAGGAAAAGTTCTTAAAAAGAACAGCGGGGCGAGTTTGATTGATATTGGGGACGGCATTGTTTTGCTTGAGTTTCATTCACCGAACAATGCGATTGGCGCGGATATCGTTCAAATGATTAATTACGCGGTTGATGAAACAGAAAGAAATTACAAAGGGCTTGTCATTGGAAACCAAGGGAAAAATTTCTGCGTCGGCGCTAATTTAGCTATGATTTTGCTGGAGGTACAGGATGATAACCTCTGGGAAGTAGATATGGTCGTAAAAGGCTTCCAGCAAGCAATGATGAAAGTGAAATATTCGAGCAAACCGGTCGTTGCTGCTCCATTCTCGATGACACTTGGCGGCGGTGCAGAAGTTTGTTTGCCGGCTGCGCATATTCAAGCAAGTTCGGAGACTTATATAGGTCTTGTAGAAGTCGGTGTCGGGCTTATCCCGGGTGGCGGCGGAAACAAGGAGCTCTATTTAAAGCATTTAGAGCAGATGGCGAATGGTGTACAGATTGACCTGCAGGCAGTGGCTAACAAGGTATTTGAAACGATTGCCATGGCTAAAACGTCGACTTCGGCAGCAGAAGCAAGAGAGAATAATTTCTTATCGGAAGCAGACGGAATCAGTATCAACAGTGACCACCTGCTATATGATGCAAAACAGGCGGCTTTGTACCTTTATGAAGCTGGCTATCGAGCGCCAAAGAGAAAGAAAGTTCCTGTTGTAGGGGAAACGGGGTATGCAGCCTTACTTTTAGGTGCACGATCCATGCTAAAATCAGGCTTTATTTCAGAGCATGATTTTAAAATCGCTTCAAAATTAGCGTATGTTATTGCCGGAGGAAAGCTGCCGTTTGGAACGGAAGTGGATGAAGAATATTTGCTTGACCTTGAACGGGAGGCGTTCCTCAGTTTAATTGCTGAGCCAAAATCACAACAGCGCATGCAGCATATGCTCGTTAAAGGCAAACCGCTGCGCAATTAACTAGATTCTTATTCCAATAGATAAAAAAGTGAGGGGGAGAAAGCTGATGAAAGAAGCGGTAATCGTTGCCGGTGCTAGAACACCGGTCGGGCGTGCGAAAAAAGGCACGCTCGCCACAGTCCGCCCAGATGATTTGGGAGCGCTTGCGGTGAGAGAGACAGTGAAGCGCGCAGGGAACTACGAAGGGGAAATCGATGACTTAATCATAGGGTGTTCCATGCCAGAAGCAGAGCAGGGACTGAATATGGCGCGAAATATTGGCGCACTTGCTGGTCTTTCGTATAACGTACCAGCCGTAACTATTAACCGTTATTGCTCCTCCGGATTGCAGGCAATTGCTTATGCTGCGGAACGGATCATGATTGGCCAGGCAGAAACGATTATTGCTGGAGGAGCAGAATCAATGAGCCTTGTGCCGGTCATGGGGCATGTTGTCCGTCCGAATCTCCGCATTGCAGAAGAAATGCCGGAATACTATATGAGCATGGGGCATACAGCAGAAGAGGTTGCCAAAAAATATGGTATTACACGCGAGGAGCAGGATGCGTTTGCCGTTCGGAGTCATCAGCGGGCCGCACAAGCCATTGCAGGCGGGAAATTTGCAGATGAAACGGTGCCCGTGGAAGTCACGATTCGAGAAATCGGACCGAATCACAAACCGGTCGAAAAGAAGGTCCATTTTACAAAGGATGAAGGGGTGCGTCCGGGAACGAACATGGAGGTGCTTTCCAAATTGCGGCCGGCATTTGCAGCAGGTGGCACAGTAACAGCTGGAAACTCTTCGCAAACAAGCGACGGAGCAGCAGCAGTAATGGTCATGGAAAGAGAAAAAGCGGAAGCGCTTGGATTAAAGCCGATGGCGAAGTTCCGATCATTTGCTGTAGGGGGCGTTCCTCCGGAAATCATGGGAGTTGGCCCGGTGGTAGCTATTCCGAAAGCATTGAAGCTTGCTGGTCTTAGTCTGTCTGACATTGGGTTAATTGAATTGAATGAAGCGTTTGCTTCACAATCCATCCAAGTCATAAGGGAACTTGGCCTTGAGGAAGACAAGGTAAATGTCAACGGTGGAGCGATTGCTCTCGGACATCCTCTCGGTTGCTCAGGGGCGAAACTGACGCTGACGCTGCTGCATGAAATGAAACGCCGCAGCGAACAATTCGGTATGGTGTCTATGTGCATTGGCGGAGGAATGGGAGCAGCTGGCGTATTTGAGCTATTGTGAATAAAACGAATAAAAGGGAATGGGAGGAATTATAGATGGCAAAACAAACAGAAAGACAGGCAGTTAAAGGTGGAGCGTTCTTAATTGAAGATGTAACATATGATCAAGTATTTACACCCGAAGACTTTTCTGATGAGCAAAAAATGATCGCCAAAACAACCGAAGAATATGTAAATAACAGTGTTATGCCGCAAGTTCCTTATTTGGAGAAGCATGAATTTGATCGTTCTGTAAAGTTACTCCGGGAAGCTGGAGAACTGGGACTGTTGAGTGCTGACGTTCCTGAGGAGTACGGCGGATTGAATCTTGATAAAGTCAGTTCAGCTTTAATTGCTGAAAAAATGGCGGCTGCCGGAGGCTTTTCCATTACTCATGGAGCCCATGTTGGCATTGGTTCGTTGCCGATTGTGCTGTTCGGCAACGAAGAGCAAAAGCAAAAGTACTTGCCGACTTTAGCTACTGGAGAGAAAATTGCTGCTTACGCATTGACAGAGCCGGGTTCGGGTTCCGATGCGCTTGGAGCAAAAACAACAGCAAAATTAAACGAAGCCGGCACCCATTATATATTAAATGGAGAGAAGCAATGGATTACGAACTCGGCTTTTGCTGATGTATTCGTTGTCTATGCAAAAATTGATGGAGATAAATTCTCTGCCTTCATTGTAGAAAAGGAGTTTCCTGGTGTATCCACAGGAGCGGAAGAAGATAAGATGGGAATTAAAAGTTCCTCCACACGCACACTTATCCTCCAGGATGCAGAGGTACCAAAAGAGAATCTGCTTGGAGAAGTGGGAAGAGGTCATGTCATCGCCTTTAACATTTTAAATATTGGTCGCTACAAACTAGGTGTTGGAGCCGTGGGTAGTGCTAAACGGGCATTGGACATCTCATTAAAGTATGCGAATGGGCGCCAGCAGTTTAAAACACCGATTTCCTCTTTCAATTTGATTAAGGAAAAGTTTGCTAATATGGCGTCTAAAATTTATGCAAGTGAAAGTGCCATTTACCGTACAGTCGGTTACTTTGAAGACCGAATGAGCCAGCTTTCGGAAGAAGAGCAAAAAGATGGCTTGTCAGTCGCTGCTTCTATCGCTGAATATGCCATTGAATGCTCACTCGGTAAATTTTTTGGCTCGGAAATGCTTGATTATGTAGTAGATGAAGGCGTACAAATTCACGGTGGCTACGGCTTTATGGAAGAGTATGAAATTGCGAGGATGTACCGCGACTCCCGAATTAACCGTATTTTCGAGGGAACAAATGAAATCAATCGTCTGCTTGTACCGGGGACATACGTGCGCAAGGCGTTCAAGGGTGAATTGCCATTGTTTGAAAAAGCACAGGAGCTGCAAAATGAAGTCATGATGCTGATGCCGGAAGAAGTCGGTACAGAAGCGCTTGAACAAGAAAAGTATTTAGTGAAGAATGCAAAAAAGATAGGCTTGCTTGCAGCCGGTCTAGCTGTTCAAAAGTATGGAAAAGCGCTTGAAAAAGAACAGGAAGTGCTCGCTAATATTGCTGACATTGTTAACAATATTTACGCGATGGAGTCCGTCGTTCTTCGCACAGAAAAAGCAATTGCCAAAGTTGGAGAGGAAAAAGCAAAGCAAAAACTGTTATATACCCAAATCTTTTGTCAAGAAGCCTTCAATCAAATTGAAGCTGATGCTAAAGAAACACTTGTTGCTGTGGAAGAGGGCGACACGCTGCGCATGATGACCTCTGTTTTAAGAAAATTAACGAGATACACTCCCATTAACGTAATCGCTAAGAAACGTGAAGCAGCTGATCGCTTGATTGAAGTGGAAAAGTATACTGTTTAATTAAGAGAAAGTGCCTGGAAATATAACTTTCCAGGCACTTTTTGTTTGAATATAAAGCTTGTTGAAAGATAGCTAAACTAATTGACTTAAGAAAAAAGAAGCAATAGAGAAATAGACCACGAGCGAGAAGATGTCGTTGACCGTAGTAATAAGCGGACCTGAAGCAACAGCAGGGTCAAGGTTGCACTTGTAGAGTATGAGTGGAACGATCGTTCCAGCAAGCGTTCCGAGAATAAGGGTGAGTAGAAGCGAGCTTCCAACGACGATTCCTAAGTATATATTTCCCTGCCAAATAAATGCAATAAGAGAAATGAGCAGACCGCATGTTATGCCGATGATTAAGCTGACGCGAAATTCTCGAAGGATTAGACGGGTGACTACCTTCACGTTGATTTCCTGCTCTGTCAGACCGCGTACGACTACTGCTAGAGACTGGGTGCCAGTATTGCCGGTCATCCCAGCAATAAGCGGCATAAAAAAAGCAAGCGCTACTACTTTTTCAAGCGTTCCTTCAAATTTCGAGATGATGCTTCCCGAGACAAGACCGATAAATAAAAGAGCAATCAGCCAGGGCAATCGGCGTTTGGCAGCTGTCAGCGGCTTTGTGTCAAAGTCAATTTCTTTATCCACAGCTGATAATTTACCAATATCTTCGTTCGTTTCCTGAATAACAATCTGCATCATATCATCAAAGGTAATAACCCCAAGCAGTCTCTCTTTCTCGTCCACTACAGGAATTGCGCTGAAATCATATCGCTTGAGTAGCTTGTTGATCTCTGCTCTCTTCGCTGTGTAGGGAACGGAAATAATCTGCTTCAACATAATGTCTTTTACCAAATCATCCGGCTGAGCAATGACAAGATCTCGATAAGAGACTGTACCAGCCAGCTTTTCTTTTTCATCAAGCACGTAAATAATGAAAAGCGTTTCAGAGTACATAGCATGAACACGTGCTTTTTCTACTGCATCGGCAACGGTATCCTCTAGATGCACAGCGAGGTACCGGTTTGTCATCATACTGCCTGCCGTGTTTCGCTCATAGCTCATCATTCGTTTTAAATATTTGGCTTCACTATCATTTATCTCCGATAAGAAACTATCAAGATCGGCTTTTGGGAAGTGAAGTAAAAGAGAAGACAATACATCGGTGTCCAGAAGGGAGAGAACTTTATTTGCTTTGGCAGGACCGATTTTTCCCAGCAACTCAAGTTGCTTCAGCTGATTAAACTTTTGTATCATACTGGCGATAGAAGCTTCATTAAGATGTTCTAGCATAGAAGCTCGATGCTTTTCGGGAAGGTTTTGAAAAATAGCGGCTAAGTCATAAGGTTTCTTGCTCGTGAACATGTCATTGATCTCTTGATATTTTTCTGCTTTCAGCTTTTCAATAACGAACAGTGTATCGTCTTGTATTTTTTTCATGATCAACACCTCCGTCATCAACGCTATTCCCTATAAAGGAATTTAAAAACCATTTTTGAGTAATTTTGGATATTGGTTATGGAAGGGAAGAATAGCTGAAACTTTGTCTTTTATTAAAAAAGCAGGTATATTTTAATTAATAGAGCAGGAGAATTGAAAACGGTGGCGAAAATATTTTAAAGCCGAGCACTGTGTAAATAGGAGGCTGATTGAAGAGTGACATTAACATTTTACTGGTATCCGAAGTGCGGAACATGCCGCAATGCAAAGAAATGGCTGGAAGAACATAATGTTGATTTTCGGGAAATACATATTGTGGAACATCCGCCTTCCAAGGAAGAATTGAAAGACTTATATAAAAAAAGTGGACTTGAATTGAAAAAGTTTTTTAATACGAGTGGCAAAAAGTATCGCGAGCTTGGATTAAAGGACAAAGTAAGCACCGCTTCCGACGAGGAATTACTGGAATTGCTCGCTTCCGATGGCATGCTTATTAAGCGCCCTCTTACTACTGATGGTGACAAAGTGACTGTTGGGTTTAAAGAGGAAGAATTTGAAAAACAATGGTTGTAAAGTGTGCGTAAAGCTTATTTTTCTTGCTTTATGCCTTTATAATAAGTAAAGTTTTAATTGAAATCAGGTAATGGAGGGATTTATATGAGCACACCGAAAGAATTACGTTATTCAGAAGAGCATGAATGGGTAAAAACAGAAGGGGATACCGTCCGTATCGGTATTACGCATTTTGCGCAATCAGAACTTGGCGACATCGTGTTCGTTGAGCTTCCATCTGTAGGAGATGAAATCACAGCTGACGAACCATTTGGTAGTGTTGAATCTGTAAAAACAGTTTCCGAGCTATATGCTCCTGTCAGCGGAAAAGTTGTTGAAGTAAATGAAGAGCTTGATGATAATCCTGAATTCGTTAACGAATCACCATATGAAAAAGCATGGATGATCGTTGTCGAATTATCTGATACTGCGCAGCTGGATAACTTAATGACAGCTGAACAGTATGATGAAATGACACAAGAAGATTAATGAAATGAGAAAAGGACACTTCCGGTTTAGGGAGTGTTCTTTTGCAATTTCTTACTAAATAAAGGACAATTAAACTGTGAGGCAAGATATTCAGACGGTGGAGGGATATTCATGCGTACAGAAAAAACAATCGTTGTAGAAGGGGCTTCGGATCGGAAGAAAGTACAAGAAATTGTAAATGAGCCGGTGGACATCATTTGTACGAATGGAACAATCGGACTGAGCCGGCTGGATGAGTTAATTGAAAGCTTGGAAGGACAAGATGTATATATCCTTGTTGATGCAGACCGCGCCGGGGAAAAGCTGCGTCAGCAATTTATCCGTGAATTTCCCGAAGCTCACCATTTATACATTGACCGTGTCTATAAAGAAGTCGCTACTGCTCCTTACCGCCATCTGGCTTCTGTATTATTAAGTGCCAACATTGATGTACATGGGGAGTTTTTACAAAAGGATGGATGAAATGCAAAAGGAACAAAATATAAACCAATTAATCAGGACGAATCATTTAGTAGCCATCTATGCGTATACACCGCTGTGCGGAACGTGCCAATTAGCTGGAAAGATGGTCGATGTTGTCGAGAAGGTGGACAACGGCTTTATATGGGCCCGCATGGATGTGAATTATCATGAGAGCTTTGCGATTCATCATGCGATTGAAAGTGTCCCATGTCTGCTTATATTTAAAGAAGGGGAATTAAAGGAAAAGATTTATGCCTTTCAGTCGGTTCCTCATATATATGAGAAGTTAAGTCAATATACATGATTGCTGCTTCCTACAGGGAGGCAGTTTTTTATATAGGCATGTTTGACGAAATATGCGAATGAGTGCGCACTTTGTCGAGTAATTAATAAAGGAGATTTCCTCCTCTGCTTGAAAGTTATTAAGTAAAGCTAAAGCGAACAGAGGGGGAAATAAAATGAAAGAGAAATTGTTAGCTGTACAGGCAGCTTGCCATGGTAGAACACATATCTGGCCATTGCTCCCGCTCGAACCTGTACACGTGCTGCTGGTAGGAGAAAGTGAGAGCTGGCTGCTCGTGATCAGCCATCAGGGAATGCAGCTTTCAAATAGCAGCACGGATCATTGGCATTTACGGTTGAGGGGTGGGCTTGAACCGCTCTTAGAGGGGCAGGGTCAGCTGCGCTTGTATGAAGCGATGGGGGCAGTCGAGGTGTCAGGATTTTACCGGGTTAAGCTTTGGTTTGAATCGTTCCTTTGGTTATGCCGCCCTTATTATGAAAAGTTTGATACAGCATAAAAACATTTTTTTAAAGAATAATTGACAATTTTCGTAGAATAATGATAAAATCAAATCCATTAAGAACAACATATTGCATACAGCTCTTATCAAGAGAGGTGGAGGGATGTGCCCGATGAAGCCCGGCAACCGTCAACAGCGAGCGCTTGTTGAAAAGGTGCCAATTCACACAAAGCGTTTTGCTTTGGGAGATGAGAGAAAGGAATCTACTAAAGAACACCTTTCTGCTCATTTTGCAGAAAGGTTTTTTTATTTTTTCGGGTGGAATGGAGGAAAACCGCCGCATGATTTCAATAAAAAATGTAAAAAAAGTCTTTTCCACAAAAAATGGAAAAGTGACAGCAGTAGATAATATTGACTTAACGATAGATAAAGGCGAGATTTTTGGTGTAATTGGTTACAGTGGAGCTGGGAAAAGCACACTTATCCGGATGCTGAATGGTCTTGAAAATCCGTCTTCGGGCTCTGTTGTTGTTGCGGACCGGGAGATATCAAAAATCCGGGGAAGCGAGCTGCGTCAGGCGCGCCAGGAGATCGGCATGATTTTCCAGCACTTTAATCTTCTTTGGTCAAGAACGGTGCGAGATAACATTGCCTTTCCGCTAGAAATTGCGGGTGTGTCGAAAGAAGAGCGCCTTAAGAAAGTGGATGAGTTGATTAAATTAGTTGGTTTGGAAGGAAGAGAAGACGCTTATCCTTCACAATTGAGCGGCGGACAGAAGCAACGTGTCGGTATTGCGCGGGCGCTCGCAAATGACCCGAAAGTTCTGTTGTGTGACGAGGCTACCTCAGCACTTGATCCGCAAACAACGGATGCTATTTTAGATCTGCTTGTTGATATTAATAAACGTCTTGGATTAACAATTGTGCTCATCACTCATGAAATGCATGTCATTCGGAAAATTTGCCATCGGGTGGCAGTAATGGAAGCAGGCCGTGTCGTAGAACTTGGTTCGGTGCTCAACGTTTTCAAATCGCCCGAGCAGCCAATTACAAAGCGGTTCGTTCAACAAGTGACCGAGCCAGAAGAATCAAAAGAAACCATAGAGCACTTGCTTGAACAGTTTCCAAATGGCAAGGTAGTCAAGCTTACTTTTATTGGTGAAAGTGCAGAGCAGCCAATCATTACGAATTTAATCCGTCAATTTAACATAGCGGTAAATATCGTCCAAGGGAAAGTGTCGCAGACGCAAAACGGTGCGTATGGTTCACTATTCGTTCATTTAACGGGTGAACCAGAGGAAGTGGCACAAGCAGTGGCCTATCTCGACAAGCAAGAAGTCAGCTCGGAGGTGATCCATCATGCTTGAACAATGGTTCCCTAATGTTGATTGGGAAAAAATGTGGGAAGCGACAAATGAAACCCTTTATATGACGGGTATATCCGTGGTGGCTACCTTTATTTTGGGAATACTCCTTGGTCTGCTGTTATTTTTGACAGCTAAAGGAAATATATGGAGCAATAAAGTAATTTACAGCATTGTCTCTGCTTTTGTTAATATTTTTCGTTCCATTCCCTTCATTATATTGATTGTTTTATTAATTCCATTTACAAAAGCACTTATCGGTACAATGATCGGTGAAAATGCGGCACTGCCAGCCCTTATCATCGGGGCAGCTCCTTTCTATGCGCGCATGGTTGAAATCGGCCTGCGTGAAATTGACAAAGGAGTCATTGAGGCAGCGCGAGCAATGGGAGCAAAAACGAGTACGATTATCTTTAAAGTACTGCTTCCTGAATCAATGCCAGCGCTTGTTTCCGGGATTACTGTTACAGCGATCGCTCTGGTTGGCTACACGGCCATGGCAGGTGTGATTGGAGCTGGCGGTCTGGGGAATCTTGCTTATCTGGATGGATTCCAGCGCAGCCGGAATGATGTCACTTTGGTTGCTACGATTATTATTTTAATCATTGTGTTTGTGATTCAATTGATTGGTGATCTTATTACTAATAAGTTAGATAAAAGATAAATTTTAGGAGGGGAAGAAAGATGAAAAAGTGGTTGCTTACTTTGTTAACTGCAGTAGTTGTGTTTGCGTTGGCTGCCTGTGGCGGCTCAGATGATAAGAAAGATGAGAAAGCAAAAGAAGGCGGCAAAGAAGATAAGGAAATCGTTGTTGGTGCTTCGAACGTACCACACGCGGTGATCTTAGAAGAAGCTAAGCCGTTGCTTGAGAAAAAAGGTTATGATCTGAAGGTTGAAACATTCCAAGATTATGTATTACCGAACAAGTCTTTAGAAGAGGGAGATTTGGATGCTAACTATTTCCAGCATATCCCTTATCTTGAGTCTCAAAAGAAAGAACATGGCTATGATTTTGTAAATGCTGGCGGCATTCATATTGAACCGATCGGTGTATATTCTAAGAAATATAAAACCCTTGAGGAACTTCCAAAAGGGGCAACTATTTTAATGAGCAGCTCGGTTGCAGACCATGGACGTATTTTAACCATGCTTGAAAAAGAAGGACTCATTAAATTAAAAGACGGCGTAAAGAAAGAGGAAGCGACAGTTGAAGATATCGCGGAGAACAAAAAAGATTTGAAGTTTGATTATAATTATGAAGCTGCTCTTCTTCCACAGGCCTATAACAACGGAGAAGGCGATGCAGTTCTCATTAACTCTAACTATGCAATCGATGCTGGTTTAAATCCGTTAAAGGATTCAATCGCTATTGAAGACAAAGATTCACCATACGTAAACGTTATTGCTGTCCGCAAGGGCGATGAAGATAAAGAAAAAATCAAAGCGCTGGTAGAAGTCCTTCATTCAAAAGAAATTCAGGATTTTATTTTGAAAGAGTGGGGCGGAGCAGTCGTACCGGTTAACAAATAAAGATAAAAACACCTGCAAGGAGTCCCTTGCAGGTGTTTTTATCTTTCATCGTAAAGGCCAGTTCTCTGTTTGGCTGAAAATCTTTTCTTATTCTGTATTTGAATAAAGCTTTTTTACTTGCTGCATATTAAAAAAGATAAAAACAGAGGAGGCTATCCTATGGACAGAGAAGTTTTAACATCAACAGAAGCAGCGTTATTAGAATATAAAGAGGGGCTTGGCACATTTACAAAAAAAATGCCTGGGCTCGCTGGTCATTTTAATGCATTTACGGCAGAGTGTTTTAAGGAGGGAGAAATCGGCCAAAAAGAAAAGCAGCTGATCGCTCTCGGCATTAGCGTCTATTCACAAGATGAATATTGCATCCTTTATCATGTGAAAGGCTGCTTGGATCAAGGGTGCAGTGAACAGGAAATTTATGAATCGCTTGGTGTGGCCGCAGCTTTTGGAGGTGGGGCGGCAATGAGCCAGGCAGTAACACTTGTACAGGAAGCGATCGATGAATTAAAAGTAAATCATTAAAACGACAGAATGGGGACTCTTTCGGAAAATTAAGAATCAAGCAGGATATGGTTTAAATTTTGAGAATGGGGTTATATAAAAGACAGGAAGCACGCAAAATCACGCGTGAGCAGGTAAGAGCAGTTCATATGCCTTTTGTGAAAAAAAGGAAAGACTGTTACGATAGTTCCTGTAAGAAAATTTCATTCTAAAAACCGAAAGGATTGATTCCCCATTAACTCGTTAAACTCACTGAATTTGCAGTACACAGACAGTATGGAAAAAGCTATGCATGGATCCCGTGGAGTTGGATATGAGGTGTACCGCCAAAATCATGAAGTGAGAATGAATGTTGAACGTCAACGTGAAGAGGAATATGTGGAGAGCCGACGAATGGTTGCTGATCACAACCGTAAATTTACGAACCATCTTTCATAATAAAATTGCATATAAGTAAACCTTCAAATTTAGCGTATGAGCCGACTTTGAAGGTTCAAAACAAAATACCGCAAATATTGAAAACGACTGTCTTTGAAGCCATAAGACTCGCTAGGAGCGAAATTGCTATAGCAATAAAGAACGCGGAAGTTTGCCAACCATCTGAAAGCCAGCACACATGCTGGCTTTTTCTATGATTCAAAAAGAAAATCTATTGTAAATAAGATAAATAAACAAGGGAGAAACTAAGAAAAATGGCTCCCATTTCCCTTGATTTCATATGAAGGATGAACTATCATCAAATATCCGGGACAATTCAGTCAGACCGGTTGAATATAATTTTCATTTGTTATAAGATTGTAATGAGAATAAATTGAGAATGATAATAAACATCGATTTGCTTCGATGATTACGGAGGTATGGACATGACAGCTTCAACATTAACAATTAAAGATTTACACGTATCCATTGATGGAAAAGAAATCTTAAAAGGTGTAAATCTTGAAATAAAAGGTGGAGAGTTCCACGCAATTATGGGACCAAATGGAACAGGTAAATCCACTTTATCTGCAGCTATTATGGGTCATCCTAAATATGAAGTAACGAGCGGAAGCATTGAATTGGACGGAGAGGACGTTCTTGAAATGGAAGTAGACGAACGTGCGCGTGCCGGTCTCTTCCTTGCTATGCAATATCCAAGCGAGATTAGTGGAGTAACGAATGCCGATTTCCTTCGCTCTGCTATTAATAGCCGCCGTGAAGAGGGGAATGAAATTTCTTTAATGAAATTTATCCGTGAAATGGATTCAAAAATGGATCTATTGGAAATGGACCAAGACATGGCACAACGTTACCTAAATGAAGGCTTCTCAGGCGGGGAGAAAAAACGTAATGAAATTTTACAATTGATGATGATTAAACCGAAAATCGCGATCCTTGATGAGATCGACTCAGGGCTTGATATTGATGCCTTAAAAGTAGTAGCTAAAGGAATTAATGAAATGCGCAGCGAAGATTTTGGCTGCTTAATGATCACTCACTATCAGCGTCTTCTTAACTATATTACACCTGATGTAGTTCATGTTATGATGCAAGGCCGTGTCGTGAAATCAGGTGGAGCAGAGCTTGCTCAACGCCTTGAAGCGGAAGGGTACGATTGGATCAAACAAGAGCTAGGCATCGAAGACGAAACAGTAAGCCAGTAAGAACAAAAAGCAGAGCCGCCTATTCTGGGAAGACAAGCATAGGGCTTCCATTCCCAAAAAAGACGGAGCTGTACAAAGAAAAGCGGTGCTGCCTTTTTTGGGACAATACATGTAAGCCATTCTGGCTGTGTGGCATGTTTTAGCTACACAGCTAGAACAGGTTATACCTTGAGAGGCGATGCAAAATAAAGAAGCGGTTTTCTTTATCGATAAACGAAAGTTGGATAACTAGGAGGACGGACATGACTGTAGAAACAAACCTACCAGTAGATCGAGAGTATATCCGCTCTTTTTCAGCAGAAAAAGGCGAGGGACAATGGCTGGCTGATTTACGCCTGACAGCCCTTGAAAAAGCGGAGGAATTGCCGCTGCCAAAAGCAGAAAAAACGAAAATTACGAATTGGAACTTTACACAATTTCCTTCTCATACAGTAACGAGTGAGCCATTTGCTTCTCTTGAAGAGCTTCCGGAACAGGTAAAGTCGTTAATCAATCTTGAAGAGGTTAATAAAAACCTTTATATTCAACGCAACCAGACACCGGCTTTCCTCGCTATTTCCGAGGATCTGTCAGAACAGGGTGTAATTTTCACAGATATTGCCACTGCTGTTCGCGAGCATAGCGATCTTGTTCAAAAGTATTTTATGACTAGCGTAGTGAAACCGGACGAACATAGACTCACAGCTCTGCATGCAGCTTTAATGAATGGTGGAGCTTTTCTATATATACCGAAAAACGTTGAAGTTAAAGAACCAATTCAGGCTGTGTATATTCAAGATAACGAGAAAGCCGCGTTGTTCAATCACGTGCTTGTTGTAGCGGATGACAATAGCTCAGTGACTTACGTAGAGAACTATGTGTCGACGGTTACACCTGAAAATGGAGTAGTAAATATTGTGGCAGAAGTGGCTGCCGGTACAAATGCCAAAGTTGTTTATGGTGCTGTTGATAATTTGGCAAGTGGGGTAACAACCTATGTGAACCGCCGCGGAGTTACAGGCCGTGACGCTCGCATTGAATGGGCGCTAGGCATGATGAATGATGGTGACACAGTCTCTGAGAATGTTACGAATCTGATTGGAGACGGCTCATTTGCCGATACAAAACAAGTGGTTGTCGGCCGTGGCAGCCAATCTCAAAACTTTACTACTAAAGTCGTTCATTTTGGTAAGCATACAGAAGGTTACATCTTAAAGCATGGTGTGATGAAAGATGCCGCTAAGTCTATCTTTAACGGTATTGGCAAAATTGAGCACGGTGCTTCTAAGTCAAATGCAGAGCAGGAATCACGTGTTTTAATGCTTAGTGAGAAAGCACGCGGCGATGCTAATCCAATCCTTCTCATTGACGAAGATGATGTAACAGCTGGCCATGCTGCCTCCGTTGGCCGTGTAGATCCGTTGCAGCTATACTATTTGATGAGCCGAGGAATCGACCGTAATGAAGCTGAACGTTTAATCATTCATGGATTTTTAGCACCAGTTGTTGAAAAAATGCCAATTGAAGGCGTGAAAAAGCAACTGACTGAAGTGATTGAAAGGAAAGTACGCTGATGAACGCCAAGGAAATTAAAAAATATTTCCCTATTCTTGATCAAGAAGTGAACGGTCATCCGCTTGTGTATTTAGATAATGCAGCGACTTCTCAAAAGCCTGTACAGGTAATTGAAGCGCTTGACAACTACTATCGTCAGTACAATTCTAACGTGCACCGGGGCGTGCATACACTTGGTAACCGAGCAACGGATGCCTATGAAGGTGCGCGCGATAAGGTACGTAAATTTATTAATGCAAGGGCTCGTGAAGAAATTGTGTTTACAAGAGGAACGACAACTTCTATTAACACGATTGCTCAAAGCTATGGACGGGCAAATGTAGGTGAGGGCGACGAAATCGTCATCACCTACATGGAGCATCACAGCAACATTATTCCTTGGCAGCAGCTTGCTAAAGAAAAAGGGGCGGTGCTGAAATATTTACCGCTTCAGAACAATGGAACAGTTTCGCTTGAAGATGTAAGGGAAATAGTTACAGAAAAGACGAAAATTGTTTCTATTATGATGGTGTCAAATGTGCTCGGCACGATTAACCCGATTAAAGAAATTACCGAGATCGTTCATGAAAAAGGAGCCGTCATGGTTGTAGATGGAGCACAGACTGCTCCGCATATGAAGATTGATGTTCAAGAGTTAAATTGCGATTTTCTTGCTTTTTCGGGTCATAAAATGTGCGGGCCAACCGGCATTGGTGTAATGTACGGCAAGAAGGAACTTCTTGAAAACATGGAACCGGTGGAATTTGGCGGCGAAATGATTGATTTTGTGGGGCTTAATGATTCAACATGGAAGGAGCTTCCTTGGAAATTTGAAGGCGGCACGCCGATTATTGCGGGAGCCATCGGCTTAGGCGCAGCTATTGATTTTCTTGAAGAGATCGGTCTTGATGAGATTGAGAAGTATGAACATCATTTAGCTGACTATGCAATGGAACGGCTTAGTACAATTGAAGGCATGACAATCTATGGACCGCTTGCCGGTGAAAAGCGTGCTGGACTTGTTACATTTAATTTGGCCGATGTGCACCCTCATGATGTAGCGACTGTGCTTGATGCGGAAGGAATTGCTGTTCGGGCAGGCCATCATTGTGCGCAACCCCTCATGAAGTGGCTGGAATGTTCAGCAACTGCAAGAGCAAGCTTCTATGTGTACAATTTGGAAGAAGATGTCGATAAGCTCGTCCAGGGACTCGTTAAAACAAAGGAGTATTTCAGTGATGTCTTTTAATAACTTAGATCAGCTGTATCGCCAAGTCATTATGGATCACTATAAGAATCCTCGTAATAAAGGACAGTTAGAAGACGGCACGTTAACCATTGATATGAATAACCCGACTTGTGGAGATCGCATTCATCTCACAATGAATGTAGAAGATGGAAAAGTGTCAGAAGCGAAATTTGATGGAGAAGGATGTTCCATTTCAATGGCTTCAGCCTCCATGATGACACAAGCGGTTAAAGGCAAAGATATAGAGACAGCCTTAAAACTTTCAAAGGTTTTTTCAGAAATGATGCAAGGAAACGACTATCCAGATGATTTAGATCTTGGCGACATTGAGGCATTGCAGGGAGTAGCTAAATTTCCTGCCCGCATCAAATGTGCGACGCTTGCATGGAAGGCCATGGAAAAAGGCTTGTCTGAGCAAGAATAATAAAACTAACAGGAGGAATGAAACATGGCTAAAAAAATGCCGGAGATCGGGGATTACAAATATGGCTTTCGAGATAAAGACGTTTCAGTGTACCGTTCAGAACGCGGCTTGACACGTGAAATTGTTGAAGAAATCTCCAAATTAAAAGATGAGCCTGAATGGATGCTGGACTTTCGTTTGAAGTCGCTTGAGCATTTTTACAATATGCCTATGCCACAATGGGGTGGAGATTTATCCGCTTTAAACTTTGACGAAATCAACTACTACGTAAAACCTTCTGAACGGGCAGAACGTTCATGGGATGAAGTGCCGGAAGAAATTAAACAAACGTTTGATAAGCTTGGTATTCCGGAAGCGGAGCAAAAGTACCTCGCAGGTGTTTCTGCTCAATATGAATCCGAAGTAGTGTATCACAACATGAAGGAAGACTTAGAATCACTTGGGATCGTCTTTAAAGATACAGATTCTGCATTAAAAGAAAACGAAGAGATTTTCCGCAAATACTGGGCGACAGTCATTCCGCCAACTGATAATAAATTTGCGGCATTGAATTCTGCTGTATGGTCAGGCGGTTCATTCATCTATGTACCACCAGGCGTGAAGGTAGATACACCGCTGCAAGCCTATTTCCGAATTAATTCTGAAAACATGGGGCAATTTGAGCGTACGCTAATCATCGCTGACGAAGGGTCTTCTGTTCACTATGTAGAAGGATGTACAGCACCGGTTTATACAACAAATTCTTTGCATAGTGCGGTGGTCGAAATTGTCATCCGCAAAGACGCCTATTGCCGTTATACAACTATTCAAAACTGGGCTAATAACGTATATAACCTTGTAACAAAGCGTGCGGTATGTGAAGAGAATGCAACTATGGAATGGATCGATGGAAATATCGGTTCAAAATTAACAATGAAATATCCAGCGGTTATTTTAAAAGGCGAAGGCGCACGTGGTTTGACGTTGTCCATTGCTATTGCCGGCAAAGGACAGCATCAGGATGCAGGTGCCAAAATGATTCATTTAGCGCCAAACACGTCCTCTACAATCGTGTCAAAATCAATCTCAAAGCACGGTGGAAAGGTCACATACCGCGGTGTTGTCCATTTTGGCCGCAAAGCCGAGGGGGCACGCTCTAACATTGAGTGTGATACACTTATTATGGATAACCAGTCGACATCGGATACAATTCCTTACAATGAAATTTTGAACGACAACATTTCACTTGAGCATGAAGCAAAAGTGTCAAAAGTGTCTGAGGAACAATTGTTCTACTTAATGAGTCGTGGCGTTTCAGAGGAAGAAGCGACAGAAATGATCGTTATGGGCTTCATTGAGCCGTTTACAAAAGAACTTCCAATGGAATATGCGGTTGAGATGAACCGTCTGATTAAATTCGAAATGGAAGGTTCAATAGGATAACATATAAGAAACCCCTGCCACATCAGCGGGGACTGACCCCATAAAGTGAGACAAATAAAAAAACACCTTTAAGTTGAAAACGGGTATGGAATACTCGAAAGTAACTTGGAGGTGTTTTTCTATGGGTACAAGAGTCAGTTATCCAGCGGAAGTAAAAATGAAGGCTGTAAAAATGAGATTGTCTGGGGTGCCGGTTAAAGAAGTCTTGAAGGAATTAAACATTCGAAATAAGACACAACTTAAAACATGGATGAAATGGTATAAAGCAGGAGAGTTTCATCGATTTGAACAGCCAGTAGGCAAGCAGTATTCCTTTGGAAAAGGGACTGAGCATGAAAGTGAAGCGGAGAAGTTGAAGGCAGAAAATCGGTATCTGAAACAACAGATTGAAGTACTAAAAAAGTACAAAGAATTGGAGAGGAAGTGGTCCCAGAAACAGCCGTAGAATTAGTGAAAGAACTCAAAACCAGCATGCCCGTCAGGGAAATATGCCGGCATCTTGGCATTGCTAGATCCACTTATTATCGCTGGAAGAGCAGGAGCCGGGAAGAAACATCCAGGCAGATTGTTGAACGAAAAATCGGCACGTTGTGCCGGGATCATAAGTTTCGATACGGTTATCGTAAAATCACAGCCTTATTAAAACGAGAGATGTCTATTAACCATAAAGCGGTACAGCGTGTGATGCAAAAGTATGGCTGGCAATGCCGGGTAAAGGTGAAGAAACGCAAACGAACAGGACAGCCCTGTCATATTTCCGATAATCTGTTAAAAGGAGATTTCCAGGCAAATCAGCCTCTTCAAAAGCTCGTCACAGATATTACATACTTGCCTTTTGGCCAGAAACAGCTGTATCTTTCAAGTATCCAGGATTTATTTAACGGCGAAATCATTGCCTATTCTATAGGAAGCTGCCAAAACACAGATTTCGTGCTGCATACGCTGACCCAGCTGCCCCCTCTCCCCAAAGGGTGTATCTTGCACAGTGACCAAGGATCTGTTTACACATCTTATGCTTATCAACAGGCAGTCAAAGGAAAAGGCATTACCATGAGTATGTCCCGGAAAGGGACACCCTCTGATAATGCCTCCATCGAATCGTTTCATTCCTCGCTAAAGTCTGAAACGTTCTATCTCGACGAGTTGAGAAGCACTACGACGGCCATCGTAGTGCAAACTGTCGAAAACTATATTCACTATTATAACCATATCCGTATTCAAGCGAAACTAAACAACCAGCCACCGGTCAAGTATCGGCAGCTGGCTGCTTAAAGGTGTTTTGACCCCTGTCTCAAAAATAGGGGTCAGTCCCCCGCGTTGTGGCGGGGGTTTTTTGTCCTCTCCTTCTTTTGTGTCACAAGTCATTCAGCTTAGCTTGCTTGAATCAATCAGGTGCTTTTTTATCGATTATGTAGTAAGCATCTTATTCAGTAGTGTATTCGCAGAGCATTTAGTAATGATATGATTCACAATTTGTGGAATTCAGGTGTTATGCTATTGTATATATCAAAAGGAGTAGTGAGATGATACACGTTTTATATATTGAAGATGAGGTTGAAATTGCAGATTGGCTAAAACAAGCGCTGATACAAGCGGGCTTCAATGTACACGCTTATCGTTCTTTTGAAACATATGAGGAAAGTAAAGATAAATTTGTGCCAGACGTCGCGATATTAGATATTATGCTACCAGGGTTGGACGGTTTTTCAATTGCACGAAAATTAAAGCGTGAATATGAAGGAATTCCAATTTTAATGCTTTCAGCGCGTTCGATGTTAGATGATAAGCTAGAAGGCTTGAGTATAGCAGATGATTATGTGACAAAGCCTTTCCAGGCAGAAGAAATTATTGCGCGTATACAAGTTTTACTACGCCGTTTTAATAAAACGGACGAAACGATTCGATTAAAACATATTGAAATCCGTACTAAAGATTTTACTGTACATAATAGAGAGTCGGGTGCAGAGATATTATTGACACAGACACAATATGGTTTACTGCGCTATTTTATTACGCATCTTAATCAAATTTTAACAAAGGAACAGCTGTATGAAGCAGTATGGCAAGAGACTTACATCGATGGCGATAAAACGCTAATGGTTCATATTCGTTATTTACGTGAAAAGATTGAGCAAGATCCATCACAACCTCAAATTATTGAAACCGTAAGGGGCATTGGTTATCGGGTGAGAGCATGAAAAAGGTTTGGCATTCATTGCTTACAAAATACATTGTTTTAATTCTTATAGCTTTAGGTTTTTTGCAGCTTGTTGTGATATTGTACATGGTCGGTATAAACTTCGAACGTTTAGTCTCAAAAGTGCCTACTATAGAAGAGATTGAAGAAAGATGGACTGAAGATGTATATGAGGCTACTACAGATGATGTGGATGGAATTGTTCAAGATTGGCATACCCAATACTCTCAAGCTAGCTTTTTTTATGTGAATTCTAATGGCAAGCTTGTGAAAAAATGGTACATTCATGCTGCTTCGAAAATACCTGAACACTGGGACACGGTAACGACTACACGCTTTATCCAATCGCATTATGGCAGCCCAACTTTCACTGTTATCCGTTTCGTAGGTAACAAGGATGCAAATGGATTTTTAGTATTACAAATTGAGCGTGACACATTAGAGCCTGCTAAAATGGAATCCGGTTTTTTATACATCGCCTTTTTATTAATGTTTGCTTTTTTAGGTATTTCGTTGTTGTTTTTTATGCGTATTTTAAAGCGTTTAGTCAACTTAGAAGAGGCTATGACAATTCGTGAGATGGATGGTTTGCCCATTCGCACAGAAGTGAAGAAAAAAGACGAAATCGGAGCTGTTGAACAAGCCTTTAACAATATGGTTGACGAACTTCGAGAAGCTAAAAAGCGAGAGCTGGAAGAAGAGCAATTACGTCGAGAATTGATTGCAAATTTATCACATGACTTAAAAACACCACTGACCAAAATGCGTGCACAATTACAAAATGTATCCGCTGATCAGGCACAGCATTTAGATCATTCTATTAGCATGATGAGCCACTTAATCGAGAACTTAATGTCTTATTCATTACTCACGGCTAATAAGATGCGCTATCATGCTAAAGACGCGCGCATCGACCGCCTTGTGAATCAAAGTATTGCATCGTGGTATCCGTTGTTTGAAGAACAAGGTTTTGAGGTGGAGTTAGAAGTTGAAGAGCTGTCATGGCATATTGATAAATTATGGCTTGAACGTATATTGGATAATTTATTACAAAATGTGCTGCGCCACGCAAATGAGGGCAAGTTTATTCGAGTTGTGGTGCAGAATAATCAAATTATGGTTAGAGATAAAGGGCAAGGCTTTGTGGATCATGCTCATACGAAAGGAGCCGGAATTGGGCTTTCCATCGTTGAGTTAATGGCTGAGAAAATGAACTTATCCTTGGTTATTGATAATACGGCTTACGGTACGACTGTTCAATTATACCCAAAAGATTAAAAAGCGTAGCCGAGATACTCGGCTACGCTTTTTAAACGAATTTTAAACAAACTTAACCTTTGCTTTAAACTCCAGCACTTAAAGTTAAAAGTGAGGTGAATGAGATGACTTACATCGTTAAAACAAAAAACTTAACTAAGAAATTTGATAAACATACAGCTGTTTCAAACGTTGATTTAAAAATTAAAGAAGGCGAAATTTATGGATTTCTAGGTCCGAATGGAGCAGGGAAGTCAACGACTATACGCATGTTGTTAGGCTTAATGAAACCAACAGCTGGCGAAATTCAAATTTTTAACCAAGATCTAAAAAAGCATCGAAAGAAAATTTTGCAACAGGTTGGTTCATTAGTTGAAAATCCATCATACTACCCCCATTTAACAGCAAAAGAAAATTTAGAGGTTTTACGTAAGGTTCTACAAGTACCTGAAGAACGCATTGCTCATGTATTGGAGATGGTGCGATTAAGTCATGTAGCAGATAAAAAGGTAAAAGGTTTTTCGCTTGGCATGAAACAACGTTTAGGGATTGCCCAAGCTTTATTGCATGAACCCAAGTTATTAATTTTAGATGAGCCTACAAATGGATTAGATCCAGAAGGCATTATTGAAATGCGTACGCTTATTAAAGACTTGGCAAAGGAAGGGAAAACGATTATTATTTCGAGTCACTTGCTTTCAGAGATCGACCAAATAGCCACGACTATTGGTGTGATTGCTAAAGGGAAAATCATTTATCAAGATGATATTCAAACGATGCGCACTTTAGCAAAGCATCGTTTACGTATGCGTGTAAGCGATGTACAAAAAGCGCAGCAAGCTGTGGGCGGAGAAGTAGAAGGAAAATGGTTATACTGTGAGTCCTTCGCTGATGATGAGGTGGCATGGGCTGTTCAAAAACTAATCGAACAAAATGTTGCCATTTACCGTATAGAAGAAGAGCAGCGCTCATTAGAGGACATTTTCCTTCGTATGATAGAGGAGGCATCTTTAGCATGATGACGTTAATGCAGGCAGAGTTTGCCAAGATAAAACGCAAAGGGTTTTTAATTCTATCATTTCTTGGCGGATTTGGTGTTGTGGCTTTGCAAATGGTGAATTACGGTGTGCGCAAAGAATGGCTAATGGAACAAAACCAGGACCATTGGGGTTATTACTTAATGAATGTTCAAGGGTTCATTCCTCTTGCTATCGTACTTGGCAGCGTCATATTGGCGGTGCAAATTGCCGGAGTTGAAGAGGAAACCAATGCCTGGAAGCAACAATTGGCCTTGCCATTATCCAAAAAAAAGTTATATGCTGCCAAATTCTTTGTGGTATTGAGTTACCTCATACTAGCTTCCGTACTATTAATGATTTTCACACTTATCTATGGCATGGTTTTAAATTTTGATCAAGCTATTCCATATGAAGCAATAGCTAGGCAAAGTATATTGCCTGTGTTAGCCGTTTTGCCGATTGTTGCAGTGCAATTATGGATTTCTGTTGTTAGTAAGTCCCAATCAGTTGCGATTACTACAGGAATTGTGCAATTTTTACTGACCTATTCTGCTTTCTCATTACCTGATTGGATGCCTTGGAAATGGATTAACTTATTGAACCCAACTTGGAACGTAGGATTAGGTATTAGTGTGGGAGGGGTTGTTTTTCTTATGGGCATGTATGACTTTTATCGAAAGGATGCGAAGTAAATGTTTTTCTCATTATTACAAGCGGAATGGTATAAGCTAAAACGCAATAACATTTACGCGCTACTTGTTATCGGTCCGCTTCTCACATTATTTATAGGCGCTGCGAACCCTATGACAGAGCAGATGAAAGGCATAAATCCATGGCATGGCTTATTTTTATTTATGAACTTGCCATATGCTTTATTATTTTTGCCCTTAATCACAGGCGTGTTAGCAGGTATCATTTGTCGCTACGAGCATCAAGCAGGTGGCTGGAAACAGCTCGTAGCATTACCTGTGACACGTTCGCAAATTTATTTGGCCAAATTTGTTTTAAACGCTATGCTAGTCTTAGTGATTCAACTAATTTATGGTGTGGTGGTGTATATTGCAGGTACTATGAATGGATTTGAGGAAAGCTTTCCGTTCGTCGTAATTATAAAGTTCATTTTAGGTGGCTGGTTGGCTACATTTCCGATGATCGCATTACAACTTTGGGCAGCTATGCATTGGCGAAGTTTTGCCGTAGCCTTTACGTTAAATGTTATTTTTACATTGCCAAGTATTTTAGCCATCAATTCAGAACGCTTTGGTCCTTATTATCCATGGTCACAGCCATTCTTTATGATGTATATGGAAGACAGCATGTCAGGGCTCTTCTTCGTTCCGATAAGCCAAGTGCTTCTTGTAACAGGCGGTAGCTTTATCGTGTTTTTATTATTAGGTTTGATGAGCTTTAAGCATAAAGCGATTTAAAGGGGAGGAGGAAGTTAATTTCCTTCTCACTTTTTTATGAAGAGTCAGCATATAACCTATAAGCTTAATATTTTAGACAATGATAATCCCTACATTGATTTCTATGATTAGAAGCTATCCGATAGTAGCGACAGCTTTGATTCCTCATGTATGCCTAAATAGTTTATGTTAATATCTTGTTCATTCGTAAGGTGATTTTGTAAAGTGTTGGATCTGTCGATATTTTTAGTGGATTCTATTTGATTGTTTTATTCAAATTAGTTACATTCAAAATGGAAGGTTCAATCGGTTAATTTTTCGTCTGAAGAGGCAGCTCAAGAGCTGCTTTTTTCTATGGTCCAAAAACAAGTTGACATAGAGAAAGAGGATTGAGAAAAGATTGGTTCTTTAAAGGAATAGCGGTTATGTTAGTTTTCAGTTATAAGTGGATAATAAGTAAAGAACAATGATGATATGCTAAAATAAGAGAGAGGTGGATGTCGATGTTATATGTAGGTGTAACCGGCTGGGGGGACCATGACACGCTTTATAAAAGCGGCATTGCTTCCCGGGATAAGCTGAAGGAATATGGCGCTCACTTTCCAACTGTTGAAGTGGATGCCAGTTTTTACGCAGTACAGCCGCTGCGCAATATGCAAAAATGGGTGGATGAAACCCCGGAGAGTTTTCAATTTGTCGTCAAAGCTTACCAAGGCATGACAGGGCATGAGCGGGGAGAGATTCCATTTGAATCAAAGGAAGAGATGTTTAAGGCGTTTATCGAGTCGCTTGCGCCGATGAAACAAGCGGGAAAGCTCGCGATGGTGTTGTTCCAGTTCCCGCCATGGTTTGATTGTCAGCGTAAGAACGTGGAGTACTTACGTTACTGTAAGGAATTAATGGGAGATTTGCCCCTCGCCGTTGAGTTTCGTCACCAATCGTGGTATTCGCCGGATTTTCTAGAAAAGACAATTACTTTTTTAAAGAATGAAAGGTGGATTCATACCGTTTGTGATGAACCGCAGGCGGGAGAAGGATCGGTGCCGCTTGTTTTGCGTGCGACTGATGCGGAAAAAACACTTGTGCGTTTGCACGGTCGGAATAAACAGGGGTGGCAAAAGCAAGGAAATAAAAATTGGCGCGACGTGCGTTATTTATACCGCTATAATGAAGAGGAATTACATCAGTGGGTGGGTTTTACAAAAGAACTTCAAAAGCAAAGTAAACAGGTCTACATGCTTTTTAATAACAATTCCGGCGGAGATGCCGCTGATAATGCTAAGCAGTTTATTCAGCTAGCTGGCTTAACGTATGAGAATCTGGCCTCACGCCAGCTTGATCTATTTTAAGGAGGGCTCCAAATGGAGTGGATTATTCTTCTGGCCATTGGTTTTGCAGCCGGTTCACTTGGGGCACTTGCGGGGATTGGAGGAGGCATAATTATCGTTCCATCCCTTCTTTTTTTTAGCGCGTCGACTGCATGGTTCTCTCAGATTTCTCCGCAGCAGGCGGTCGGAATATCGCTTGTCGTCATGATCTTTACAGGGTTGTCTTCAACGCTTGCTTACATGAAATATAAAACGGTTGATTATAAAAGCGGCCTGCTTTTTTTTATTGGAAGTGGACCTGGCGGAATTGTCGGTGCCTTTGTCAACAAAGCGTTAAGCACCCATTCTTTTTACATTTATTTTGGTGCCTTTATGATTATCATGGCGATCATTTTACTCTTTCGCTCTAAAATAAAGCCGCTTCCCGCCAAGTTGAGAGGTGGTATTACCCGTGAATTCACTGAAAGAAGCGGCAAGGTTTATACATATCGCTTTCAACCGCTTACCGCTATCTTTATTGCTTTTTTTGTTGGCTTTTTTTCAGGGATTTTTGGGATCGGCGGAGGCGCATTAATGGTACCGGCAATGATCCTATTGTTCGCGTTTCCTCCGCATGTAGCGGTGGCAACCTCGATGTTTATGATTTTCTTATCGGCGATGGTTAGCTCCATTACACATGTAGTATTAGGTAATGTAATTTGGCTGTATGCTGCATTGATTGTACCTGGTGCCTGGATTGGAGCCAAACTGGGGGCGTTTCTAAATACGAGAATGCAATCCAATGCTCTAGTAATGGTTCTGCGGATTATTTTAATTATCACGGGTATTCGCTTAATGTATGAAGGGATCGCATAACGAGGCGGAGGTGGGAGTTTGAAGGAAACGATTCACATTTATCACACGAATGATCTTCATAGCCATTTTGAGAATTGGCCGCGAATCCGCCGCTTTTTGCAGGAACGGAGAAAATGGCATGAAGAGGCAGGGGAAAGTGTCCTTATCTTCGATATTGGCGATCATGTTGACCGGTCACACCCGATGACAGAGGGATCGCTCGGGAAAAGAAATATCGAGCTGTTGAACGAAGCGGGATATGACGCTGTAACGATTGGGAACAACGAGGGAATTACCTTGCCAAAAGAAGGGCTCGATATTTTATATGAGGAAGCCCGCTTTCCAGTCGTGCTCGCTAATCTTTATGATGATAACGGTGAACGGCCTCAATGGGCGCAGCCTTTTGATGTTCTTCATCTGTCTAATGGGATGACCTTGGGGCTTACCGGAGCCACTGCCTTCTTCTCAGGAGCATATGAACAGCTTGGCTGGAAGTTGACCCAGCCTATTCCTGAATTGAAGCAACAAGTGCTTGAACTGAGCAAGAAAGCGGATATTATTGTCATCCTTTCTCATTTAGGTATTTATGAAGATGAAAAAATTGCTCATAATCTTCCAGAAGTGGATGTGGTGCTTGGAGCTCATACTCATCATTTGCTTCATGAAGGCAAAAGGATGGAGAACACACTGCTTGCCGCAGCTGGTCGATTTGGTTATTATGTGGGGCACGTTATGCTTCAAGTAGACATGGAAAAAAAGCAAATTCTTGAAAAGAAAGCACGTGTATATAGCACAGCAGAAGAATTGCCGGCACCAATCAATGAACAGCAGGAGATAGAGGGGTATGAACAAGAGGGGAAGAGAGCGCTCAGTCAACCGGTTATCTCTTTACCGGCTCCGTTAACGAGTGATTGGTTTGCTCCATCAGAGCTTCCCCAGCTGCTTTGTGAGGCGCTTAGGGAATGGTGCAAGGCAGACGGAGCATTGTTAAATGCTGGTCTCTTTCTTGGTGGCCTCCAGGCTGGTACCGTCACGAAATATGATATTCACCGAATGCTCCCCCATCCGATTAATCCTTGTATTATTGAAATTTCAGGAGCAGAGTTAAAGGAAGTACTCAAGCAGACAACGGATGAGAAATGGCCTCATCTGCCGATCAAGGGACTGGGCTTTAGAGGAAAAGTAATGGGACGGTTTGTATATGATCACTTAAGCGTGGATATGGAGCGCTACAGCTTTAAGATTAATCAGGAAGACATCGTGGATAGTAAGCAATATAAGATCGCCACATTGGATATGTTTGCCTACGGACAATTTTTCCCTGAACTGTACCGGTCACCGAATAAAAAACATTTTATGCCAGAGTTTCTGCGGGACGTCATGGAATGGAAATTGCTCCACTACGGTTTTCACGGCAAGGAATGAAACTTTGTTGCATGATCCTTCCTTTTTTTAGCATAGATTAGCTAAGAAGGAGGGATTTTTTTGGCTGCACAAAAAAGGTGGAGATCGAAAAGAGGGCCGCTCCCTCTTCGCTATGTATTCTTAATTACACTTGTTTTATTTACTTTTTCAACAGCTGCAAGTTTGTGGATCATCAATAAAAATGTAAAACCAACTTTAATTGGTTATGCTCATGCAGAAACAAAAAAATTGCTGCTATGGTCATTAATAAAGCAATTAACAAAAAGGTCGCCAGTGTAATGGACATTAATGACATTATTGAAAGCGATCCGAAAAACCCTTCGATGACAAAGCTAAATGCGAAAATTATTAACAGGGTGATGGCTGAAACAACCAACCTCGTTCAACTAAATTTAAAGGAGGCAGAGCGGGGCAATTTGCAAGCGCTGGAGATTTTATCTGATGTGGAAATTGAAACTGATCAAACAAATCGCACCGATGGGATTGTCTACTATGTTCCTCTTGGTCAAGTGACAAACAATGTTCTGCTTGGCAACTTGGGACCTAAAATCCCCATTCGCTTTCATGCTATCGGTGAGGTAACATCAAATGTCAAATCGAATGTAAAGCCATATGGCATTAACAATGCATATGTAGAAGTGTTTATTGAAGTAGAGGTAAATGTACAAATTATTGTTCCATTCGCTACTGAGATGACAACAGTTGTACAGGATATACCGGTCGCTATGGGAATTGTCCCTGGTGAGGTACCGGATTTCTATAATGGCGGCGGCGGAATGTCTCCTTCTATTGAATTGCCTTCAAAGAAGAAATAAACTGCTGAGCTGTAAGAAAGAGATATTTTTCTCTCCTACGTGTAGAAAGTGATCAGTCAAGGCGATCTTAAAACCGGCTCCTTCATCAGGAGCCGGCTCTTTCCCATTGCCTCAAGTGAGGATAAGGATCAAAGGACCATTCCGTACGTCCATTGTCCTTATACATTCCATAATGAAGATGTGGGGGGAATTTTCCTGAGGTACCAGGAGGTCCATATCCGGTGCTTCCCACTCCACCGATCACGGTGCCGGGTTTAACGATTTTACCCAGTGTTAAGTCTTTAGCAAAGCCATTTAAATGTGCGTAGTAATGATACGTATTGTTGATGTCCCGAATGCCGACCCGCCAGCCTCCGTAACGGTTCCACCCTTTCATTTCAACAATTCCGTAAGAAGTAGAACGGACAGGGACACCATAATCGGCAAAAATGTCTGTTCCTTCATGAATGCGGCGCCCTCCCCAGCCGCGTGCGTCTCCCCATGTATTCTTAAAAGTGTAATTAAAACGGCGGGGAAGAGGAAAGGCCTTTTCTTGCAGATCAAGCTTTCCAAACTCTTTATACATTTTAGCGTTGCCGGTGATGATGCTAACTGCTTTGTCACGTCCATAATAGCGCCAGAGAGCAATTTTGATATTATCGTGATCCGTTCCATAGGTAAGGAGATAACGCCCAATTGCAGCAAGTACATCCTCGCCATTTAGGCGATCGGCTTTCTGATCGCCATCTCCGTCTACACCTAGTCCTTGAAAAACTGCAATAGTGCCGGGATTCTTATCCTTTTGATTAGGGTTTAGTGGACCAGCCCATTTGCTCTCGGGTATATGAATAGAGATAGTGCCCGGTTCAGGCAAATCTTTGCGGACAAATCGTAAATTTCTTTCGTATTGGTCCATGCCGGCAAAATAATACCATGGAATAGCAGTAGCTGCTTCCATTTTTTTAAACAATTCCATCCGTTTTTGATACATCTGCTCGTCTTTTTTATTATCAGCTGCTTCGGCAGGAAACGCAGTTAAAATGAAAGTAATAAATAAAAGCCAAATCAATTTTTGCAATGAAATTCTCTCCCTTTTAGCGTTCTTTCTTTATTTTGTGAAATTACGATTGTTTCATACAGAAAAGTGTCTGAAAAACATGAAAAGGACAAGAATTGTGTTAGAATATGGACTATGATACAGTGGCTACAGGATTGTTTTTCTTCAGGAAAGAAGCTATTGTTCAAAGCAGAATGATGGGAGATGAAGGAATGAGCAAGAAAGAAGAACATTTACGCAAACCGGATTGGTTAAAAATAAAATTGAATACAAATGAAAACTATACAGGCCTGAAAAAAATGATGCGGGAGAAAAACCTTCATACGGTGTGTGAAGAAGCAAAATGCCCTAATATTCATGAATGCTGGGCAGTACGCCGAACCGCTACTTTCATGATTCTTGGTGATGTATGTACGCGCGCCTGCCGCTTCTGTGCCGTGAAAACAGGCTTACCGACTGAATTGGATTGGGCAGAACCGGAACGGGTTGCGGACTCTGTTGAATTGATGAATTTAAAACACGTAGTAGTCACTGCGGTTGCCCGCGATGATTTAAAAGATGGTGGGGCAGCTGTGTTTGCAGAAACTGTACGGGCGATCCGCCGCAAAAATCCATTTACTTCTATTGAGGTGCTTCCTTCTGATATGGGAGGAATAGAAGAAAATTTGAAAATGCTCATGGATGCACGTCCAGATATTCTCAACCATAATATTGAGACAGTAAAGCGCTTGACACCGAGAGTGCGTGCGCGTGCTACATATGAGCGTTCGCTTGAATTTTTGCGAAGAGCCAAAGAAATGCAGCCTGATATTCCAACGAAATCCAGCATTATGCTTGGCCTTGGAGAGACAAAAGAAGAAATCATGGAAGCGATGGACGATCTTCGAGCAAACAACGTAGATATCGTTACGCTGGGGCAATACCTGCAGCCTTCTAAGAAGCATTTAAAAGTCCAGAAATATTACCACCCAGATGAATTTGCGGAGCTCCGTGAGATTGCCATGAAAAAAGGCTTCAGCCATTGTGAAGCTGGTCCACTTGTTCGCTCTTCGTATCATGCGGATGAACAGGTAAACTCAGCAGCCAAAGCGAAGCAAGAACTTGGCGAAAAAGAAACACTTGAAGCATAAACCGAAATGGTAGAGGCTTTGTTCAGCGTCTGCTGTCAAAGAGTAGCATAAAAAAGGAAGCACCCGGTCTCTTATAAGTATCGAAGGACGATGCAAAAAAGAGAAACCGGGTGTTTTTAGTTGTGATAAACGGTGTAGTTAGCTTCCCCCGTTGGTAAAAGGGTTAGCTCTGCCAGGTGTATGATCTAATGCCCCATCTTGATCATCCGGACCAGTTGTCCAGTTTGTTCCTGGTGTGCCTGTTGTTTGTGGCGTGCCCGTGTTTTGTGGATTTCTGTTTGTACCGCCTGTTCCGTTCATTCCGTTATTTTGGTTCATCTGAGTGTTTTGATTGTTGTTTTTTTCTGTTTTTTGGTAGCCTTGAGGTGATCTTTGTTTCATCAATTTAACTGTACGACCGACAGAATCACGCGCTACAGCCATTCCACCATTTGTTTGTGCAATGTTTTCGATATCACGGCGTAGGTCAGTATCGTCAGTAAGATACACATGGTACCAACGCGGTACGACACTTAATGCTGTTCTCTTTACTTGCTCTGCCACTTCTCTGCGGTCTTTATCTTCTTTCGCATTTGTATCATAAGCGACCAAAACTTCCTGATCTGTTACGAGCACGGAAGCGTCGTTCACTTTAGGCAGGTCAAGGCTTAATCTGCCAATCGTATCCGCTGCCCGTTCCCGGTCAAGAACATGCATATTTCGATAAGAAACTGTTTGTCCTTGAACGGTTCCTTTTTGATGACGGACATAGCCAAAGCCATCTTGGCGATTGTTTGTCATTAGGCCGCCTCTATCTGAGCGTTCATCTTTGTTATATCCGCCAATTCTGCCATCTCTTCCATTTCCAAGATCCCCATTATACATATCGTAGCGATCCCGATCATATCGATCAGCGACGTTTATCCGATTGCCGTCTCGATTGTTGTCTACGCCGGCAAGATTGTTTCCATCATTTGCATTACAAGCAGCTAGCATCAATAAACTGGAAAATCCCACAGTTAACAATGGTTTTTTCATGTTAACACCCCCTCAACACGTAGATTGCCCCTTTTTGTTCATTTTTTTCTTAGTAATTAATGGCTGATGGGCTATAATGAAGGGAGAAGGAAAGGACTGAGGAGAGATGATTTGTATCCAAAATCATTGTTATGAAGTCATTGATGAGCGGAGCAATGGATTCAATGAAGAGGTATTTAAAGAGCGTTACAGCGACATTCTAACGAAGTATGATTACATCGTAGGGGATTGGGGATACGGACAGCTTCGATTAAAGGGCTTCTATGAAGATGATAACCAAAAAGCCGCATTTGATTCAAAAATCAGTACGCTGAAAGAGTACTTATATGAATATTGTAATTTTGGCTGTGCCTATTTCGTCGTTAAAAAAATTCAAAAATAAAATCGAGCACAGAGGCTCGATTTTTTTATGTGTTATTAGGGGGGATATCCTGATATTCTCTTTCCTGGCTCTTCTCTTTGTCATCATGGGTGTCATGAGCTCCCGGAAATCGGCGTGGCATCCCTTGATGAAGAGACCTGTTTTCATAAGTGGTCGGTGTATAATATTGTTGGCCTTCCTCCCACGGGGTGGATTTATTTTCTACAGGCTCATACTTGCCACGCGGCGCTCCATAGGGACCTTCGGGCGTTTGCTCAACAGTTAAAAAGTTACGCATTTTTTCCACATTAGAAAAGTCGGTATATTCTTCTTCGTTATCTTTAAAGAACACAGTCATTACCTCCGGCTGCTTTGGTGATGAACCGCTTCAAGCACTCTGAAGCTAACTGAAGTGCTTGCGCTTACTGCTAGCATGCCCGGTCAACGCTTGTCTATGCTCTAAATGACTTCACATAAGAAGTCTCGGAGTTCAGCCGCTTCTTCTTCTGTCAAGTTGAATGCATGTTCAAGATAACCCGATTCCTCTAAATCATCTTGCCCGATAATGGCAAAGCGGCTGCCCTGGATATCCAACACGAGGCGTTTGCCAAAATAACGGTCTGTTTGGATTAAAGCGAGATCAAAACGTTGGTGTTCTCCCATAAAACTGATGTAGCGTGTTTTAGTTGATTCAGTTTCATCATAAAGAAAAAATCTTTCTGGCATAAAGCGTCACTCCTGTCTATTTGTTTCGATTGTACCATGATTCTTCTAGGACGAAGATGTGTTTTGTTCATGGATTCATGATAAAATAAAGGAGAAATTAGAGAAAGTATAGAGAAGAGGTGCCCGCGATGTATTTTGTGGATCGTGGAAAGATTGAAGAAACACTTACATTTATGGAAGCCAAGCTATCTGCATTTGCTGAACAATCCCAGTGGAAGACAGCAATCGAACAGGCTGCTCTTGAGAGAATTGCTCACACGGTTATTGAATCGATGTTAGATGTTGGCAATACGATGATCGATGGTTTTATTATGAGAGATCCCGGCAGTTACGAGGATATTATTGATATTCTAGAGGACGAGCAAGTCATTGAAAAAAAAGCGGCCGTTTCTTTAAAAGCCGTCGTTGCTTTAAGAAAAATGCTCGTTCAGCAATATACAGCTGTTGATCATCAGGAAGTGGAAAATGTGTTCAATGATCACATTTCTGCCCTTCAGCAATTTCCAGAACAAGTAAGACAATATTTAACAAATGAGTTAGGCCCAGTTTCAGCATTTAAACCGTAACAAGCAGCGCTTTCATTCTGAAAGCGTTTTTTGTACATAAGGAGGAGCAATGAAAACATATAAAGGGTATTTGATTGATTTGGATGGAACGATGTATCGAGGAGCAGAAGAGATAAAGGAAGCGAGCTCCTTTATTGACCGGTTAAAAGAGAAACGGATTCCTTATTTGTTTGTGACGAACAATTCATCGCGTACGCCAGCACAGGTGGCAGAAAAGCTGAATAGCTTTCGCATTTCCGCAACACCAGAACAAGTATTTACGGCATCTACAGCGACGGCTAATTATATGTTTGAGCAAAAACCGCAAGCCGCTGTGTATATGATTGGAGAAGAAGGGCTTCGTTCAGCTCTTTGTGAAAAAGGATTTACACTGGTTGAACACGAGCGGCCAGATTTTGTTGTCTGCGGGATTGATCGCAGCATTACCTATGAGAAGCTGGCGACCGCTTGCCTTGCTGTTAGGAACGGAGCCGGATTTATTTCGACAAACAGCGATGCGGCTATTCCTACTGAACGCGGATTGCTGCCTGGAAATGGCTCCCTCACATCCGTCATTGCTGTTTCTACGGGAACAGCCCCGACTTTTGTTGGAAAGCCTGAGGCCATTATTATGGAGCAAGCCCTTCAGGTTCTTGGTACGAAAAAAGAAGAAACACTTATGGTTGGTGATAATTATCAAACCGATATTTTGGCAGGAATCCATGCAGGGATTGATACCCTGCTCGTTCATACAGGAGTGACGAAAAAGGAACACCTCGTTCACATAAAGCAGCAGCCACGCTTTACAAGAAACAACTTAGATGAGTGGGAAATATAAGAGTCACAGCATATTTGGAGCAGTAAATGAAACAAGTTGGCTACTAATGCAACACCATGAAAAAGCATCCGGTTGAGCTTTAAGCTCAACCGGATGCTTTATTATTCTATTCGGCGTTGGCTGCTTTATGAGCCAGACGGCTAGAAGCAGCTGCGGCAATAGCACCAACAATATCGTCAAGAAATGTGTGGACCTTGCCGGTCGATTTATCATTTAAATGCTCTAAAATGCCTGGTTTTACTTTATCAATATACCCATAGTTGGTAAAACCGATTGAGCCGTAGACGTTCACAATGGCGAGTGCGAGAATTTCATCAACGCCGTACAGGCTTTCATCGCTGGCAATAATGGATTGCAGCGGTTCATCGAGTTGGCCCTGTTCCGCCAGCATATCAAGTTGGATGCCGGTTAAAATGGCATTTTGGACTTCACGCTTTTGCAAGACTTTCTCTATGTTTTCTTTACACTCTTCTATTTCCAGATCAGGATGATATTTCTTTTGTAAAAACATGACCAGATCGGCAATATCATCCACTGTTACTCCTCTTTCACCGAGCCAGCGGCGCGCTGTTTTTTCGGACATGCTCATTACTGATTTGTCTTCGAGAGTCATACAATCACCTTTTTCTCTAATATGTTAATAATGAAAGTTTTCCTTGTAATAGGAATTCCAGGTTAAGAAGCAAAACTCCTTTTTTTATAAAAAAAGTACTCTGTACCTATATACCCCTAAGCTGTGCGGACTATTCAATAAAAATGAGCAGAGAAGAGGAGGAAGGCAAATGGATGGGAAACAATTATTGATTAAACACTTTAATATAGAGGCGGAAAGGGCCTCCTTCCCAGCAGAAACGATATGTTATGAAAGTAATGGATTACTTTATCATATTATTGATGTGACTGGGAAGGAACAACAATATTTATATGAACTTCATCAAATGTCTCAACATATGCTTCGGCAAGGAGATAGGCGCACAGCTATATTTTTACGTGATCGCAATGGCCGTTTTTTAATTACAGAAGAACAGCGGGAGTTTGTCGTTTTAGTAAGTGAAAAGCCCGCTTCGATAAGAGCTTTCACTGGGAGGAGGCTGGCACATTTTCATTTAAGAGGACAATTGCTCTCCTTTCAGGTTCATTCGGCGAGCGAATTGGGGAAATGGAGAGAGGGGTGGGAACAGCGTTTAGAACGACTGGAGAAATCTATCAGCCAATTAGTAAAAGAACAGGATGATCCCTTTGCTCAGCTTATTGTTCAGTCTTTTCCTTACTACATGGGGATAACGGAAAATGCTATACAATACACAGTCGATACGGAAATAGACGAATCTCCTCAACAGTGGGATTCAGGAACGATTTGCCATACAGCATTTAGCGAACAAATATGGATGAGAGAACCTGCCGTTCATCAACCGTTTAACTGGGTGTTTGACCACCCGGCTCGTGATATAGCAGAATGGGTTCGTTCTGAATATTGGCAGGGATCTTTATTTTATCGCACCCGTTTCGTTGACTTTATTGGGCAATATCAGCAGGTTAGACCCATTACAGCTTTTACTTGGCGCCTTATTTATGCCCGACTGTTATTTCCTGTTCATTACTTTGAATGCGCGGAAAGTTACTTTGCCAAGGGGTCTTGGCACGTAAAAAAAGAAAATGAGGAAAGACTAAAAAGGTATGTAGCAAGTTCACACGAGTATGAACAATTTTTAGCTTCCTTTTATAATCGAGCAGGATTGTCTGCCAATCAGTTAAATATTCCAGCCATCACCTGGCTTCAGTAATCTTTTTGATATAAGACAGAGCATTTTTCCGAATTATGCTAAAATGAAAAAGTAAATATAAAGGAGAAAGCAGGTGGAGATTTGAAGCCGCTCGTATATGTAACCCGAAAGCTTCCAGAAGAAATTGTATCAAGACTAAAAGAGAATTACGAAGTGGATATGTGGCCAAAAGAGGATGTACAAGTGCCACGCGAGGTTTTACTGGAAAAAGTAAAAAAAGTGGATGCCCTTTTAACTGTTATCTCAGACCAGCTGGATGAAGAAATGTTCTCGGCAGGGGAAAATTTGAAAGTAGTTGCCAATATGGCTGTCGGCTACGACAACATTGATCTTGAATCTGCGAGCCGGCATGACGTAGCTATTTGCAATACACCTGATGTGTTAACGGATACCACAGCCGATTTGGCGTTTGCTTTGCTTTTGGCAACCGCTCGTCGTATGATCGAAGCGGCTGAGTTTATAAAGGAAGGCGAATGGAAAAGCTGGTCTCCCTTGCTTCTAGCAGGGACAGACGTTCATCATAAAACGATTGGCATTGTTGGCATGGGGAAGATTGGAACGGTTGTCGCCAAACGGGCAGCAGGGTTTGATATGGAGATTATTTATCATAACCGGCAGCGCCACGAAGTAGCGGAAGAAATGCTTGGTGCTCGTTATTGCTCATTCGATGAGTTGCTTGCAGAAGCAGATTTTGTCGTTTGCCTGGCTCCTTTGACGAAAGAAACAAGGGGCATGTTCCAGCGTGAACAGTTCCAAAAAATGAAGAAAGACGCTATTTTTATTAACGCCAGCCGCGGACCGATCGTTAATGAGGAGGCGTTATATGAGGCGCTGCAAGCAGGAGACATTGCTGCAGCTGGATTAGATGTATTTAATAAAGAGCCGATCAATGCTGATCATCCTCTTTTGAAATTAAAGAATGTGGTCGCCTTGCCTCATATTGGCAGCGCTACAAGAGAAACTCGAATCGCCATGATGGAAACATGCTGTGATAATCTGGACGCCATCTTTGCCGATCGGGCGCCAAAAACACTCGTCAATAAAGATTTTTTAGGTTCAAGAAAATAAGGCTAGCTGTCCTGGAGAGTTAAATGTGTGAACTGCTTTTTTTCTGACCAATACATAAAAAGCAGAGACTCCAAAAGGGGTCTCTGCTTTTTTATAATGAAGAAGTGTCAATTTGAAATCATGTATTGCGTGCTATTAAAATACTTGCTCTACTTCAACGACACCTGGAACCTCTTCTAGAAGGGCACGCTCAATCCCTGCTTTAAGAGTGATGGTGGAGCTTGGGCATGATCCACATGCACCAAGAAGGCGAAGTTTCACAATGCCATCCTCTACATCTACTAGTTCACAGTCGCCGCCATCGCGAAGCAAAAATGGGCGTAATTTATCTAATACTTCTCGTACTTGCATTTCCATTTGTTGTTCATCCACTATGATCCACTCCTTTCTCATTCTCTCTTTTATTATAATGATTATAATGAGAAAAATCCATTGATTGATAAATATTTACTAAAGAGAGGTTTTATTTTGTAGATGTACATTTTAAGCTAAAATGAAAGTAAAAAAAGGAGAGGAAAGGATTATGGAGAAGAAAGTAGAAATTACTATTTATGGAACAGATCAGCTTTGTCCGAGCTGTGTCAATCTGCCCTCTTCGAAAGAAACATATGAGTGGCTTGAAGCAGCACTTTCGAGAAAATATCCAAATCAGCCATTTACGATCAGCTATGTGGATATTCAATCGCCGCCGGATGATGAAAAGAAAAAAGCATTTGCGGAAAGAGTGAGAGAAGAAGACATGTTTTATCCGGTTGTTCTATTAGAAGACACCATCGTAGGAGAAGGAAATCCCAAATTAAAAACGATCTATCATGAAATGGAAAAGCACGGGTACAAAGCAGGGAATGGTTAAAAAGAAGATATAAGTCAGATATGACTTATATAAGTCATATCTGACTTATTAAAAGACTGTTTATTTCTAATAATAGGAGTATTGTTGCCTTTTTAAAGTTGGCACGATTTTTGCAAGTAGTATTGTTGTAGAAAGTAATTTTTTAAGAAAAGGGGTAAAACATCATGACAAGAAAATTTGCAAAGGTAAACGGCAGCCTTCCAGGTGAAAAGGCAAAGAAATTATTAGAGAGAAGACAAAATGCTGTGCCAAAAGGCGTATCAAATGGCGTACCGACATTTGCTGAAAAAGCGGAGGGCGCGTTGATTCATGATGTGGATGGCAATACATTTATTGATTTCGTTGGTGCAATCGGGGTAATGAATGTTGGGCATTGCCATCCAAAAGTAACAGAAGCTGTACACAAACAAGTGGATCAATACATTCATCCGGGCTTCAATGTAATGATGTATGAGCCATACATTGAATTAGCTGAAAAGCTAGCGGCTATTGCTCCTGGAGACCATGAAAAAGAAGTCATCTTCTTCAACAGTGGCGCGGAAGCAGTAGAAAACGCAGTGAAAATTGCCCGTAAATATACAAAACGTCCAGGCGTTGTTTCATTCTCCCGCGGTTACCATGGCCGTACATTATTAACAATGACAATGACAAGCAAAGTAAAACCTTACAAATATGAATTTGGCCCATTTGCTCCAGAAGTATATAAAGCACCTTATCCATATGCTTACCGCCGTCCGGAAGGCGTAACAGAAGAGCAATATGAAGATATGATTATCGAACAGTTCCGTGATTTCTTTATTAATGATGCAGCTCCAGAAACAATTGCCGCAGTCGTTATGGAACCAGTGCAAGGGGAAGGCGGATTCATCGTTCCATCTAAACGCTTTGTTCAGGCTGTGTATGAAGAGTGTCAAAAGCACGGAATCATTTTCATCGCTGATGAGATCCAAGCTGGCTTTGCACGTACTGGCCGTTACTTTGGCATCGAGCACTTTGATGTAGTACCTGACTTAATCACTGTTTCTAAATCAATGGCAGCAGGATTGCCAATCAGTGGTGTAATCGGCCGCAAGGAGATTATGGATGCTTCTACACCAGGTGAACTTGGCGGAACATATTCTGGAAGCCCGCTCGCTTGTGCAGCCGGATTAGCTGTTCTTGATATCATTGAAGAAGAAAACTTGAATGAACGTGGCGAAAAATTAGGTGAGACTGTTATGAATCGTCTCCGCAAGCTGGCTGAGAAGTATGATGAAATCGGTGATGTTCGCGGACTCGGCTCTATGTGTGCAATGGAATTAGTAAAAGACCGTCAAACAAAGGAGCCTAACAAAGAATTAACAAACCTGCTTATTAAAGAAGCAAATGACCGCGGCTTGCTGTTAATGAGTGCAGGAGCTTACGGCAATGTACTGCGTCTTTTGATGCCGCTTGTTATTACTGACGAACAAGCAGAAGAAGGATTAGATATTTTAGAAGAAGCATTGGAAGTAGCTGTTTCTCAGTTGGCTGTCCAAGCATAAGTTGTAACAAGGAAAAACGGCATGCTTATCTCTCGAGATAATTTTTGCTATAATAAAAGCAATATTACTCGAGAGGAAGCTTGTCATGAACCCATCTCATGATCCTGTGCGTGATGAATTATTTGATATTTTCGAATCATCGTTCGATGAAATTGTAGTTACGGATGCAAATGGTATCATCATTCGTGTGAATGCCACTTGCCGAAAGAACTATGAACGAACAGCTGGCGACTTGGTCGGCAAGCATGTGAAAGACTTAGAAAAAATGGGAATTTTTTATCCCTCTGCTACATTAAAGGTAATCGAAAGTCTGCAGCCGATTGAGCTATTCCAGACGGCCAGTACCGGTCGCTATTTTCATGTGCGTACAAGGCCCGTTTTCCATCCGGATGGTTCTTTGAAAAGCGTGATCAGTTACTCACGCGACTTAACAGAACTTATGCATCTGCGCAATAAAATTGAAGAAATGGAAGATGAGCTGGCTACATATAAGAAGGAATTGAAAGAGCCGCTTGAATTTGACGGATTAATCTCGAAAAGCGAGCAAATGGATAAAATTATGCTGCTTGTCCGCAAGATTGCCAAGGTGAATTCGACTGTGCTTTTGCTCGGGGAAACAGGGGTCGGCAAAAGTAAGATTGTTCGCCTGATTCATCAGCTAAGTGACCGGAGAGATCAGCCGCTGAATGAAATTAACTGCGCTGCTCTTCCTGAACAGCTGATTGAATCAGAGCTGTTTGGTTATGAAGGCGGAACCTTCACCGGCGCTTTTCGGGAAGGGAAAAAAGGATTGATTGAGCTTTCTAATCACGGCACCTTATTTTTGGATGAAGTAGGAGAGCTCCCGCTTGCTGCTCAAGGAAAATTATTGCATGTGCTGCAGGAAAAACAAATTCGCCCGGTTGGCGGACGGCAGCCCATTTCTTTAGATATCCGCATTATTGCCGCTACGAATAAAGATTTGAAAAATATGGTAGGCAGAGGCAGTTTTCGCAGGGATTTATATTATCGTCTCAACGTTGTACCTATTCATGTACCACCGCTTCGTGAACGGAAAGAAGATATTGTTCCCCTCACGTATCATTTTTTGGACTACTTTAATCATTTGTATGGAAGCAACGTCCGCTTCTCACCGAAAGTGCTTCAGGCTTTTCTTGGCTTTGAATGGAAAGGAAACATTCGAGAACTGGAAAACATGGTGGAACGACTCGTTGTAACGGGAGATGAGGTCGTTACCCTCAGTGATTTACCGGCCGATATGTTTGAACAGGAAATAACGGAAGCAGGGATGACTCTTCCGGAAGTCATTGAAGAAGTAGAGCGAAAAATGGTCGTCCAGGCTTACAATAAGGATAAATCAACTTATAAAATTGCCAAAGCACTTGGCATTAGTCAGTCATCTGCTACAAGAAAAGTAAGAAAGTACATTGGAGAAATAAAAGATTAATAAAGTAAGAGGAGGAGAAATAAATGAAAAACTGGAAAATTTACATTAATGGCGAATGGATGGAAACAGAAAAAACAATCGAAGTCATTAACCCAGCGACTAAAGAAGTAATTGCAACAATTCCGGATGGAGGGACAGTAGAAGCAGAGCGTGCGGCTGATGCTGCATACGGGGCATTGAAAGAGTGGTCAAAACTGACAGCTAACGAGCGTGCGGACTACTTAATGAAGTGGTACTACTTAATTGACCAAAATAAAGAAGAAATTGGCAAACTAATGACACAAGAACAAGGAAAGCCATTGGCGGAAGCCATTGGTGAGGTAGGCTATGCGAATAGCTTTATTTCCTGGTATGCGGAAGAAGGAAAACGTATCTATGGAGAAACAATTCCTGCTTCTCATCCAAACAAGCGTTTATTCGTCCAAAAAGAGCCAGTAGGAGTCATTGCGGCTATTACACCATGGAACTTCCCAGCAGCCATGATTACTAGAAAAGTCGGTCCTGCTTTGGCAGCGGGATGTACAGCCATGATCAAGCCAGCTACACAAACACCTTTAACAGCGATTCGTCTTGTAGAGTTGGCAGAAGAAGCTGGAATTCCTAAAGGAGTTATTAATATTGTAACTGGAAGCGCACGTCAAATCAGTGAAGCATGGATGAAAGACGGTCGTGTGCGTAAAGTTTCTTTCACAGGTTCTACAGAAGTCGGCAAGTTATTGATGCGCGGTGCAGCTGATACGGTGAAGAAGCTTTCCCTTGAGCTTGGCGGGCATGCTCCATTTATCGTAACGGCTAATGCCGATATTGAAAAAGCAGCAAAGAACTTGATTGCTTCTAAGTATCGTAATGCTGGCCAAACATGTGTATGTGCCAACAGAGTATACGTGCATGAATCTATTGAAGCCGAATTCGCAGAAGCATTTAAACAAGAAGTTGCGAAGTTAAAAGTAGGAAATGGATTAGATGAAGGCGTAACAATCGGTCCTTTAATTGATGAGCAGGCAGTAGATAAAGTGATCAGCCAGATTGAAGACGCTAAGCAAAAAGGTGCAAAAGTGCTCGCTGGTGGCCAAACAGCTGAAGGGGTAAATGGTTACTTCCTTGAGCCAACAGTTATCACAAACGTTACAGACGACATGCTGTGCATGAATGAAGAAACATTTGGACCGCTTGCTCCGATTGCTACGTTTAAAACAACGGATGAAGTGATTGAGCGTGCTAATAATTCACCATATGGCTTAGCTGCTTATGTATTCAGCGAGAATATTACAGAGGCCATCACAATTGCTGAAGGGCTTGAATACGGTATTGTTGGCTTAAACGACGGGCTTCCATCTGTGGCGCAAGCACCATTCGGCGGTTATAAAGAAAGCGGACTTGGCCGTGAAGGCAGCCACTACGGAATTGACGAATATTTAGAAATTAAATACATTTCTTTAGGCCTTTAATGGCAAGTTGAGACATCCAGGTTCTTCTGGATGTCTCTTTTATTCAGTAATGCCTGTATTGGTGATTTCTGTCTCCACTTTAATGTAGATAGGAATATCAGGATAACGGTCTTCCCAGGAACTTTTATCGAAGTGACGAAAGTGACTCCGTACTCTCTCTCCAATGCCGAGGGAGTCTGTGTTTAATTCTTGCAGCTTTTTAACTACTTTTTCTGCTCTTTTCTTCGTTTCTCTTTTCCACTCTTCTTCCACATTCTGTACTTTCTTCGCCGTATGCAGAGAAAGCCCGGAGGCATCCTGTACTTTTCCCTTTAATGAGACAGAGATAGTGACTACAGGACTTTTCTTTGATCCTGATATACTGTACTTGACTTTAGAGCGGAGATTTTCAATAGTAATGTAGGTCTCTTTATATTTTATTTCATACACCCCATGTCGAAAGCTTTCATGAAGCATTTTGAAAATATAGCTGTCTTTAAAAGGAAGCTCACCGACATATTTGTCATCCTTGAAAAGTGCCACACCCATATAACGGATATGCTCGTGTTCTTTCTTAATAATAGGCAGAAAAGGGTCTTGACCAAATCCCGCAAGCTGGGCGAGAAACGTGTGTAATTCAGTGGTAGGAGCCATTTTGATGATACTGTCTTCCAGTAAATCAGAAAGATAGCGAGATAAACTTTGTGCATTTGGATAGTCAGCGGTCAAGAGTTTTTCTGTACTGCCGTCCACAACTGCAAGTTTCATATCCCTTCCAATAAAGGTAGAACGGGAAAGAGGATCAATAATTTTTTTCACTCCATGCTCGGCTAATTCTTTGCTCATTAAAAAACTGCGCAGGCGGCCGGCAGCCAATTTCTTCTGAGCCTCTCTTTGATATTCCTGTCTGATATTGTAGACAGTGTGGCCAGTTGCTGTAAAGGAAACATTAATTGGCTGGACATTTTGGCCTTGTGGATAAAAAGGGGTGGCTACTGTTCCTTTTATTGTATCTTTGTCTACATAATCGTAGCCAGTAACGGTCATAATTTGAACATCTTCAAGTACATAGCTCTCCAAGTTATAGCTAGCTACCAAGATAATAATAAGAACAAAGTAGAATAAAAATGTTTTCATTGCTTTCGCCTCATTTTTTTACAGATCAACTGGAAAAAGTAAATAAAAGGAATGTAAGCGAAAATAAAATAAAAGCTGATCCAATCTACAAAGGTATTAAAATGCCGGATTTGCACCCCTGTTTGAATCAAAGATGAAGCACAGATAGCGAGAAAAAGCAGCGGAATTACACTCTTTTTTTGCTGGATAGAAAACAATTGTTTGATTCCACGCGTAACGGCCCACATATATAGGCACAGGTTTGGCAGCATAACGAATAGCCATATGGCGATACCCGCGTATTCAAATCTCTCCACAAAAGGAAAATCAGCAATCTTCCATAAAGTAAGCGTCGGCCAAATCGTTCTTTCTAACTGCCCTTCACTAAAGTAAAGAAGAGAAACGAGGGCGGCTAATAAGTAAATAAATGTAGAAAAGGCAGAACCGAGTTGAGCCCATTTTTGTGAACGGGCCGCTTGTTTTATGAAAGGATAACAAAACAAAATGATTTCGAATCCTGTAAAGATAATTGCCATTTGTTTGGCTCCCGCTAAAAGTTCAGCAGGGGAATGTTCCATCACAGGAAGGATATAAGAGAGATGAGCATGTCTTAATGGAAAAATTTTTAGTAATAACAGAGGAATAGTCATAAAAAATCCTATCACACACAGACCGACCATAACCCGAAACCCACCCACGAAGTAAAGGTAAACAAGGACAGATAAAATTAGACCCATATACCAAGTTTGAAGATGAGGAAACATCCATACTTGAATGACTTCTATGTAAGAACGCATAATAACGACAAAAATAAGTATCATGTAGGCAAGTACCAGCAGGGTGAGCAACCCTCCAAGCCATTTTCCGAACAGATCTCTGTGAATAACCGTTATATCATTTTCCCCTTTTATTACTATTTGATAAGTCATCCATAAGATAATGCCAATGGCAAAACCTGCGATCACCACAGAAATCCAAGCATCATGACCAGCTTCTTTGGCGATAAAGCGCTCGAAGCTGAGCGCCACTACTCCGAGCTGCATACTATTGACAATATAAAAAGCCAGGTAGGGAGAGACTTTTTTATCTTCAGACGGTAACGGCAGCATGCGACCACCTCCATGAAAAGTTATTCATCAATATCACGGTTATTCTTCTGCGAGGATGACGACTCAAATTTTATGGTATTTTCCGAACGCATCTGCAGAGGACGGGTCACTTGTTTATCAAAGGGAAGACGAATGAGCGCATCTTTCATGTCTTTTAAACGCAGGGGATAAACAGGTTCCAAAAAAGGGCGACCGATGGATCTTAATTTAAGCAAATGGGCGACTAGAATAGCTGTACAAACTGCAACCCCTACCAGCCCGAGAAGCTGGGCGAAGAATAGGAAAGGGAAGCGGATAAGGCGGATAGCATTACTTACTTGATAGACAGGTGTGGTAAAGGACGCTAACGCACTTAAAGCTACAACGATGAGGAGTACGTTGCTTGTTAAGCCGGCTTGCACAGCAGCCGTTCCAATGACAATCCCGCCTACGATACCAATCGTCTGACCGACTTTTGTCGGCAGACGGGCCCCAGCTTCCCTTAGCAATTCGATGGTTAGTTCTAAAATGATCGCTTCAAGAATAGGGGGAAAGGGAATGCCTGCCCGCGAAGAGACCAGCGTAGTCAGCAAGTCTTGCGGAATCATCTCATAATGATAGGTAAGTATAGCCACATATAAAGGCGTCGATAGCACGGAAAGAGTAACTGCGAAAATCCGAATCAATCGAAAAATTGAACCCAAATTCCATACGATTAAATAATCTTCATACGCTGAGAAAAATTCCAGAAGGGTAGTAGGTCCCGTTAAAGCACTTGCCGATCCATCTGCCAGGATGGCTATCTTTCCTTCCATAAGCACACTTGCTGTGCGATCAGGTCGCTCCGTATCGATCAGCTGAGGAAAGGGAGAATTGACGTTATCTGAAATCATTTGATTAATAAAGGCAGTATCAATTATTTGATCATAATTAATATCTCTAATGCGCTGAATGATTGTATCAACATTCTTTTCATCTGCAATTCCTTTAATATAAATGACGGCTACCCGAGTTTTTGTCAGCGTACCAACAGTGAATTCCTTTATTTGAATATCAGTTATAGGAATCCTCTTTCTAATAAGGTTAATATTCGTATCCAGAGATTCGACAAAGGATTCCTTTGGGCCGATAACAGAGTATTCAGTTTCAGGAATAGAAATTTGTCTTTTCTCTGCCTTGAAAGCAGGGATAAGCAGACAGGTTGGCTTGGCTTCCTGCTTATAGACAAGAATGTTTCCGTGCATGAGCTGCTTTCGAATGGAGGAAATATCATCTGTAAGTGTCATATCTTCTACAGGTACAACACTTTTCATCTCTTCCAAAGTAGCAAAGTGATGTTTTTTCAGCGTGCTAAGAACATCCTGGTGAAACACTTTTTTATCTACTATAGTTTGGAAGCAAGATATGAAAAAAGGAGAATCATCTTGCAATTGAAAGGTTAGAAAATCTGCTGATTCTTGACACTGAGCAATCAATTGGCCGAATTGGCTGCTGTTAAATGCAGATAGATCACGTTTGCTTCTTCTCATATCTTAGCCTTCCCCCTTTGTAAGCAGCAGATAGAGTTAGTATGTTCAAAAGGGGCAGAATTATACTAACAGAGGAATAAAAAGGGGACACAAAAAATGGCTGTTTTAAGTGTGTATCATACACTTAAAACAGCCATACAGTATTATCCGTTATGATAGCGATACATCCAGAGAACGCCTGATTTTAAGAAGCGGGCTACCCGGCCAGTAATGGCCCGGTCAGCTACAAAGCCGAAGCCTTGTTTTTTGCCGAGTGAACCAAGAATTCCTTTAAGCTTTATTTCCGGTAATTCTTCTGGAAGAGCCTCCCCTTTCCAGCGTTTCAAGAGAACTTGAACAATCTGTTCCGCTTGTTCTTCGGCCAATTGGGCACTTGGAGCGTGCGGAAGGCTTGCACAGTCACCGACTACATACACATGCTCATCCGTTGGCAAGTTGTGGTATTGAGAAAGTTTAACGCGTCCGGAACGGTCTTTCTCGACTGGCATTTCACGGACAACTTCGTTTGGTTGAATGCCAGCTGTCCATACAACAGCATTCATCGGATAGGCATCATCATGGTTATAAAGTGTATGTGGCTCAACTTTTGTAATGTTGGCATTGTTGACTACTTCCACTCCATGATCAACAAACCATTTATGAATATATTTACTCAATCGTTCTGGGAAATCTTTTAAAATACGATGTCCGCGGTCAAATAATATAATCTCAAGGTCTGGCCGGCTTTCACGAAGCTCGCTCGCCAGCTCAATGCCGCTCAACCCTGCTCCAACAATTCCAACTTTTGATCCAGCTGGCATATTGGACAGCGTTTGGTAAGTCCGGCGCGACTTATCAATAGATTGAATACTATGTGTATATTCCTTGGCTCCCGGCACATTATGATAAGTATCTTCACAGCCAAGGCCAACCACAAGATCATCGTAAGCAACGGGCTCTTTATCTTTAATAAGAACTTGCTTATTTTCTAAATCAATGCTCGTTACTTCGCCAAATAGCAAGTTCAAACGGGGATGTTCAGGAAAATTAACCCGGACCTCCTGATCAGAGATCGTTCCAGCTGCAAGAGCATAGTATTCTGTTTTTAAAGAGTGATATGGAAACTTGTCTACTAATGTAATCGTCACATCTTCAGGCAATTGATTTGGAAGCAGCCTGAGTAACACACGCATGTTACCATAGCCGCCGCCAAGCAACACTAAATTCTTCATCGAGATTTTCCTTTCTATACAGTATGTATTGAAATTTTAGAGTTCTTAAAGTGATTGTGAAAAGACTCACATCTTTTTTGTCTGCCATCCTGAGTATATCTAAATACAGCGTTTTTCACAACAGAGATCATACATTTTCGCTTTAAAGTTTTCCGCTTTTCTCCGGACACAAAGGATAGTAAAATAAAAAGCAGAGGTGAACAAAAATGAAACCGATTATTGAATTTTGCATCAGCAATCTGGCGAACGGCGCGCAAGCAGCGCTTGAAATATTAGAGCGGGATTCTAATATTGATGTGATTGAATATGGCTGTCTCGGCTATTGTACAAGATGTGCGGAAGGCTTATATGCACTCGTAAATGGCGAGCCAGTTGACGGAGAAACACCGGAGGACCTAGTCAACAATATATACGAGTATTTAGAGGAAAATCCTATGTTTTAAATAAGAAAGGAAGAGGGACATGAGAGTGAGTTTCATTCCCCCTTCCTTTTTGTTGTCGCTGGAGGACAGCGAAATCTGTTTGTCAGCTTGCGCTTGCTTCATTCTTTTTCATCTCATCACGCAATTCATACCAGCGGTCCCGCGCCATTTCGATAAGCTGTTTTTCGTTTGATTCTCTTTGTTTCTCAATCACTTTGGAGAAGTACTTTACGGCCTCATTCCATTTCCCAATCCGTATATGCAACTCTCCTAACAGGTACATGACTTTTACGTCCGACATGGGGGTTAGCGTTAGGTCTTCATTTAAATAAGCTTCTTCATATTGTTCAGCCGCAAGTGCTAGAAACCGCTCTTCCTCTGATGAAGATAAATCTCTAGAAAGCCAGGCTATACGAAGGGCAAGACCGGCCATCGTTAAATGCTTTTCTTTTTTTAGAAAACCAGAATAGAAGGCGAGTTTATAGCTGTTAATAGCTTGGTAAACGGTTCTTTTGTTTCCGTAATCCTGAGAAACCCAGTTGCTCGAAATTTTATCCTTTAATATCTCCTTCGCACGGGGAGGAAAAGATTTTGAAAAATCATCTGTAAAGGAATAGCCGCAATGTGGACACACTTTCACGTTATAGAGCAGCGGATTCATTGCAGGGTCCTCATAAATGGGTTTTAAGTCTGTATCCTGTCCTGAGAGTTTGACAAATCGGTTTCTTAATTTCATAGATGAAAATGTACGCTCGCATAGATGACATGTTTCTTGTTTTTCGTAAAGAGGAGAAAGGTTTTCCATATCAACTGCCTCCTAATCCATTTTATAAGTCTATCTACTCATAATGTTGAATTAATTATAACTCTTTTATGCAAAAAGAACTACGTCTATTGATCTTTTTGATGAATTTTTAATGAATTTCGCGAGCTGATTGGTTGAGAAGGTTTTTTTTCGCGTATATACTAATAATAATGATGAAAGAATGGAGGGGTTCCATTGCAAGGTCAAGAAATAGTGAAGATCACAGAAGCTGCTGCTTTTCAGATAAAGGAAATGATGAAGCAAAATGAGGAAGAGGGAGCCACTTTGCGCGTAACCGTTCATGGCGGAGGGTGCAGCGGCTTATCCTATGGCATGGGATTTGACCGTGATATCAAAGACAAGGACATTAAGCTGCAACAACATGGAATTGATATAGCTGTTGATCCAGAAAGTGCACCCATTTTGAACGGAACAGTTATTGATTATAAACAATCTTTAATGGGTGGCGGGTTTACCATTGACAATCCGAACGCCATCGCGTCATGCGGGTGTGGCTCATCGTTCCGTACAGCGGCAAATGCCGGCAAGCCGGAGAACTGTTAATAGCAGTTTGAGGAAAAAGCTACTGGTTAAGCTCATACAAGATAGAAAATCACATAAATAGCCGCGATCCAGCGGTTTAGCGGTCTTTCTTAACAGTTGATAAAGAGAGTGTTAAGAGAGGCCGCTTTTTGTATATACAGGTATTCTTCAAGGGGACTATGGCGTGTCATATACTTAGTAGATTTAATGGCTAATAAAAGAAGGATATCCGTAGCTAATACAGAATTATTCCATGAAAGAGGTACATAAACGGAGGGAAGCGCTTTGGAGGCTCAGCTTAAAGAAAGTGCACAACAGGTTCAAGATAAACTAGAAGAAATCGGATATTCTAATAAAGTTGTGGAGCTGCCTGATAGCACGCGAACAGCACAGGAAGCTGCAGACGCGATAGGATGTGAAGTCGCTCATATTGCCAAGTCAATCATCTTCAGGCTGAAAGATTCAAATCGTCCATTGTTAGTTGTAGCTAGTGGAGTCAATCGCATTAATGAAAAATTGATTGGCGACTATTTAAATGAAGAATTAGGAAAAGCCGATGCGGATTATGTACGCAAACATACAGGTTTTGTTATCGGTGGGGTTCCGCCTCTCGGACATTCTGAGCCAGTTCTTACTCTTGTTGATGAGGATTTATTAAATTACAGAGAAATATGGGCAGCTGCAGGGCATCCTAAAGCAGTGTTCCGACTAACGCCAGCAGAGTTAGTGGAGATGACCAAAGGGCAGGTCACTTGTATAAAGTAAAACGGAGTTTCTTTTTTAATAAAGAAAGATCTAATCAATCGATCTTCCATGATGTGAGGTAAATGAATTTGAATAAATTCTTTATCGTCTTTTTTATGGTGTTATTGTTGAGTGCCCTGCTTTTTGCTTTTTTGTTTAGAAATGGGCTGATTTTCGATATGGCAGGTATCGATATCACTCATCCATTCATGAAGAAAGTAATCATAGAGGAGGAGTATGTAAGGATTGATCGAAATGCCAATGGTGTTGCCGATCCCATTGATATAGTCAATGCAGCTAGAAAAGAGGCAGAAGGACGGACACTGTACAAAAGTGCCTATTATGAAGGGGGATATCCACCGGATAGGGAAGGTGTATGTACCGATGTCATTTGGAGAGGATTAAAAGGAGTCAATATCAATCTAAAAGATCTGATGGACAAGGATATTCATGATCAACCTTATCTGTATCCACGAGTGAATGGAAAGCCAGATCCTAATATTGATTTTCGCAGAGTTCCTAATCAGCACGTTTTTTTCCAACGGTTTACGCAGCCTTTAACTACAAAATTGATGCCGGATAATCCGAAAAACTTAGCGGAATGGCAGCCAGGTGATATCGTGGTTTACTTAGAGGGAGTAGACCATATCGGTATCATTTCTGATAAGCGGGCAAAAGATGGGATTCCATATTTAATTCATAATACGCCGCCTTTTGCCTCAGAAATTAAATTATCTTCCTACACGTCGCCCATCGCTGGACACTTCCGCTGGAAATATGAAACAACCAGCTATTAAGCAAAAAAAAAGCGCCTGCTTTGTGGCGCTTTTTCTTGTTCATATTCTTGTCAACGCTGTTTTTATGGGGGTATAGCCGCTAATAATCTCAAATACTTTTCTTTCGGTTTCTTTAGTGGTCAATGCTTCCACTAATACTTGAGCTACATCTTCACGGGGAATGGTGCCGCCCAGCGGAGAAAAACGTGTAGACAGGTCGATCATTCCGGTTCCTGGGTCACTAGTTAACCCGCCAGGACGCACAATTGTAAAGTTTAATCCGCTTTTAATTAAATGTTCATCAGCCGCCTTTTTAGCTTTCAAGTAAGGTGTCAAGGAGGCAGGGGCTTCCTCGGGATCAGCTGTTCCCATAGAGCTAAGCATAATAAACCGCTCAATGCCTTTTTCTTTTGCAAAGTCTATCGTTTTCTTTGCCCCCTCCTGGTCGACGGCAATGGTTTTATCATAACCGGTTGATGAGCCGGAACCAGCTGCGAAGATAACTGCATTTACATCATTCAAAGCAAAGCTAAAGTCCTGTTCTAAATCAGCAAGAATGGCTTTTGCTCCTAGATTTTCCATTTCGTCTGTCTGTTCAGCTTTGCGGATCATCGCCCGGACAAGATGCTGGTTGCTTTGGGCTAGTTGCTTTACGATCTCTCTACCGGTTAGTCCTCCTGCACCAATAACGAGTACGTTCATGGAAATCACCCTTTTCTTAAGGAAATTTTATTAAATAGTTTACCCTTTTGATAGCAAAAAAAACGGGAGGAATAATAACGAAAAGCAATTCAATGAAATCAGTTAAATGTCTTGAAAAAGCAGTATAAAAAGCATATTATTGAACTAGATATAGCTTTGTTAAAACTTCATGACAATTTTTATTGTGTTTTTTTACAACTATTCGTGAAAAACATCACATTTTCAACGAATAAGTGGCAGACTATTAAATATTCAAGCGAGACATTCGCAAAATATGTGCAGAAGGTGGCAGGGAATATTATGAGAAAACCAAAAATTGTTGTTCTAGGTGCAGGTTATGGTGGATTGATGACGGTTACACGTCTTCAAAAAACTTTAGGACAAGAGGAAGCAGATATCGTTCTTGTAAATAAGAATGACTATCATTATGAAACAACTTGGCTGCATGAAGCATCTGCAGGCACGCTTCATCATGACCGTGTTCGTTATGATGTTGACAGTGTGATCAACCGCAGTAAAGTCGAATTTATTCGTGCAGAAGTAGAAGACATTAAAACAGATGAAAAGAAAGTCATCTTAAATACTGGTGAAGTGGATTATGATTACCTAGTATTTGCATTGGGTGGCGAGTCAGAAACATTTGGTATTCAAGGCTTGAAAGAATATGCTTTCACTATTTCTAATGTGAACGCAGCTCGTCAAATTCGTGAGCACATTGACTATCAATTTGCTACATATGCAACTGAAGTAGAGAAACAAGAAGAGCGCTTGGCAATCGTTGTTGGCGGCGCTGGATTCACTGGTATTGAGTTCCTTGGTGAGCTGGTAAACCGTGTACCAGAGCTTTGCCGTGAATATGACATTGACTATGCAAAAGTACGCATTTATTGTGTGGAAGCAGCGCCTATGGTTCTTCCTGGATTTGATCCTGAGCTTGTGCAATATGCCGTCGCTTTGCTTGAGAAAAAAGGTGTTGAATTTAAAATTGGTACAGCCATTAAAGAGGCTACACCGGATGGCATTAAAGTGGCTAAAGGCGAAAATGAGATGGAAGAGATCAAAGCTGGCACAGTTATCTGGGCGGCTGGTGTTCGTGGCAATAGCGTCATTGAAAAAGCAGGAATTGACAATATGCGTGCCCGCGTAAAAGTAAATCCTGACCTTCGTGCTCCAGGACATGAGAACATTTTTGTTCTGGGAGATTCTTCACTTATTATCAATGAAGAAACAAATCGTCCATACCCACCAACAGCTCAAATTGCGATGCAGCAAGGTGAAGTTTGTGCCCGCAACTTAGTGAAGCTTGTTAGAGGCGGAGAAGGCGAATTAGAAACGTTTAAACCAGATATTAAAGGAACAGTATGTTCTTTAGGTGATGACGATGCCATTGGTGTGGTGTTTGGTAAGAAATTAACAGGCACAAAAGCATCCTTTATGAAGAAAATGATCGACAACCGTGCTTTGCTCATGATTGGCGGCCCATCACTTGTACTGAAAAAAGGTAAATTTAACTTTATTTAATTGTGCTAAAAAAGGCCAGCTTCCAGCTGGCCTTTTTTTTATTTTGTTTTTGGCTGCTGCTTTCCTTTGCAACTTGGGCATGTTTCTGAACCGCCTAGCAGTAGTTGGAAATAGCCCTGGCCTCCACAGTAGCTGCATGTTTCTGTTTTTGTTTGGACTGACATATATCGTCCCCCTCTTCCGTTTAGAATTTTCTGATAATATATCATGTTCCTCAAAAACGATCAATCTCCTTTTTCGCTTAAACCCATATCAAAGAGAGATATCTATAGGGTCTGAAGACAGATCTCTGTTATTGCTAGTATAGTTGACGTTTTCAGTAGAATTGAGTACACTATTCAATAGTGATTTAGGGGGGAAACAGAATGCATGTAGCCGTTTTACTCGTTTCGGTTTTACTGTTTTTCGTGCTTTTTTTCGGTATTGGCTTTTTACTCAATATGCTCCTTCGAATGACTTGGATCATGGCGATTCTTTATCCGCTCGTAACGATTGCCATTGTGGATGGAATCAGTACATTTGACTATATCTTTAATGCGAGTGAAGCATTCAGTACTTTAGGAACAAGAGCAGTTTCTTTAAAACTGCCAGACATCATCATTTTAGGGAGCGGCTTTATCGGTGCACTGACATCGGGCGTAACAATGAGAGTTTTAAGGCAAAAAGGATATCAAATGTTTTAACGGCCCTATAACAGGCCGTTTTTTATTTGTCTATGTTTCTTTTTTATTATCTATCGTTCATATCTTCTCGGTTGTGCCCTTCATTTCTCATCTAATCGATGAACCAAACTGTCTTTTCCAAGAAATAAAGGATCTAATTCAATAGTTTGAAAGACTTCTGGATGAATCATTTTTGCTAATTTTTCGAGACCAATAATAAGGCGTGGCGATGGCCGGCAGAAAAAGCTTTCTTCCATAACAGCAATGCGCTGCTGCTTTACAGCGAAAAGTTCACTCCATCCTGGCCGTTTCAGCACAACGTCCGGGTTAATTTTTTCTGTGCGAACCCCTACCCAGGAAAGCAAAATAAAATCAGGATTCCGCTTTCTTACCTCTTCCCAGTCCGTTTGGAAATTAGCTGTATTTTTATCTGCAAATATATTCCGGGCGCCAGCCAGCTCGCTTATCTCTGTTAGCCAGTTCACATTTCCAGGGGTAAAAACTGGTTTTGGCCACCACTCCCAATATACAAAAGGGGGGCTTTAATGAGAGAGGCAGCATCACGAAACTGCTTCAGTTGCTCCCGATATCTTTTGGCGACCATCTTTCCCTCATCAGGAATGCCGCATGCTATTGCTATTTCTTCAATAGATTCTCCTATTTCAGAAAGTGACTGCGGGTTAGTCACAATATGTGGAATTCCTCGGGCTCTTAATCGTTCCACATTTTTCTCCATCCCCGGTACGCTCAGCGATGCTATAACTAAATCAGGTTGCAAGGCTTCTACTTTTTCCATATTAATATCAAGATCCGGGCCGAGCTGGGGAAGAGTATTTACTGCAGCAGGCCAGTCGGAATAATCATCCACACCGATAAGCTGGGACGTTAAACCGAGAAAGTCCATCACCTCTGTGTTGCTCGGACAAAGAGAAATAAGTCTCATTCAAACGCCTCCTTCCTTTAAATAGTAACAGATTCCCTTCGGTAAAGAAAAATCGCTATATAAAACTTTAAAAAAAGCCTGTTTGATGATACGTATCTTTTCGTTTATTCGGCAATCCTAGTGGAAAAGGAGAAAGGAAACCATTCAGCCATAAAAAAATAATTATCCTGTGGTGAAAACGGTAAATCGGATCTCTCTATCAACTGAATGAGAAAGGGTGTGGCAAATGAAAGTTGCTGAGTTATTTGTCAAATGTCTTGAAAATGAAGGGATAGAATATATTTTTGGAGTGCCAGGTGAAGAAAACCTTGATATTATGGATGCTTTGCTTGACTCACATATTGAATTTATCGTTACGAGGCATGAAACAAGTGCAGCATTTATGGCGGGGACGTATGGAAGGCTCACCGGCAAGCCTGGTGTCTGTTTATCCACATTAGGCCCGGGAGCAACCAATTTATTAACAGGTGTAGCTAATGCCAATATGGATCATTGTCCATTGGTTGCCATTACCGGCCAGGCAGATTTGAGTCGCCAGCATAAAGAGTCCCACCAATACTACGATTTAGTTTCTGTATTCAAGCCTGTTACCAAGTGGAACACTCAGGTCAAAGCAGGAGAAATTGTTCCGGAGGTAGTCAGGAAAGCATTCAGAGTTGCCACTCAAGAGAAATCAGGAGCTACACATATCGATCTTCCTGAAGATATTGCCGCTATGGAGGTCAGCGCATTCCCATTAAATTTAATGGATCATACTTTGTCAGAAGCCAGTGAACGGGTGATCCAGGATGCAGTTAGTTTAATAGAAAAATCAAAGCGTCCGCTTATTTTAGCCGGAAATGGAATTGCAAGAGGACATGCGGCAAACAGTCTGCGTTCATTTGTGAACAAAACATCTATTCCGGTCGTCCATACATTTATGGGAAAAGGGGCCTTGCCCTGGAACGATGATTTAAGCTTGCTGACAGCCGGATTAGTTGGGAAGGATTACATTACATGCGGCTTTACAAAAGCCGATCTAATCATTGCGATAGGCTTTGATATGGCTGAATATCCGCCGGAGAATTGGAATCCTAAAGGATCAGTGCCTATTTTGCATATTGATACCCAGGAGGCAGAAACAGATGCTCATTATCCTGTCAAATTGAATGTAATCGGAAACATTGATGAAAATTTAAAAGAACTAGGCACTGCTATCTCTTCTACAAGAAGAAACCATGAGTGGGTTGCAGATGTGCGCCAAAATGCATTGGCAGAGTTGGCAGAATATAAGGACAGCGAAAGCTTTCCAGTAAAGCCGCAAAAGATTATTTCAGATGTCCGTTCTGTTTTGGGAGAAGAGGACATTCTTGTTTCTGATGTTGGAGCACATAAAATGTGGATAGCGAGAATGTATCATACGTACCAGCCGAATACTTGCTTGATTTCAAATGGACTAGCCTCTATGGGCGTCTCTATTCCCGGGGCAATCGCTGCCAAAATGGTGCGTCCTGAGCGAAATGTTGTCGCTGTATGCGGAGACGGTTCCTTTCAGATGTCAAGCGCTGAATTAGAAACGGCAAAGAGATTAAATCTGCCTATTGTTATTTTGCTTTGGAGAGACGGAGGATACGGATTAATAGAGTGGAAGCAGCTTAGCAGATTTAACCGGTCATCCAATATTAAATTTGGCAATCCGGACTTTATTCAACTGGCTAAATCTTATGGGTTTGAAGCGATAGAAATAACGAGTGCAGGACAGCTTAAACCAGCTATCGAACAGGCGATTTCTCTTCATAAGCCAGTGCTGATCGATTGTCCAGTAGATTACAGTGAGAATATGAAGTTAACAGAAAAACTAGGAGATATTCTTTGCTAAGTGGTAACAGTAATTTAAGCCTTTCCTGTCTAGTTTTTTCAGGAAGGGCTTGGAAAGGGAAAAGCGGTGAGAAGAGGAACAAAAAGGAGGAGGCCAATGTCAACGTTGCATCGGTTGTTTTTTGAAATATCTGAATGTAATTGCCAGCTGCAAAGTGGGGTGGCGCCATTTGACCATTCGCTTTTAATTCTGTTAAAAAAGCTGCTAGACGAACAAAAAGAAACATTGGACAAGCTTTTGCCGCAATTAGGAAGTGAAGAAATTGAATTAGAAAAGGTAAAAGAATTCATCAGTATTGTTTATCATGACCATGAAGTAGCCTCTCCAATCTTTCATTCATGGAAGAGAGCGAATAAATGGATGAAGCTCCCTTCCGAAGAAGAAGCGGAAAGACTAACTCCAGTTATGGAGAAGATGAAACGTCATTTAGAAGAGGCGGCAATGGAGCTCGAAAAAATCTATGGATCTGAGAATATAAAGTATGTGATTCCATCTTTTTATATTCCCATAATTCGCTAGGGGGAACAAATATGCCTTGGGAAAAAGAACGGGTAGACATGAACATATACAGCCAGGGAGAAGTGGAGAAGTGGGTGTATAGCACCTGCAATATTTGCTCGGTAGGCTGCGGCTGTTATACAGCTGTAAAAGACGGAGAAATCGTTGGTATCAAAGGGAATAGTGAACATCCGATTAACAGAGGAAGACTTGGGCCAAAAGGAGAGAATCAATGGTATGCGAACAATAGCCCCGACCGGTTGCGGACTCCATTAATTCGCAACGAAACAGGAAATCTGGAGCCTGCTTCCTGGGATGAGGCAATGGATCTCTTTGTGAAGAAAGCGAAACAAACACTCAAAGAGAACGGCTCAAACAGCGTGGCTATTTATTCGACAGGACAGGGGTTTTTAGAAGATTACTATACAATCGCTAAGTTTGGCCGGACTGGATTACGGACCCACCTTCTTGATGCCAATACTCGCCTTTGTACAGCGACAACAGAATTTTGTTTGTTGCAGTCTTTCGGTGCAGATGGGACGCCGGCTTCCTTTGATGACATCGATGAAACAGATACGTTAATGCTGTTTGGTCATAATCTTGTGGAAACAGGTACGGTCTTATTTGAAAGGATTATGGAAAGAAAGCAAAAGACAGGGAAGCCTTATATAATTGTGGTGGATCCGAGAAAAACCTTAACAGCAAAAGAAGCAGATTTGCATCTGCAGCTATATCCTGGAACGAATGTGGCCCTATTAAATGGGGTCATTAACGAAATTGTCAAAAGAGGATATGTCGATCAAGCGTTTATTGATGCTTACACAATTGGCATTAATGGGATGACAGAATCTTTGAAGGAGTGGACACTCGAAAAAACAGCAGATACCACTGGAATATCGAAAGCAAAGTTAGAGAAAGCTATCGAGAAGTTAGGTACATCTGCATCACTTGTTACTACTACACTTCAGGGCACATACCAGAGCGCAGATGCTACTACGGCTTGTGTAGCTATTAATAATTTACATTTAATCCGCGGATTAATTGGCAAGCCGGGCTGCGGGCCACTACATATGGCCGGACAGCCAAGTTCATCGGCGAACCGAACAGCGGGAGGAGTAGGAACCTATCCAGCACACCGCAATCCTGCAAATCCTAAACATATAGAGGAAATGGCTCAATTATGGAATGTGGATAAAGCTACGCTCCCAGTTGGTCCAGAAAAAGGGATTGAAGAACAAATTTCCATGATTGAAAACGGAGAAATCGGCCTATTTTGGAATATAGGTACGAATTCACTTGTTTCCCTTCCAAACCGTCAGCGTGCGAAGAAAGCACTCGCGAGTACCTTTGTTGTCGTTCAGGATGCTTTCTTGACTGAAACAGCCACAGTCGCAGATGTTGTTTTGCCTGTGGCCTTGTGGGGAGAAAAGGAAGGAACGATGGAAAATGCGGACCGTACGATCAACCTTCTTCGGAAAGCAGTTGAACCGCCAGAAGGTGCAAAGTCAGACTTTGACATCTTTTTAGACTTTTCCAAGCGGATGGATTTTAAAGACAGAGACGGTCAGCCGTTGATTTCGTATACAACTCCTGAAGAGTGTTTTGAAGAGTTCAAGAAAATATCTAAAGGCAGACCATGTGATATGACAGGAATCACTTATGAAAGATTAGAGAAGGAAAACGGGCTGCGCTGGCCAGTGAAGGATGAAAACTCTCCTGGGACTGTGCGCCTTTATTCTGAATTTGTCTTCCATACGACTACAGATGACGCCCAAAGTTTTGGCAAGGATCAGCTCACCGGCCGGGTATTAACAAAAACAGAGTTTGAGAGAAAAGGAGCGGAAGGACGTGCCATCCTTCATCCGACTCACTATATACCGCCAGCCGAGCAGCCAACTTCAGACTATCCAACCTGGTTAACAACAGGACGGCTCGTCTGGCATTGGCATACAAGGACAAAAACAGCGCGCTCCCCGCACTTGCAAATGGCAGCCCAGCACGGGTATGTCGAAATTAATACAGAAGACGCGAAAAAGTGGGCAATTGTGCAAGGAGAAGTTGTTCGTGTTTCTTCTCCGCGAGGATGGATCGAAGTACCAGCACGGATAGGGGATGTTGTTCAGCAGGGATTAGTGTTTGTGCCTTTTCATTTTGGCAGCTGGGAGAAAAAAGAAGCTGCGAACGAATTAACAGCTGATTTTACAGATCCGCTCTCTAAGCAACCAACTTTCAAACAAGCTGCCTGTAGAGTAGAGAAAATTCGGAGAGAGCATCAAGTTGATTCAGGAGAGTCGCTTGAATACATTGCAGAACAATACGGTTTGTCAGTAGAAGATTTGAAAAGAGCCAATCAGCTAACTACTCCTTATGATATCCAAATGGGAGAGTCGCTTGAGATTCCACTATCCGTTATCAATACACCGCTTCCTCCATACATGCCTTACCGGAAAAAAGTATAATAGCTACATCATAAATACCAACAAGTGCAAAAAAAGGGAAGGCATTCGTTCCTTAAAAATCTTTCCTGTATAATGACAGTGGAGGTGGAAGAATGTTTAATGTGAAAACCGACTCATTTTATAGCCAAAAAGAAGAGCTCTTGCTTATCGGTCTGTATGACCGTCCCCTCAAGTTTGACGGCGAACTCGCTAGGCTTGATGAAGCGATGAATGGCGAATTAACAGAGCTTGTCAAAGAAGGGGACATTTCGGCGAAGCAAGGTGAAATCATCATCATTCCGACATTAGGAAGAATTTCTGCTAAAAGGCTGCTCTTCGTAGGGCTTGGCAAAGAAAAGCAAGCTGAGTTTCATACCATAAAAGAGACTATCGGTGCAGCTATACAAAAAATGAACAGAATCAAGTTAAGTTCTGCGGCTGTCGCTCTCGATAGCTTTGTATGTGAAACGATTGAACCAGATGAAGCGGCCCAAGCTTTTAGTGAAGCGTTCGGTCTGGCTTCCTATGAATTTAAAGGATACAAACAACCCTCTAATGAGCCTGAACAATTCATTGAACAAATGACCATCTATACAGGGGCGGACAGTGAAGAGGTAAAAGCTGCCCTGCATGTTGGCTATGTGCTCAGCCAGGGAACCAATTCTGCCCGCACACTTGTCAATACACCAGCCAATATGCTAACAGCTGCTGATTTAGCAGAACATGCTAAAAAACTGGCCGATAAATATGGATTTGAATTGGAAATTCTTGAAAAAGCAGATATGGAAAAGCTTGGAATGGGAGCGCTGCTTGCTGTGAACAAAGGATCGGTAGCGCCTCCAAAAATGATTACGCTAAAATATCAGCCCCAGGAAGAGTGGCAAAATGTATTGGGATTCGTTGGAAAAGGCATTACCTTTGATACCGGTGGCTATTCTTTGAAAACAAAGGACGGACTTGTTGGTATGAAAATGGATATGGGTGGTGCAGCTGCCGTATTAGGAGCGATGGAAATCATCGGTGAACTGAAGCCAGATCAAAATGTAGTAGCTGTCATTCCTTCAACAGACAATATGATCAATGGTGAGGCGCTGAAGCCTGATGATGTGATTACATCCATGAGCGGGAAGACGATTGAAGTGTTGAATACGGACGCAGAGGGACGGCTCGTGCTAGCAGATGCGATGACATATGCTAAGCATCACAAAGCTGATTATTTAGTCGACGTAGCCACTTTAACAGGAGGAGTCATTGTAGCACTTGGAACTGATAAGACAGGTGCGCTCACGAATAATAAGGATTTCCTGGAGGAAGTATTAGCTGCATCTAAGGAAGCAGGGGAGTTTATTTGGCAATTGCCGCTCACAGAAAACGATAAAAAGCGCATTCGCAGCAGTAAAATTGCCGATTTAAATAATTCACCAGGTCGCGAGGGCCATGCGATCATGGGAGGAGGTTTTATTGGAGAATTTGCTGAAGAGACGCCATGGGTCCATCTAGATATCGCTGGAACAGCTGATACAAATAAGGCAGGGGCTCTAGGTCCTGCTGGAGCTACAGGTGTCATGGCACGCACGCTTGCCTTATTGGCGGTAAGAAAAACAGAGGCATAATTAAATTAGAGAGGCGTGCTGAACGACGACATGTTCAGCTATGCCTCTCTTCTTTTTAATAAAGATAAAAAGCAATTTAATGTTTCCTGCCTTCCTTTAGAATATAATAGATTTTTGCTTTCGAAAGGGTAACGAACGCTATTATAAAAAAGCGCATAAAGAGATAATGGGTTTATCTGCGCCGGTTGCTCCGTTGCAGGACGACATTCTCTAATTGGACACTATGGTTGAAAAGCATCTATTTAGTGTCTACCATATTCTTAGTTTAAGGGGATTGCAGCGCAAGTTCGTTCGGATTCCGGCTGGAAGCCAGTGATCCTTGAATGAGGTCATTCTTCGATTCATACATATAAGAATGTTAAACAGGCAATGGAACAAATAAAGTAGTCAAGCTATCTGTCCCTATATAGTTACTTTAAAACCTTCAGCTGTTGAAGGTTTTTTCTTTTGAAAAGGCATTGACAATCATCTGTAAAGTTTGCTATCTTGTTTTTAGTTCTCTACCAATTTAGCAAACTAAAGCGAAAGGGGCATCTTAGATGAATGCTGTAGTAATAGCTGTTATCGCCATGCTCCTCCTCAGTCTACTTCGAGTGAACGTTGTGTTTTCATTAATTACGGGTGCACTGATCGGGGGAATAATTGGCGGTTTAGGAATAGAAGGAACGGTTGGTGCTTTTTCAGAGGGAGTTGGAGGCGGAGCAAACGTCGCTCTTAGTTATGCGGCACTTGGCGGCTTTGCAGTCGCTTTATCCAGCACAGGACTGCCGACAGCGCTTGTTGAATTTGTATTAAAGCGTATTGGAAATAAAGAAGAAGCACGCAAGAAAAAATTGCCTAAAGCTCTTATTGTCTTTTTTATTTTATTAGTCGCAATTTCTTCTCAAAATTTAATTCCTGTTCATATTGCTTTTATTCCGATATTAATTCCACCGCTTTTACAAATTTTAAACGAAATGCAAATAGACCGTCGCCTCATAGCGTCTGTACTGACATTCGGCCTTGTCACGCCTTACATGCTGCTTCCTGTCGGTTTTGGGCAAATTTTTCATGAAATTGTAGCTACAAACATCACGGAAAGTGGATTAAAGGTGGAAACAAATGAGATAGCAACGGCGATGATTTATCCGGCAATCGGAATGCTTTGCGGCCTGCTCATTGCTGTCTTCTTTTCTTACCGGAAGCCGAGAGTGTATGAACAAAAAGAAGTAATGGCTGCTGATGTAGAAACGGAAGGATATACAAAATCGGGAGTAATAATGGCTATTATTGCTATTGTAGCAGCGCTTGCCGCCCAGCTTTGGACAGATTCAATGGTGTTTGGAGCATTAGGAGGCATTATGGTCCTATACGTTACGGGAGCATTGCGATGGAATGAAGCCGACAGTGTGTTAACAGCTGGAATGCGAATGATGGCGTTCATTGGTTTTGTTATGATTGCCGCTTCCGGCTTTGCCAAAGTAATGAGTGCAACAGGGGATGTAGAGCGGCTTGTAGAACAGTCGGCCCACCTCATTGGAGGCAACCAGTCACTCGGGGCATTATTGATGCTGATCGTCGGCTTGCTCGTAACCATGGGAATTGGTTCATCGTTCTCGACTGTTCCAATTATTGCAACGATCTTCGTGCCGCTCGCACTTGAGCTTGGCTTTAGCCCTATGGCGACGATTGTACTTGTCGGAACAGCAGGAGCACTTGGAGACGCCGGATCTCCTGCTTCGGACAGCACGTTAGGACCGACAGCTGGCTTGAATGTAGACGGGCAGCATAACCATATTTGGGATACGTGTGTGCCAACTTTCTTGCACTATAATATCCCGGTTATCTTATTTGGCTGGCTGGCTGCTATGGTTTTATAACTGATGCATTGCAGGTATGGGAGGCTTGATTGTAAAGCCCGCCCATGCCTTTTTCTTTCTTTCTGCATAAAACATAGTAGGCAGAGAAAAAGGAGGCTTTTCATAATGTACAGAAACACTCGCTTTCCCCCTTTTTTTGGCGGCCCATTTGTCGGAGGGCTGCTCGGAGGGTTAATCGGCGGAGCGATTGCACGTCCGTTTTATGGTTATCGACCATACTATCCTCCATACCCTCCATATGCTCCTCCATTTGTAGGTCCCTTTGGCCCTTATGGATATTATTAGAAAAAAGAACCTCCGCGTATGTGTGGAGGTTCTTTTTATTCATAGAGATAAAAATAAAGCGTTTGCAGCCCTGCGAGTTTTTTAACTAACTTTGATAGCCTGTTCCTCTGCATCCAAGCGATCAATTTCTGCTTGGGAAAGTTTTTCTATTTTAAAACCGGTAAATCCATATAATATAGCAATGACTGGGCTAATAAGGCAAAGCAAAGCATACGGGGCATATTGGAAAGTAGAAACTCCCAGAGTAGCAGTCATGAAAGCTCCACATGTGTTCCAAGGGACAAGTGGAGAAGTCATTGTACCGGCATCTTCCAATGTTCTCGATAAATTCTTTGGATGAAGTCGGCGCTTTCTATATGCTTTAATGTACATACGCCCCGGAAGAAGGATGGATAAGTATTGATCACAAGCAATAACGTTTGCTGTAATACAAGTAACAACTGTAGTGGCGATCAGACTTCCGGTAGATTTAGCAAGCTTTAGCAAGCTGTTGACGAGTGTTTCAAGCACACCGCTCACTTCTAGAATTCCTCCGAAGCTCATAGCGATCATGACAAGCGATACCGTATACATCATGGCTTCTGTACCGCCATTATTTAGTAGATTATCAAGAACCTCATTGCCTGTTTCCATCTCAAATCCGTAGACCATGATACCCAAAATGTCCCCAATAGCTACGCCTTGTACAGTAATGGCTACGATTGCGCCTAAGATCGAGCCAATGACAAGTCCAGGAAGCGCTGGTGTTTTCATGGCGATCAGACCGAGTACAATAATAGGGACAAGTAAAAGCCATGGACTAATAATAAAAATGTCATTCAACTGATTTTGAAGAGCCGTAATCTCATCAATGCCGGCCCCTTTTCCTTTAAATGAGAGTCCCATAAAGAAATAGATAATAACAGAGAGAATTAAGGCAGGAATCGTTGTATATAGCATATGACGAATATGATCGAATAGCTCCACCCCGGTAATCCCTGGTGACATATTCGTTGTTTCGGAAAGCGGTGAAATTTTATCCCCAAAATAACAGCCGGAAATTACTGCTCCGGCCACCATCGCTAAGTTAACACCGAGACCTGCTCCGATTCCCATGATGGCGATGCCGATAGTACCGGCTGCTGTCCAAGCATTTCCTGAAGCAATGGCTACAATGCTGCAAATGACGGCAGCAGCCGGCAGGAAATAGGCAGGCGATAAAATATCAAGCCCATAATAAATCATCGTTGGAACGATTCCGCCGGCAAGCCATGTGCCGATGATCGTCCCGATAACCATTAAGATCAAAAGAGCCTGCATCGCTAGCGTCACTGCACTAATAATCCCTTTTTCTATTTCCTTCCACGTATGGCCGAGATAAATCGCTATGATAGCTGCTACGACTGCACTTAATAAAAGTGGAATATGAGCATCAGCTTCAAAAATAAAAATCCCGGCGAACAGGAATGTAACCATAGCAATAATAGGGATTAGCGCAATGGCGAGTGAAGGTGCTTTAGTTTTTTTCATTATCATCCCTCTTTCTTTCTAGTATTCTATCTAAATAGATTGCAAGAACCATGCCAATAGATCTAATTATCTGAAAAGTCGATCTTATGCTAAAAAGACTAAATCTATGCATAAAAACATAAGGATAAATGTCGGGTTTCATGTGATTTTGCATAAAATATACCATTTTGCATAAAAGGAGGGATTTTTCTAAAAAGACAGAATGTAATATAATGAAATGAATTATTGTTCATTTTATAGAGAGAAAGAGAGGAAATAAAAATGAAAGAAAATATCAACTTGTCTCATACGTTAGGAATGGAACTTGTAGAAATGAGTGAAGGAAAAGTTGTCATGACCATGCCGGTCGATGAGCGTACACGCCAACCGCTTGGGTACTTACACGGTGGCGCCTCCGTTGCTTTGGCTGAAACAGCTGCAAGCATTGGTACGGCTTATTTAATTGATCCAGACACACAAATATGCTTTGGTCTGGAGATCAATGCTAATCATATTAAAGCCAAAAGGGAAGGAATCGTTACCGCTACAGCGCAATCCGTACATCAGGGACGAACAACAATGGTCTGGCAGATTGATATTCGTGATGAGCAAGAGCAGCTTATTTGCCTCTCACGTTGTACAGTAGCGATAGTACCGAAGAAAGTGTAGAAGTTTTGAAGGGAAAAAATAGGGGAAGAAGAAGGGTAGTTGAATGACTAGGAGGAGAACCCATGCCCTGGAATGAAAATGATTATCCTGCTTCAATGAAAAACTTGCCCCAGCAGGTGCGTGAAAAAGCGATTGAAATTGCGAATGCACTGCTTGATGAGAATTATGATGAAGGAAGAGCCATTGCTATTGCTATTGATCGTGCCCGCAGCTCTGTTGGTAAAGGGCATGGAAACGATGAAGAACGCTCTGTCTATCATCTGCAGCCGAAAGAAGACGGTGAGGGCTGGCAGCTCGTCAAGAAAAAGGGAGAGCATAGTATCTTGTCAGACCACACGAAAGAAGGGTTATCAGATAAGGCAAAGGATTATGTAAAAGAGCATGATGGAATTCTGATTATTCACCGCGCTGATGGAAGCGAGGAAAAACGTCTCTATGAAAACTAAGCTTTCACAGAGCGCTATAATAAAAGAAAAGAGCATAATTTTAAGTGAAAAACCAGCCAACAAATCAAGCGTTGGCTGGTTTTAATTATTTTCTATCCTTTAAATCATCTCGGGAACTTTTATCCCACAATTTGACGCCTGAGTTGTAGGCAGCACGGCTAATTAAGTGACCGCCAACAGGAGCCGTTATAAAGATAAAGGCAATTCCGAGCAGGACACGCGAGCTAAAGTGTCCCTCGATTAAATAAAAATAGAGAAAACAAGCGAGCAGAATCAACATCACTCCAAGTGTGGCGCTTTTTGAAGCTGCATGGTTGCGCGTGTAGACATCAGGCAGCCGAATCACTCCAAAAGATGCAACAAGAGTAAGAAAGACACCAAGCAGTAAAAAGAGAATGATCATGATCTCAATGATTACGGTCATTTTCAATGATCTCTCCTTTCTCAAGGAACTTGGAGAAAGCAGTCGTACCGATGAAAGATAAAATGCCGAGCAACAAAATAACATCTAAAAACGCATAGGTCTTAAACAGCATAGAGAGAATGGCGATCATGGCGACCAAGTTAATGCCAATCGCATCTAAAGCGACAATCCGATCAGGGACGGTTGGACCTTTAACAAGCCGATAGATGAAGCCGAGCATTGCCAAGGTAATTAAAATGAGCGACAGCTTCATAACCATTACCAACATCAGCGGCTCACCTCCATAATCGCTTTTTCAAATGATTCTTTTATGCCGTTAATTGCATCTTGCACATCCGGTACGTCAATCGCATGGACGTATAATGTCTTTTGATCATCTGATACATCGATGACTAATGTGCCGGGAGTTAAGGTAATTAAATTAGCAAGCAAGGTAATTTCCCAGTCTGATTTCAGCTCAGTCGGCAAGGCGAAAATTCCTGGCTGGATATCAAGTTTAGGTTTTAAGATCACTTTCAATACGTCGATGTTCGCCATAATTAATTCCTTAAAGAATAGAAGGGTTAAGTAAACGATGGCAAACACACGGCGCACATACAGTTCTGTTTTAAAGAACCGGCGCATGCCATAAATTAAAATCAAGCCAATTAAGTATCCGATAATAAATGTTTTGCTGTTAAAGGATACTTGTAGAAACATCCACAGAAACGCTAAAAAGAAATTAAGTAAAATTTGAAAAGCCATAAGACATTACTCCTTTAACACTGCATCAATATAGATTGCCGGATGTACGAGTGCATCAGTGGCTTGAGAAATAATTGGATACATTATTTCCGCTCCTACCCCATAGAAAATTGAGGCAAGTACGAGAATCGCTCCTGGTGCCCATAGAGAGAGAACAGGCTGATTTTCTTCTCCTGGGTATTCTTTCGGAGCTCTCCAGAAACCGTTCATAAAAATTTTAATTACAGAGTAAAGCACGACAAGACTGGATAAAAGAACAATTAAGGAGCCTACATATTCTCCCTCCGCCAGCCCTCCGCGTACGATTAACAGCTTTCCGACAAATCCGCTGAGCGGTGGAATGCCGGCGAGTGCAAAAGAAGCAACAAGGAAGGTCCAGCCGAGCAATGGATATTTCTTCATCAAACCGCCCATCTTGCGTAAGTCGCTTGTCCCGGTAATCTTGATCATTACACCAATGAGCAAGAATAGAGCGGCTTTTATAATCATATCATGAATCGTGTAAAAGACCGTGCCTTTATAGGATTCTTCTGTAGCAACTGAGATTCCAAATACGAGCACACCTACTGCAATTACAATATTGTAAATGACAATTTTCTTTACATCCCAATAAGCAATCGCGCCAATGCAGCCGGCGATCACTGTAATAATAGCGAGAATGCCTAACAGTTCATGCGTGAAAGCCTGATCGTGGTAAAAGAATAGTGAGTAGCTTCGCAGGATAGAGTATACGCCTACTTTAGTCAACAGGGAACCAAACAGAGCAAGAATTGGTACAGGTGGTGCATAGTAAGAACCAGGAAGCCAGAAATACAGCGGAAAAATGGCTCCTTTTAAACCGAATACGATTAAAAATAATACAGCGATAACCGTTAGGATCGGCAGCTGGCCAATTTCTGCGATGCGCTGGGAAATATCCGCCATGTTCAGAGAGCCAACGACAGAATAAAGCATAGCCACGGCGATCACAAAAAGCGCCGATGAAATGACGTTCACAAGAATGTATTTAATTGATTCACGCAGTTGGACTTTTGTGCCGCCGATGACAATCAGGACATAAGAGGACATCAGCATCACTTCAAAAAACACAAACAGGTTAAAGATATCGCCCGTTGTGAAGGCGCCGTTTACACCAACAAGCAAAAATTGGACCACAGGATAGTAATAAAATCGTTCGCGTGCCGCACCAATCGAACGGAAAGAATAAAGAATGACACACAGCGTGATCAGTGACGATGTAGTGACAAGCAGCGCAGACAAGGTATCGGAAACAAGCGTAATGCCAAACGGGGCATCCCAGCTGCCGACATTGACCGTTTGAATCCCGTCTTTTTTAACGGTTATCAATAAAACAACAGCAGCGGTTAATGTACCAATGGCAGAGATGACTGAAATGGCTCGCTGGACTCCGACAGATTTAGACACAAAAATTAATAAAGCGGCAGTCAAGAGAGGAATAAGCAACGGCAAAACTAACAGGTTAATCATTTGCTTCATTACCTCTCATTTCATCCATATTATCTGTTCCCAGTTCCTGGTAAGCTCTGTAGGCGAGCACAAGAAACAAGGCGGTAACGCCAAAGCTAATAACGATGGCCGTTAAGATCAGTGCTTGCGGCAAGGGATCTACATAAGAGGCTGCCTTTTCACCGAGAAGAGGAGCCGCCCCTCTTTTTAAGCCGCCCATTGTAATAATTAACAAATGAGCTCCGTGACTTAATAGCCCGGTCCCGATAATAATACGGAGCAAGCTTTTTGAAAGCATTAAATAGATAGAACTTGCAAATAAAGCACCAATAATAATTGACATTAAAATCTCCATTATTCACTCTCTCCTATCGTTTGAATAATGGTCATGGTCACACCAATGACAACTAAATAAACACCTAAATCAAATAACATAGCAGTATGGAGAGACGTTTCTCCAAAGATCGGCAAATATACGTCGCCAAATACATGAGTAAAAAATGGAACATTGAAAATAAGTGAACCTGCCGCTGTTCCGATCGCGAACAGCAAGCCGATTCCGATCAAAATTTTATAATCGATAGGAAAACCTTTCGCTACAGTTTTAATATCAAAGGCAAGCAGAAGCAGTACGATCGCTCCCGATGTCATCAACCCGCCGACGAATCCACCGCCGGGATGATAATGCCCGGCAAAGAACAAATGGATGGCAAAGAGAATAATGATGAAAAACACAACCTTACTCGTTGTTTGCAAAATGACATCATTAGTTTTCATCTGCTTCTCCTCCTTTCTTTGCTAGCCGTAGTTTAATCAGGCCGAAAATGCCGAGACCGGCAATCGCCAGCACGCTGATTTCAAACAAGGTATCAAATCCACGGAAATCGACGAGGATGACATTGACCATATTTTTGCCCGCTGCTTCTTTATAAGTGTTCGCAACATAGTAGCTGGCGATTGATTCAAACATTTTGTTGCTGTGGGAGGAGATGGCCATTAAAGCGATAACGGTTCCAACTCCGAGAGAAATAATTAAGTTGCCAAGTTTAAAGCCCATTCGCTCTTCATGGCGATTAAGTTTTGGAAGATGGTAGAAACAAAGCAGAAATAAAGCAACCGACACGGTTTCAATAACCAATTGTGTAAGAGCTAGATCCGGTGCCCGAAAAATAACGAAAAAGAGGGAGACTGTATAGCCGACTGCTCCTAAAGCGATAATGGACGTCAGCCGGGACTTGGCGAATAAAATAGTGAAAATACCCGCTAAAATAATAATAACGAGGACAATTTCATATACACCGATCGGAGCTAAGTTGCTCTTATCAATCTTCAACGCGCCTTCTGTCCACATTGTGAAACCAAGAATACCGATAAAGAAAACAAAAATATAGACGAGATATGTACGGATAAATCCGTTCATATAAGCCTTTGTGAACGTGTAAGAACCGCGTTCAGCAGCATACAAGCTCGTATCATATAACGTATTAAGTGTTACTTTTCCAGGGAATAGCGTATATAGCTTGATCCATTTGCTTAAAGTCAAATACATTAGAATACCAACAGCTATCACACCAATCGTCATTAGCAACTCAGTCGTAACTCCATGCCAATGGACAATATGAACTGATAGCAGCTCACCAGGCTCAACTAGCGAAGGGACAATCGCAGCCGCTGCTGGCTGAATGAGGCTGTAAGACAGCAAATTTGGGAAAAGACCGAATAGGACGACAAGAACAGCAAGAATGATAGGTGAAATCAACATGCCAACAGGTGCTTCATGCGGTTTTTTGTCGAGCTTTTCGGGTTGATATTTCCCGGAAAATGTCTTAAATACAAACATCATGCTATAAATGAATGTGAAAATACTTCCAATCCAAGCGAGAATAGGGAATAACATGCCCCATGTTTGTAAGTTGAAAATGTTTAAGTCAACAAGCTGAATCATTCCAGTAAAGAACATTTCCTTACTTAAAAATCCGTTAAATGGAGGAAGACCAGCCATAGAGAAAGCTCCGATGACAGCTATCGAGAAAGTAATAGGCATAAAGCTGAGCAGTCCGCCAAGCTTGCGGATGTCTCTTGTGCCTGTTTCATGATCGACAATACCAACTACCATAAATAAGCTGCCTTTAAATGTTGCATGGTTGATTAAATGAAAGACAGCGGCAATAACAGCAGCAATGTAGATATTGTCATTTAATGCGTCAAAGTGAAGAGCGGCGGCTCCCGCTCCCAAAAGCGACATAATCAAACCGAGCTGGCTGACCGTTGAAAAAGCAAGAATCCCTTTTAAATCTGTTTGTTTGACTGCATTGAATGATCCCCAGAACATAGTGAAAATGCCAACTGCTCCAACAATCCAAAACCAATAGCTTGAGAAAGCAAAGATTGGACTGAGGCGGGCAACTAAATAAATTCCCGCTTTCACCATTGTAGCCGAGTGCAAGTATGCGCTCACAGGTGTAGGTGCTTCCATGGCATCAGGTAGCCAAATATAAAATGGAAATTGAGCTGATTTTGTAAAGGCTCCTAGTAGAATAAGGATCAGCGCAAACAGGAAGAGAGGATGACCATTTAGTTCACTGGCTTGAGAAATGAGCTCGCGTATGCTAAATGTATCGCCCATAATGGAAAGCAACAAGATGCCGCCCAGCATAGAAAGACCGCCAAATACCGTTAGAAGCATAGATTTGAGCGCTCCATAACGAGAGCGTTCACGGTCGTACCAGTAGGCGATCAACAGGAAAGAAGAAATGGATGTCAATTCCCAGAACATATACAAAGTGATCAAGTTGTCTGACAGCACAACGCCAAGCATGGCACCCATAAACAATAGTAAATAGACATAAAAGTTGTGCAGTCTTTCTTTTTCCTTTGATAAGTAAAAGATGGAATATAACACGACGAGTGAACCGATTCCAGTAATAAGCAGAGCGAATAACAGCCCTAATCCATCTACATAGGCAGTAAAGCGGATGCCAAGTGATGGGATCCAATCAAAAGATTTCTCGACTGTCCCGTTGTTCCGGGTAACCGGGAGAAATCCGATAAAATAAGTGAAAAGCAAAATCGGTAAAATTAGAACAAACCAGCCTGTATGTATACTCCGTAGCCCTTTATAAAAAAAAGGAACTAAAATAGCCATTAAAAAAGGAGAAAAGATGGCTAGATGTAGTAAAGACAAAAAAATCCCCCCTCATAAACTAAATCGATAATATGTACAAAAGAAAAAGGTGACTATTTGCATATAACGATCCCTTTTTCAACTATACTCATCGTTGATGATGCAAATTTTGATCTCCTAGAGCATTATAACGTAAAAAATTACTTCATGCATGGTCAAAAAGTGAAACTTGCTGAAAAGTCGGTCAATAATAATAAATATGTAGAAACATGGCATTATCACTCATTAAAAAATTTTTTTTCGTCCTTCTTGCCCGCAACTTTTTTGCCAAAAAATGTTTGGGACTTCCAAAAATTATTAAAAAAGAACTTGTCTTTGTTTGTCAGCTCTTGCATAATAAAATGGATTGAACGGAACAGGAGAGTATATTCTTTATGAAAAACACTTATTTAACAGGCTACTTGCCTCTCATAGCTATTCTATTATTTAGTTTGTCGTTTGCTTTGTTTGTCCAAGGAATTATTATCTCTTTATTTAAGAAAGTAGGCTTATACAACGAAATGCTTGAGCTATTTACAAAGACAGAGATCAATCTGGTGATTACCGTTTCATTAATGATTGCCTTCTTTTTTGTAATTGCCGGCTTAAAAGTGATCGCCAATACGGTGAATGAATTGTCTTTGTTGTTTTTCTCCAAAGATACAGAAGGAGAATTGTTAAAAGCTGTTCGTAACGGCTCGATTATCTTTTTTGTAGGTGGTCTGCTTTCCTTGATTAGTTTTTCCTCATTGATAGGGATTTTAGCAATCTTTCTATTAACAGCCGCTGGCTACTTGATCTTTTTTGTTTATAAAACTAGCTCTTCCCTTTCGATAGCTAATTTAATTGGAATAGTTACTTTCCAAATTGTTTCATGGTCAGCTTTAGGAGTTTCATTGGCTCTTCTAGGAATGAAAGTCTACAATGGCCTGCTTGGCAGTTTGCCGCTTTAAGAACCGCTTTGGCGGTTTTTTTGTAGTCAAGTATAAAGGGGAAAGGAAAAACCACGGGCTTGGCGGTTAACGAATGTTCGGATAGGTAGGACTATATAAAAAAGCTGCGGAATGATTCTCCGCAGCTTTTTTGCAGCTGTATTTACCGTTTTTATCGCACGATTCTGCGCCAGATCAATTGATTTGGTGCATAGCTTTCTAAATAGCGAATACTTTTCGGCGAGTCTTTTCCGACCCAGACACTTGCAGTATACTGATCTGTTAAACCAGCAAACCAGAGGTCCTTTGTACTGTTCGTTGTACCAGTCTTCCCACCTGCGTAGGCAGTGCCAGGATTCGCTTTTTTACCTGTTCCATTATGGATTACATCTGATAACAAGTACCGCATTTTATAGGTTGTTGATTTTGACCAAACTGTCTTCGTTTCCTCTTTCCATTCATAGAGCAGATTGCCTTGACGGTCTGTCACTTTTTCAATTGCATGAGGCTTTGTAAATGTCCCATCAATAAAAGAAGTGTAAGCTCCTGCAATTTCAAGAGTAGTCATTCCGTGTTGGAAACCTCCAAGAGCTTTCCCATCGGACGCTCGATCGGTCTCGGTCAATCGCTCAAAATCAAACTTTTCCAAGTAAGAATAGGCTTTTTCATTTCCCGTTTTCACAAATAAACGTAAAGCAGCTGTATTATACGACTTCGACAAAGCTGTTCTTAAGGTGACCATTCCGTATTCTTTACCACTATAGTTTTTTGGACACCAGCCGCGAATACAATATTTATCTGCGCTCACTAGGCTGTTAACATCGGCATGGGTCGTATCAATGTATGGTCCATAGTCGAGCAATGGTTTAATTGTCGATCCAGGCTGCCGGAACCCTTGGAAGCTCCGATTGAATTGTGTCCGGTCATAGTTTCTTCCGCCGACAAGCGCAACGATATTACGCGAATCATTTTTGATAACTGCGGCCGATGATTGCACCGATGATCCGCTAAGTACCGAGTTAACAGCGTTTTCTGCTCGCTGCTGCATGGAAGGATCTAAAGAGGTATGAACAACAATGCCCGAAGATTTTACTTTTTCAACACGGTCGTTCAATTTGTGTTCAATAGTGATTTTTTCGTCCCCTTTGGCATTTTGCAATTGCTGATCGAAGCCTTCTGTTTTGGCAATTAATTGCTTCAGCTCATCTTCCACATAAGTAGAGTAGCTAGCATATTTGTCTATACGGTCTCTCATTTGAAGCTTAATAGGTTCTTTTTTTATTTCCTCAGCTTCAGATGCCGTAATAAACTTTTCTCGCTGCATCATATCAATGAGCCGTTCTTGGCGTTTTTTCGTATTTTCGAAATGCCGGACGGGGTCATATAATGACGGATTGTTTGGAATAGCAGCGATAAAAGCCAGCTGTGCTTTCGTTAATTCATTGACGTGTTTCTGAAAATAAAATTGCGAAGCTGCTTCTACACCGTATACTTGATGATTGAAATAAATGGCATTTAAGTAAAGATTTAAAATTTCATCTTTCGACAGCCTTTTCTCAAGTTCGTATGCATATAATACTTCTGACACTTTTCGTACCAATGTCCGGTCGTGATTCAAATAAATGTTACGTGCAAGCTGCTGTGTGATTGTGCTTGCTCCCTGTTCGATCCCATCAGCTTTAGCATTAATGAGCACGGCGCGCATAACAGCCGCCGCATTAATACCGGCATGATCATAAAAGTGCTTGTCTTCAGACTGTAAAAACAATTCCTTTAAAAATGGGGGAATATTTTTTCCATCTGCTACAATCCGGTAAGGCTGATGAATCTCCAAATAGGGGTTCCCATCTTTATCGACAAATTTACTTGCCTGAGAAAGGTGGACATCTTTAATGACGATCTTTTCATCGACAACCTCATCAAAGCTCCTGACTTTATGTGCTTCTGCGTTTGCGAAGTAAAATAAAAACACAGCTACAGGGAGGAGCAAAACTATTAACATATAACCAAAAACTGTCCTCATTCCCTAAACCGCCTTCTTCTTTCTAGTTTGTTATACTTGTGGAAAAACAAGTAAAAAATAATCCTTTCATCATCATAATCGAAAGAGGGCAATTTAGAAAGAGGATATCATGAGAAAAATAGGAAAATCTGAGAGGCCCGGATGAACTGGTATAAATCTACTAACTTAAGAAATAAAAAGCAGCAAAGATTTTTTTTAAAAGGTAAGGGAAAAGCATGATAAGCGCATTTCTGTTCGTCTATTGGCGTTGCAAATTGTCAAAAGGAGCCGTATGATTCATTTTTATTTGTTTGCCGGGGCTTTTATAAAGAGTGGAAAGTAAGTACAATAGTCTTGTAGGCCTCCTGTCTAGCAGGAGAAACTTTAAGAATACGGAATCAAGCCATTATATACATCATGATTGGCTAGAGATTATAATAAAATAAATTAAGGTAAAATAAATAGCTATTTTGGTTGAAGGAGGAGGTTTTTGTGAGTAAGAAGTTCTTTTTCATTGATTTTGAATTTTCGATGCCGGATGCCGGGTTAACAGCAAAAGGGTTTTATCCAGAAATTATTGAAGCCGGCATAGTGATTGCTGAAGGAGAGAGAATTATTTATACCTTTTCTTCTTATATAAAACCCTCTGCTTTTCCTAAGTTAACTGAAAGATGCAAGCGTTTTCTCCATATTGAACAAAAGCAGGTGGACGAGGGGATGTCTCTTCAGGAGCTAGTTTGTTTACTCGCAGAATTAAGCGGAACCGACAGCCATTCCGTTATTACGTGGGGCAATATGGATATGAAGGTATTGAGAAGAAACTGTGAGGAAGCAGGACTTGTTTTTCCGCTAAGAGGACAATTTATTGACCTATCAATGGAGTACAAAACCTTTTTCGGTGACCGCAATCAGACTGGGCTATGGAAGGCGGTACAAGAATACGGCAAGGAAGGGACAGGCAAGCATCATCGAGCACTAGACGATGCTCTTACTACTTATCATATTTACAATCTCGTTGAAAAAGACAAGGCTTATATGAAAAAGTCAAAGCCGCCGACAATCGGCGACCTCGTTGACTTCTCACAATTGCTTAACCGCATGGCTTAAGTCCAAGCAATGTTATACATCAGCTCATACTCTCTCTGAACTGCTTGTAGCGACATAAGGCTCTTTTTGGAAAACTCGCTGTCTTCTTGTTCTAGCCTGCTTTTGAGCGCAGTGACGGCCTCCTTCAGTGATTCATTGTAATCGGGAATGCTTCCTTCATAATGCTTAACGGTTGATGCTGGAATGTTGGCTCGTTCTGTATAGGCAAGCGCCTTTCTTTCATGGAAAAAAGGCACATCTACTTGCTTGGGGTGATGAAGGTCTCCTTGGGCAGGATGACGCAGCACAGCCAGTATTTTAACTGTATAGCTGTCTGGGTGAGAATCGCTGACTTCCCCAATATATTTTCCTGTTTTATAAAAAGCAGTTACAATATCTCCTGTTTTTATCATAGTTTTTTACCCTCCTCTGCTCTCTTCACTCTATCAGAATCTTTGGATGAAAGAAATACGGGGGATAGCAGGTGATTTTTTTTTAGCAATCAGTTAAAGTAGAAAAGGCAGAGGTGAGAGGATGTATCGTTTGATTTTCATCACATTCGCAGCATTCCTTCTCTTGCTTGCTGGCTGTAACAAAGAATCGGAAAAGGCCTCTTCAGAACCTTTAAAGCCAGCAGCGAAGATTGGGAAAGAACAGGAAGGAGATAAGAAAATGAGTTATCCACAATTCACAGCAGAAGTAGCAGAGAATGAAAAGCTTGTTGAAATGAAAACAAATAAAGGAACAATTAAAATTAAATTGTTTCCTGAACAAGCTCCCAAAACGGTTGAAAACTTCGTTACTCATAGCCAAAATGGTTATTATGACGGACTGATCTTTCACCGTGTCATTCCTGATTTCATGATCCAGGGGGAGACCCGCAAGGAACAGGAACAGGGGGCGAAAGCATCTACGGTCAGGCCTTCGAAGATGAGTTCTCTCAGCAATTGTTCAATTTCAGGGGAGCTCTCTCAATGGCTAATGCTGGTCCCAATACGAATGGCAGCCAGTTCTTTATCGTGCAAAACAGCAAGATGGACCCAGGCTTTAAAGAGCAAATGGAAAAAGCAGGATATCCTCAGGAAGTGACAGACTTCTACATGCAAAATGGAGGAACACCATGGCTTGACTTCCGTCACACTGTGTTTGGACAAGTGGTGGAGGGCATGGATGTTGTCGATACAATTGCTAGCATACCAACTGGCGCACAGGACAAGCCGAAGGAAGATGTAGTGATTGAAAAGGTTACAGTAATTAACTAAATCAACACACAGAGTTTAGAGAGAGAAGGCGAATTGATGGCAATCAGTTCGTCTTATTTTGTGGGAGCGGTTGGTTTGGAAAAGAGAAATTGCTATAATGAAAGAAGGCACTGGATTGAAGAATTTGCTGTTTTTACAGTGAAAGGAGACGGAATCGTGCTGCAATCATTTATATTGGGAATGTTCTTTTTATATTTCCCGGAGGATAAGACGGAATATATTCCCGCAGTTATTTCAATGGCAATTTTTACGGCAGCCGCTGTAGCTGTCTTTCTGTATTTTCGGAGGATCTCCAAAAAAGAGGAAGAGAAAGTTAACAAAAAATATAGTGAAATGAAAAAATAACGAGGCACTTGCTGTATGTTTTTCATTTTGGCCAATGTGTGTTATAGTGTATCAGAATAAAAGGAAGAATTCTGCTTTAGGCAGGAGAGGTTCGCGAACTCCCTCTATAAAAAACTAAGAGAAAAGCCTGTCTATGTCTAGAAGGTTTTTTTCTATTGCCTGAAAAAAGGTTATTTAGAGTCACAGTTCTTGAATCTCTTTCTTCTTTCAAAGGAAAAGAAGAAAGGAAGAGGAAAGATGGGGAAAGAAAAAGCAGTAGTTGTATTCAGTGGCGGTCAGGACAGTACGACTTGTTTATTTTGGGCGAAAGAACGTTTTGACGAAGTCATTGCCGTTACATTTGATTATGGACAGCGTCACCGCCTGGAATTAGAATGTGCCGCTGACATTGCCAAGGATTTAAATATACCGCATCACATTTTAGATATGTCTTTATTAAACCAGCTTGCCCCTAATGCGTTGACCCGGGGGATATAGACATTACAGAAAAAGAGGGAGAGCCGCCTTCCACCTTCGTCGAAGGTCGCAACCTGTTGTTTTTATCCTTTGCTGCAGTACTTGCTAAGCAATACGATGCCCGTCATATTATCACAGGTGTGTGTGAAACGGATTTCAGCGGTTATCCAGACTGCCGGGATGTATTCATTAAGTCATTGAATGTGACATTAAACTTATCCATGGATTATTCATTCGTTATCCATACGCCGCTCATGTGGCTGGACAAAGCGGAAACATGGGAATTAGCTGATGAGCTTGGCGCGTTTGAGTATGTAAGAGAACGTACGCTCACTTGCTATAACGGGATAAAAGGGAGCGGTTGCGGCGAATGTCCGGCATGTAAACTCCGCCAAAATGGTTTAAATAAGTATTTGGCGAAAAAGGAGGCAGGGTCCAGATGATGCAGCAAATTTATCCGGCGCCTATGCACGCTTATCGTTATGAACTAAATAAAGACTTCCAATTTGCCGCGGCGCATTACGTGCCTCATGAAGAAGCAGGAGCATGCCGCCGTCTGCATGGCCATACGTATTTTGCCAATGTAACTGTTGTCGGCAATGATTTAAATGAATCCGGTTTTTTAGTCAATTTTCAGGCTATCAAGAATTTAATTCATAAACGCTTTGACCATACAGTTTTAAATGAAGATGCCTTATTCAACGAAATGGACCCGAACGATTTTCCAACGACCGAAGTAGTCGCAAGAAAGTTCTGGGAGGTTATTCAGGAATCGTTGAATAAATTGCCGAATAAACCGCGTTGTATCCAAGTATTTCTGAGAGAAACACCGACAAGTTACGTGGTATTCCGGCCGCAAAAAGAGGATTTCCAATGAGAAAGATTCCTGTATTAGAAATATTCGGGCCGACTGTGCAAGGCGAAGGAGCGGTAGTAGGCCGCAAGACGATGTTTGTGAGGACAGCTGGCTGCGACTATCGTTGTGCCTGGTGTGATTCTGCATTTACATGGGATGGTTCCGCCAAAGAACAAATTCAGCTATTAACCGCTGAGGAAGTTTGGGAAGAGCTTGTCAGAATAGGAGGAGATACGTTTGATCACGTCACGATCTCCGGTGGCAATCCAGCGCTGTTGCCACAAATAGATGATTTGCTGGCTAAATTGAATGAGAAGGGTATTCAAACAGCTCTTGAAACACAGGGGAGTCGTTGGCAGGACTGGTTTTATAAGATCGATGATTTAACGATTTCTCCCAAGCCGCCCAGCTCAGGGATGGAAACAGATTTTGAGAAATTATCCTTCATTATTGAACGTTTAATAGAGAAAGAAAAAGCTGTCAGCTTAAAGCTTGTTATTTTTGATGAGAAAGACTTAGCATTTGCGAAAAGTGTCCACCGGCTCTATCCGAATTTACCATTCTTTTTGCAAGTCGGAAATGATCGTTTGCAAGAACAGAATCCGGGTAACCTTTTGCCTTATTTAGTGAGCCGGTATGAGTGGCTTATTAACAAAGTAATGCCGGATCCAGAATGGAAAAATGTGCGCGTTTTGCCGCAGCTTCATACGTTTGTGTGGGGGAATAAGCAAGGTGTATAATAGAAAAAGAGATGCCAACTTAGGCATCTCTTTTTATCTTTTGATTAAGAAAGGGCTGCTTTTAATCGTTGCAATCCGTCCTCCACAATTGAACGCGGGCAGGCTACATTCATACGCATGAACCCTTCTCCACCGCTTCGGTATTTAGAGCCTTGTCCGAGAGCGAGTTTTCCTTTTAAAAGGATTTTTTTCATTAACTCGTCATCGCTCAGCCCTAGCTTGCGACAGTCGATCCAGACTAAATAGCTTCCTTCCGGTTCGATAACTGTTAATTCTGGCAGCTCTCGATCGATAAATTCCTTCACAAGCCGAACATTGCTGCGAATGTATTCAATCGCTTCGTCAAGCCATGGGCCGCCTTCGCGGTAGGCAGCTTCTGTAGCAGCGATGCCTATCATATTGAGTGAGAAAAAGCCTTGCTTAGCAAGAACCTTCTGCAGCTTAGCCCGCAGCTCGCGATTAGGTACGATCATGGAAGAAGTCTGAAGGCCGGCTAAATTAAATGTTTTGCTTGGTGCAATACACGTAACGATTATGGATTCATATTCTTTGCGAATAGAAGCAATCGGTATATGCTTATACGGCTGAGCTGTTAAATCGCTATGTATTTCATCGGAAACGATGAGCACCTTGTGTTTTTGACAAAGCTCAGCGATCGTTGTAAGCTCTTCTTTTGTCCAGACACGGCCGCCGGGGTTATGGGGACTGCACAGTAAGAACATCTTTACCTCTGCGCGCGATAGCTTCTCTTCTAAATCCGCAAAGTCTATTTCATAGCGATTATCACGCAAGATGAGTTCACTGTTAACGACAAGCCGGCCGTTGCGTTCGATCATATCGAAGAACGGTGTATAAACCGGTGATTGCAGTAAGACCGAATCTCCCAGATCGGTAAATGCTTGTATAGCTGTGCCGAGTGATGGAACGACACCTTGATTGAATAACAGCCAGTCTGTATCAATTTCCCAAGAGTGCCGATTAGCCATCCAGTTTTTTATGGCTTCTTTCATAGAATTCGGAATAGCTGTATAACCGTATATGCCATGCTCGGCTTGCTCAACAACGGCTTTTTTGACGGCATCGGGTGCCTCAAAGTCCATATCGGCTACCCACATGGGAAGTGCGTCCTCTACACCAAAGACAGCTTTTATATTGTCCCATTTTACAGCGTTTGTACCTGTACGGTTAATAACTCGATCAAATCTACTCATAATCTTCACCATCCTGACAAGTAATATATAATCATGTTAAATTATTTTTAGAAAAAAGGGCAATGATTTGTCTTTTTATTTAAGGAGGCATCAGAAAATATGAATAAGGACATTGAAGCAAATAGAAAGTTTGACCGCATTCTCCGTGAATGGGATCCATTTAAAGAAGGCGGCGATTTTTACGATACAGAAGTGGCTGATGCGATTCAAGCTGTGCATCAATTGGACGATAAGGAAGCGTTAACGCAAAGAATTAAAGAAATTTATGAATTTTCATTTGAAAAGCCACTTTCGGTGGAAAGTTGTCAAAAGGTAGCAGAACAATTGCTGCAAATAAAAAATGAAGATTCTTGTGAGTTGTAATATAAAAATATATAATGTTTTGTCGATAATACCAAAGAAATAAAATTATCTTTTCTTCTCGAAAGACGTTTATAGAAGGGGAAATGAATGGAAAAATAATTATTTCATATTTTGGAAAAGTAATTCCAAGGAGGTGGAGAGTCTATAACTCTAAAAAATAATGCTTTTCAGAAATATAAAAGTTTATTACAATATCTTTAAAGGTTTTGTGAAAAAATAGCAATTTTTTTGAAGTCAGCCAACAATGAGAAAGGATTGGAACATATGGCTATACAACAAGAGCGCAGCATCCCAGAGCCTGGGCAAGAAGAACAAAAGTTAAAGAGAGGCTTAAAGTCCCGCCATCTAACGATGATCTCTATCGGTGGGGCAATCGGTACCGGGCTGTTTCTTGGAAGCGGTGCCGCGATTCATACGGCAGGTCCTGGAGGAGCCCTACTTGCTTATGCGTTAGTCGGGGCCATGGTATTCTTCGTTATGACCAGTCTAGGAGAAATGTCTGCTTTTATGCCGGTTAGCGGTGCGTTTAGCACGTACGGGACAAAGTTTGTTGACCCTGCGTTTGGATTTGCGTTAGGTTGGACGTACTGGTTTAACTGGGCCATGACTATTGCCGCTGAGTTAACCGCTTCCACAATGATTATGAAGTTCTGGTTTCCGGACAGTCCTTCCTTGTTATGGAGCATGTCATTCTTAGCTCTTATCTTCCTCTTGAATTATTTATCTGTTAAAGGATACGGAGAAGGAGAGTATTGGTTTTCTTTCATTAAGGTATCCGCTGTTATTATTTTCATTATCGTAGGCCTATTAATGATTTTTGGTATTATGGGTGGCGAAGTGATCGGGTTTAAAAACTTCACCGTAGATGAAGCACCTTTCTCCGGTGGCTTTCTCGGGGTGTTTATTGTTTTCGTTGCTGCCGGTTTCTCGTTTCAAGGAACAGAAATCGTCGGTGTGGCTGCTGGTGAAAGTGAAGACCCAGCGAAAAATGTACCTAAAGCGATTAAAAGTGTATTCTGGAGAATTCTTCTTTTCTACGTGTTGGCGATCTTTGTTATCGGGCTTATCATCCCGTATACAAACCCAAATTTACAAAGTGAAAACGTTATGGTCAGCCCGTTTACAATGGTGTTTGAAAAAGCCGGACTTGCCTTTGCTGCTTCATTGATGAATGCTGTTGTTTTGACAGCGGTTTTATCTGCCGGAAATTCAAGTCTATATGCATCGACTCGTATGTTATATTCAATGGCTAAAGAGGGACAAGCCCCACAACTTTTTGCCAAGCTGAACAAACGCGGTGTGCCTGTTGCAGCGATCATCTTAACATGTGTGGTCGGTATGCTTGCCTTTTTCTCATCCATTTTTGGCGATGGTATCGTATACGTATGGCTGATGAACTCTATTGGTATTACAGGTTTTATTTTCTGGCTCGGGATCTCTATCAGTCATTATCGCTTCCGGAAAGCATTTTTAGCGCAAGGACATTCTTTAGACGAACTTCCATATAAGGCAAAATGGTATCCATTCGGACCAATTTTTGCTATCGTGGTAGGCTTAATTGTCATTCTTGCTCAAAACTTCCAGGCGTTCCTTGCTGATAAAATTGACTGGGGCAGTGTAGTAGCCGCTTATATGGGAATTCCACTCTTCCTTCTCTTGTGGTTTGGATATAAATTTATTAAGAAAACAAAAGTAGTTCCGCTTCAAGAATGTGAGTTTGATTTTGCGGATGAAGAAAAGCATAACTAAATAATATGCCGGACAGCGCGAAATAGCGCTGTCCGGTTTTTTTATATAAAAATACATAAAAGGGGTCGTGTTATTAGGTACATATTTGCTATAATTGTGATAATTGATGAAAATTTGGAGGAATAGTTGTGAAAATAGACAATAGCGAACGAGAGATACTAGAAATCCTCGAAAAAGATGCTCGTCTGAATGCATCTGATATTAGTAAGATGATAGGGAAAAAAGAAGAAGAAGTAAGAACTATGATCAAAAGATTAGAAGAAGCCAGGGTGCTTGTTCATTATACAGCTCTTGTAGATTGGTCTAAAGATGAAGATGATCAGCGGGTAACAGCAATGATTGATGTGAAAGTAACACCGAAACGAGGGGTGGGCTTTCATGATACAGCGGAAAGGATTTACCGGTTTAAAGAAGTAAGTTCCGTATATTTAATGTCAGGAGCTTACGATTTATCGGTAACGGTAGAAGGAAAGTCAATGAACGAAGTAGCCCGATTTGTTTCTGAAAAATTATCAGTTCTGGAAGAGGTCGTTTCTACCACTACGCATTTCCAGCTGAAGAAATATAAGCATGACGGCAGAGTCTTCGAAGAAAAGCAAACTGATAATAGAATCGTGGTGTCTCCATAATGTTAGGAACAAAAAGCTATATTGCTAAGTCGGTAGAATCAATGAGACCCTCAGGAATTCGCAAATTTTTTGATTTAGCTGCAGGAATGGAAGGCGTAATCTCTCTTGGAGTAGGAGAACCTGATTTCGTTACTTCGTGGTCAGCACGGGAAGCAGCTATTTTATCACTAGAGCGTGGCTTGACTTCCTATACAGCGAACGCCGGCCTTCTGGAACTACGGGAAGAAATAGCGAAGTATGTGAGCAGTCGTTTTTATGTTCCTTACGATGCTGAAGAGGAAATTATCCTCACGGTCGGTGCCAGCCAGGCGCTTGACTTAGCATTGCGTGCTATTCTTGACCCAGGCGATGAGGTGGTCATCGTAGAGCCTTGCTTCGTTTCTTATTCCCCGCTTGTTGAACTGGCAGGTGGAAAAACAGTGACAGTTGAAACAACCAGCGAGCAGCAGTTTAAATTGCAGGCAGCAGCACTTGAGGAGGCAATTACCCCGAGAACAAAAGCGTTGCTGCTTTGTTCGCCTAATAATCCAACGGGAGCCCAGCTTGACAAGGAGGACTTAGAGGCGATTGCAACGATTGTTAAGAAACACGACTTACTAGTTATCGCTGATGAAATCTATGCAGAACTTGCTTATGATGTCCCCCATACCTCCATTGCCAGCTTGGAAGGCATGAGAGAACGGACGATTTTGATTAATGGTTTTTCAAAAGGCTTTGCAATGACGGGATGGAGGCTTGGGTTTATTTGTGCTCCGGCTGAACTTGCAGCAGCTATGCTCAAGATTCATCAATATGCCATGATGTGTGCCTCTACGCCTGCCCAATATGCAGCGCTGGAAGCATTAAAAGCGGGAATGAATGATGTGGAAGAGATGAAAAAAGACTACCGGCGTCGACGTAATTATATTGTCCAGTCTTTTAATGAGATGGGATTAGATTGTCATACACCGGGAGGAGCCTTTTATGTGTTTCCATCTATTCAAAGCACCGGTTTAACGTCAGAGGAATTCGCAGAAGAATTGTTAAAGAAAGAAAAAGTAGCCGTCGTACCTGGCTCCGTCTTTGGAAACAGCGGTGAAGGTTTTATTCGCTGTTCCTATGCTTCTTCAATGGAGCAGCTGCAGGAAGCGGTAAGACGGATCAATCATTTTATTAATAGATAAGAAGAGAAGACAGCTTAGGCTGTCTTCTTTTTTCGTTTCATTTAGTCAGGTTTTAAAGAAAGAAAGGAGTGGAAAAGAAAGGATAATGCAAAAGGAGGGATCTAGATGGAAGTTATCGTAATCGGTGCAGACAGTCAGGTTGGCCAATTTGTTATTAAACACTTAAGGGAGAGAGGCCATCGAGCGATTGCTGTAATCAACGAGGAAAACAAAGTGCCCGATATGAAAAAGCTTGGCGCCTCCAGGGTAGAAACGAATGGCCGGGGAGATTTCACCTCTGCTTTTTTAGGGTGCGATGCTGTTATTTTCATTTCTGATTCCAGTCCGAAAACAGGAGCGGGCAAGACTGTTTTGGTGGACCATCGTGCTGTCATTGATGCTGTTCAGGCTGCAAAGAAAAATGGAGTTAAACGTTTTATTATGATGAGCGCTGTACGGGCAGGAGAGAATGCAACAGACAGCGGCGAAATGATTGGGGCAAAGGATATGCCGGATGAATTAGTTAAGGAAGAATCGATTGTGCATACAGTCATCCGACCGGCACAAATGACAGATGAGCCTGGCAGGGGAACCGTAACGATCGCAAGTTCAGTTGCGAAGAAGGATAAGATTCCCCGCGAAGACATGGCCGCTGTATTGGTAGCTGCACTTGAAAGTGAAGCAGCCTTTAACCAGGTATTTGAAGTAGCTAGCGGTGATACTACAATTAGCGAGGCCATACATACTCTCGCATAAAAGAAGAGTTTTTATTGGAAAAGTAAAGGATAGAGGAGGGGTTTTATGAGTTTAACATCAGGATTAATTATTGCTCTTATTATTTTTCTCGCATTAGTTATTGTGGTGCCTGTCGGTCTCTTTATCTATATTTATATTAAAGATGATCGACAGAAGCAGCATGCTATTTTGCGTAACTTCCCAGTTATCGGTAAAGTGAGGTACTTTACCGAGCATATTGGCCCCGAGCTGCGGCAATATTTATTCGAAGGCGATAATGAAGCAAAGCCTTTTTCGAGAAAAGAATACCAGGATATTGTGAAAGCCGGGAAGTATAAAGAGCGGCTCGTTGGATTCGGCTCAAAGCGTGATTTTAATGAGGAAGGTTTTTTTATACGCAATACCTTATTTCCGAAGCAGCGTGAAGAAATGAAAGTGGATAATACTGAAAAGATAAAAACACATGTATATAAAGTGGACTCTGACAATTTATTTACCCGCAAGGAACACAGTGAGGAACGTTTGGTCGATCCCTATTATTTGAGAGAGGAAGACGCGATCATCCTTGGCGAGAAAACATGCCGTCATCCATTTAAATTGCGAGGCCAGGTTGGCCAATCGGGGATGAGTTTTGGAGCGCTTGGCGAAAGAGCGATCACGGCTCTCTCCAAAGGTCTAGGTCTTGCCGGCGGCACTTGGATGAATACAGGGGAAGGTGGCTTGTCCGAATATCATCTTGAAGGCGGTCCGGATATCATTATGCAGATTGGCCCTGATCTATTCGGTGTGCGGAAACCAAGTGGTGAATTTTCGTGGGAAGAGTTTAAAAAGAAAAGTGAGATAGAGAATGTGAAAGCGTTCGAATTAAAATTAGCCCAAGGAGCCAAAACACGAGGCGGTCATGTGGAAGGTGAGAAAGTTACAGAAAAGATTGCTGCTATCCGCCTTGTAGAACCAGGAAAAACGATTAACAGTCCAAACCGTTTCTATGAGTTTGATGATGTGCCGTCAATGTTCGATTTTGTTGAGCAGCTGCGTTCCGTGGGAGGTAAGCCGGTTGGTATCAAAATTGTTGTTGGAGACCTTGATGCACTGGAAAATATGATTTCCTATATGAAAGAAAGCGGCAAAGGGCCTGACTTTATTACAGTAGATGGCGGTGAGGGTGGAACAGGTGCTACTTTCCAGGAACTAGCTGATACAGTTGGCTTGCCGATTATGTCTGCTCTGCCGGTTCTTGATGAAATGTTAAAAAGATACGAGATTCGTGACAGAGTAAAGATTATCGCTTCGGGAAAACTCATTACTCCTGACAAGATAGCCATTGCGCTCGCTATGGGAGCGGATCTTGTTAACATCGCCCGCGGATTTATGATTAGTGTTGGTTGCATTATGGCTCAAGTATGCCACAATAATACATGCCCAGTTGGCGTAGCTACAACTGATGAAAAGCTGCAGGACGGATTAGTCGTTGAGGAGAAGTATTATCGTGTGTGTAACTATGTGATATCGCTCCGAGAAGGACTATATAATCTGGCAGCAGCTGCAGGGATTGATTCTCCAACGAAATTTGAACGCAAACATATTGTTTACAAAGATGAACTTGGGCGGCTTATGCCGCTCGAGGATATTATTATAGCGGCAGAACGGGCGCAACGAAAAAAAGAAGCATAATAATAAGTTTTCCTTTTAGAAGTAAAACAATAAACTCAAACAAAAAAACTACACCCGAAGTGTAGTTTTTTTGTTTGAGTTTATATAAGATGAACAATTGCTATGCTTTGAATATAAAATATAAAAAGAAGACAGCTGCAACGGCTGCCTTCTCAAGTTAAGGGGAAAATAGGGAATGTTGCATATACTAACTCTTCCCTGTTTATAGAGGAGTTATTCCTCTTTTCTCCAAATAGTTAAAAATAATTTCCTACTTATATGAAGAGCTGGAGAAAGGTGGCTATGTTTAGAAATATATAAGGAGATGTGATATAATTTTGTGATGCGTAGATAATGAATTTAACATTTAGGAGTGTTTGGATGGGAAATCAGATTGAACAAGGACAAATTATTACAGGAAAGGTAACAGGAATCCAGCCTTATGGGGCGTTTATTGCGCTGGATAACGGTACACAGGGGCTCGTCCATATTTCAGAAATTACTCATGGATTTGTCAAGGACATTCATGATTACCTTCAGGTCGGGGAAGAAGTAAAGGTAAAGGTGATGTCCGTTAACAAAGATGAGGGGAAAATTAGCTTATCTATCCGGGCAACCGAAGAAGCAAAGCCAGCTGCTGTTCAGCCGGTCCGTCGCTTGAAAATTGCTGAAGACAGTGAAGGCTTTAATACGTTAAAAGATAAGCTGCAAGAATGGATCGATCAGTCGGGAGAAGGAAAATAAGTAGCAGAGAAAGCATGAGCGCTTTAAGCACTCATGCTCTTTTTTATTTATAGAAATAAAGTGGTTTAAAGGGACCTATCTGCGTGCAGTAAATTTAAAGTATTTAGAAAGCCAGAGGATGACATGATTAAAAAACAAGACTTATTTTTTAGCGTCGGATTGAAAGGAAATAGTGTAAAAGGGGGAGCTCCTAACAGATCTTAAAGTGAAAGAAGACGAACAAACAGAAACCGCTTAGTAGAAAGTAGATTTAGTTCTTTATCCGCTTATTTGGCGCAAAATAAATTTGCACTACGTGATTGTTAGTTTTTTAACTGTTTGTTACCTGAGACAATTTGTTAGTTAGTTTTTACACCTAAGTGGTTGTTAAGGGAATAGCCATCAATTGGAAGCAGTTTGAAAAGATCGGTGCAATAGGGAGGCAAAAAAGAGCAGCTGAAATTTTCAGTGCTCCTTTTTATCAGCATTACTGGTTGGCAATGTTTTTTACAATATTATATTTACGAATGCGATATTGTAAATTTTGACGGCTCATACCGAGAGCTTTCGCTGTTTTCGTCACATTGAAATCGTGATGCTGCAATGCTTTTGTAATATAGTATGTTTCCGCTTCTTGGATATAATCATCAAGCGGCAAAATCGCTTTATCAGGTTGATAAAGAAAGCTCTCTACTTTCTCTAAGTCACTTGATAGGCCGTGACTGCCGGATTTGTTGCGAAATTGGATAGGGAGGTGTTCAAAAGAAATGGCATCTTCATGATCCATTAAGTTCATGGCACCTTCAATAACATGTTCTAATTCTCGGATGTTTCCTGGCCAGTCATATTCCAGGAAGTAGTTTCTTACTTCCTCGTCAATAGAGGCTACGTTCATGCCGAATAAGTGATTGTATTTGTCGATAAAAGCTGAAGCGAGCAAATCAATGTCTTCTTTCCGTTCTCTTAAAGGCGGAATGAAAACTGAGACAACGCTTAAACGGTAATACAGATCTTTTCTTAAGCTTCCGGCTGCAATGGCATCAATGGGGTCTTCGCTAATAGTGGCAAGAATGCGGACATCGATAGGAATATCTTCTTTTCCGCCTTCCCGGCGTATTTTCTTTTCCTGGATAACTTTTAAAAGCTTTGTTTGTAGGGCGGGACTCAGGCAATCAATTTCATCAAGTAAAATTGTCCCTCCATGTGCTTGTTCCAATAACCCTGGACGCTTCTCTGCTCCTGCCTGTTCTTCCACGCCGAATAGCAAAGTTTCCATTAGTGTATCCGGAAGTGCGGCGCAATTTTGTGAAAGGAAGGTTTGGTCAGCCCGTGGGCTGCCATTATGAATGCTATGGGCAAATAGTTCTTTTCCAGTCCCAATCTCGCCGACGATTAGAACTGAAGAGGCAGTGCGGGCGGCCCGCTTGCCTGTTTCAATCGCTTCCTTGAGCAGGGGGCTTTGCCCAAGGATCTGATCAAATGTATAGCGGATGTCCTCTTTTTTATTCATATTTTCTTGTATCATCTTTTCGAGCTTCGTCACATCTTTTGCGATCTCTACTGCGCCGATAACAGTTCCGTTCTCTTCAATAGGAAAAGTGTGGTTAATGGTGGTGATTTCTTGTCCTCTATTATTAAAATAAGTTTGTTTAACGTTTTGGATGCTTTCTCCTGATTTCAAAACCTGAAGTAATGTACTTTCCTCGGCAGCCCCAAAGTTAAAAACATCCATTAGATTTTTATCGAGAACATCCTCAATATCCATTCCCTCGATTTCCCGCATTTTTTTATTGTAAATAACTGTTCTTTCATTGGGATCGATTACATGAATACCAAGGTCGATCTTTTCTAAGATTTCTTTATACATGGTTACTAGCGATTCTAAACTTTTTGCATTCATAGAATCCCCCTCTTTAAAATATATTTCTATTTTAAGAAAAAACACTTGAAAAAAGCAATAATATTTTGCATTATAATAAGTGTAAGAGATTTATTAGTGCAAAAAAAATTTGCGCATAAAACTTTATCAGTCACATAAAAATTATAGTTTTGATCATCTTAAAGGAGGAAGGATGCTGATTCCATATAAGCATGAACCATTTACTGACTTTTCAAAACCAGAAAGCAAGAAGGCTTTTCAGCTTATAGAAAGCTATCTTGGCTAGGATTATCCGCTGGTGATCTGTGGAAATAAAGTAACAGTTGAGGATAAAGTTGTTGCTTATCATCCAACTGATAAAGAAGAAGTAAGGGGACGTGCGCCAAAAGCGAGTCGCTGTTGAAGACGTTTGGTATTTGGAAAAAGTAAAGTCAGAAATCCGTGCAGGTATCTTGTTCAAAGCGGCAGCGATTATCCATTGCCGTGAACATGAGTTCTCTGCTCTCCTTGTACTTGTAAAAGAAGCCGGAAAACCTTGGAATAAGGCAGATGCTGATACAGCTGAACAGATCGACTTCTTTGAATGCTACGGCCGTCAGATGCTAAGAATGAAAGACGGTATGCCAGTGGGGAGACTCTTAAGGCAAAAATATAAATAAACGGAGGGAAAAAGATGGCTAATACAGTTCAGTCACAAGAAATTATCAAGCAAACAGAAAAGTACGGAGCAAACAACTATCATCCACTACCAATCGTTATTTCTGAAGCGGAAGGTGTTTGGGTACAAGATCCAGAAGGTAATAAATATATGGACATGCTTAGTGCTTACTCTGCTGTGAACCAAGGGCATCGTCATCCAAAAATTATTCAAGCTCTAAAAGAGCAAGCAGATCGAGTAACTTTAACATCCCGTGCATTTCATAATGACCAGCTTGGACCATGGTATGAAAAAGTTTCCAAACTAACAAACAAAGAAATGGTATTACCGATGAACACTGGTGCAGAAGCGGTAGAAACAGCTTTGAAAGCAGCTCGTCGTTGGGGATACGATGTAAAAGGTATTTCAGACAATCAAGCTGAAATTATTGCTTGCGAAGGTAACTTCCATGGTCGTACAATGGGGGCAGTATCGTTGTCATCAGATGAAGAATACAAACGCGGCTTCGGTCCGATGCTTCCAGGAATTAAATTGGTGCCGTACGGTGATCTTGATGCGCTTAAAGCAGCTATCACTCCAAACACAGCAGCTTTTATCATTGAACCTATCCAAGGAGAAGCGGGAATTAATATTCCGCCAGCTGGATTCTTGAAAGCAGCTTACGAGCTTTGTAAAGAAAACAAGGTAATGTTTATCGCTGATGAAATTCAGGCTGGGCTTGCGCGTTCAGGTAAAATGTTTGCTTGCGAATGGGATGATTTTGAGCCGGACATGTACATTCTTGGTAAAGCGCTTGGAGGCGGCGTGTTCCCTATTTCCTGTGTAGCAGCAAATAAAGATATTCTTGGTGTATTCAACCCAGGCTCTCACGGTTCTACTTTCGGAGGCAACCCGATGGCTTGTGCCGTTTCAATCGCTGCTCTTGAAGTTCTTGAAGATGAAAAATTGGCTGATCGCTCTCTCGAATTGGGAGAATATTTTGTGGGTAAACTGAAAGAAATTGATAACCCAATGATTCAAGATGTACGCGGCAGAGGTTTATTTATTGGTGTAGAATTGAATGAGCCGGCACGTAAGTATTGTGAAGCATTGAAAGAAGAGGGACTACTTTGTAAAGAAACTCATGACACGGTCATTCGTTTCGCTCCTCCACTCATTATTTCGAAAGAAGAATTGGATTGGGCGATCGAGCGTATTCAAAAAGTGCTAGCTGTTTCTGGCACAAACTAACGATTAAATAACAAAAGAGGCGAATTTCAAAATGTCGGAAAATCTAAATTTATTCACATCAACTCAGGATGTCATTAAAGAAGCTTTGGCAAAATTGGGTTACTCGGAAGAAATGTATGAGCTTTTGAAGGAACCGTTACGTATGTTGACAGTTCGTATACCTGTACGTATGGATGATGGTTCAACAAAAATATTTACCGGTTACCGTTCACAACACAGTGACGCAGCTGGCCCTTCTAAAGGCGGCGTCCGCTTTCATCCGGATGTGAATGAAGAAGAGGTAAAAGCATTATCAATGTGGATGACGCTCAAGGCAGGAATTGTTAACTTGCCATATGGCGGCGGAAAAGGCGGAGTTGTTTGTGACCCTCGCCAAATGTCAATGGGTGAATTAGAACGTTTAAGCCGCGGCTACGTTCGTGCAATTAGCCAGATCGTTGGTCCTACAAAGGATATCCCGGCTCCAGACGTTTATACAAACTCACAAATCATGGCATGGATGATGGACGAGTACAGCCATATTCGTGAATTTGATTCTCCAGGATTTATCACTGGTAAACCTCTTGTATTAGGTGGCTCTCACGGTCGTGACAAAGCAACTGCTGAAGGTGTAACGATTTGTATTAAAGAAGCAGCGAAAAAACGCGGTATCGATATTGAAGGAGCTCGTGTGGTTATCCAAGGTTTCGGTAATGCGGGAAGCTTCCTAGCTAAATTTATGCACGATGCCGGGGCAAAAGTTATCGGAATTTCTGATGCTTATGGCGCTCTTCATGATCCAAATGGTTTAGATATCGACTATTTAATTGATCGTCGTGATAGTTTTGGTACGATTACTACATTGTTTGAAAACACAATCACAAACCAAGAATTATTAGAAGTAGATTGTGATATTTTAGTACCAGCTGCTATTTCTAACCAAATTACAGAAAAGAATGCTGATAAGATTAAAGCGTCTATCGTTGTGGAAGCTGCTAACGGTCCAACAACAATGGAAGCAACAAAAATATTGACAGAAAGAGGCATTCTTCTTGTTCCTGACGTATTGGCAAGTTCCGGAGGGGTAACTGTATCTTACTTTGAGTGGGTACAGAATAACCAAGGTTACTACTGGACAGAGGAAGAAGTACACGAAAAGCTTCATGAAACTTTGATCAGTGCTTTTAATAATATTTATGAAACTTCTCAAACACGCGGAGTGAATATGCGTCTGGCTGCTTATATGGTCGGAGTTCGTAGAACAGCAGAAGCTTCTAAGTTCAGAGGATGGGTTTAATTAGATAAAAACAAAAAGAACAGCCTCCATAGTCTAAGGCCGGTGATAATTCACCGGCCTTGTCTTTTTGTATAAAAAGGCAAAACTAAGAATTAGGCGCAGTCATGCGGCGGTTTTCTGTTGCATCCCATGTTTTAAATAACAAGCCAAGGTTAATCAGTCCTGCCACTCCCACGATAATATAAATGATTCTTGAAAGTACAGAGTCCTGACCGCCAAAGATAGCTGCCACTAAATCAAATTGAAACAGTCCGATTAATCCCCAGTTAAGAGCCCCAATAATCGTAAATACAAGCGCAAGACGCTGAAGTGTATGCATATTTCTTATTCCTCCTTTCATCTCTGACGATGTTTAGTATGCGCAAATTGTTTGCTTCCATACATAGAGAGAAAAAGTATGTTCTTTTGAAAAAATATAGTCGCTCTATAATAATAAGGTAAAGGGGGAGAAACGATGAATCGATTTATTCAATATAATCCGGTTAAATGGATTTTTGGGAAAGGATCGATCAGCAGGCTGCAGGCAGAGCTGCTGCGATTTGGCAAAAACATTCTTCTAATTTACGGTGGCGGGAGCATCAAGCAGAATGGTTTATATGATGAAGTAATAAAAGAATTAAAGGCTATTCAAGCGAATATTTATGAGCTGCCCGGTGTTGAGCCGAATCCTAGGCTTTCTACGGTACAAAAAGGCATAGACATTTGTAAAAGAGAGCAAATTGACTTTATTTTGGCTGTTGGCGGAGGAAGTGTGATTGACTCTGCAAAAGCCATTGCTGCTGGAGCCAAATATGAAGGCGGTATTTGGGAACTCATTTCAAAAGGGAAAACGACAGAAGCCGCTCTCCCTTTAGGTACCATTTTAACACTGGCGGCTACTGGTTCTGAAATGAATGCAGGTCTTGTTATTACTAACTTGGAGACAAAGGAAAAAATTGATTGGCATAGCCAGCATGTGTTTCCGCAATTTTCAATTTGTGATCCATTGTACACGATGACAGTGCCACATGATCAAACTGTTTTTGGTATTATTGATATTATGTGTCATATTCTTGAGAACTATTTTCAGAATGGTGAGGGTGCGGATTTGCAAGACAGCTTCAGTGAGATAACTTTAAAAACTCTTATTGAGACAGCTCCCCGGCTTTTAAAGCAGCCCGATAGCTACGAGTGCCGTGCAAAAGTAATGTATGCTGGGACCATCGCTTTAAATGGCACTCTACAATCAGGGTATCGTGGTGACTGGACAGCCCATATTATTGAACATGCTGTATCAGGGCTATATGATATTCCTCATGCAGGTGGTTTGGCCATTTTATTTCCGGCGTGGATGGAGTATGCCATTCATTCTCAACCGGCTCGTTTTAGTCAATTGGCAAACCGTGTATTTAATGTCAATGAGGTAGGAAAATCAGAAAAGGAAAGAGGTCTTCGAGGCATCGAGGCTCTCCGGGGTTTTTGGTTAAGCCTCGGTGCACCTGCACGTCTCTCTGATTATGGAATTACTAGCGCTGATTTGGAGGAAATAGCGGACCATTCAATGAGGAGAGGAGAATTTGGTCGCTTTTGTCCAATGAATAAAGAAGGCGTGTTAGCTATTTTGCGTACTGCCTTGTAATAAATAGAATGTGAAAATTCCGCAGAAAGCTGCGGAATTTTTTTATTATTGGAGACACTATAAAAAAAGAGAGGGGATGAGCAGATGATTCAGTTACCTTCCGCATTAGAAGGAAAAAGTTTTAATTTATATGATTTAGAACAAAAGCTAAAGCCGCTCGGTTATTCGATTGGAGGCAATTGGGATTATGACCATGGTTCCTTTGACTACAAAATAAACGATGAAGAAGGATATCAATTTTTAAGAATTCCTTTTATTGCGACGAATGGCCAGCTAGATTCGCCGGGTGTCATAGTTAAAATCGGCTCTCCATTCATTCTTGCCCATGTTTATGAGCGAGGAATCGATGAGCTCGCTACACCTGGGAATGTAGGAGGGGCTTTTAACCAGTTTGCTGAACCCGAAGATGCTGATGCGAAAGTAAAAGAAAAATATGTGATATCCGGGCAACGGATACTAGAAGAGACCGAAAAGACGCTCAATGTTTAATCACGAGCAATTGATCAGAAGAACCGATTTGAAAAGAGAGCGGGGGATTGATCAGTATCTCGCCCGCTCTTTGAATACCGATTAAAAGAATACGCTCTTTCAAAAGAATAATGGCTAACTCTCCAAAGCGGAGATTGTTCCATTCCAGATCGGGTGACATGGATTGTAGAAAACTTCCATTGGTTGGGTCGATTAAATGCATGATGGAGGCAGAGGCGCCTTCATGCTGAATACTGCTTAGCATAATAGAGCTTGCATGCTTATTTGTTTGGATCACTTCGTCTGCACCTGCCCGTTTAGCATTAATTACTTGGTCATTGGTCAAGATTTCTACGATACAATGGAGAGAAGGGTTGCTGCCTCTCACTGCTACCAAAGTCAGAATTGAATTCATATCTGCATGCATCTCATTTTTATTTTGGTCAGATGTAATTAAAGCGCTTGCTGCTTCTTTTATATTCGCCTTTTTTAAGATTTCGTCTTTATAAGGGGCACCTTGAATGAAGTGAACAATCTTTTCTGAATAAGGGTTTGTCCGCAAAGATTCATCAATAAGAACGACGTGACGAGAGAAAGGCAATGTATGTAAATGATCAATAATTTCTTTTGTACGTTCATTCCAGCCAATGATGACTAGATGGTTTTTATGGGTGTAAACGGCTCTTCCCTCGCGTAAAGAGTTTTGCAAAGTTACAGCAGACGCTGCCAAATTAATAAAATAAGCGGATAAAAAACCGGCTCCGGCAAATATTAACCCGATGCCAATAAGCCTTCCAGCGGTTGTTTTAGGGGCATAATCCCCGAAACCGACTGTTGAAGCAGTAACGACCGCCCACCAGATTCCTTCAAAAACAGTTGGGAACGTATGTGGCTCGATGAGGTGGACAGCTGTCCCGAAAAGCGTAATAAAAAAGACAGCAATGATGAGAATCCGAAATAAAATAGGAGATTCAACGAATTTATAATAGATAGTTTGGAACACAAAGCCATCCTCCTTTTAAATTTTAAATATTCTTTCTTTTTGAAAAGGTATTGCTATTTGGGATGAAATTAATATAATAGTCAATAGAGCAATGAACGGGGCATTAGCTCAGCTGGGAGAGCGCTACACTGGCAGTGTAGAGGTCAGCGGTTCGAGCCCGCTATGCTCCATTACTTAAACCCTTGCGCAGCAAGGGTTTTTCTTATGCCCAAGATTAAGCAATTAAAAATAAATAAGCAAATGGGTCCCGATTGGGGACCGATTTTTTTAACCTTGCTTTTTTTCACTCAAAAATAGCTCATCCAATTTGTCTGCAGCTTCTTGATCTGCTTTTTTTAATGCATGGCCATAAGTGTCCATTGTGATCCGAATATCAGCATGACCAAGACGTTCTGAAATAATTTTTGCATGGACACCCTGATTGATTAATAAGGTAGCTGATGTGTGACGTAGATCATGCAGCCTTATGTAACGTACGCCAGCCCGTTTGGTAAATCGTCGCCACCAGGTAGAAGGGGTGGTTGGATAAAAGTGAGTTCCGTCAATATTACAGAATAACCATTCATGTTCTTTTTCTACCCAATCATCACCAGATTTCAACCTTTCTTTTTTAAGTTGGTGAATGTATTGTTTTAGTTCCAATGTGACAGAAGAAGGCAAAGAGATTAACCGTTCAGAAGCATCACTTTTTGTATTCTTAATAACAGGCTTTCCGTTTTTGCCGCGAACAATAGCCTGATCGATGAAAATTTCTTGTTTTTCTATATTAATTTTAGACAATTCAATTCCTAATAATTCACTTCTTCTTAATCCAGCAGCTAGAGCGAGAGAAAGAAATACACGCCAATGCATCGGTTCACTTTGCGCTGCAGCAAAGAGAGCCCGAACTTCATCTTCATCATAGACTTCAGCTCGTTTCTTTTTTTCTCCTTTTTTTGCTTTAGGCTTCTTTACGGCAGCTACTGGATTCTCTTTAATCTTTTTCCAATCAACAGCACGCTGAAATATATCACGAAGAATACGATACAGATATTGTTTACTGCCAACAGAAAGTTCGCCCTGTCCGTCAGTCCGTTGCGCTTCTGAAAGAAACTTAATTACATGGATGGGTTTTACTTCATTTAGTCTCATAGAGCCAAAGAAAGGTAAGATATGATTTTTTAAATACATTCTATAACTTTCCATTGTTTGCTCTCCAAGCTCGTTATTTCCGTGGTTTTCTTGCCATTCATCTACAAAGGCCGAAAATAACATTTTTTCCGGTGTAATGTATTCTCCGCTTTCTACTTCGGTAACAAATTTAGCAAGTTCCTTTCTAGCCTCTGTAATGCCCTTGCATTTCACTGTTTTTCGTCTTTTAATCCTGTTACCCTCATGATCGTATCCGAGCTCTACAGTGAGCCGATAGGAGCCTTTCCCGCGCTTTTCGATACTAGCCATTTGATTACCTCCCTTTATTTCTATCATTTAAGCTAAAAATGTATTATTCAACATAGCTCAGACTACAAAAAAGCTCTTTGAGCTTCCGAATTCATCTCAAAGAAATACAGAACAATCTCCTATTTCATAATTTAAGGTTTAATTAGGAATGTACGTTCTGTTTGAAGGTAAAAAAATTAATCTCCCTTAGATAGTCGAGATTCAACAGTACATTCACTTACTTTTCGTGGTGTTTTATCACCAACTAATTCTCCATAAAGTTCACCATCTTTTATGTATACTCTCTCGAAAACAGGAATTCTAATTAATTCACGTTTAACAGGATTCTTTAACGCTTTTTGTCTCAACTTTTTAGCTCTTTTGATTTCAAATTCAGAAAGCATAGTATCAGTCCTCTATAAAGTTATTTGGTTCTTCAGTTTCTGTATTGTCGAGATACCATTCCATATAAAGAGAGTCATCGCTGGCTATAAGAGAAATTTTCTTTATTTCTTCTTCTGATAAATCTTGAATTCCATTGATATGAAAGCTTTCAAATTCATTAGAAATGTCAATGATTTCAGTTGGATTGTCTGTTTTGCCTATGAGGTAGCATAAAGAAACATTAAAAAACTCTTTCAACTTAAATACTTGCGAAAGGTCAGGAATTCTTTTGCCTTGTTCATAGGCTTCCAAAGCATCCCGGCTCAGGTTCACTTTACGGGAAAGTTCTATCAATGAAAGGTTTTTTTGTAGTCTTAAATCTTTTAAACGTTTTGCAAAAATAGTCATTTTAAAACACCTCTAGATTATTTTTTTTGATTGATAGCTTCGACTTGGTAATGCCAAATGGGGTCAAAGATTCTCTCATAGAATAAAGAGCTCTCTTTCTGCAATATCCAACGTTCAAGCCTTTGAGCAGCAAATTCATATTCAACATTGAAGGTCTTTGAAATCAACTCAATAACTTCGCTTTTTCTCCAAGGAAAGGATAATAGCTCCAACATAAAAGTAGGTATGCAAAAGTGATACATAAAATTAGTTGCTTGCCTCTCTTGTAGTAGCCGGAAAGAAGAAGGGATACCATACTGCTCTCCAACATGCCTTAAGATATGGCAAAGTTCATGGCCGAAATCTTGCCATTGCTGCTGTGGTGTTAATCTTTCATCAAGTATAATTCTGCTACGTCCAGCATACACAGAAGCTTCGCTTGGCATATCCTCGTAGTAGATACGAATTCTTAGTTTTTCGGCGATTAACTTTAAATCAAGTTGTTCAGGCCGATAAATCGACAGTGAATAATATAAATCTTTTACATAAGTTTCTAATGGTGTGTAAGAATAGCAATTTTCCATTGGCCTCACCTCTTGAAGAGAATATATGTTCGGTTGTGAGTTAAAAGAAAGCCCCACAGAAGTGGGGATGATATTATTTTAAGCCCATTTGAGCTTTATTCATTAATTTTCCGCCTTGGAAAGTAAAGTTGGCATTTGCTCCAAGTCCACCTTCTCCATTATAGCTATAAATAACAGTATGGAATTCAGAACCTTCCTCGCCAGATTCAGATAGCTTTTCTCCTTCTCCGCCTATGATTTGCGTTACTTCATCATAAGACATTCCATTTTCAATTTTACCAAATTCATCTAAAGAAACAGTCACATCTGAGTCTCCACCGAGTCCCATTTGAGCTTTATTTATTAACTTGCCACCTTGGAAAGTCATATTTGCGCTAGAAAGAAAGCCATCTGTTTCAAACTCATACATTTGAGTGTGAAACTCTGTTCCTGAATCTCCAGTTTCAGATAGAAGAGTTCCTTCGCTACCTACAATTTTAACAACTTCATCATAAGACATTCCATCTTTAATTTGTTCAAATTTTTCTTTTGTGAGTTTGGTAGTTTCTTTTTTTGATTCTTCAGCAGGCTTTGGATCAGCAGCTGTAGTTTGTGCATCTTCATTACTGTTGTCTGATGTTTGTGTAGTAAAATCTCCACCAATCATTACTATCCCAATAATCGCTAATACAATTAGTCCTACAAAGCCCAGACAACCAAATGCAAAAAACTTCTTCATTTTCTATCCCCTCTTTGTGCATATTTATAACAAGTACATTTCTACTATTTGCAGAAAGTACTATTTACCTCTTAAAATACTAAATTTTACCGTAAAAAAGTTAAATAAATACACGCACAAGGCGTGTTATTCTTCATCCTTAATGATCTCCCATAGTTTCTTTAATTTACGTAAACGATCCTCTGGGCTTTTTGGAAGCTCTTTATACCAGTGTTGAAGTTCTGGATCATTTGTAAAAGCAATGAAGGCAGGATCGCTTAAGCCATCTAGATCAGGGTTGTCACTTCTACCAAGAAGGTAGTCTGTGGATACCATATAGTAATCCGCTATCTTACGAAGTGTTTCATAATCTGGTTGGCGTGTTCCCCGTTCATAAGCTGTATATGCGGGTCTGGTTATCCCTAAAAAATCCGCTATTTGTTGTTGTGTTTTTTTGTTTTCTTTTCTTAATTTTATAAGCCTTTCTGGCAGCAAAGGTTTCACGCCCTTTCAAAGACCATTCTACTGTAACAGATAGTTACTTTAAACTATATGTAACAAAAAGAAACTTTTTTTGCGTATTAGCTTGACTATGTAACATATCGATACTATAATAAATGTAACGAAACGATACAAAGGGGGTGGCAAATTGAGAGTTTGGCTTAAAGAACTTAGGCTTCAAAGAGGCTTTACACATAATGATGTAGCCGAAGAATCAAATGTAAAACGTGCCTACTATACAATGATTGAATCAGGAAGTAGAAATCCTAGTGTAAATGTAGCAAAACGAATCGCTAAAACTTTAGGTTTCGAGTGGACAATTTTTTTTGAAAACAAATGTAACGAAATGAAACATAAAAGCGGTTCAAAAGAAGTCAGCTAAGGAGAAACCAAGTTGAATCAGGAACAAAAACGCCTCATTGAAGATACTATATCCACATTGTGCGTTTGGATTAATCGAACAATTGAAGCGCCCACCAGCGAGAAATTGGGCGCTCTGCCGGAGGTCATTAAAGCTACTGCTGAATTGATTAATGTTACAAGGGAAGCCACCGCGGCAACGGCGGCTAAAAATAAAGTGAATTGTCAGTCATGTGAAAGAGAAATTCCTCAGATCGGTAAACCAGCAAAATTTTGCGTATATTGTGGGACGAAGCTAACTATTTGACATATTTCTCGCCGCAATGAGGGCAGAACTTCTGATTTAGTTTATCAATCGTTTCATTGCATTTTGGACAAGATTTTACTAGTTTAGCTCCATCTTCTGGACAAAACTCAACTGTGGAAGGATAGGAACCCTGAAAGCCGATTCCGTAATTTTTTTCACAACTTGAACAAATATAGTAGTAACCCATTTTTACACCTCCCTTCCTATGAAAATATTACCGCAGGAAGGGGAGTCAGGTAAGGAGGTGAGCTAATGTCCACTCAACGTCTTACACCACAGCAAATGGCAGAATATCTTGGTGTCACTAGAGAAACGGTTTATCGCATGGTGAGAAAAAATGAAATTCCTCATTTTAAAATCCGAAGCCGGATCTTCTTTTCTAAAGAGACTATTGACGCTTGGATTCGCAAACAGGAGCAACAAGCTATTTAACTATAAATCTAGCATACTACCAATTTATGTATTGCGAAATTAACAATTAAATACAAAGGGGGACGGATCATGATAAAGAAATCAGCCGATGTTGGAAGTGCAGTAACTAGTTTGTTAGAGGAAGAGGGAATGACGAATGGTCAAATGGCATTTGATTTGAACGTTTCTCCTCAACTGATCAGCCACTATAAAACTGACAGACGGCCTATGCAACAGGATATTGCTAAACAATCCATTGAGGTTTATGGCGACAGTCCAGAATTTAGAAGCGAGTTACTTTATGAATTTAGTAACGGTTACACATCACCAGTACTTAAAGGACCAACTATTGAGCGTCACCGGCTGGCAATGGAAGCCAATGCAGAAAGAGAAATCAAAGAAGCTTTACAGAAGATCGAGGAGGTTTGTCTTGCTAAACCTCCCGGTGTTACTACAGCAGAGGAGCGAGAGAACATTGAAAAACTAGTGGATGAACTAGTCGAAGCAAGAGCATTTATTGACAACCTAGTTATGATGCTTGAAAGAGAATATAACATTCCAATCATGAAGCGAATTCAGCGGTTACTACCTAAATGGAAAGCGAAAGGGTGGATTTGAATGTCAACAGAAATGAAGGAAAAACAATGTGCACATACCTGTCTTTATCGTATCGAGGAAAGCTTAGTAAATGGAGATTTAAAAGAAGCAGAAAGAACAGCAATTGATCTTTTAAAATCTCTTAGGGAATTGCAAAGACTTGAAGAAGAAAGAGCAGATCAAGCGCAGTTAGAAAAAATGGTACAACGTTTGAAAGAGAAAGGGATTCCAGCAGAACTAATAGCCAGAGTTGGTTAGGAGGATGAAAAGTGGATATAGCGTTAATTATTTTGATGTCATTTGCAGGTGGATACTACTGGTGTTTAGCAACAGAGGACTTGAAAAAAGAACAAAAATAAAAGCGGCAAGCTCTAGGAAAGCCTACCGCCAAAGGTAATTAGACAACTTCATTATAACACATTTTCCCTCTGATGGGCACTTATTTAGGTGCTCATCGTCAGCGGCCGGAACGGGCTTCTCCCCTGTGCCTGATCAGTTCGGGCTGCTGACGATGGACATCATCCGTCAGAAAGAAGGTGAAAGAAATGGAACATCCAGCAATTACTCAGACAATGAAAACGGGTTATGCAAATATGATCAGTCAGCCAGAACACGTTGGCATTGATGCTATGGGTGATGAAATTCTTGTAGGGGATGAAATCATCGAAATTAACGGCGAAATCATTCTGGAAAGTAACTTGGAGGATTATCTAATTGAATGTTGCGGAGCGCAGTATAAAACAGCGGAATGAAAAAAGACTCGCTTTGCAGAGCGAGTCAGGGCTTAAAAAATATTTGATACGTCAATTTTATCGAACTATGAAAATTAAATCAAGGGGAGTGAATCCAAATGAACATCTGTTTAGAGGCTAACTTTACCAAGGTAAAGCGGACTTTCCCGGATATGGACGATAAGAGAGCATTGGATTCCGTGTATATAGGTGTAAGCCAAGCCGTTGCTGGAGTGGGGACACACGAGGATTTGAAGGAACTGGTGAAGCAATATAACGATTTACTATCAACAGTTACTAAGGAGGCCATTTAATGAATCAGTTAACTGAACAATTTAATCAGCAGCAACAGCCAAGCGTACTTGGACAGGCATCATCTTCCCGTGAAATGGAAGAAGTAAAGGGTCAGATTTTCATGGCCCGCCAATTCCCCAGAAATGTCTTTCAGTCTGAACAGCGCATTTTAGATGCATGCAAGCGTCCTTCATTAGCACAAACAGCTATTTATAGATATCCAAGAGGAGGGGCAATGGTTGAAGGGCCGTCTATTCGACTAGCAGAAGTTTTAGCCCAGAATTGGGGGAATCTCGCTTTTGGAGTTAAAGAACTTGAACAGCGCGAAGGCGAGTCGGTTGCTATGGCCTATGCTTGGGACTTAGAAACAAATGTGCGGCAAGAAAAGGTGTTTACGGTTAAACATTCTCGTAAAGCAAAAGGGAAGATTAATAAGCTGGACGATCCGCGAGATATTTATGAATTGGTCGCTAATAACGGGGCTAGAAGACTCCGAGCATGCATACTCGGCATCATTCCTGGAGACATAGTTGAAACGGCGGTAGAAGAGTGCAACAAGACACTGGCAGGAAATAATAAAGGACCGTTAAAAGATCGTATCGCCAATGCACTGACAGCTTTTAAAAATCAATATAAGGTAACTCAGGAAATGATAGAAACTCGGTTTGGGTATAACGCCGATGCTTTCACAGAAGTTGATTATGTAGATCTAATTAAGATCTTCAATTCGTTGAAAGACGGGATGAGCAAAGTGGAAGACTGGTTCGATAAGGGTGCTTCTAAAAAGAACAAGCAAAGTGATCTGGCTAAGTCGTTCGAAAGCGAGAACAAGGAAACAGCTGCTTCTGAAAAAGAAGAGGCTAAACCAGAAAAAGAGGTGAAGCCAAGTGCCGAAGACACAGCAATGGACTTTGACCAAGGAGAACTATCATTCGAACAAAGCTGATCAGGAATTTTTCTCCGTTTCACAATTTAAAAACTTTATAGAGTGTGAAGCAAAAACAATGGCAAAACTGAGTGGGGCTTATACAGAGCCCTACTCCAACGCCTTATTAGTTGGCTCCTATGTTCATGCAGCTTTTGAGAGTAATGAGGCATTTGAAAAATTTCTTGAAGAAAACAATGGAGCAATCTTCAAGGCACGCGGCGGCAAGTATTCCGACTTTGAAACAGCTGATCGAATGATTGAAACGTTAAAAGCAGATCCCTTTGCCATGTTTGCTATGGAAGGTGACAAAGAAGAGATTTATACAGCTCATTTATTCGGAACAGATTGGAAAATCAAAGTGGACAGCATTCATCATGGCCGCCGGACATTTAGTGATTTGAAAACGACACAGGACCTTTATAAGCGTCACTGGTCAGTTAAATACGATAACTGGGTTTCTTTTGTGGAAGCTTGGGATTATGTGCTCCAGATGGCGCTGTATAGACGTGTTTTACAGGAGGTCACAGGAAACACTTATACACCTTATATCGTTGCTGTGACAAAGGAAAACCCGCCGAATAAAGCAGTGTTGCACTTCGATGCAACACGCTTCGATTTCGAATATGAATACATCGAAATGAAAATAGAACGGATGCTTGAAGTGAAATCAGGGAAAGCAAAGCCAATCCGGTGCGAGAAATGTGATTACTGCCGAATGACTAAGCAACTCAACGACACCATAGAGATTGGAGAGTTGATCTGGCAATGATCGTACAAACCCGCGTTCTTCTTCCTCAACGATTATGGAAAGAAGCTCAAAATAAGGAGCAGCTGAAACAATTAATCTTGCAATATATGAAGACTTGCTATCCAGACTACATGATTAAACGAGTAGAAAACGGATTTGCTGTTTGTGAAAGGAAGTAGGTGATACGATGCCCAGCAGCTTTTACTTTCCTGTATTTTCTGGACTATTAACAGCGGAACACAGAAAAAAGATAGGACCAGCTTTGTGGGAGTTCCTTTGGTGTATCAGTACAACAACGAAAGAAGTAATGGAGGACGGTGAGCTTTTGGGCATCGTTCTCGGTGGAAAGCCGGTTTCATATAACGATGTAGCCAAAGAAATGGGTGGCAGCAAATCAACCGTTAAACGGAACTTTGAGAAGCTCGAAGAAGAAGGATATATCTTAATGACCCGAACACCATACGGGCACATTATCAAAGTGAGGAATTCAAAGAAATTCAAAAAGAGTGCCGAAAATGACACGGGTGCTAAATATGGCACGGGTGCCGAAAATGAATACAGGGGTGCCATATTTGGTAGGGGGGTGCCGAAAATGGTCACTCTAATAAAGATATAGAACTTGATATAAAACAAGATATAAATACTGCTTCTGCTGATAATGCGCGCGAAGAACCAACTGGCGGGGTGCCTACAACCGAAATCGTTCAGCTGCCCAATGGGAGTGTGGGACAAATACCAGGTAATTCTCCGAAAAGCGATTATGAGCGAATACGTAATTATTACATGGAGTTAGCAGGGATTGGCGGCTTTGATGTCAATGTGAAAGACCAGCAAAGCATCCGTGAGCTTTTAAGCTATGGAGTCAATGTAGATAAAGCATTGGAATGGATTAAATTATGCTTTGACAGCTATGCTCCTAAACATCCTAGAGACAAGATTAATAGCTTTAGTTATTGCCTTCCCAAAATTTTAGACAGGCATTTTGCAGAAAAGGAGGCTAACACCGATGGCCAGAAAGTTTACCAGCATCGCAGAAGTTATGGCGGATCTACAAGCAAAGGCAAATCAACGGATGATGTCTATCGAGAGCTCGAAGAAGCCAGAAGAGCTTGGGGCGGATGAATATGAATGTCCCATTTGTAAGGATACAGAGCTAGTTTATTACCAAAAGAACGCAACTAATGACTTGTTATATGACTATTCTAAGCCTTGTGAATGTCGGGAGAGAAAAGCTTGGAGACGACGATTTAAACAGTCTATGATCCCAGAGGAATTTACACAAGCGAACTTTGAAAACTATGAAACTGCCTCACCCATTCAGAAGAAAATGTTGGAGTTAACAAAGGAGTATCGAGCACTTTTTAAGATCATCAAAGACGGTGACAAGAAAGAGAAAGTGATTCCGCCTGATAACTTTGGTCTAGTCGCCGTTTTTGGAGAACAGAGATTGAAAGAAATGCCTGCTGCAGAACGAGCCGCATTGAAACAAAAACACAACAATTACGGAATTGGTAAAACTCATTTGCAAATTGCTTTGGCTAAACAACTGATCAAAGAAGGGTTTAATGTGCTGACAGTATCGGATGTAACCTTCATGGAAGAGCTTATGCAAGCAAAGCAAATGGATGACGGTGGAGAAACGTACAACCGCCTTTTAAACGGTGCTTTATCAGCAGATGTACTCATTTGGGATGATATTGGAAAAATCAATTGGACTGAGCCGCGAGAGCGAATGTACTACACGATTATCAATGAGCGATACCGGAGACGAAAACCCATTGTGTTTAACAGTAATGAAGATCGCGGCACTCTCGCTGACAAGATTGGACATGCAGGGGGCAGCCGACTAATCGGGGAATGTGGGAAATATCTGCTGGATGCAGAAGGAATTGACTGGAGGTTGAAAAGATAATGTGTGAATTGTGCGAAGGTACTTATGTTGATAAAGGTGGTAGCGGCTCTTTGAGTTTTGTACAACCTTGCCCGAAATGCGGACCAATGCCGAAAGAAATTTGGGAGAAAAATTGGGCGGATTTTAAAAAGAAATTTCAGGAAGTTAAACGTCAAGCTGACCTTGCTAAGAAGGAAGTGAGCTGATGAGAACTAAAGAAAAAGTAACTGTTCAGAAATTGAAACGACAGTCTGTCATTGAACAATTACAAGACATGGGGATCAGTCAAAGTGAGGATGTTTCTATCTACGAAATGAGATACATCGAACTACGGCGATTACTTACGGTAGCGGTATTAAAAAGGGGGATTTGATTATGAATTTAGAAAAGTTGGTTGCTATGCAGCAAGAGTTGGATGCGCATATCACTAAAGAAAAGGGGCTTGAAGAAACAGGTAACACCTCGTGGAAAACACTTGCTTTGGTTACTGAAATCGGAGAACTAGCAAACAATTGGCGTGGCTTTAAGAAATGGAGTAATGATCAGGAGCCGAGAACCGAAGAAGATGTTACTTGTTCTTTATGTAACGGAACCGGTGATTTGAATTATGAAACAGTACAAGAAGATGCCGAAGGGAATGGCGTTCATGAGTATATTGATTGCCCAGAGTGTGAATGTGGCGGGATAAGTGATGTAAGAAATCCACTCTTAGAAGAATATGCAGACTGTCTCAGCTTCTTCTTATCTATCGCCAATGAAAAAGGCTGGCAAGAATCCCTTTATATTCACCAAGAAGCAGTACTGGATATTCAACGTGAAGGATTCCAAGGTGGATTGACAGGTGCATTTAATGAAATGACTTACCTTCTTCTAAAGTCGTACATGGAAATTGATCGAGACAAAAAGATCGAACAGTATTTTGCTATTACAAAGCAAGAATTTAACTTCAAAAGTGCTTGGTTCCTATTCGTTGCAATCGGGTTGGTTGGCTTTAAATTCACAGAAGGGCAGATCGAAGAAGCGTACATGAATAAGAATGCCGTGAACCATGCCAGACAGGAGAACGGATATTGATGGCGGTTAATCAAAAATCCAAGTATGGAAATAAAAAGGTGGAGCGAGACGGTCATGTTTTTGATAGTCTCGCAGAAGCTAAATACTATGATCAATTGAAATGGTTGCAAGCAAATAAGCAAATTCTTTCCTTTCATATCCAGCCGAGGTACTTGCTGCAGGAAGCTTTTAAAAAGAACGGTGTAACACATCGGAAAATTGAATATGTAGCAGATTTTGAAGTGCATAAGAAGGACGGAAGCATTGAAGTAGTGGACATTAAGGGAGTCGAAACCGAAGCCTTCAAGATAAAGAAAAAGCTGTTTGAGTTTAAATATCCTCACACATTGAGCCTGCTTACATACAGCCAGGACCACAAGGGCTTTTTACCAACGAAAGAGTATCAGGCTTACAAAAGAAAGAAAACGGCGCTGAGAGGGGGAAGAAAGCGTGCTACAAGGAAGGTGCGTTGATCTGGAGCTGTCCGGTGAGTTTCCTAAAACCGTTTATCTTTTTCCAAACGGACCGTTAAATTATTATGTTTCTCGCTTTCCAAACAAAGAGGCTCACATGGGATGCTTTCAGGCTGATAAATTCCAGGTTGCTGAAGAGTGGCCGCCTGAGCCGGATGCTGCTGATCTTCCCTCATTAGAGCCAGGTAAGATGTACAGCGCGCAGTTTATCTGGAAGCCGGAGAAACAGTTTACGTATCACATACTAAAGAATCGGTATTTTATCCTTCCGAAAGCCAATCAGAAAAACGCCATTTTTTATAAAGATCGGGAACGGAAGCAGCTGGGTGGATGTTTCCCTCTTCATTGGTTTACTGATTTTCAACTGATTGAAGAGGAAGCATTGGAAGAATCTTTTGAGGTAGAGCTTGTTGAGGAAAAGGCAGCTAATTTTGAGCAGATGTCGTTGTTTTAATAAATAGTCTCTGAAAATAAGGGAGGGCTCACTGATGGGGAAGGAAGTCCGGGAATATACCAATTTAACAATAGTGGACTTAGCAGAATTGAAACAGCTCTGCATCAATATGGCACGGGATATGAATAACTGGGAATGGACAAAAGAATTAAGGAGAATGTGATGAGTAACTAATGCATCTGTTAGTGGGAAATATCTAATTCTAGGGGCTACTTACTTATAAAATTTTGAGCTTTATTAATAAGCGATAATAGAAAAAGACCATTATGTAAGCAAGTAAATAACTACAAGCAGTCAAAAAAATATTCCACCCATTTCTATAAATAACTTTATTTTGTAATACAGAAATAAACTCAAATAGTGTCGTACCTAATATAAACAAAAGAAAGGCAGTTCTTAAATTTAACTTTTTATAGTGAATGGCAGTTATAAATAAACAAAATAAAATTGGATAAATTCCTAAATCATAAGGGATTGTAGTGATGAAGGTGGCTTTAAAAGAAGGCTTTAATTCCCAAAAGTGATTAAGGCCCAGATCATTAAATAAAAATGCTATTGCTGAACCCACTGGGAGGAAAAGAGCCGTTAACTTTGTGTGTTTTTTGCATAAATAAACTCCTGCAATTGTCCATGGGAGAACAAATCCTAAAATAATGTGATAAATCATTTTTTATTTCTCCTATTTTTGACATTAATCTTATCATTCTCGATAGTAACTTGTTTAATACCTCTTTCACGAAAGAGAACGCTGATTGTAAGTAGTCAGAAATGCTGGTGGGCATCGTTCCAATGAAGGCGTGCCCTCAGTGCGAATACCTTATGGAAGCTGTGAGTATGAAGAGTGATCTTTTAGAACCATTTAGATAAAAACGTGTCGTAGATTACAAAGCCTAGCAGACACAAATACACCGCAAACCCAATGGCTAGTGCTATATATTTTAAAACTTTCACAAGAGTCACCTGTTTTATTTTTTTGATAGCTATTCTTTAGTGTTTCGTAAATTTTGAGGAATATACAAAATTTTCAAGGAGGCTCATCATGATCTTAGATGGCTATGTATGTAGCTGTGGCAATAAGTTCGCTGTACAAGACAGAAAAAGCCTGCCAGTTATCTGTTCTATAGCGAGCAGGACATGGAGTTTAGTCATGAGTTTAGGGAGCTGTACAAAAACAGAACTAACCTTTTACATCTAAAAGGTTAGTTCAGCCTCCTACTCTGAAACTTCACTCCAGATAATGGTCAACAAAACGAATAAAATGCGTATTAAACGATCTTTTGTAACAGTATTTAAAAGAACGACAAGAACAGTTTTTAAAATTTGATGGTCTTTACTTTGAATAATTACCAGTATATCTAACAAGGAAATAACAGTATCAATAACATAATCCTTGTGATGATTATCCATTATGACTTTCCCCTTTTTTATATAAAGTATGACTTTACTGTAAAAATAGTGTGGGGCTTTGAATATAGGGAATTTCAATTAAAAAGTTATTGTAAAGAACGCTAAAAATGCAAAGGAGGATTTTAAATGAGCATTTTACTAGAATCGCAGATTAAGAGTCTTCAGACTGAAGGGCTGCTTCTCCTGGTGGAAGATGCAAAAAGGCGTATTGGTTCCCATGTTGCCGGTGATGACCCAGTTGAAGAATATATGCAGCATCAGCGCTACATACTGGATTTGGTTCAGGAAGAATTGAAAAGAAGACAATAAAAAAGCCAGGAAAACTCCTGGCAGACTTATTAACCTGTATATGTTCTGGGGGAACGAACAGGTGACTCTCTAAACAGTGTTTCCAATTTGCGCAAAAATATACAAAAAAGCCAGGAAAGCTCCCGGCCTTTTAAAAAGTATCGACACTACTATTTTAACAGATCGGGAGGTTTTTTTGTGAGATTAACAGATTTAATAATTGATCCTAGTACAATGCGACTAGAGTTGGATATAATGGAATTAAATAACAAGGCTATTGTCATTTGTGATGGCAAAGTCAAAGTTGCTGATTTACCACAGCATGGCGAGACGAAAATTATTACGCACCAGGGGAAAGTAAAACGGGTGAAGTGGGACGAGGGGGAAGAGTTTTGACAAGCAATCACAAATTAATTTCATCATTAGCAGCCTTTATATTTTTTTTAGCACTTTTAAGGTTGAGTACACCTCTTCACCCGAAAGTTATGTTGAGCTGCTCTATATTTGCTTTTATTATGGTATTAGTAGATTTTTTAAAGTTAATTTCTGACGCCCCGATTAACCCGGAAAAATACGTTGGAATTCAAAAGTTAATTCAAAAAGTCAGCTACGAGGCAAGAGATTATATACTCATGGCCTCTTTCCCACTGACAGCAGTAATTACATTAAGTGTAGATGGAAACGTTCAAATGATTGCTGATATAACGACGCTTTTTGCATTAAGCGCAACTTTGTTTGTTATTTCAATAAGAGAATAGCTTAGTTCTACCAGCAAACTGGAGGACACCAAAACTTTAGAGCAGTATTGTAGCTGCTTTATTGTTTGGTGTCCTCTTTTATTTTTATAGGGGGGTAAGAGATATGAATTAAAGAAGCAGAACATCTTTATTTAAAAAATTGGGAGGGGTTTTTGTGAGATTAACAGAGATAGAAATTGACTCTAGTAAAATAGTGCTAGTGTTGGATATAATGGAAATGAAGGAAAATTTTGTGGTACTGGTCTGTGACGGGAAAGTGAAAGTTGCTGATTTACCGCAGCATGGTAAGACGAAAATTATCACGCATCAGGAAAAAGTGAAGCGTGTGAAGTGGGATGAGGGAGAGGACTTCTAGTGAATGGAGTGACAAGGGGATGTCAAAAGTATTTATCTCTAAAAAGCAAAGAAACCTATTATTGAATAGTAGCGTTATTTCAAAAAAAGAGTTTACGAATATTAAATTGTTTCTTGAGGAAAACCAGAAAATATCCTATGAACTGATTGAAGGTTCACCAATAGGCCAGTCTCTTCAAACTATTTTACCTAGTCTTCTTCCTGTAGCACAAAGTGAATGGATAGAGGATGAAGATTCTCCAGTCATAGATCTAGGGAATGAGTATAAATCACTTGGACAAGCTTGTTCATTATGTGGAAAAAAGCCGTTGAGATGGAAGTGCCCCATAAAAAACCAATACAATGGCATTACTCTCATCGTAGGTAGTGAGTGTGCTAAAGAGTTTGGAGAAGTGATGCATTTACGCTTCAAACATTATATGAAAGAGGCAGAAAGAGCAGCTCGAATCAAGAGATTGAATGAAGAGTTTCCTGGTATTAGTAAAAAGATCGAAAATTGGAATAAAAAAATTGATGATTTCCCAATCGTGATTGCTGAAGAGCTTGATTTAAAATGGAGAGAAATTGGTCGGAGGTTAGCGTTAATTTATCAGGATTTTTTGAATGGAAAAAATAAAAAAGGGACATATAAAAATATATCTGAACTAATACAAAAAAGTGATAAGTTACTCATTGAGATAGAAGAGTTTGTCAAAACTAATCAATCAAAATTATTTATTACTTCAAGAGAACTCGCTACATGGTTAATTGCTAATCAAAAGAAGTCAGTTCTAGAACTTATTAAAAAAGATAGCGGAATGATTACATGGAAAACAGCTCACCGTATTACAGAGGAAACTTTTATGTCTGATTTAGCTCAAAAGTTTAATCATTATTTAAAATCTAGTGGTCTAAGGATAGATAGACTAGATAAAAGAGGGAAAATAGACTATATTTTTTCAATGCTCGATTTTAATTTCAAACACATTAAATTTACTTATAGTTATTCCGAATTTGTTTTAAATTATGGAGGACTTATATTCAAAGAAGAACTAGATATGCCAGTAAGTCTATACGAAGTGTTTATGGGAGGGAATTTATATGGGCGGAACTCATATGAAGCAGTTCTTGAACAGGTATCGGAACTCATTACTTCGTACAACTTAGTATTTAAGTCACTTTCTGACAATGAAATTATTTTTGAAAATAATGGAGAGTACCTGCTTGTTTCATATAAAGAAATAGCAGAAAAATTCAAATCATTAGTTCTGCAACAAAACATTAATGAACAGGATATAACCCATTATCTGGAGACCTCTTCTAAGAAAATGAATAAACGTGTATATAATTTACACCGTGAAGCTAAGCAAGTTGCTCGGGAAGAAACAAGATAATAAATTATTTATGAAGTTCTACCAGAAAACTGGAGGACACCAAAACTTTAAGACAGTTCAGAGCTGTTTTATCGTTTGGTGTCCTCTTTTTTATTTTCATAAAGGGGGTAAGAGATATGAATTTAAGTATGAGGGGTCAGTTGCAACAATGGAAGCGGAAAAATCAGGTAGTTAAAAAGAAAGGGCAGTCGAAAAAGAGGCCGTTAAAGAGAAAAGAACAGCCTGCCAGAAAACCACACCCTTTGTCTGATAGCGATTTGCGGTACTTGATGAGGATCAACATGCAGACGTTGAAAAGGGGACGAGGAGGCGCATATAAGCGATGAAAGATATTAATATGAGAACTCTTATTTTTGAATACAAGCAATCTCTTCGTGCATTAAAAGAAATGAAAGCGACTATTGAAGTAAAGGAAGAATTAACAGAGTTAGATTTACAGGATAAAACACTAATTAATAGCATGATTAATGAAATGGAATTTGTGATTCAGTGGATGGTATCGGGCCGTTATCCAGATGCAAGACGTGGAGCGGACAGGAGTGGTGCCTATACATTGGACCCAAAGTTACTTGAAGCTGTCGTTCCTAATCGAGCGGTTATTGAAGATCGGAAACTGACTACAGATGAACAGTGGCTGTTGGAAGATGTGCTTGGGGATCTAACAAAGAGAGAGAGGGATGTATTTACATTAATCAGAGCGGAAGGATTGTCCTATGAGTACACAGCAGAATTATTAGGTATCACTAAATCTTCAGTGCAAACGTATTTAGAACGGGCAGAACTTAAAATTGAAGATCGTAAAAACGGTAGTCTCTTTCTAGTTTCATGAAAGGGACTCTTTTTTTGAAAGGATTAACTTAAATTGGTGTATAATTGTAACAAAATGGATCATTTTCCAAGGAGGCAAGTATGTCTAAAGAAATTTATATTGAAGAAGAGAGTTTTGATGTGGAATATAAGTTAAGTATAAAGGGTCTAGATGCGGAAGATTTAGTTTCTTTTGCGAATTCACGACTAGGGGGTTGCATTTATTTAGGGGTTGAAGAAGCGAAAGATAAAGAAGGAAAACAAGTTGGCCGAGTAGTCGGATGTAAAATTAATGACGGTATCAAGTTATCCATATTAGATAAGGCGCAGAGTTGCATACCGCCAGTCAATGTAAATGTAGAAGTAGTCCAATTTTCTGACAAAGAAGTGTATAAGATATATATACCAACAGGGATATTTAAACCTTACTGTACGAAGAGTGGAACTTATAAAGTCAGAGGAGATGGTCAAAACCAGTCGCTAACACCAAACCAGCTTCTTAGCTTATTCATGGAGAATGAAAGAGAGAAATTTATTGAGAAGTTTAAAGAAGCTACAATTGAATTAGAGGATATATTGTTAAATCTAAAAAATGATATCAGTATCCAAACCAAAAAAATAGCACAAGATATTAAAGATCTCGAATCTGACTTAAAGTACCAGATGGATTTAGTGGGAGACACCGCGGATAATGTTGAATCCAATTCAAGTAATATAGAGAGTACTGTAGATGATATTAAATCGACTGTCGATGAGATATGGGAGTTTATTAGTAATACAGTTCATCGAATTCCAAGGATTGAGTCAAAGGTAAATAATTTAATGGGAAACTTCGGCGTAGTAGATACATATGAAGAACGTAAAACAGAGATATTAAGCGAAATTATTTACGATCTCCTAAATACCTCCCCCAAAAAAACCTATCTTAATGAAAGAATATTAAATAGTAGAGTTATAGCTTTGAAAAAGTCATTTCCAACTATGAAAAAAAGTGAGATAAAAGAAGTCTTTCAAGAAATTATTAGAAAAGAAAAAGCATTTTTTGAATAATTTTTTGTCGTGCATAAGATATATATATGAGAAATACAATTTCGTCATTCGTACGGTGATGTTTTTATTTGCAGGTAAATGCCTCGGTTTTTTTGAAATATAGGACAAAAGGAGGTATTAAAATGGTATATAAAGTAATGTTTTGGGATGGCAGCAAGCGAACAGCGGATATTGAAGCTGTCTTAGTAGATGTTAAAACTGGGTATTCTGAAGATAGAGAAAAAGAATTTGAAAGAGAAGTAATTGAGGCTGTTTCATCCGCCACAGGTATTTTCACACAACATGTTAGGTTAGATTCTTATTCTTTATATAGATAGCGAGCATCCCTCGGGATGCTTTTTTCTTTGGAGGAAAATATCTCCTTTTGTCGAATTGATATTTAGCAGAAGGAGCGGATTTCATGAATGATAAATTAATTATGGAACAAAAAATTAAAGAGTACTTAGAAGTACTTTCTAAAATTCAATCAATCCACTATGTAACCAAAATTAAAGTAGACGAGGATGGTTCAATTACAGAACTGAATCCAACCCCAATGATAAATATGGAGTTGCCAGGTTATGTACAGCCATTCTTAGAGAACTGTCTTAAAGATATTGATAAAGAAACTTTGATGTTTTTAAAAGCTTATTTGATTAAAGTGAAAAAGTATGAGTTTGTCCAAAAAGACTTCGATGAACTTTATCTAGAGTACCTTAAGGGTAGTGAAGAAAATGTATACGTAAATAGAACCTTAACTCTTCTGCATGGATATAAATTAATTGGAGGAGCCTCGGTTGAAGTTGATGGGTTAGTAATAAAAAACTTAGACAGTGAATCAGCGGAATACTACTACAATCATGTTTACGAAGGCAAAATGGCACTTTCATACAATATTAACGATATCTCTAGTATAATTAATCCTAAACCTACTTTGGTTATTGAATATAAAAGTCATTGCGAAGAAGAAGTAAAAACTAAAGTCCGAGGTAAGATTTTAAATTTAGGAAAGGCTATAATCCTCTCAAACGGAGTTATAAATAAACTCGGTTTCTCACCGGCCATCACATATTCCTATTTTACAAACATATATGCTAAGTCGTTTTTTCCAGAATTTCCAACAGTGGGCTTTAAAAAAAACGTAGAACTTGAAAACATCGAGGTAATTAAGCGAATTTATAAAAAGTTAGATAAATTAGACCCAGGCTTAAAGTTTATTCCCATTGATAGGATATATTCTGCACATAATAAAAATGATTTAGAAGATAAGTTTATTGATCTAATGATAGCTTTAGAAGCTTCTTACCCATCTGTTAAAGCTGAAGTAACATACCGCATTTCTCTATATACAACTAAATTGTTAAATGGGGATAAAACTCTTTTTAACAAAGTCAAAAAACTATATAATTTGCGATCTGACATTGTTCACGGCAATAAAATAGCTAAAGAAAAAATGTTAAGAAGTCTTTCGGAATTAGAAAGTATTGTTTTGCAAGTTGCATTAACTGGTTTAGATTACATTGCTAATAATAAGACCTTAGAGGATATGGAGGAAGACATAAACAAGAAAATATTTGGCTAATTGTGCATCTCACTAGAGGTGCTTTTTCTATTTTTAAAAATCATCTACCTATATAGCTAAATGTGTAAATTTTTGTCGAATTATTTATGGTTAAAAATACCTATTTTTTATGTATAATTTAGTAGAAAAGGAGGTGTTATTGTGTTGATTGTTACACATATGAATTTTTTACAGGCTGACTTAGAAAAGAATCCAATTGTTCAACTTAGCGTATCACCTGATATACCTGCACAAGATGAGACTATTAATCATAAAGTTTTAAAGTATGAAGTCTTGGATACTAAAACAGGTTCTTTATTGTTACTGCAATTACGCAATCTGGAAACAGGAGAGGAATATACATATTCTTTTCCTGATATCAAATACGTAGAGCAAATAAATAATAATAAATATTATTTACATTGCCTGAATCGAAATAAAATAGATGAATTTAATCAAACAAAGAAGATTACGGATTCTGATTTCTTCGAATCAGCACCGACTTTCATTTATCGTATTTTAATCTTTTAATGTATAAGGCACCTTAACAGGTGCTTTTTTCTTTGCTCCAAAACAAACACAAATATAGGAGGTGGCAGGTGATGTAGTATGGCTGAAAAATACGTATTGGCAGAAAAAGATTATGTCAAAGGCATGAAATATAAAGACATTGCGGCAAAGTATGAGGTATCGATTAACACGGTAAAGTCCTGGAAAAAACGCTACGGATGGAACCGTGATAGGGGTGCACCCTCTGAAAAAAGTGTGCACACAAAAAAGCGTGGTGCGCCAAAAGGAAATATCAATGCTAAAGGTAATAAAGGCGGCGCCGCTCCAAAAGGAAATCAGAATGCTGTTACTCACGGCTTTTTTTCTAAATTCCTTCCAGCAGAAACACTGGAGATTATGAACAGCCTCAATGAACGGTCACCCGCTGATTTAATATGGGATCAAATTCAAATACAGTATGCTGCTATTATTCGAGCTCAAAGAATTATGTTTGTTGAATCGAAAGAGGAAATGATCAAGGAACTCAAAAAGGCAAAGTACGATCACTTTGAGAAACCAAAAGATCAAGGTGGTGAGCTTGAAAAAGCGGTTACCGAAGAAGAGTACGAATTCCAGTTTGCTTGGGACCGACATGCTACTTTTTTAACTGCTCAGTCGAGAGCAATGGGTGAGCTTCGCAGTTTAATCAAGCAGTTCGATGAGCTGGCTTATATCGATGATGAACGCCGCTTGAAACTTGAACAAGTGAAGTTAGGAATTGAAAAGACTAAAGCAGAAATTGCGAAGATTCGCGGTGATGATGACAGTGAATATGAAGATGATGGATTTATAGAAGCTTTGGAAAATAAGGCGGAAGATATTTGGAGTGAGGAAGATGATTAAGAAAAAGAAACCTGCTCCCTTTAAATTTCAACCTTTTTCAAAGAAGCAGCTACAAGTATTAACGTGGTGGCGTAGTGCATCGCCACATGCTAATAAAGACGGCATCATTTGTGATGGTTCTGTTCGTGCCGGAAAAACAGTTGTTATGTCCCTGTCATTCGTCATGTGGGCTATGGAAACCTTTGAGGATGAAAACCTTGGGATGGCTGGAAAAACGATTGGAGCGCTACGCAGGAACGTTATTAAGCCGCTCAAAAGAATGCTAAAGTCTCGCGGCTATAAAGTGAAAGATCATCGAGCTGATAACATGCTAGCCATATCATTCCGAGGAGTAACCAATTATTTTTATATCTTCGGTGGTAAAGATGAAAGCTCACAGGACTTGATCCAGGGGATCACGCTTGCCGGCATGTTTTTTGATGAGGTTGCCTTAATGCCAGAAAGCTTTGTATCACAGGCGACTGCTCGTTGTTCAGTCAAAGGAGCTAAGTTCTGGTTTAACTGCAACCCGGCTGGACCATATCACTGGTTTAAAGAGAAGTGGCTGGATCAATTAGAAGAAAAGGCAATGTTACATATTCATTTTACAATGGATGACAACCTTTCTTTGGATGAAGAAACAAAACAGCGATACTACCGAATGTACAGCGGTGTTTTCTTTAAACGGTATATTCTCGGATTATGGGTGCTGGCTGAGGGAGTCATTTACGATATGTTTGATGAGGACACTCATGGCATCGATAAATGGCCGGAGAACATACGTGAATTTCAAGTAGTAATTGACTATGGAACAAAAACCCGACAGCATTCATTTTACAAGGAATCTCCTACGATCAGGAAGGCAGACGACTATACTATGATTTAAAAGAGTATTATTATGACGGCCGTAAAGAAGGGCGCCAGAAAACGGATGAGCAATATTACAGAGACTTGTTGGAGTTTTGCGGGAAATACACAACAAAAGTGATCGTTGATCCGTCTGCTGCTTCTTTGATTGCTCTGATTGAACAAAAAGGAAAATTAAGCGTAACACCTGCTAACAACAGTGTTGTTGATGGAATACGAACGGTAGCTGCCACTTTATCCGAGGGGCGGCATTTTGTGCATCGTTCTTGCAAAAACTTATTACGAGAATTTAGTTCTTATGTATGGGATGAAAAAGCAGCTCAACGTGGTGAAGATAAACCCATTAAAGAATATGATCATGCGCTGGATGCTATCCGTTATGGTGTTTATACACTAGAAGTAGAAGCTGCACCAAATATTCGTGATCCATTCAATGATTAAAGGAGGTGAACAATATAAATAAGAATATCCTGCTAAACATGCAATACAAGGCGTCAATGATTTCTAGTGCTATCATGATGCTTTACAATGGTCAGCCTGCTCAAACTCCAGCTAGTTTTGACAAATTAGCTAAAGAGGGGTTTGAAAGGAATGTATGGGTTTATCGTTGTGTCATGGCAGTTGCTCGCTCAGCTGCTTCCGTTCCTATTATTTTGTATCAAAAAAAGGGAAAAGAGCTTGTTGAAATTGAGCAGCATCCACTTTTGGATTTATTAAATAAACCGAATGAACATGAATCTGCAATTGACTTTAGAGAAAAGTTAATTGCTTTTTTGTTGTTATCGGGAAACACGTATCAGGAAATGAATGGGCCAAATCGAGGCGCACCAACTGAGCTATGGACCTGGCGGCCTGACCGGGTAACAATTATACCGGGCGGCGATTATATCAAAGCATTCAGATATTCAGTAAGCGGTAAAGATGTGGATGTGCCTTATGAGAAAATCATTCATAGCAAGTTCTTTTCTCCTTTAGATGATTTTTACGGATTGGGCCCGATCCAAGTGGCTAGGCAAACCGTAGATATGGACAATGCTACAGCAGAATGGAATACATCATTAACGCAAAATTATGCTGCTCCAAGTGGTTTTTTAAAGACACCTAATTCATTATCAGATCCTCAATACAATCGTTTTAAAGCAGCAATTCGTAAAATGTTTGGTGGCACTAAAAATGCGGGGAAGCCACAGTTGTTAGAAGGCGGAATGGAATGGCAGCAACTCGGTCTGTCTCCAAAGGATATGGATTTTATCGATAGCCGCAAAATGACCCGGGAAGAAATTTGCGCTGTCTTTGGGGTACCGCCTCAGATTGTTGGGATTCAAGACAGCTCAACGTATAACAATTACAAGGAAGCGAGGGCAGCATTTTACATGGAAACTGTGCTGCCTACGCTTGATAAAGTCATTAGTGGTTGGAATCACAAGTTAGTTCCTTTATTTGGTGAAAATTTAGTAGTTGGTTATGACACTGATCAAATCGAAGCGTTGCAGGAAAACTCCGACAAAAAGTGGACTCGACTCAGTGAAATGAAAGATGTACTAACAGTCAATGAAATCCGACAGGCTTTAGGGTATGAAGACATTGAAAATGGTAATGTACGCTACGTACCGTTAAATGTTTATCCAGAAGGCGAGGATGCAAAAGGGAATACCCAGATTCAAGAAGAGCCTAATACTGATGATGATCCGCTAAAGAAAGCACAGGCTTTTTTTATGAAAGCCGCTGCTGACATTGAACACAAGTCATTAGATGATGAGTATATAGCTGAGTTTGAAAAACAGCGTGCGGGATATGAAAAATCCGGTGAGCGACTTATCCGTAAACGATTTGAAGAAGAGGGCAAAGCAGTAGTGGCAGCTTACTTAAAAGATGGAGAAAAGGGCTTATTAAAAGAGCTTAAATCACAGGAAAAAGAATGGGTAAAGACCATGACTGCTGTTTATTACGGAACAATGGAGCATTTCGGGCAATGGAATTATGACCGCTTAAAAGCGGAATATGAAGGCAAAGGTACTTTCCCGGGTGAAAAGAAATTCTTTCAAAGCCTTTTTACAATGGCCAAGAGGAGAATCCAGAAGTTCATTGGAGAGACAGCTGTTTTTCTTGTAACTAAAATCAGTGAATTTACCCGCGAAACACTACGCATGGAGATTAGCGAAGGTGTAGAGAATGGGGAATCACTTCAACAAATCGCCAAACGTATTGAGAATATATACGGTGACGATTTTGGACCTAAACGTGCGATGAATATTGCTCGTACAGAGGTCGTTTCTGCATCAAATGCTGGTGCAAGAGAAGGGGCTATTGCTACAGGATTGGATCTCGAAAAACAATGGGTAACCACTATTGATGGCCGAGAAAGGGGAAGCCATTCTGAGTGCAATGGTCAAACTCGTGATATGGATGAGCCATATGATGTTGGCGGTAGTGAAGGGATGTTTCCTGGTGATCCCAAATTACCAGCTAAAGAGCGTATTAAATGCAGGTGCGCAGAAAAACACATACCAAAGGGATGGTGAGTAAGTGGAGACTGAATTAGAGCGATTTATCAAAGTTAGCATTCTTGAAAAGGTTTCTAAAGTTGCTGGGACTGAAATCTTTGATGAGGAACTGAGGATAAAAAAATTAGAAGAAGAACTTAAAGATGCAAGAAAAAGCCTCGCTGATAAACACGAGTTTGTGAAAGAAGCATGTGAGAGATATGGATTTGTTTTAACTGAGAATAAAATTAATCTTAAAAAAGGACACTGTGAAAAGTATCTATTCTTTGAATCGGCAGAAGTATATCGAAATCTTAAGGAAAGGTATGGATACGATGACAAAATCATTTATTGCAGAGCCTCAGATTTCACCGATTGAATTAAAATCTGTAGCTGCTCCAATCGATGTGGAGAAAAAAGCACTGAGCTTTGAAATTAAAGCTGTGGATGATGAAACAAACATTATTGAAGGCTATGCCAGTACGTTTGGCGGTGAACCTGATGCTTATGATGATGTGATTGTAAAAGGCGCCTTTGCTAAAACGATTCAAGAGCGTGGCGATCGTGTTAAATATTTATGGCAGCATGACTGGAATCAGCCTATTGGTAAAGTTATTGAACTTCGTGAGGACGAAATAGGCCTTTATTTTAAAGCGAAGATAAGTGAGACACCAAAAGGGCAAGAAGCCATGCAGTTGATGAAGGATAAAGTCATTGATCGGGTATCCATTGGCTACAACACAATCAAGGCTGAATATGACAGTGAGACCGGGATTCGATACCTGAAAGAAATTCGTTTATTTGAAATCAGTGCGGTTACATTCCCTGCTAATGACCGGGCTATTATCACATCAGCCAAACATGCACCGGAACAAAAGGCAGGTCGTGTACTGTCAAAGCAAAGTGAAAAAGCTGTGCGAAGTGCGGTTCAGGCCATGAAAGCAGCTGTCGAATCACTTGAATCATTATTATCTGCTGTAGAGCCTGATGATCCAGAAGAAGATAACGAAGGTAAAGGCTTTACAGAAGATGAGCAAAAAGAGATTGCTAGTCTTGTTGAAGAAATAAAGAAATTTGCAATGGAGGCTGCTGATTAATATGGAATTGAATACAATTCAAGAGCTTGAAAACATAACTAAGCAATGTATAGAAAGGGGAGTAGGGTTAGGGTTATTTGTAGAAATGCCAGGATTTGAACAACCTGAGTTGATTACTAATCCGCCTGCTAATTTGTCTAAAAAGCTGGACTACTATAAAGCAACGTATGATGAAAAATTAAATCATAAACATGCTGAAGGAGTTCGCATCATCGGATATACATTTTAAGTCGCTCAGTTGAGGGGCTATTTTTTATGCACTCATTGCTAGTAACTGAGCTGCAGTAATGTACTTGGTGAACGATTGAGCCGCAAAATTATTTAAATCTAGGAGGATAACATGGAAAAAATCAAAATGATTCAATCAAAACAGGAACTTTTACGCTTAAACATTCAATTCTTTGCTGGTGGAGATGATCCCAAAGGTTTAGCTGCACAAATTCAATCAGGATTTGAAGAGCTTAAAAAAGTTGCTACCAAACAAGAAGATGAAATTAAAAAGTACGGTAAAGCAACAGAAGAAACGAAAACAGAGCTTCAAAATATTAACGAGGCCATGAATGAAGCGAAAAAGCGTCTGGATGAGCTAGAGGCAAAAGCCAACCGCGCCTATCAAGCTGGACAGGGAAATGGAGAACTAGACAAAGAGGCGAAAGCAAAGAATGCTGCTTTCTATGAATTCATGCGCAAAGGCCGTGCGGATATGAATCCAGATCAGCGTAAAGCACTTGTTGCTGATCAAGACGGACAAATCCTTATTCCAGAAGAACTCGACCGGGAAATCCAACGTCAACTGCCTGAGACAGCTATTTTCCGTTCTCTTGTAAATACACGAAATACGTCAGCTGATCGTATCCGTAAACGCCGTATGAATGAAGTAACAGTCGGATGGGGGAAAATCGAAGTCAACGCCAAAACTCTAGCTAACTATGAATCAGAATTAAATCCAACTGATTACTATATCTACATTGAAAACCTAAATGGATTGACAAAGATCGGTACAGATGAGCTCGAAGATACTGACATTCAGTTGCAACAATACCTTTCCTCTTCATTTGCTCAGGCTGCTGCAGAAGAAGAAGATAAAGCGGTACTCGTTGGGCGTGGCCACACACAAGAAGAACCAGAGGGCATCTTAACTGCTGCTAATGTTGAACGGGTTATGTCTGCCAATGTAGGAGCGGTTGAAGCAGATGACTTAATCAGGTTAATGTATGCTCTTAAATCAGCACATCGGAAAAATGGTGTCTGGGTAATGCCTTCTTTCATGGAAATGACTATTCGTACATTTAAAAACAGCAATGGAGATTACATTTGGCAGCCAGCATTAACAGCAGGAACACCAAACCAGTTATTAGGCTTTGCGACTTACACTCAGGACGACTTCCCTGATTTTGCAGCTGGTGCTGATCAGGTTGTATTTGGTGACTTTAAACGAGGCTATACAATTGCTGATCGCTCTGGTTCTACTATTCAACGCTTAAATGAACTTTACATTGAAGAGGATTTAATTGGTTTCAAATTTAAGAAGCGTGTCGGTGGTGGTGTGGATCGTCCAGAAGCATTTAAAGTATTGAAAGTTAAATCCTAATTTGAAGGGAGGAAGCGGTATCTAGAAGTGGATGCCGCGTATTTACATGAAAGTGAAAATGCTACGTAGTGTTGGCAGTGCCAAGGGTGTTCATCAGCCCGGGCACATTGTTGATCTGGAAGAAAAAATGGCAGTCGCTTGGATTGAGGCAGGGTTAGCTGAAGAAGTAAGCAAAAAAGAATCAAAAATAAAGTCCTCACATGAAACGAAAGTGGTGGCACCCGAGGAAAAGAAAACGGGCAGCCGTTCTGCAAAAAAGAAAACAGATAAGGATGTTACTGAATAACAGTTTTCCTTATTTCATGAGGTGAATCTATGCTGGCAGATAATGCATTAACAACAGTTGAACAGGCACGAAAAACATTAGAGTTAGCCAGTGAAGATAAAGACAGATATGTTATTGGTGCCATAAACATGGCTAGTGCCATTATTGAGCGTTACTGCAACCGTCAGTTTAAACGTGACGAATATACTGATTTGATTATTGAATCAACAGATGAGATTATTCTGTCTCAATTTCCCGTACACCGCATTATTAGTGTGAACGGTAAGAGCATTAAACCTTGTTTATTAGACGAAGAGGCAGGCGTACTGTATCGGTACATCTCCAGTCGTTCTAAAATCGTTTTTGAAGCAGGCTATACTTTGCCCAAAGACGCTACAATAGATTCGCCAAGAACTCTTCCTTTGGACATAGAAAGGGCGTGTTTAAAGCTTGTACGTCACTTATATGAAGATGATGAACAAGTAGCTGCTATTGATATGGCTGGCCTTAAATCTGTTGATATGGGAGATATGAAGGTTCAACTCGCTGAAGCGTCCGTCGAGTCAATTCCGGCAGATATACAGCAGCTGCTTATCTCCTATAGGAAGATGAATCTATGAATTCAATGTTAAGAAAGAAACTAAAGCAAATCGCCCGAGCAAACATAAAAGATGATGTGATGGTTTTTCGTAACAAACGTGTGCGTGTGGGATTTGAGTGGAAAGAGTGCTTTATTCTTGTTGCAACGGGTAAGGCGCACTTTTATATGGTGGATTCCTCTGATACGAAGCTTCAGCTCATTGAGAGTGGGAAAGAGAGTTCAGAACCTATCATGAAAGGGATGTTTCTAGATAACATTGTGAAAAATGGTGACCGCCTTGTTCCTGTGATTGATGGGAAAGCCGGTGGCTTGGAGGGTGATATGCTTGTAGAAGTTATGGCTAAACCCTTATCACCTTCCATGAAAGGAATCCATTATGAAGCCCCACTGAAAGCTATGGATCTTTCCTATAAAATCGTGGATCGTGAAGGTTCAACCTATTTGGAAATAAAGGAGTGAGAGCATGTTCAGAAGTGAGGTGCGGTTCAAGTCTAATTTGCCTGAAGTAATGGCAGAACTTCGAGCACGGTCTCAGCGAAATGTACAAGCAGCCACGCTCCATATGAGAAATGAGCTTATTGATAAGGTCAACAGTGTCGGAACTGGTCAAGAATATCCCATACGGCCAGAAACGGGGCGTGTTGAGGAAGTGGAAGTCATTAATAAATTAGGTCAACGCCAAACAGTACGAAAGATTGTAGGTGCCACAGTTCATAAGGCGTCGAGTCCTGGTGATCCGCCGGCTGTTCTTCGGGCTCAGTTGAAAACCTCCTTTCAGGTTGAATTTGAAGAGGAGGGAGATACGTACCGAGGCTATGTTGGTCCTGTAAACGTTCCTTATGCTAAAGCCCTCGAATTTGGTTTTGTGGGCAAAGACAGGAATGGAAAGCAGCACAATCTATTGCCGCGCCCTTATATGTTTCCGACTTATCATGAGCAACGTGAAAACTTGATAGACATTTTGAAAAGAGGAAAGGTTTAATGAGTGCTGAACCGTTGGATATTATTCAGCAGATTATTGAGGCTAATTCGAGTATCACAAGCCTATTAGGGTCTACTGCATCAGGAGATGGAAAGGTTTATCCCAATGTGGCACAAGAGGACGTTCCAGATGACATGGAGCGTCCTTATATTGTTTTACGCCTTGAATCTGATGGAATGGAACAAAATGATTTGCTGGGGAGTGCCCTCGTCTCAGCAGATATTTTTACGGAGGGTGATAGAACATTGGCAAGGCAGATTGCGCGGAACTTAGAGAGAGCAGTTCACAACAAGGCTTACACACTTGGTAACGAGCAGGTGACAGGGGAAGCAGTGCAAACATTTCGTCGTTTCAAATATGAGCCGCCTCAACCTGATCCGAGTGTGAAATGTGTGAACGTTAAAATCTTCCTACGTTATTACCGCGACGATTTACTTGAATAATTTATGAAGGAGGAAACAGCATGTACCAAATGCTAAACGGCGCGCGTCCTGGATCATCTAGAAACTTAATGATTGGCCCGGGGCTTATTACAAAAAACTTTGATTTATCCGTTTTTAAACCGGAAGATCGTTCTACCTGGGGGGAATTGCTGGGAGCAACCAAAGGGGGAAATGAAGTATCAGTCGATACAGAGTGGCATAAAGTAGACGTTGACGGAGCTCTTGGAAGCGTTGAAGGGATGGAATGGCTAACTAAAGCAGAGGCTAAGTTATCAACGAATATTCTTGAAATGACGCCTGAGAATCTACAGTTGAAATTGCCGGCATTTGATATTGCGAGCCACGATGAGAATTACAATATAATTCGTCACACAGGTTCTATTGCACCAACCGGTTCTACCACTCTAGCACTCTTTGGAGCGATCACAGGCAAGTCTATCCCTGTTGTCATCGTGCTTGAAAATGCAAGATGCACAGATTCGTTCAACTTACCTTTTGGAAATGGAAAAGACGATGTGGTGTTAAAGGCAGAATTTGAGGCGAGATATGCTGAAGATGAAATGACACGTATTCCGTTTTATATTCTGTATCCGAAGGGTGGTTCAAATGTGTTAGCTCCAGCAGCTTCACCGGCACCAGGCACTTATGATGCTCCGCAAAGTGTTGTATTAACAGCAACAGCCGGACACGATATTTACTACACAATGGACGGTTCTTATCCAACGCCTATCAACGGAACGAAATACACAGGTCCAATTAGTGTGGATGCGACTGTCACAATTAAAGCGGTGGCTGTAAAAGGACAGGATACATCGGCTCCTGTTTCATTTGCTTATACAATTAATCCGTAATTGATCCCCCTAACAAGGGGGTTTTTTATTTTATCTTTTAGGAGGAATTATACATGGAAGCACTTATTCGTGATGAAAAGAAAGTTGTTGTTAATGGAGAAGAAATTAAGGTCAAATCTCTAGGGCTACAGCATTTATTTAAATTTATTAAGATTCTAAAGCGTGCTGGAGTTGTCAGCTATTTCTTAAAGCTTATGCGAGATTTTCAGGAGGAAGAGCCGACGGAAGGGACAGAAACGGATCAGGAGACAAAAGCTGAGGAAAGACAAGGAAAGATGCTGGGCATTGTCTTTGATCTGGTATTTTCCCTCGTAGAATCAGAAACAGAAATTTATGATCTGATTGCTACGTTAATAGGTAAAGATGAACAAGTGGTAAAAGACCTTCCTCTAGATTCATTTGTAGACATTGTGGAAATGATCTTCACTTCGAAGGACTTAAAGGCTTTTTTCAAGGCAGTCCAGAGAATTCTGGGCAAACAAGATCAAGTAATCAAAGAAGCAGCAGCACCAATGGCCAACCCAATTCAATAAATCCGTTAGAGGACGAAGCAGGATTCTATAAAGCTATTGATCGTGTGCAGCGTCGTTATGGCTGGACGGATGAATATATTCTTCAATTGCCGTATATGCGGTTGAAACAATTAATGATCGATTCAGCTCAGTGGGAAGCGGATGAAAACCGTGAGTCCTTTCGCCAACATGCTTTTGTTGCTTGGCATCATTCAAATTCTATCAATGGTGTGTTTGGTGGAGGAAAAACGGAACCTCCTACTTTTATTGAATTTCTTGATGCTGTGGGATTGGGTGAAGGCACAACTGAAGAGCCTGACTTCGAAACGGCAGATGAAGTGGTTGAGTACATTGATAGCCTATTTGGGAACCAATCAGAAGAATGATAGAGAAAGGAGGTAGAACATGGCTAGTAACGACATTTTGGAGTTATTTGAAATGGTAGGAACTATTGCTGTAGATGTGGCTAAATCGCTTCAAGATTTAAGTATTTTGGAACGTAAAGGGCAGGAAACGGCTGATTCACTTCAGAACAAATTTGAAAGAGCCTTTCAAGCAATTGACAGAATGAGCATAGAGCCGGATATTTCGGTTAATAGTGATCAAGCACTTCGAGATGTACGAGAATTTAAGCAAATATTTTCATCTATGCTAAATGACTTGAAAGCAAATGCTCAAATTGATTTTGATACAGATCCCGCTGCACAAGAATTACGCGAGTTAAGCAGGCAAGCTGAGTCCCTTGAACGGGCTTTCTCTGGCTCAGAAGGTTCTTTAGAAGTAGATGGAGAGGCTGCCAGACAAACGCTTTTAGAAATGAATCAAAGAGCTTTAAATCTCCGGTCTACCTTATCCGGCCAACAATACAAAGTGAACATAGAAACAGGACAAGCTCAGGCAGCTTTGCAAAAGCTACTTGATATGATTGAACGAGCAGGTCAGTCATTAGAAAATCTATCAAGACGCTTTGGAAATCTTCATCTTACCCAAACGCTAGATTCTGTAGTGAATCGAGTGATTCGAACCACTTATGACAATGTGGGGGCTAATGGAACGATGGGGCCACAACATACGCCAAGTGGTGACGCTCAATCTAATGGCCCTCCCCCACTGGCGGTGATTTTCTAACAGAAGCTTCAGCCTTTGCAAGTGCGGGACTAGGAGCAGTTGGGGCAGCTGGGTATCAAGCTGGTCGAAGGGTGAACTTATTTGGACATGATCTTAACCGCACTCAAAAAGCTTTAGAATCCTATCATCGTCGGATGATGCAATATGCGATGCGGTTGAATCCTCAAAACGTCTTGCAGCGTGCGACGATGCGCTTAGACTTTTCCAATCAAATGTTCCCTCACTTTCTTGATTCAAAAAATATGTTTCAACTGCAAGCGAGTTTTTCAGCCATTGAATCTGGAATCAAGAATGCTAGAACTCAATTGTCTCAACTAGGATTCGGTCGAACTAAAGCAGAGATTAAGGCCATTGAAGGACAGATGCACTCAATGGCCAATATTCGATTAGATACTTTGAAAGACCAGATCAAGCTAACTGAAAAAGCCTTATCGGATATGAAGAAAAGTGCCAATGCTGATGAATTTAAAGATGAAATGAAGGAAATGGAAGAGGCACTTGCTAGGTATAAGAATGAGTTAGCTAAAAGTAATCCAGTAGATACAATTGCAAAAGCGAACGGTTATAAGGCTGACAAACTATTCGGTAAGGATGTCATCTATAAACCCTTTTCTAATGCATTAGATAAAGTAGGCGGTCGAATAGTTGAATTTACAAACAAGGACTTAGCCTACTTGCAAAACAAGACGTATGAAGCATTAGATAAAGCAGCAAAAGCAATTATCGGGCCACAAACGAGCAAAGCAGAGGAAAAAGCTAAGATCGGCCAGCTAATGACCAAATATCAAACATTTGGCACTATGTTAACTGGAACTCTTACACCTGCTGTTCTAGGTTTAGCGGCAGCTTTTGGAATGGTAGGGGCGAGTGCTGAAAAAGGTTGGGGGAAATTTGAGGCTCAGACGCTGCAGGCGAATGAGTCAATGGGTGAGTTCAAAAACCTCATGGCTGATACAGCAGCAGAAACAGGCACATCCATTGATGAAGTCGGGGATCTATTTTCTGTCCTTCATAACCAAATGGGACGAACGAAAGACAATATTCAAGAATCTGCTACGCTCGGTTTAAACTTTGCTAAAGTTTGGGGCGTCGATGCAGTAGATGCTGTTAGTACAGTAGATGAGATTTCTAAAAAGCTTGGTGTATCACAAAAAGAGGCGGCTGATATTTTAGCCTTATCCTTAAAGAAACATCAAGGAGACATTCAGGCAGCGACCAAAGACGTTATGTCTAACGAGCAGGCATGGAAAAAGCAATCTAAAACCATGGTTGATGGCATGTCAGCTTATGAAAAAATGGTTGACGGTATGGAAAATAACGGGGTGGCGAAGTCTGAAAGAGCTTTCCGTAAATTAGGAAATTCCCTATTAGAATTGTGGAAAGCAATAGAACCGACCGTGATTAAAGTGGCTGATGCTATTTCTAGTGCAGCAGACAAAATGACAGCATTTCTTCGAAATAATCCCGGGATGGCTAAATTTGTGGCTCACTTTGGAGCCTTCGCTGTTATTGTGCTCGGTTTATTGGGTCCTTTGTCGGCGGTAGCTGGTTTTCTATTGATGAACCGGAACTTGTTTCAAGCGTTAGGACAAGCCATAGGTTTTGCTGGCAGAGGTATGGTTGTTATGTCTCCGGCAGCACGGGCACTATATGATAATTTGATGCTAACTCGTAACGCTGTGGCGGGGTTACCGCGTATGTTTCGCTCATTTGTTCCGGCAATTTTATCTTTCTTACGCGGATTGCCGGGCATGGTAAGTGGGTTTATTGTTCAATTTGTTAAAATGAATCCTATTCTTACAGGGATTGCTGCCATATCATGGGTCATCTATAAAAATTGGGATCGATTTGAACCTGTTCTTAAACGTATTTGGAACAGTTTGAAACGGATTGGAAACTCAATTCTTGAAGCTTTTGTAGGACCAGGTAAAACAGGAGCAGAGGGCTTTGGTTTATTAATGGATAAGGTGGCGAAAATAGCGGGAGATGTGCTTTTACCTGCTTTCGAAGCCCTAGCGGATATTCTTGAAGTAGTTGCAGGGGCTATGGAAGGCGGTGGTGGAAAGTTCATCGCTTATGCTGTGGCGGCCACTTTTGCACTCTCAGTAATAGGAAAGCTTATTCCTAGCCTTGGCATCGTCGGAAATCTCTTTGGATTAGTAGGTGGTCGAGCAAAAAAAGGAGGCGCCTTAGTTAAAGGATTTGGCTTGGTTTTTGGTGGTTTACCAGGGATGATTTCTAAAGCTGGTCCTTCTATCGCGCGGGCAACAACAGGACTCTTTGGTTTTATTCCTCGTTTGTTTAGGGGGCTAGGAGGCACGATTGCTCGTTTTGGTGCTATGTTGGTTCCTTTGCTTAGCAATCCCTTTGTTCTGCTAGGAGCAGCCATTGTAGCAGCCCTTGCAGGCGTAGGTTACCTTATTTATAGCCAATGGGATAAAATTGAATCTTTCTTTAAAAAGATTGATTGGAGTGGCATTGGCAAGGGGATCATTGAAGGATTAATCAAAGGGCTGGAATTTATATTTAATTGGTCGCCGATCGGATTGATTTGGAACTATCTAGTTAAGCCGATTATGGAACTCTTAGAAATTAACAGTCCTTCTAAACTGTTTATCCGTTTTGGACAATGGCTGTTAGAAGGTCTTGCTATTGGTGTTAAAAATGGCTTTAAATTTCTAACAGGCATATTTGATCCACTTGTCGATTTATTCAAGGGAGATTTTGATTCCTTATTGTCTAAAGTTGCCAATCCTAAGAAGCTAGCAGGGCTTGCTGATGCTTTTTCTGGATTAACAGGTGGCTTTTCAAATAAGAAGGGCAAGAAGGATAGCGGGGATGATGAAGCCGAAGATTCAGCTAGTTCGCTTGGTGTACTCGGCAATGCAATAGGTATGTTTGTTCCTCAGCTAGACGGATTAGGTGACAAGTTTGATGAAGTGATGGAAGTAGTAGGGACTTCTAAAGAAGTATTTGATCAAACGAAAGAAAAGCTCCAGCAATATCCGGGCGTAATGAACAAAGTCTCAACAGCAACGGATAAAGTGAAGGGGTCAATGGATAAGACAAAAACAAAAGTCTCTTCGCTTGGAGGAGTTATCAAGTCACTGTCATCCCGTATATTAAGGTCAATTCCACAGTTATTTAGTGGGATCGGCGGGTTAATGGCTCGTCTAGGCCCTATGCTCATTCCATTACTAACAAATCCATTTGTTTTAGCAGGTGCAGCTATTGTAGCGGCTATCGTTGGAATTGGCTATTTGATTTATAAAAATTGGGATTCCATAAAAAATGGGACAGTTCGGGCGATTAAACGAGTGGGATCAGCAATTCAATCAGGAATAAAAGTAATTGGCTCGGGGTTCAAAAGTGCAGGGCGTATAATCGGGAATGTTTTATCTTCAATAGGTCGAGTAGTCACTGGGAGTTTAGCGAGAATTCGCCGATCCTTTAGCTCAGCGGGAGCTTTTATTCGTCAAGTCGCTGTTAGGATATTTGGTTCTATAGGACGAACAATTGCTAATTCTATGAATAGGGCGGCTCGTTTCGTTTCCTCTGCTTGGGCGAAAATTCGTCAGGCATTCAATGCAGGAGCAAATTTTATCAGGCAAAAGGTGGCCAGTTCTTTTCGGGCAATTTGGCAAAGCATCTCTACACGGATGAGGCAAGCTGCCAATCTTATCTCTTCAATTTGGGCCAGAATTAAGAGGATTTTTTCTTCCACTCTTCAATACCTTTGGAGAATTGTATCTTCGACGTTCACAAGAATTTACAACAAAATAAAAACAACGCTAACCAATGCCTACATCTTTATCAAGAATATCTTTGGAAAAATCGGCAGGTTCTTTGCTGGACTAGCCAAAAAAGCATGGAGCTGGGGAGCGAATGTTGTAGACGGTATTGTTAATGGGATTAAAGATAAAGCAGATGATGCCATTGCCATGATTAAAAAATTGGGCAACGATATTGCCGATGCCTTCCAAAAGGCGATGGCTATTTTCTCTCCTTCTAGACGTATGAGAGCTATCGCAAAATGGATTCCAGTTGGAGCAGCGGTAGGGATTGATGATGGAAGGAAGGACGTTGTAAAGGCGACTCATAATATGGCCGATGCCATTGAAGATGAATTTAATCCTACTTTAGACGATCTTTCTGCCAATAGCACCTTATTCTACGATACAAAAATAAATGAAGATCCATTGGATTCTATGCGTCAAGTGATGCAAACATCTTTGCAGCCGGCTTTTGATATAGCACCAGTATTTAGGGGTGGAGATGCACGGACAACGATTGATAAAAGCAATAAAGCACAAATTACGAAAATTGACAAAGTTGAGGTTCATGTACAAAAGCTGCAAAGTGATCAAGATTTTGAAAACATGGAGCAAAGGCTGCAAAATATCGCAACAGATAAATTCTTTACACGAGCAACACAAATGGAGTAGGTGATATGAATGGCAAAGTTATATAGGCGTGGGACTAACTTTTATACACAGAGTGGCTCAGTTTTAGTTGGTCCCGGTCCTAATCAATCGTATACTGTTAGGCAAATTTTTGAGCGGCCCGGATGGGTCGCTTTTGACTTTCTTACTAACGTTGCTTTTACAAGCTATGGGGAAATTGGAATGGGAAAGTTCGTTGTAGAAATAAACGGTAAAGCACGATTTAGTGCTCGGGCCTCTTACACTTGGACACGCCACTATATCTTTGTAGATGAAGGAGAAAATATAATTACCTTCAAAACGGATGAAAACTATCAAAGTGGCGATACAGCTTATATACGGCACTTAGTCTGTACAGTTTTTCATGAGCAAAGTTACATTGATGGTATTGGAAGCATTACACCGCCAAAGCCTTTGCAGGAGATTCAAAGTTTTAATGTTCTTGACGGTTATACACGTTATCAACGGACAGGGCCTTCTGGTTCAACCATTGAATTTGAGGTTGTTTTAACAAAAACTCAATCGTTTAATCAATTTATGGCGGACATTGATAATTTTACTATTATAAAATATAGCGCTGGTGTTTTTGGTGGGGTTATCATCCCGCAAGACACAGAACCAACAAGGAAAGGGCCACTTTATATTGTAAGATGCCGCATGCATAGTTCAGAAAGGTCAGGGGTAGGAGTAAACGGCATATGAGGTACATCAGTGATAGGCTATTTCAAGCGATAACAAACCAATTTCAGATTGATTCTCACGGCCGACAACCGATGCAATATGTTATGGTTAAAAATCGCTTTTGGGGGCAACCTACTCCGCCTAATAGTGATTTTAACATTGAGTGGGCTCGGCTGCCGAATGTTATATCTATTGAGCTAGATGAAACAGTTGAAAGTCCAGCTAAATCATTTTCTATTACCTTAGAAAATAAGGATGGCTTATTTGCTCCTGATTATGCAAAAAACAAACGACCTACTAGCTTTGTTTGGCGTGGGAATGCTGATAGTTCATGGTTTAGGCAATTATATCCTAATACAGAAATCCAAATTCATTTAGGATATGGTGATGACATTCAAAAGGTTCTTACAGGCTACATTGACAATGTTAGAATCAATGCTGAAGCACAAACAATCACAATTACTGGACGCTCTAAATATAAAAAAGCAATTACGAATACTATTTTCCCGCCAAAAGGCAGGGAGTTTTTTATAGAAAGAAAAGACATCAATATTTATCATGCTGTGAAAGCCCTCTTGGAGGATGCTGGATTAGAAGTAGAAGGAGCGCCAGTACGCGTTCCGATTACCGGTGAACTGTATGAAACAGGAGTGAAGCTGGGGAAACGCACGCAAACCTACGATGAAGTTGTGCGAGAAGTAGTTAATAGTTTGTTCCATACGTTAACTGAGAATGCTCATGGCGTGATCCGGTTTCGCCATTTGCCGCAATACTCCCGTTCAGATCCAGCCGACTTTATTGTTGATGATTTTCTGCATATCAAAGAATTAGAATATGAGTTAGATGATGTGGAGCTTTATGGCAGAGCCCTTGTTAAATATGATAAATACGCTAGTTCTTTTATTTCGGGCTATATTGAGCGAGATATTTTGCTTGGACAAAGAAGGGAAATAGAAATTGAAGTTCCTTGGGCTAATACTCCTTCAAAAAGACATTTGGCAGCTAAAACACATTTCACTCAGATGTTATATAAGTGGCGCCGGTCATCAATTGCTATTCCTGCTAATCCAGCCATTGAGCTATGGGATATTGTAGGAATACGAGAGAAGATTTCAACAGCTACACAAAATTATCATGTGCGAGCTATCAGAACCAGCTTTTCAGAAGCTGGTTTTTTTCAGATTTTAGAGGTGTCATCTAACATTGGCTTTTCACCGCAGAAAACACCGCCGCCGCCCTCTGATTATCCTGTGATTACTAGGAAGGCCGGCACCGGTTACTTTACTGTGAGTGGCACAGTTGGAGACCGTATTGCTTTAATTATCAACGGTCAACGGACAGATGAAATTAAACTAGGTACGAGCTTTAATATACCTGCTAACCTTAAGATGGGAACAAACATTATTATCGTTGAAGGGATCTCAGCAGGCCCTAAAGATGGGGTGTCAGCTAATATACGTTTCACAGATTCGGCAGGAACGACCACAACAGTACAAACCGTTAAATACGAGCGCGAAGAGGTGGATGAACCAACAGGGTTTTATAGGGTTAGGCCACGTTCAACATGGGTGATTGAAGGGGTGTCTTGATGAGTGGAGTCATTGTACGTAATTTATATGATCCTGTCCTTTACATGCTTAAACGTCAAAAGCGACGCATTACCGGTGGTGCTGGAATCGGCGGAGACATTAATTTAATTAAACAAGATAATGTTAAAGAAGGCGGACAACTGATCCGGCAAGGAAATTTTCTTGTTGCAGTGGAGGGCGATGAAGTATATAGATATGAGCTTTACTACAATGAGAAAGGGATCTTGCATTACTTTATTGTGATTAATCGAAAAACAGGAAGAATTGAGAAGTGGTCGCTTGAATGGACACCGAATTTTACAATGTTAGTAAGGTACAACTACGATTTAATCTATGATGGGAATGATTCCCCTGATATTGATGAGGATATAGATGACGGTTTATAAAGGAGAGGGCCTATGTCACAAGGTTTTCAGGTTAATTATATAGGTGGGGGGCGGCTTGATGCTCCTTTTTTTCCAACCAAAACAAATCCTTATATCAAAGGAATTCGTGTAGAAGTGACAGCTGGTTTGCCGGCTGCTATTCATACACACATAATTGACCGTGAGTCCGAATTAATCAGTATTTCTATTGCTTGTTCTAAATATGATGATCTGGACAATTGGGATTTACTCATCAATGGCCAAGAGATCGTTGAATCAGTGTATACAAAAGAGCTCCCAGAGGGGCTTTTTTTGATGGTTGCACATCAATTATTAGTTGGTGATCAAATCGAATTACGCTACAAAAATGAGTCTGGACGGTCAAAGAGTGTATGGGTGAATTATCAATTTTTAACGGATTAAAGGAGGGTTTTTATGCCATATGTAAAAACAACATTTACAGAAGAAACGATGTTAGACGACTTTGTTAACTTAGCAGTAGAGAATGGATGGACACTTGCTAAAAAATTTCGTAAAGCTTCTTATAAATTTACTGGTATTTTTTATGGAACACCGTGGGGAAGTGAACAAATAAAGCAGCCTTTCCCCCTGAAAATAGCCGAGCATGCTATTTTGAAAAACAGGACAGGAGATTTATATGGGATTGCGCGCGTGTGTGAAAAACCTTTAACAGTGGGAGACATTCCAGATAAGTTCAAGCTCAATGAATTACCAGATCAAGTAAAGCTAGAATCAGATGATATACTACGCAAAGAATTGCATGATTGGATGCATGAACAGTGGGATTCGGTCATGATCGATACATCGAAAATATATTTTTATATGCTGGATAAAGAGCCAAACATTACAGCTGAAGCAAAAATTATTTATCCTTCTGCTAATGCAAATGTTCGTGATGTGTTGGATATTGAATTGATTGACTATGTGCCACGCAAAGCACTTAACACTCCAGGATATGAGTTTTTGCCAACTGATGAGCAAGCAATTATTAAACAATCACCTATGGTTCCAGTTTCAACAAGAGACGTAGGCGGCGATGATAATGGATGGTTAACCAATTGGTGGCCAGATTCTAAATTAAAGGTGGAAGGGTTTATTAACAATGAAACTCTTACTCTTATTATTCGTGCCGATGCAACCGCAGCTTATGATGCTAACCAGGTTCCGTCCTTTCCCGTGTATTTTGGTCGTCTTGTGCCACTAGATCCAACAGATACGCAAAATGCTTCTTTGTTTGCTGGGAGTGCGGTACCGAGTGGATCGTATAAATATGATGGAACAACACCATTTATCCCGAGCTCATCTATTCTAATGCCAACAAATAAAGCTTACCCGCAAAACCCGGGCAATGGGATTGATAACGTTATTGTTAAACGTGCCGAGCAAGGAGCTTATTATCAAGCATATTATCTAACTGGCTATATGGGGCCTGAAAAAATGCCGCCAGATCGTCAGGATGATTCAGGACGACAATTCCCATCAGCTTGGAAAAATGAAGCAAATGATGAGTACACGTATCCTCCTGTGAGCTCTTACAGCAACAAAGCAGCAGTCAGCAGGGCAATGGTGATGCATCCAGAGGAAAGACAGCGCGGCTATTTGAAAAATATTATTCTAGCTGAATCTGTTGGCCCGCGAAATAATACGCGCCTAAAAGTTAAAAAAGCAGCTTGCCCTGATGTATTCGAGTTTTATAAATATTTTGTTGTGGATGCAGTATCGCCAGTCACCAAGAAACCTGCTGTTGCTTATAGGCCCATGGCGATTGGCATTTTTGAGAAGGAGGAATAATCAATGACAACACAGTGGATTGACGAAAAGATGATGCTGCAACGTTTCCCTAATACCATTTCACGTATTATAGAAAGTGCAGGTTGGGAAGAGTTTGCGAAATACCGAGCGAAAAATGGTCAGAAGGCTGCTGAGGTTCGTTTGTTTCAAGCGATTGGATCGGACAAAGTAAAACGGAAATTCGGTTTGATTCATGCATATGACTTAGCTAATCCAACTTTTCCAGATAATCGATATGTGCCTGATACTTCTAATCTGGCAGTCATTGGCGTGGGAAATGGAACTCAGAAAGTGTTTGATTTTCCGGCTGAATATATGCTTCCCGGCACTGAATCAGTAACTATTGATGGCGCACCAGTTGAGAAAAGTGAATATAATATTGATCCAAAAGGACAAAGCATTTCATTTAATACAGCACCAAGCGGGTTAATTAAATCATCCTATTATTTATCATCTAAAGCGTTCGAACCAGCAAATGCGTTCGGCGTTTTTTTATTTGATGAGGTATCTTTTGACTTAAAAGAAACAGCGGTCCTTATAGGGGCTGGAGATGGTAGCACAACGGTTTTTAATATTGATCAGACGAATCTTAAGCCTGGTTCAGTGACCGTTTATGTGGATGGTAGGGAAGTAGATGAGTTTGATTATATTGTTGATCATGCTGCTGGCATTGTAACCTTTCATTCAGCTCCAGCTTTAGGTAATATCACGGCTGATTTCTCTTATTCACGCACACCTATTGACGGAATAGATTATGGGGATTTAGCTACTACAGGGGATGGAGGAATCAATTCGGCTGAAGGAATGGGAAACCTCGCTTACGGAGCTGCCACATTCTTAAGACCGTCCATTCCTACAGTAATGACGCTAACGAATGAAGATAATTTCAATTTATCTTTTAGCAGAGATTCGTTGCTGCAAGTATGGGGATCAATCAACAAAGATAGATTAGCAATCTTTTTCCGTGTTGATGCTGCCTCTAATCCTGATGATGTGTATTATGTGCCTCTTTATTTAGGGCGTATTAACAATAGTGGAAAAAAGCCACGGCAAAACACTGTATTGATCGGCGGGGCAAAAGAGGGAGTAACTGGTCAATGGCAAAGTAAAAAGAAGCTTGGCGGTACACTAGTCGATTATGGAGAACACACATCCAATGGAAATGATTTTGTTTCTTTGCAGCAATCTATTGGTGGATCTTATTATCAAAAACATTACTTGGCCTTTATTACACATGATCGCTTAGTAGATAAGCATGAGGCTGGTGATGGGCCTTCTGTTTATTCGGACAAATATCATCATTCTTTCATGTATATAAAACATCCATTTGATAAAGAGGTTGGGGTGCTAGATGGAATCTATGCTGTGCATCCTAAAGGTTTAGAGCAAGATGCAGAACTGGAAGTAGAAAAGACAGTGGTCCATGATTTAATCGGCATCGGGGATGGAGAAACAAAGATATTCCACTTATATCATCGATGCAAAGAAGTGAAGCCGAAGATTTATCTAAATTGTAATGAACAAACGGCATTTACTTATGATAACGATTATAAAGTTGTTGAATTTGATACTGCTCCAGCAAGCGGGGTGGAAATAACATCTTCTTATACCGTGAATGAATTGTATCAATTCAACGTGCCAAGTACACCAAGGACACCAATGAGAAGGGAAGAAGCTTCTCCATATGCTCCCATTGGCTGGGGCATCTATAAAGAAATTTTGTGAGGTGATTAATGATGAGAACATACGCCTTTTCTGTGACGGTCACTGACCAAGGTGATTCGCCTGTAGCGGAGAAACTTGGGGAAAGTAGCTATGATTCGCAAGTACAGCTGCCAAGTATCACAGGGCGTATGTATCCATTTGTCACTGAACCTGAAAAGTGGAAAGAAAAATATTATCCGGTTGTTGTTCATAATCAAATCAAACGGCCGGCAGTCACATATCCATTTGAAGTTATAGCAGATGATATTTATGACGCCATAATGATGCCGATTGATCTTGGCCAAGAAATGCAAGTGACATTGACCGTAGTCGATGTGACCACTGAATATATTGCACAAGAGACAATTATTAATGCGTACTGGTATAAGGAAGATAGCTTTATTCAAAATGATGTAATTAAAGCTGAGGTTATCCATGAAAAGGCTCTTTTCTCAGAAAAGTTACACCAAGCGTTAGTTATTAATGAAGAGACGTTTACTTCTAAATCAATAAAAATGGTTGAGCTTAATAAAAGTGAGGCTATATATGTGTGTGAACGGCCTGAATATGTTGAGTTTATCTTAGAAACAACAGAACAAAAAAGAAATCTCATCATAGAAGCTGATGAATTCATTACAGGTCGAAGTGAGTTACAACCGGCATTTCTTTCTGCTGAGTTAGCTGCTATTCAATCAACAGAAGGGCGGCTGAATACTTATGAGGCAAGCCGAATTGATTTAGAGAAAGAAGAAGCTATACCAGCAACTGTAAGCAGCCATATAATTAATATTGCGAACTCAACAGATGTAAGAGTGGTTCATATTGAGCAAATAGAGCAGCAACCAGCCTTAGAGTCTTTTCAATTACTTGATACAAAGCTTTTAGTTCCAGACGAGTTAGAGTTGTATGCAACAGAAGCAAAAGAAATCCTAGATGACATGTCCAATTTTTCATTCATAATGAGTACTGGAGATCATCTGGTTGATCATTTTGTTACACCAGATAGTTATGAAACAGAAGCTTTTGTGCTGTTACAAGATGGATCAAGTCAATCTGATGCTATTTTAATGAGCAATTTAGAAAAAGAATCTTTGTTAGAAAAAGAAACTGTTTTGATTTTAGCAGAGAACCTTATACCTGATGAATCAATATCAATGGCCACTACTATAGACATTGAACAGGCTTCTCAATCTATGTTTATTCTAGGTTTCTCTGATGTATCAGCTGTAGTTGAAAGGTTTGATAAACAGGTATCTCATGATTTATTTGTCGAATCTTTTGAAATACAAAATGATAGGACAGAGGCCGTTACAATTATTGATGCAGATAAATATTCAACTGATACGGCTTTCAGTTCTGTAAAAGAGGAGCTTTTCACTTTTGTCGAATCGGATTATTTAGAGAGTGGAACAGAACCACTTGAAACTATAGTGATAACTGACAGTCAACATAGCAAAGAAGTTTCAATGAAAGAAGCTATGGTAATAACTGACGACCAACATAGCAAAGAAGCTTTGATGAAAGAATCCATGTTTGTGGTGGAAGATCATTTCTACCCAGAAGAAGAGGAATCAAAAGAAGCAATATTAATCAAAGAGACTTTATTTGATGAGAGAGAAACAGAGATCAAAGGCAGCTTAACTGAACTGGACGGAAATCAACAATATGCACTTCTGGTTGAGGAAATTAAATTTGAAGGTATGAGTCCTCAAATAACTCAATATGAGATTCAGGAAATAGTAGAGGCTTCAATTAAAAGCACAGCTAACGAAATTAATTCCGTTGGTGTAATGGGTGAAGAAATTTCAGGCCAAGACAACACGTACTTAGTCGAAAATACTTCTTTTGAACAACTAACCTTTGATGATGTAATAGAACTAAATCAAACTTCACCTGATTTATTTGGGTCATCCAATACGCTTACCGTTCATATTTCAGAAGCAGATAATCAATTAACAGAAACTATGATTGATATACTCATAAACCAGGATGATACCATTCGGAATGAAATAGAACTTGATACAGTTGTAACGGTACCGGACGATGTAACATCGAATCCGGTTATTTCAGTTTCATTTAGCAGCATGGATAACTTTGCAAAGAACACCGTATTTTCTGTATCTAGTATTGAAGAAGATCATATAACATTTAAACCGATTATTGCTGCAGAAGCAGTCCAGTTAACAGAGGCCGAATGGCTAAGTGATGTACCGGCAGATGTAGTTGACATTGGCAATGGCGACGAATTTGAAGAGATAAACAGGAAAAAGAAAATATGGCTCATTCCTGCTCGAGCAAATTGGTATAGCAAATGGTTTACTAAGAAAACAAGATAGGGGGCTTCCAGTGCGTATTCATAAATATTCTGGTGGGCTGGTTTTCGATGAAAAATTTGATGCAATCGGCCCAGAATGGAGCACTTCTGATCCAGCTAATATAAAAATTGAAAACAATGCACTTAAACTAACACATTCTTCTTTACGGGATGTGTTTATTTTGCGTGATATACCGGCATCAGCAGGCGCATTTGAGGCAGATATAACCTATAATCCAACAGCTATAAATGACCGAGGAGGATTATTGCTGTTCAATGCCACAAATGAAACAGCAGAATTGTTGGAAAGCGAGGATGCTGCACTTTCAGCGCTTGAAAACATTAAGGTTATTCGAAATAATGATACATTCAATTTTTATATGCAACGGAACGGGTTATTTGAATTGATTGATTCCGTATCCTATCCGTTTAGCAAAATAGGGTTTGTATTGAAGCAGGGAGATGCAGCAGAATTTGTACCTCTTTATGTTGAACGCTTTATTGCTACGAAAAGCAATTGTTTGCAGGTAAAGAATTTGATGAGTGGATATAAAGTGGAATTGATAAGCGGTATGGATATAATCACCGGAATGTCTGATGTTAGTGGTGTGGTTGAATTAACATTGCCTCATTTAATTATGACGGGAACATTGAGAATCTATGATGAAACAAACAAGTTGATTGACGAAAAAACAGCCGATTTTGCCGGTGGGGATATTTACTATTGTGGAACATTTCTTGAAATTAGAAAAGAGGGAACGCCATTAAATGAGGCAAATCCTAATGGGTTGGGCCGGATGGAAAATGGTGTTTTGGAAGTAAAGTTAGATGTTTATAATCCAACAAGCATTATAGCTAATAACATTCAATTAGCTGTTCAACAATATAGCGGACAGTTTGGCTATGAGTGGGCAGATATAGCAGCAGATATTGAAGGAGTACCGGGCATATATCAAGACACTTTGCATATTCCAAGCATTGAGGGGAACAGTATGGTTTCCTTCTGGATAAAGGTTGAAAAGGTCGATACAAGCATAGATAGTGACTCTGTATCTTTCGCTATAAGTATGGAACATGCCACGGGGTGATTAGATGACAAAAGCTCGTATGCATTTGAATTTGCCGAATTTAGATAAAGTTACCTTTGTAGAAAGCCGTTACTTGTTGCCAGCTATTGGACAGTCAAACACAATTTATGTGGTAAAAGAAGATGAAACAAATGGGAGAATGCCAACGCTTTATTATTTTAATGGTAACGAATATATCATGCTCAATAGCGGCTCAGGTGGCGGCGGAATGCAAAGCTATCAACAACTGACAAAACTAGGTGTGACGGCTAACCCTTCAATGCCGCGTACTTATAATATTCCTATTGAATACACCACAACTTTTCTGAGAGCACCTGTAGAAATTTTGAAATTCACTGCTGGGGTACAAGACATAGTTAAGACTGAAATTTCCTTCGATAATGCAGATGCCTCAGATTTTACTACATCGGACTATATCAGATTTGATGGAGCAATGAGCTTGAAAACGAATTATACGGAGACAATGACGCAGGAGGCTTCATGGACAGATACTGGTTCGCTTTTAAGAAAATCTATCAATCTAGATCATTTCAAGAAGATAAATACAATTGGAGTAGGGTGAAAAATATATTAGAGTGAAGCTCAAATTTCGTTGATATAAGAAGGTGAAAAAATGGCAGGGGTAACATGGGACTATGCGAATAAAGGTATGGGCACGATTGAACCGGATGGGCTAAAGGCGACTGTTCCAAGTCATTCTGTTGCTATCCGAGCATCCGAAGGAAAAGAAATAGGTAAGTGGTATTGGGAAATAGATTTAATTAATACAGGACACAGTGCCATAATCGGAGTTTATGATGCTACTTTGCCACTTCCATCCAGTATTTATACTAACAAAAAGTCTCGCTTGGTATGGGGATATGTAGGATCGAAATGGAACGGCACTAGTGCTCCTTATGGCCAGCCGTTTACAGATGGTGATACGTTAGGAATAGCCTTAGACATGGATATAGGAACCATTGAATTTTATAAGAATGGAGTTAATCAAGGTGTAGCTTTTTCCGATTTAAAAACGCTTGGAAAAGTTTTTCCTGTATTCTCTTCTGGAAGTTCAAGCGTTCCTGTTACAGTTAGAGCAAATTTCGGAGCCACTCCCTTTAAATACCCTGTTCCATTAGGGTTTCAACCATACCAACTTTTAATTAAAACGCTTATTTCATCAAATGATAAATATTTAAAGTGGAATGACGCTGTTAAAGCTTGGGAAACCGTTTCTGTTGGTTTACCGTCAAAATCACAATTTGAGCAGGAAGGCATGGAAGACTTATCCGTGCTGAATAGGGTAAATGGATACTCTCCTTTAGATGAACTCACAGGGGAAATAGAAATTGTTGTATGGACAGAGGAGATCAATGCACAAAAAAACTTAAATATGGCTGCTATTCCGCAGGATCAACTTGTTTTGCCAACGAAGGATATTAATATTCGTTCAGTTGAAAATATTGATTCATTTATATTGAATGTGACACAAGCAGGACAAGGGGCAATCAAAACAGTTGTGTCATTTGATAAGGGAACAACTTGGTACACACGCTCTTCTGGTTCATGGATTGAGACAGATTTAGCCAATATAAAGACAGAAGGAATAACGCCTGCTGCATTGAATACAATCACATCAAGTGAATGGGCTGCTTTGCGCGGAACAAGCAATACAGTGCGGTTTGCATATCATCTTTCAATAGAAGAGATAACAGATATTGCAACAGTAAATGATCTAATCAGTCAGATGGATATGAAAGGCACTTGGAAAAAAGCCGTGCACGGTATTGACTATGATTATGAGTATCCAAATAATGATCAATTGTCTGTAACCATTTACCAGAATGGGGATTATAAGATAAACTATTAACAATAGTTCAATAGTTGTTAGTAGGAGGGGCCTATGAAAATTGTTTCGGGAGCATTATGGGTGACGCTTATCTGTATAGGACTAGATATTTTAATTTATGGTGCGATGTCCGGCATAGCAGCAGCTACAGGGGAGAAATACTGGGAAGATCTTTTCTTTAAATTAGGCGTAGACTTGGGAGTGTTTTTTACTTTCGTTGCCATGGCTATAGCGATTGTTTGGGGAATTATGAAAATAACTTTAAAGAGAGCTAGAGACCTATAATGATAGGTCTCTTTTTTATATAAGAAAAGGGATATAAGTTGTGAGGAGGGATCAGTGTGGAGGCGGAAAACACAATGGCAGACCGGATTGATAATCATGAAATGCGTATCAGCCAACTAGAGACAAATTACGGAGAAGTCATCAAGAAAATTGACAGCATGGAAATGGGGCAAAAAGATATTCAAAATGTTGTTTTAAAGGAGTTCAGTTCTACCAAAGATATGTTGAATACTCAAAGTGCTATGAACCAAAAATTGCTGGAGCAAATGTATGGCATTAAAACTTTGAAAATTACTACACGAAAAGACATCTATATTGGATTACTGGGAGGTTCAGGAATTATCGGCATTCTTGCTCTCATTATTTCCAGTTGGGATCAAATTTTGAAAATATTTGGAGGTTAAGCAAATGAATATTAATTGGAAAGTGCGGGCAAAAAACCCGCTTTTTTGGTTTCAACTATTTTTGTCCGTTGTCGTGCCAGTCGGTGCATATTTCGGTTTAACAGGTCAAGACATTACGTCTTGGCCTATTTTATTTGAAGTTACATTGAAAGCATTGTCTAATCCATATGTGCTATTTATCGTTGGTGTCAGCGTGTTTAATGCTTTGAACGATCCGACTGTAAAAGGCGTAGGAGACAGCAATCTAGCCATGAAATATAAAGAACCGAAGGGGAGGGGATAAAATAATGAGTAAAATTGCAGATTTATCTCATCATCAAGGTGTAATTGACTGGGGTAAGGCATCAAAGGAGCTGTCTCTTGCTATTCTCAGGGTACAAGATGGAAGCAGGGTCCGAGATCGCCAATATAAAAGCTATGTAGCAGGTGCGAAGAAGCATGGTGTACCATTTGGAAACTATGCTTTTTGCCGGTTTATTTCCATTGCTGATGCCAAAAAAGAAGCACAGGACTTCTGGAAGAGAGGCGATAAAGACGCTCTGTTCTGGGTAGCTGATGTAGAAGTTAAAACTATGAACGATATGAGAGCTGGAACACAGGCTTTCATTGATGAATTGCGAAGGTTAGGAGCAGAAAGAGTCGGCCTATATGTTGGTCACCACACTTATAAGCTGTTCCAGGCAGATAAGATCAAAGCGGATTTCGTTTGGATTCCTCGTTATGGAGGAAAGAAGCCAGATTATGATTGCGATCTTCATCAATATACCGAGACTGGCCGTTTAGCTGGTGTAAAAGGAAATGTGGACTTGAACCAACTAATAGGAAACAAACAACTGTCATGGTTTCTAAATAAGGAAGAAACAAAGGCTGCTGTCATTACAAGAGGGAAATATCGTATCTATACTGGTGTATTTAAAACGAACGAGGAAGCGGAGAAGCATGCTGAGCGGATCGGCTCCAAATTAGGTTACAAACCATTTGTTAAGGAGAAAAGAATTTGGACAGGCGTATTTAATACACTGGAATCGGCTATGACTGCTCAACAGAACATTAGTCATGAGTTTGGTTTTAACCCTCAAATAAGGCAAGAAGAGTAATAAATGAAAGCCTCTATCCGTTTGGATAGGGGCTTTTTTCATTTTGTACACTCATTCAACAGTTTCTCTAATTGTGATTCTTATTACTTGTTCGGTTTTAGAATTATATTTAATCTCTACAAGAGCCCAAAATTCTCTGCTGTTCTCTTTCAACCACAGCTTAAATTTTTCTGTAGAATGATCCGGGCTATTGTATCTGCCAACATGAAGATAATCAATGACTGCCGCATTCGGATATTTTTGTTTGGCCTTTTGTACAGCGAAGGCTCCCCATTTTGCATAAGAGGGTGCTTGATCTTTTGCATAGACTATATTATCCAAGCTAACTTGGACTGAAGCTAAACCTATAGGAATCAATACCATGCAATACAATAAGCTAAGAAGTAATTTATACATATTAAAATCCCTTTTAGGATAGCTTTAGCAAGCTTATCGACATTATTCATAGTTCTTCCCTAGATGCTAAGAGTTTGATTTTAATCGGCAAATTAAACAGAAATAAAGGAAAGCCCCTGTCCTTGATGGATGGGGCTTTTTTTATTTATTTAAAGTACATTTTATTAATAAGAAAAATAGAAAAAAGTGGATTTTTTGTCTATTATCTGTTTACTTAAGTTAATAGATTTGTTATAATAAGAGTATAGAAAGGAGGTGAACAAGGTGGAGGAATTCAAAAACATCGTCCTCACTATCGCGGCAATCTTAGCAAGTGTCAAAACGGCGTTGGAACTGTTCGACCGAGTTAAGAAAAAAGATAGTAAGAACGACTAAACTAAGGGGAGGAAAGAGCGGGGCAACGCTCTTCCTCTTCTAAAAATTATATCACATCCACCTTTAAATTATGAAAAGAAAGAGCAGAGTATCAACAACCGATCTTTTGTTTTTCATCGTCTTTGCCGCATGGTTATCTGATATGAATTTTGATGAAATGAATCTAATTAAATGGATTGGCTTTTCAGCAGCTATATTATGGGTCATTTTGTTTGTTGTAAAGTTGTTAGTACCAGAAAGGAAACGGTGAGGAAATGGAATATCATTTAAAAAATCGTGAAGAAGTAGAACGGTTCGTTATTGAACAAGTATTGACCACTTCAGAAGCAATAGAAATTCTGGGGGTTACCAGGCAAAGGATGAATTCATTAATTTCAACTGGAAAGATTACACCAGTGAAAAAACTTAACAGAGAAACCTTATTTTTAAGAAGCGATATTGAAGCCCGGAAAGCAGAGCAGGATGAACTGCGCAAAAAATATCGCCCGTTTGATAGCTAAAATACTTTTCCCGCTTCTATTAAGCGGGGCTTTTTTATTTGTTAACACATGGAAGGATTTCGTAATTTTTTATGGAAATATACCTATGCAATGATAAAAGGGGGAGAGTAGAGTGATTCGCTCACTAGAGGGTGTAAGCACGCTTGATGAACTAGAGGATTTGGTGTTTAAGCAAGGTTACGAAATTAGATGTAGAAATACTGGGTTGATGGTCGGTGTCGCACAGCCTGTGCCAATTGATAAAATGGCTCTTCATCTCTCAGATGGAACGCCAGTCTTTTCTCTAATCAGCGAATTACATCCAAGGTTCGAACTTGTGGAAGCAGGAAGAAATAGAAGGGGATCACATGCAATAAAACAGTCTTGATAAACGCAAGCCCTTGTCCTTAGCGGACGGGGGCTTTTTGTTCATGTAAACAATTAAAATAAAAAAGCTTGATATATATTTAAATGTTCTTGAATCTGTTTTGACGGCCCCATAGAAGATGCAGAAAGACTTTAATTTTAAGACATGAATAAGGAAAAAACGACAAAGGAACAACCCGAACGATTTCATTTTCCCTAATAAAACAAATAAAATTTACCAAATTCAACATTTAATGAGTCTTTTGGTTTAAAATGGGGATAAAAATCATAGTGAGAGCCCAACGTGACAACTACTCTATACTTTTATAATTACGGAATATATTTATAAAGGTATCTATTACTAATTAATACATGGGTTTTCTGGATATCGGGGAGGAAATTAAACATGAGGACTCTTGAAGTTAAAGGTACACAATTATTTACAGTTCACAAGATTGATGACGAAAACAACACAATTAGTCAAGTAAATATTGAAACTAAAGATTTTAAAGCTTTCGTAAGTAAATTATTGGTTCAAAGTACAACAGCTACTAATAAACGTAGTTTTAAATTTGCAAGGGAGTCCTCCGAATTTGCACAGATAATTAGCAGTCTTATTAGTAATTCTGATCAACATGATTTTGAGTTTATTTTTGAGACAAAAACGAGAGAACTATCAGAAAAATTATTAGACGTACAAAAAAAATCTGCTAAAAAACATTCAGGAATAAATCGACCAAAAAAAGGTAGCTTAGTAGTAGCTTGTTTAAAGGAAGAGAATAAAATTGATTTTTTAATTTCTAAAATAGATCAAGCAATATTTTTAAACCTTGAAGATTCATTATATAAAAATGGTTTACCTGAGGAAAAAGCAACTCAGAAGTCATGCAGTATTTCTTATCAATTGGTAGGCGATGAATATCAATTAGTAGACATAATTGTATCAGATACACAAGCGAAAATTGCTTCTTTTTGGTGTGAGGATTTCTTAGAGCTTAAAGAATTAAAAACAAATGAAAAAAATACTAGAAATGCATTTAACGCCATTGATAATGTTCTTACTACCTATGTTAAAAAGAAATCTTTACACGATTACACAGAATTAAGAAATAGCTTGGTAGGATATTTTAGGAAAAGGACCTCTTTCAAATTTGACGATATGATAGAATATGTTGTAGGTGAATATATTCCAGAAAACGAGAAAATTAGTATACCTGATTTGAAAAATCGCTTAAACTCATTGCCGGAGAAAAAAGATTTTGATACAGCTTTTGACATTGTTGTAGATGAAGTAAAGGCCAGGTTTAAAAGAAGTTATAAAGTTTCAGACAAGATTGAATTAAGAACTTCCGATTATATAGAGGATTTAAAAAACACAATAGTAGCAAAAGAAGATGAGTATGGAGAAAGAGTATTAGTCATTAAGAATATTAATGAAGATCTTTACAACACATTTAAAAAAGAAGAGGAATGAAACTAAATGAGAAGAGTATTGGAGAATTTTAAAAAGTATTCATCAAATATAGTCTTAAATAAAGAATACGAAGATTTTTCTTCCTATACTCTTTCAGTTGAAATAGCAGATATAAAGATGAATTTTCAATGGGAGGACTTAGAGTATTTCACAACATTTATCAATGATCGAGACAGAACTTCGCTCAACGTTACTGTTAATGATGGAGAACCCTTTCTCTTTAAATTTACAGATGATTTTGAAGGTCAAGACGTTACATCTATATTAGAAAGTATCAATCAAATAGTTGATGAGGAAAGTATAGTTAAAATAGAGTATACAGTTTTTAAAGTAAGAGAAAACTCTGTGCTCTCAATATATAACATAGGTCGTTTTAATTCTTATCTCGGTAGTTTAAAGATACTTCCTCTTTTAAAGCAATTACAAAAGAATCTTGACTTTACAGTTCTAAATAAGTTTGAAATGCAGGAGAATAAAGAATCTAAAATTTATTTTCAAAGTTCTTTAATGATTTTTGCACCAAAAGAAAAACTACATAGTATTGATATTCATCCTGAAAGAGAGTTTAGAAGAGATGTATTAAAGAAAAGGCAATATAGTACCAATCCGCAAAGCTTTTCTGATTTTGAAATTATTCCAAATGATTTTGATAATGTAAATTCTGATAAGAGTGCTCCAAACGGTATTGTAACAATCTTTGATAAATTAAAAATCATATTTTCAGCTTCTTTTCTTGCAAATACGTCTGATATAACAAGAGATAACTTGATTAAGTTAGGGGTTATTGGGCATAAATATATTGATAGTACTGTTAGCTTTCAGAACTTTAGAGAAGACTCTGCTGAAATTTTTTATCATATATATCAATGGGTTTATGAACAAGGCGATACTCACGATAAGCTTGATTTATCGAGAAATATAATTTCTAGATATTTAACTACTTCTGGAGATAGTTGGATATTACCTAAAGATACATTAAGTTCAATCCAATCTGCTCACGCGATATACCTTAAAGAAAATGTTGAGAAATACATTGAAACCAAAAATAAGGTGTCAGAAATTACGAATGAATTGTCCATAAAGAGTAAGGAAATTTCCCAACACTTTATTTCAAGTTTTAAGAACAATAATATTACGATAATGACTTATTTTATCTCGATCTTTGTTTTTAATTCATTAGCATTTAATAGCATTCAAAAAGTTTTTTCTAAGGAGAAGTTTTATTTATCTGTTGCCTTTTTGTTCGTATCATGTATTCATCTTGTCATAACTAACTTGCAAACTAATAGAGATATCAGATTGAACATTAAATACTATTTTGCTATGAAAAGAATATATAAAGATATTTTTGATGTCCATGAATTAAATGCTTTATTTCACAAGAGACAGTTAAAATACAACATCAAAAATATAAAAGATACAATGCATTTCTATACACTTTTATGGGTGATTGAAATTTTCCTGCTTTTTGCATTAACTATATTTCTTACTTTCTTTATTTAAGATATAAATAAAATTGATTAAACCAGCAGTTTTTGACAGCAGAAAGTTTTTATTTTTGGGGCCCAAATGGGGACCAAATCTGTATATATTCAATCTAATTCAGTATTAAAGGCGAGAGAGGAAGAGCGGCAAAAGCTTTATATATTAGGGATTGGCGCGTATTAAGTATTATGCAGTTTTATCCGCTCACCACACTGGCAGTGTAGAGGTCAGCGGTTCGAGCCCGCTATGCTCCATTATGACCAAGAGCCTGCAGACAAGCTTGTCTGCAGGCTCTTTATTTGTTTGACTGCTAGTAACTACTCATCCTGCAATAAACATAACGGTGATAATGATAGCTGATAAAATAAGTCCCCCGGTAATTCTTGTCCATTTTGTTGTCATGCCATTCTCCTCTCTACCTTTAAGCGCCGAAAATCTCTTTTTTTGTATTATTCCCTCCATCTAAAAAAATATGCCTGTTTCTTAGAAAAGTATCCTGATCTCTTTTACTTTGTTTATTAACTGGAAATATCGCCTGAGAAGATTTAAAATGATAGACGGTTTTTACTTTTAAAAACCATCTAGATTTACTCAAAGGAGAACATCTATGGATAGTCCAAAGCTCAATCCTTATGCCGTGTTGATTATTGGAGTTTTTTTTGTTTCTACTTCAGCAATATTCGTCAAGCTGTCGTCAGCTGATGCTGGTGTAATAGCATTTTACCGCCTGTTATTTACTGTTTTGCTCATGCTCCCTTTATTTCTTTTTAAATATGTAGGAGAACTTAAAGCTGTTTCAAAGAAGGATTGGTTTTTCTCTCTTGTCGCTGGCATCTTTCTGGCTTTTCACTTTATTCTATGGTTTGAGTCCTTGAACTACACTTCTGTGGCGAGTTCCACTGTGCTGGTTACTTTGCAGCCGCTTTTTGCTTTTGCTGGTACATATTTTATCTTTAAGGAACGGTTTACGTTGGGAGCGCTAATTGGAGGCGGCGTAGCCATTGGAGGGAGTTTTATTATTGGATGGGGCGATTTCCAGGTTAGTGGAAAAGCGCTTTACGGAGATATCCTTGCTCTTATTGCTTGTGGATTAATTACAGGCTACTTGTTGTTTGGACAAATAATCCGCAAAAGGATGTCTTTGATAACCTATACGTTTATTGTCTACTTTAATTGTACAATTGTTCTCTTTTTTTATGTGTTAATGAAAAAAGAATCATTTTATCCTTATCCTGCAAGGGAATGGGTCTATTTCTTTTTATTAGCTGTTTTGTCTAATTTACTTGGGCACACCTTATTCAACTGGTCTATCAAATATATTAGTACTTCGGTTGTGTCAATGGCTATATTGCTCGAGCCGATCGGTGCAAGCATTCTTGCTTGGTGGCTGCTTAAAGAAAAGTTAATAACGCCTCAAATAGTTGGAGGAGCTATTGTGCTTGTGGGCCTCTTATTATTCGTAGCTGACCCAAAGAAGATAAAAAACATTATTCATAATCGAAAACGGCAGACAGACTCGTAAAGCAAGGAACTAAATTAGTTCCTTGCTTTTAGTTTGATAAAAAGCAGTAAAGGAAAAAGGTATTTAAAAGAGTTGGGAAGCAGTGGTAAAATAGAGAATGATATTCTTTAAGTGAAAGAACATAAAAACTATATTTTTTTAAAAAAACACTTGTCACTTTTAATAGAGCATGATATATTATTACTTGTCCGAAAGACAAAAACAAAAAGATGAAGTTAAAATGTTTTTGACAGGACGAAGCGAGTGTGCTATTGTTGAAAAGCACTTAAAAATTGATCTTTGAAAACTGAACAAAATACATGCCAGTAAGTTAATTCTTATTTTTAAATTATGAGCAAGTCAAACAATCTTTTTGGAGAGTTTGATCCTGGCTCAGGACGAACGCTGGCGGCGTGCCTAATACATGCAAGTCGAGCGGACTTGACGGAGCTTGCTCTGTTCAAGTTAGCGGCGGACGGGTGAGTAACACGTGGGTAACCTGCCTGTAAGACTGGGATAACTCCGGGAAACCGGGGCTAATACCGGATATTCTTTTTCTTCGCATGAAGAGGAATGGAAAGGCGGCTTTTAGCTGTCACTTACAGATGGACCCGCGGCGCATTAGCTAGTTGGTGAGGTAACGGCTCACCAAGGCGACGATGCGTAGCCGACCTGAGAGGGTGATCGGCCACACTGGGACTGAGACACGGCCCAGACTCCTACGGGAGGCAGCAGTAGGGAATCTTCCGCAATGGACGAAAGTCTGACGGAGCAACGCCGCGTGAGTGAAGAAGGTTTTCGGATCGTAAAGCTCTGTTGTCAGGGAAGAACAAGTACCAAAGTAACTGTTGGTACCTTGACGGTACCTGACCAGAAAGCCACGGCTAACTACGTGCCAGCAGCCGCGGTAATACGTAGGTGGCAAGCGTTGTCCGGAATTATTGGGCGTAAAGCGCGCGCAGGCGGCTTCTTAAGTCTGATGTGAAAGCCCACGGCTCAACCGTGGAGGGTCATTGGAAACTGGGAGGCTTGAGTGCAGAAGAGGAGAGCGGAATTCCACGTGTAGCGGTGAAATGCGTAGAGATGTGGAGGAACACCAGTGGCGAAGGCGGCTCTCTGGTCTGTAACTGACGCTGAGGCGCGAAAGCGTGGGGAGCGAACAGGATTAGATACCCTGGTAGTCCACGCCGTAAACGATGAGTGCTAAGTGTTGGAGGGTTTCCGCCCTTCAGTGCTGCAGCTAACGCATTAAGCACTCCGCCTGGGGAGTACGGCCGCAAGGCTGAAACTCAAAGGAATTGACGGGGGCCCGCACAAGCGGTGGAGCATGTGGTTTAATTCGAAGCAACGCGAAGAACCTTACCAGGTCTTGACATCCCGCTGACCGGTCTGGAGACAGACCTTTCCCTTCGGGGACAGCGGTGACAGGTGGTGCATGGTTGTCGTCAGCTCGTGTCGTGAGATGTTGGGTTAAGTCCCGCAACGAGCGCAACCCTTGATCTTAGTTGCCAGCATTCAGTTGGGCACTCTAAGGTGACTGCCGGTGACAAACCGGAGGAAGGTGGGGATGACGTCAAATCATCATGCCCCTTATGACCTGGGCTACACACGTGCTACAATGGATGGTACAAAGGGCTGCAAGACCGCAAGGTTTAGCCAATCCCATAAAACCATTCTCAGTTCGGATTGCAGGCTGCAACTCGCCTGCATGAAGCCGGAATCGCTAGTAATCGCGGATCAGCATGCCGCGGTGAATACGTTCCCGGGCCTTGTACACACCGCCCGTCACACCACGAGAGTTTGCAACACCCGAAGTCGGTGGGGTAACCCTTACGGGAGCCAGCCGCCTAAGGTGGGGCAGATGATTGGGGTGAAGTCGTAACAAGGTAGCCGTATCGGAAGGTGCGGCTGGATCACCTCCTTTCTAAGGAACTTGTGAACCGTGTCAGGCTTTT